>NZ_BPQG01000033.1 GCF_022179125.1 Methylobacterium cerastii
CAGCCGATGCAGATGCCGCGCATGAGCTGGTCGTCCTGCTTCTCGTTCGGCGTGCGCGTCCGGCGGTCGTCGGCGGTAGCCGCGCCGGCCCCGGTCGAGGGCGGCATGGTCCGGCCGACACGCGAGGTGTTCGGCGCCGTCACCGTCGAGGCCGCGCCGCCGCCGGTCCCGGTCTCGGCCTGGGCGAGGGCTTGCCCCGCGAGGAAGACTTGCCCCGGGAGGAAGCCTTGCCCCGGGAGGGACGACGCCAGAGCGGCGGCGAGGACGAAGACGGAAATCGGGCGGGTTCTGGACATCGTGCGCTCCTTGGTCCCGGCGTAACGCGGCTCGCGGCGCGGCGGTTCGACCTGTCGAGCGCCTCGTTCGCGTCCAACCTTTGCAGTCGGGCCTGCGCCGCCGTATCAGGACCCGCCTTCGCTGCGTCGCGAAGCGCCGACGCCCGCCGAGCCCGCACGCCGAACTTCCGGAGCCGACACCGCGATGCGGGAACCGAACGCGATCGACTTCTGGCGGGGGCTCGCCCTCGTCACGATCTTCATCAACCACGTCCCCGGCAACACCTTCGAGCGCTACACCTACTCGCAATACGGCATCTCGGACGCGGCCGAGCTGTTCGTGTTCCTGGCCGGCTGGTCGATCGGCATCGCCACCCGCGGCCGCGACGGCACCCCTGAGCCGCGCCTGCGCTCGGTCCTGCGCCTGCTGTCGCGCACCATCGAGGTCTACCGGGCGCAGCTCGCCGTGATGGTGATCGCGCTGGCGATGATCGCCGGCACCGCGCTGGTGTTCGACAACCCGCTCATCCTCGAATGGCACAATGCCGGCGGGTTCTTCGCCGACCCGATCCAGACCGTCGTCGGCATGGTCCTGCTGACCCACCAGCTCGGCTTCTTCAACATCCTGCCGCTCTACGTGGTGCTGCTCGGGATCGCGCCGGCCTTCGTGCTGATCGCCCGGCTGAACCGACTCCTGGCGCTGGGGCTCTCGGTCGGGCTCTATCTCGCCAGCCTGGTCGAGGAGTGGAACCTGCAATCCTGGCCCGGCCAGGGCGACTGGTTCTTCGATCCGTGGTGCTGGCAGCTGCTGCTCGTGCTCGGCTTCGTCCTGCAGGACTGGAACCGCACCTCGGGCACGCTCCGGCTCTGGTCGCGCCGGCTGTTCCCCCTCGGGATCGCGATCGTCGTGCTCGGGATCGTGCTCTCCGTGCTGGAGATCCGGCCCGATCCGATGCTGGTGCCGGACCCGCGACTGCTGTTCACCTTCGACAAGACCTACCTGACGCCGGCACGCCTGTTACATTTCGTGGGCGTCCTTCTCGCGTTCGGCCCGGTCTACGGTATCATCGCGCCTCGGATCCCCTTGATTGTCGGGTATCTTGCGGGCTTGGGCCGGAATTCCCTGGCCGTGTTCTCCATGGGATCGATCTTGAGCCTCGGCGGCCAGCTCTTGCGGTTTCGGACCGGCGGCGGATTGGTCGTCGACATGATCGTGCTCGCCGTCGGCATCGTCGGCCTCGGCGCGACGGCGTGGTTCGTGGAATGGCGCGGCCGCAAGCCCCGGGTGGCGTCGTGAGGACAGGCGCGATGCACCGGATCGCCGTCGCATGGCTTCTCGGCCTGCTCGCGGCTTGGCCGGTCGCGCCTTGGCTGGTCGCGGCTTGGCCGGTCGCAGCTCAGGAGGCGCCCCGTGCGCCGGGCGTCCCGATGGTGGTGTCGCCGCCCTCCGGGGCCGGGAGCAAGGAGGCGGAGCCGGGCGATACGAGCCTGTCGCCGGAATGCCGCGTCCCGGGCTCGCAGCTCTACACCCTGTCCCAGCTCCCGGCGGTGAAGGCGGCGTTGCAGAAGAACCGCCCGGTGCGGGTGCTCGCTATCGGCGGCAACGCCGCGCCCGGGGCCTCGGCGACTTATCCGGTCAAGCTCGAGACGGCGCTGGAGCGTGCGATGCCCAACGTCGACGTGGTGATGGAATATCGCGGCCTCCAGGGCGAGATCGCCTCGGGCGCGGCCGAGCGGCTGCGCAGCATGGTCGCCGACGTGGAGCCGGACCTCGTGATCTGGCAGGTCGGCACCCACGACGCCCTCGCCCGGGTCGAGCTCGACGCCTTCACCGACGCGCTCACCGAGACCGTGAAGTGGATCAAGTCGCACGACATCGACGTGGTCCTGGTCGACCCGCTCTACACCGCGAGCCTCGCGGCGGACGCCTACTATACCAGCATCGTCCAGTCGGTGCGCACGGTGGCGACGCAGGAGAAGGTGCCGCTGGTGCTGCGCTACGACGCGATGCGCTACCTCGCCGGGCGCAGCGACAAGGGCGAGGGCCACATGCTCGGCCAGCAGTTCCGCCTCAACGACCTCGGCCTGCGCTGCATGGCCGAGCACGTCAGCCGCGCGATCACGCTGTCGCTGCAGCAGCCCGAGGCCACCGGAACCGCGGGAGCGACGGCGCCGAAGCCCACCGGTACCGCGGGGGCGACGGCGGTGCCGGCGAGGCCCTGACGCCGGCAAAGCCCTGACGTTGGTAAGACCCTGACGTCGGTAAGACCCTGACCCTGCCCCATTAACCCCGCCGCAACGGCGGCCGGGTTAGGGCTCGGGGCCGATCCGCGCGGGATCGAGGAGGCGGACATGGCGGCGGCGACCCTCGGCTCGGCCGTCCACCGCCTGCGCGCCGCCGCGACCGGCCCCGCCCGCACCGCCCTCGACGTGTTCGCGATCCGCATCGCCTCGGCCGGCTTCGCCTACGGCGCGCAGGTGCTCACCGCCCGGCTGATGGGCTGGCAGGAATACGGCATCTTCGCCACGGTCTGGGTCTGGACCGCGATGATCGGCCATTCGGTCACGCTCGGCCTGTCGCAGGGCGCCTGCCGCTTCCTGCCGGTCGACCAGGCCCGCGGCGACCTCGACCACGCCCGCGGCTACCTCGTGGCCGGCGCCGTCGCGATCGGCGCGGCCGCCCTCCTCGTCGCCGGGGTGGGTGCCGCGATCCTGACGCTGCGGCCCGATTGGGTCGCCGGGCCCTATCGGGCGCCGCTCCTCGTCGGCGCGCTGGTGCTGCCGCTGTTCGCGCTCCAGGACTTCCTCGAAGGCCTCGCCCGCAGCCAGAACTGGGCGGTGCTGGCGATCGCCCCGCCCTACCTCGTGCGCCAGACCGTGATGATGGTCGCGATGGTCGCCGCGATCCTGCTCGGGGCGCCCGCCCACGCCTGGGTCGCGATGGCCTGCATGCTCGCCGCCGCGATCCTGTCGGTGGCGATCCAGGCGACGCTCGTGATCGCGCGGATGGCGCGCACCCTGCCCAAGGGCCCGCGCCGCTACCGCTGGCGCCACTGGCTCGGCGCCAGCCTGCCGATCGCGCTGATCGACCTGGCCAACGCCGGCTTCACCTTCGTCGACGTGGTGGTGCTCGGCTTCCTGATGCCGCCCTCGGCGGTCGGCCTGTACTTCGCCGCGACGCGCATCCAGCAATTCGTCGTGTTCGTGCACTTCGCCGCCGTCGCCGCCACCGCGCAGCGCTTCAGCGCGGCGCATGCGGTCGGCGACTGGGCGACGCTTTCCTGGCTTGTGCGCCTGCAGGGCCGCGGCACCCTGGCGGCCACCGCCCTCGTGGCGCTCGCCGTCGTCGCCGCGAGCCCCCTGCTGCTGGCGATGTTCGGCCCGCAATTCTCCGACAGCATCCCGATCCTCGCCGTGCTCGCCGCCGGCAGCGTCGCCGCGAGCCTGTTCGGCCCGGGTGAGGATCTGCTGACCATGCTCGGCGGCGAGCGGCTCTGCGCCGGCATCACCCTGGCGATGCTGGCGGTGGCCGTCGGCGCCTGCCTGCTCCTCGTGCCGCATCTCGGGGTGATCGGCGCGGCGCTCGGGATGGCGCTGACCACGATCCTGCGCGCCGGCATCCTGGCGCTGGCGGCGCACCGCGTCCACGGCCTCTCGACCCCGGTCTGGACCGGCCTTTTCACGGCGAACCCGCGATGATCTCCGCCGTCCACATGCCCGCGATCGAGGCCGGCCCGTCCGACGCGCCGGATGCGGCCGAATGGGACGACCTGTTCGCGCGGGCGCGGGCGCCGCATCCGCACTACGCCCGCCACGTCGTCGCCGCGCATCAGCGCGCCGGCCTCGCCCCCGAGGCCCTGCGCTTCGTCACAATCCGCCGCGCGGGCCGGCTCGAAGCCGCCCTGCCCTACGGAATCGCGCGCGATGTCAGCGCGCTCGGGGGCCGGGTCGCGCGGCCCTTCCTGTCGCCCTTCGTCACCGCGACCGCGCCCCTCGTCGCCGACGGCCCGGCACGGGACGCCGTGCTCGACGCCCTCGTCGCGGGCCTCGCAGCCGCCTCCGGCGGCCGGGCTTGGCGTTGGCCGCTGCTGCCCCTCGACGGCCCGGCCGGCGCCGGCCTCGTCGCCGCGATGGACCGCGCCGGCTGGCGACGCGCCACGGTGGCCGCGTTCGCGCGCCCGGTGCTCGACCGGCGCGCGAGCCACGACGCGTTCCTGGAGGGCCACCCGCACAAGGGCCGCCTGAAGGACCTCCGCCGCCGCGCCAAGCGCCTCGGCGAGGCCGGCGCGGTGACCTTCGCGACCGCGACTGCCGGCCCCGACCTCGACCAAGCGGTCGCGGCCTTCCTCGCGCTGGAGCGCGTGGGCTGGAAGGGCGCGGCCGGCACGGCGATGGCCTGCCGCCCGGAGCACGCGGCCTTCGCGCGCGCGCTGTTCGGGCAGAAGGAGGGGCCGGCGCAGGGGCCGGTCGGCGCCCGCGCGGACATCCTGGCGCTGGACGGCAGGCCGGTGGCGATCAGCCTCGCGCTCGTCGGCGGCGGCGTCGCGACGCTTCTGAAGACCGCCTACGACGAGGACCAGCGCGCCTGCGCCCCGGGCTTGCTGCTGGAGGCCGAGATCGTGCGCGCCTGCCACGACGACGCCTTCGCCGACAGGCTCGATTCGGCGACGCTCGCGGGCTCGGCGCTCGAAGGCCTCTACCGCGAGCGCGAGACCGTGGCCGAGATCATCGCGATACCGCCGGGGCGCGACGCGCTCTCGCTGGAGCGCCGGGTCGCCCTCGCCCGCTTCGAGCATCGAGCCCGCGACGAGGCCAGGCGGCGGCTCGGCCGCTGACGCGTTTTATCGAAAATCGCGCCGCCGTCACGCGCGCCGGCGGCGCCAGCCGTCGAAGAAGGCGGGGTCCGTCAGCCCCGCGGCGAGCACGCCGAACAGCCCGAGATGCAGGCCGAGCGCCGCGAGCCCGACCCCATGCAGCGACCACAGGGCGACGGCCCCGCCCAGCATCGACGGCGGCCCCGCCACGTAGGCGAATCTGCGCCAGCCCGCGGCCGGCCGCCCGAGCCGCCAGAGGCAGGCCGCGAGCGCGGCCAACGCCAGACCGCCCTTGATCAGGGCCATGCAGCGGATCACCCGGACGAGATCCGGATCGATCGCAACAGCAGGCGCCCGCACGACCCCGATCGTCCCGGCGACGAGCGCGGCGGCGGCGGCCACGACCAGCACCGGGCGCGGCCCGAGCCCGATCGCGACGCGTGCGGGAAACACCGTCGCGTCCGGGGCGAAAGCTGTGGGGACCCGCATCGATGCCTCCGCGTGCGTCCAGGATCGGCTTTGGGCTACCCCCGGCGGGGGTCGCGTCTCAGTGTGAACGTCGGCCAGGCGGTGCGCAACGCATGCATTTCTGCCGGTCCGCTTCGAGCCGAAAAGATCATCGCGCAGGCCCAGGCAGCCCCCACGATCGGACATTCCACCCGCGCGATCCGATTGGATCGCAGCGCCACCCTCATGCGAGGATGGACGACGGAAGGCGTACCGTGAACGTCGTGCCCTGGGCGTTGGTCGCGGTCGCGAGAATGCCGTCGATCTGGCGCACGAAGGCTTCGACGAAGCGCGAGCCGAGTCCCGAGCCGGATGGCCCACCGCCGGTGACCACGAGACCGGCGCCGTTGTCGCTGACGGTCAGGGCGACCTCACCCTCACGCCGGTCGAACCCGAGGACGATCTGACCTTTCCCGTCAGGGAACGCGTACTTGACCGCATTCGTCGCGAGCTCGTTGACGATCAGTCCGATCGTCACCGCGTGATCGGGATCGATCGACAGCGGCTCCGCGGAGACGGAGATCGTGACGTGCGAGCCCTCCCCCAGAAGACTGGCGCGCAAGCTCGTGGCGATGCCGGTGAGGTAGGTGTCCATCGGGACCGGGCCGAGCGCGGCGGAGCGCGCGATGACATCGTACAGCTGGGCGACCGCACCGATCCGAGCCTGCATGGCCCGGTAGCCTTCCCGGCACGGTTCGGCCGCCCGGCGGGCCTCGTAGGATACGAAGGAGGTGATGACCGTCAGGCTGTTCTTGATCCGATGGGCCAGCTCGGTCGACAGCATCTCGCGATGCCGTTCGAGCATCCGCGCCTCGGTCACGTCCTCGAACACCACCAGCATCCGGGTGACGTGATCGCCGGGGCGGAACACCTTGCGGGCGTTCAGCTTGAAGATTCGTCTTCCGAGGCCCGGAAATTCGTCCTCGATCTCGAAGCCGTCGAAGGCCTCCTCGTCCGGGACCACGCGCGCCAACAGCGCCTGCAGCTTCCCGATCTTCCATTGCCCCTGCGACAGGTCGTGAAGCTTATGGCCGATCACGGCTTCGGCGGGCACGTCGAAGAGCTGCAGGAAGGCGCGGCTCGCGGTGGTCACCCGCATGTCGCCTTCGAGGATCAGGAGCGGATCCCGAATGGTATCGACGACGTTCTGGGCAAGTTCCCAGGTGCGTTCGCTTTCGCGTCGCGCTTCGCGCGCCTCCGTCACGTCCTCGATGGCCAGCAGAAGCCGCTCTGTGCCGTCGCCCGGGCGGTAGACCTTGCGGGCGTTGAGAAGCATGACCTTGCGACCGATCCCGGGGAAGTCGTGCTCGACCTCATAGGCCTCGACGACCTGGTCATCGGGGATGATCGTGCCGAGCAGGTCTCGGAGAGCCGGAATGTCCCACTGGTCGTTGCCGAGCTCGAACAACCGCTGCCCGATGGTGTCCTCGACCGTCACGCCGAAGGTGCGGCAGAACGCGCGATTGGCCGACCGGACGCGCAGATCCCCGTCGAGCACCAGAAGACCGGTCGGGATGGTTTCGACGATGTCGTTGGCGCTGATGGCGTTCATGCCGGCCCATCCATCCGGATCTCCGCCGTCTTCCTGCATGGCGGTCGTCCTCGAATCGTTATGGCTCTTCAAGCAGTAGACCGCGACCGACCGACATCATAGATCCTTCGGCAGACAGCCCCGACGCCAGCCGACATTCCCGATGCCCAGCGTGCGAACGTCGGCCTTTTGCATCCTACAGGTCGATCGCTACGCCACGATCGGGTCGAGACCAGCCGGTCGAGCAGGCTCGCGTTTCAATCCGAGGCTCGACGCCGAGGACAAATTCGCCCCCCCGGCCGGCGGCGTTCGTCCCGCTCAGCCCGGCGGGATCACCTCGATCTGCAGGCCGCCGTAATAGGCCGCGAGGTTGGCGATGTCGGCATCCGACAGGTCTTTGGCCACGACCGACATCACCGGGTTCTGCCGGGTGCCGTCGCGATACTCGGTGAGCGCCTTCACGAGGTAGACCTCGACCTGGCCGGCGAGGTTCGGCGCCTCGGGCAGCTTCGAGAGCCCGTCCATCCCGTGGCAGGTCTGGCAGGCGGTGGCGCGTTTCCGGCCCGCCGCCGCGTCGCCGGCCTGGGCGAGGGCGGGCGCGACGGCGAGGATCAGGGCGAAGGCGGCGAGGCGGATCATGCGGGGACCGGGCGGGTGCGAGCCTGTGGACGTTCGAGAATGCGCATCGCCCGCACGCCGCCGAGCCCGGGATCGGCACCCCGGCCGCACGCGCCGGGCGAGCCCGGCGCGTGCGTGTGCAGGTGACTGTGCAAGTGGTTTTGCAAGTGGCTTTGCAAGTGATCCTGGAAGTGATCGTGCAAGTGGCCGTTCAGGTGTCGGTGCGTGTGCCTGCAACGATGGAAATGCGTTCTATTTCGCGTCGTTTTCGTACGAAATCCGGTAGATCGCGCCGGCCGCGTCGTCGGAGACCAGGAGCGAGCCGTCGAGCAGCACCGCGACGTCCACGGGGCGGCCGAGATACTCGCCGTCGCCGGTCAGCCAGCCTTCCGCGAAGGGCTTCGGCTGGCCGACCTTGCCGTCGACGACGGGCGCGAACATGACGCGCGCGCCGACCGGCTCGGTGCGGTTCCACGAGCCGTGCTCGGCGATGAAGATGCCGCCGCGATAGGCCTGCGGGAACTGGCGGCCGTTGTAGAAGGTCAGCCCAAGGTCGGCGGCGTGCGGCGCCAGCTCGGCCACCGGGGCGACGACGCCGGCCGGCGGGGTCTGGTCCTTGTACTCGACGGTGCGGACGGCGCCGCCGCCGAACCACGGGAAGCCGAAGTTCTCGCCGGCCTTGGTGGCGTGGTTGAGCTCGCCCGGCGGCTTGTCGTCGCCCATGCCGTCGACCTGGTTGTCGGTGAACCACAACGACTTGTCGGCGGCGAAGTCGATGCCGACGGAGTTGCGGATGCCGGTGGCGTAGACCTCGCGGTTCTTGCCGTCGGCGTCCATGCGCACGATCCCGCCGATGCCGTGCGTGCGGTAGAGGTCCATCTTCTCGGGCGCCGGCACGTTGTAGGGCTGGCCGAGCGCGATGTAGGTCTTGCCGTCCGGGCCGACGCGGCAGACGCGGGCGGTGTGGTTGTAGCTCTCCTCCGAGGCCGGGATCAGCTCGCCCTGCTTGACCACGATTCCGGCGGCGACGTCCGGGTTCTCGTAGAAGAACTCGGCCGCGGGGAAGGACAGCACCCGGTTCTGCTCGACAACCGTGAGCACGCCGTCCTTCGAGAAGCAGACGCCGTTGGGGATCTTGAAGTCGATGCCCGGCGCGAAGGCGCGGACCTCGTCGGCGACGCGGTCCTTGTCGCGGTCGGTGACGGTGTAGACCTTGGTCTTGCGGGTGCCGACGAACAGCACGCCGGCATTGGGGCCGACGGCGATCGCGCGGGCGTCCGGCACGATCGCGTAGAGGTCGATCTTGAAGCCCTCGGGGAGCTTGATCTTGGCGAGCGTCTTGCGGATCGCGTCGGCCTTGCGGCCGGTCTGCGGGATTTCGGGGGCGGGCGCCGTGTTGGTGCTCTGCATGCCCTGGAGCTTGACCAAGTCGTCCACCTTGGCCTTGGTCTCGGCGGGCAGCGCGCCCTGGGCGAGGGCGGACGTGACGAGGGCGGCGCTGGACAGAAGCGCGGCGAGGAACACCGGACGCATGGGGCTGATCTCCCGAGACCGCCCTTGAGACCGGGCGTTGGCGGGGAGTGTATGCCGCGGGCGGGCGCCGGCAAGGCCGCGTCGTAACGCGGCCCGGCCTCTGTCGCCTCAGGCGACCTTGCGCGGCACCAGCCGCTCGCTGGCGAGGGCGTGCTCCGCGCCGGAGACGCCGGCCTCGGTGTACTCGGCGTCCTCGTTGACCCGCCAGACGTCGTGGCGGCGTTTGCCCGCGACGATGTTCTCGACGGTGAGCATCGCCGTCATCATCGCATGGTCCTGATTGTTGTACTTGTGCATGCCGTTGCGCCCCACAAGATGCAACGTAGGGTAGTCCATCTCCAGCTCGATCCGCACCAGCGCGACGTTCTCGGCATAGGTCTCGTCGTAGACCGGATAGGCCTTGGGCTGGCGCACGACGCAGGCGTCGATCACGTCGGCCGGGTCGATCAGGCCGATCTGCCCGATCTCGCGCTTGGCCAGCGCCACGAGGTCGGCGTCGCTCGCGGTCCAGAGGCCGTCGCCCTCGAAGCAGAAATATTCGAGTCCGAGGCAGGTGTGGGCCTCGTCGGGCACCATCTCCGGCGACCACGAGCGGAAGTTCTGCACCCGGCCGACCTGGACGGACGGGTCGTGGATGTAGATCCAGTTGTCCGGGAAGTCCTCCTGCGACTTGGCGATCAGCGCCACCGTGACGAAGTCGCGGTACTGCAGCGCCCGCGCCTGGAATGTGCTGATCGGGCGCGGCGTGATCGCGTCCACGAGCTCGCGCACGGGCGCCGACGAGATCACGTGGCGCGCGGTGAAGGTCTCGCGCGTGCCGTCGCCGCGCAGGGCCGAGACGCGCCACAGGCCGGCGGCGGCGTCGAACGAGAGGCCGTCGACGCCCCGGTCGAGCAGCACCTTTCCGCCCTGCGCGGCGATCTTGTCGGCGGCCGCCTCCCACATCATGCCGGGGCCGCGGCGGGGATAGCGGAACGACTCGATCAGCGTCTTGATCACCGGCTCGCCGGCCTTGCGCTTGGCCTTGATCCCGAGCGATCGCTTCAGCGCGTCGCGGATGGCGGCGCCGAGGTCGAGGCCCTTGATGCGCTGCGCGGCCCAATCGGCCGAGATCGCGTCGCAGGACATGCCCCAGACCTTCTCGGTGTAGGTCTTGAAGAAGATCGAGAACAGCTTCTCGCCGAACTGGTTGCGGACCCAGCCGTGGAAGTGCTTGGGCTCATGGATCGGCTTGGCGCGGGCGTAGAGGTAGGACAGCACGCAGGCGGTGCTGGTGAGGATCCCAAGGTTGCGCAGGGCCTCGAACGCCTTCAACGGGTAGGCGTAGTACTTGCCCTGGTAATAGATCCGCGACAGGCGCGGACGCTCGATGAAGTCGTTGGGCAGGATCTCGTCCCAGAGGTCGACCACGGCCTTCGACTTCGAGAAGAAGCGGTGCCCGCCGATGTCGAACAGGTAGCCGTTGTGGCTCACCGTGCGCGAGATGCCGCCGACCTGATCCGGGTCGCGCTCCAGCACGGTGACGTCGCGGCCCTGCTTCGACAGCAGGTAGGCCGCCGTCAGCCCGGCGGGTCCGCCGCCGATCACCAGCGTCTCGGTGTGGTGACTCATCCGCTGCCCCGGCCTGCCTTCGCGTCGTCGGACCCTGCTCCCGGCGTGGTTAAGGAAACCTGCCAAGCCGGCGGCCTTGACCGCCCGTTAAGCGCGTTCGCGGCAAGGTCGCGCCAGCACGACGAGACCCGTCGCGGCCGGACCCTCCGGCGGACAACCGGAGAGGCGCGATGGCGGCCACAGCTTCGTTTCCGGCCGCGCCGCCGGCGGGCCTCCATGCGCGCAAGCTCCTGTGGCTGCTGGTCCTATTCTGCGTCGTCACGCTGTATCCGCCGGGCGACGTGATCGAGACGATCCGGCACCTGCGCGTGCCCGACACCGACGACGCCATGCGCCTGGTCGAGGCCCGCGACCTCGCCGCCGGCCAGGGCTGGTACGACAACGTGCAGTACCGCTTCCTGCCGCCGGACGGCGTGCCGAGCCACTGGTCGCGCCTGCTCGACGCGCCGCCGGCCGGCCTGCTGCTCGTGCTGACGCCGTGGGTCGGCTCCGGTCTGGCGGAGGGGCTCGTCGCGGCGTTCTGGCCGCCGCTGCTGCTCGCGGTCTACGCGACCGCGCTTTTTTCCGGCGTCCGGACGAGCTTCGGCCCGCGGGCGGCGGTGCTGGCGGTGCTCGCCGCGACGCAGACCTTCGGCGTCACCGTGCAATTCGCCGCCGGCCGCGTCGACCACCACGACGTGCAGATGATCGCGATCCTCGGGATGGCGACGGCCCTGATCCGCGGCGGCGCGCGGGCCGGGGTGGCGGCCGGGGCGCTCGCGGCCTTCTCCCTGGCGATCGGCCTCGAAGGCCTGCCCTCCGTCGCGCTCGGGGCGCTGTTCGTGGTCGGCGACTGGGTCTTTCGCGGCCGGCCGGCCCTGCCCTGCTTCCTCGGCTTCGGCCTCGGGCTCGGGCTCGCGGCGCCGCTCCTGTTCGGGGCCCAGACCGCGCCGCATCTCTGGACCGCCACCGCCTGCGACGCGCTCTCGCCGCCCTGGCTCTGGCTCGCGGGCGGCGGGGGCGCGGCCGCGCTCGCCTGCGCCGGGCTCGACCGGCGGCTCGGCTCGATCGGGGCGCGCATCGCCGTCGTCGCGGCGATCGGCGCGGTCCTCGTCGGCGGCTTCGCTCTGCTGTTTCCGATCTGCCTCGGCGGCCCGTTCCCGGGGATGACGCCGCTGGTCCGAGACCGCTGGCTGCTCATGGTCAACGAGATGACCTCGGTGCCGAAGTTCGTCGCCCGCCGGCAGTGGGAGATGCTGGTCTACTATCCCGTCCTGGCGCTGGCGGCTTTCGCCGCCTCCTGGGCGGCGTTCCGCGGGGCGCCCGAACATCGGCGCGCCTACGGCGTCGCCGCCGTCCTCCTCTGGCCAGGCCTCGTCATCGGCTGGTTCCAGTTCCGTGGGATCTACGTCGCCTCCGGGCTGATCCCGTTGGTGGCCGGGCCGGTGCTCGACCGCGCCCTCGCGCTGGCGGGCGACCGCGCCGCCGCGCCGCGCCGGCGGGCCGGCCTCGCCGCCCTCGGCATCGCGATGATCAGCACCGCCTGGATGGCCCCGGCGGCCCTCGCCGGCCTGTTCGAAGAAAGCGGGGCCGCCGCGGCGAGCGCCGAGGCCTTCGCCTGCCAGGCCGACGCCGCGGTGAAGCCGCTCGCCGCGCTTCCCGCCGGAACGGTGCTCGCGCCGGTCGTCATGGGGCCGTCGATCCTGATGCGGACGCCGCATGCGGTGGTCGCGGCGCCGTATCACCGGGCGATCCCAGGGCTCACCGCCGCGATCGAAGGTCTCGGCGGCAGCGAGGCCGACCTGCGCCGGCACGTGGCGGCGCACGGCGTCCGCTACGTCGTCGTCTGCCGTGCGCGGCCGAGCCCAGGCTTAGACGGACCCGCCTTCGCCACGCGCCTCGCCCGCGGCGAAGTCCAGGCCGACTGGCTCGAACCGCTGCCCCTCGGCGGCGACGTGCTGAAGGTTTGGCGGTTGCGGTAGCGCGGATCGCGCCGCCTCGCTCACGATGTCGTAAAGGTCGCGACGCGAAGACGCGCCTCCGGCTGCCTACTTCACAAAGCGGTCGAGCTTGTTGTTGACGAAGAAGTAAAGCTCCTTCGCCCCGGGCTCGGTGTAGAGCACTTGCACCTCACGACCCGCGCGGCCTTCACCCACCAGCACGTCCACCGGCGGGCGGCCCTTCAGGCGCACGAGGTCGCACTCGCCGATCCCGAGTTCGATCGCGGCGGCGCTCGTCGGGACCGGCCCGGTGCAGGACCCGTCCGGCGCGAGCACCGGACCGGTGAAGGTCGGCGCCGCGGCCACGCGCGGCGGGATCGGCACGATCTCGGAAGGGGCCGGCGGCGGCGTCCGCTCGGTCACGGTGCAGGCGCCGAGGAGGGCTGCCGCGAACAGGGTGCCGCTGGCGAGCGTTCGCAGGTCGGGCAACGTCACGGCGCCTCCTTGCGCTCCAAGTTGGGTGCGGTGCCCTCGCGGGCCTTCAGCGCGGCGGCGTAGAGGGCCGAGACGTCGCGCTTGAACGCCGCCCGCGTATCGGGGCGGGAATAGAACATGTGCCCGCCAGGGTACACCGCGAGCGACAGCCGCGGCTCAGGCCCATAGGACGGGATTTGGTCGATCAGCAGTTTGGAGGCGAAGTACGGCGTCACCAGGTCGGTGAAGCCGTGCGCCACCAGCACCCGGACGTTGCCGTCGAGCGCCAGCACCCCGCGAAGCGCTCCGACCGCCTCGGGCGCGGAGCGGCCGCCGCCCCAACTCCAGCTGCGGTTCACGGCGGTGTTCAGGAGCTCGTAGCGCAGGTTCGTCACCCGCCAGTTCAGCTTCTTCGCGTAGAGGTCGATCATCGCGCTGGTGAGCGGCGCCTGCAAAGCGGTGAGCAGCGGGTCGTCGAAGCCGGAATGCGCCGCGGTCGGGTCCGGGTCCCAGCCGCTGACGCCGGTGTCGTAGGCGCTGGCGACGCGGCCCGTGGCGCGGTCGACTTCGCGCTGGACGCTGTTCGACGACAGCCGCCCGCCCTGTGCCTTGACGAATGCCGGATCGAGCCCTGTCAGCGCGGCGACGCGCTCGGTGAGGCGCGCCACCGCCGGCGCGTCGTTCGGCCCCTTCAACAGGTCGGCCAGGTAGGCGCCGGTGGCGTAGCGCTCGGTGTCGGCGAGCGTGTCGCGGGTCGGCACGGTGCCGGCCCGCTCGAGGGCGCCGGCCGCATACGAGGGCAGCCGCAGGATGTTGCCCCACGGGTTGGACCGCGGCGGCGACAGGGTGCCGAAATCGAGGACCGGCGAGAGCAGCACGAGGCCCGACAGGCCGACGCCGACATCCTCCTGGAGCTTGGCGGCGATCAGCGGCCCGCGGAAGCCGCCGTAGCTCTCGCCGACGTAGAACTTCGGGTCGCCCATGCGGGTGTTGACGCGCAGGTAGCGGGCGATCGCCGCCGACAGCACCGAGGCATCCGAGTCGACGCTCCAATACGCCTTGCCGTCGCCGTCGGCGGCGCGGCTGTAGCCGGTGCCGACCGGATCGATGAAGACGAGGTCGGTGAAGTCGAGCCAGGTGCCGTCGTTCGGCACCAGCGCCACCGAGCGTGACGGGCTGATGCTCGACCCGTCGGCCGGCAGGCGCCACGGGCCGATCGCGCCGACGTTCAGGTAGGCCGACGCCGCGCCGGGGCCGCCGTTGATCGCGAAGGTGATCGGCCGCGCCGTCCCGGCCGCCGCGGGGCGAGTGTAGGCGACGAAGGCGATCTCGGCCTGCAGCTTGCCGGACTCGTCGACCAGCGGCAGGCTGCCGGCGGTGGCGGTGAAGTCGAGCTTCTGGCCGTTGGGGAGCGTGACGCTCTGCTCGGTGGTGGAATCGGGCGGAAGCTTGCGGCCCTCGGCCGGCCGCGATTCGGAGGGGCCGCGCTGCGGCGCCTGGGCGATGGCCGGAAGCGGGGCGAAAGCCATCAGGAGCGCAAACCCGAACGCGCATGCCCTCCCTCCCCTGCGGGAGAGGGTTTGCCTCGCGTCGGCGAGGCTCGGGAGAGGGGTGCGCGTTATCCGGCACTGTCGCTCCCCCCTCCCGGCCCGCTGAGCGGACGACCTTCTCCCGCAGAGGGGGGAGGGAAGCGCGCGGAGCGCGGCCTCGATCGCATTGTCAAACAAGCGCATGGCGAATCCTGAAATCCGGTCGGGTGCGCGAGGGAACGTCACGCCTTCTTCAGCCAGCGGCCGTCGTCGTCCTGCTGCCAGTAGGCGACCGCGTGGCCGGCGGCCTTGGCCGCCTTCCACTGCTCGCGGGCACGCAGGAGCGCATCCTGGTCGGTGCCGTCGAACAGCACGCAGATGCGCTGGTAGTCGCCGGCATCCGGCGGCAGGTCGGCGCCCTCGACGAGGAAGCGGATCGCGGCGGCGTTGGGGTTGGTCTCGCGCAGCGTCAGCACCACCGGCTGGCTCGCCGCATCCGGCTCGCGATCGGTGCCGTGGGGCAGGAAGCTGTCGTCGCGGAAGGTCCAGAGGTGGTCGTCGAGCGCCTGCAGCCGCTCCTCGGTCGCCGCCTGGATCGCCGCCTGCCAGCCGCGCTCGCGCGACTTCTCGACGAGGTTCGGCAGCACCGCTTCGAGCGGCTGGTTCTGGAGGTGGTAGAAGAGGATGTCCGTCACGTCCGCTCAGATAGGCCGTCGCGCGCGCCTTGCACAGCGCGTCATCGGCGCACTCACCCCGGCAGGATCACGTGCGGGACGAACAGGGCCGCGTTCGTTGTGATCGGCCCATCCGACTCGCGCAGGCACAGCCCGACGCAGTCGTCGCCGACGATCCAGGCGCCGACGAGGGCGTGGCGCCCGTCGAAGCACGGCAGCTCGGCGAGCGCCTGGCGGACGTGACCGCCTGCGCCGTAGGGGCCGTGGTCCTGGGCCAGCACGGCGCCGTCGCACACCATCAGCACGTTGGCACCCTCGCGCGAGAACAGCGGCTTCTTGACGAAAGAGGTACCGAGCCGCGCCTTCTGGGGGTCATCCTCGAAATAGGCCGGCAGCAGGTTCGGATGGCCCGGCTCGCGGGCGAACAGGTGCGGCAGCAGCCCCTTGTTCGACAGCACCGCCTTCCACGGCGGTTCGAGGAAGCGCGTCGGCGTCGCGGACAAAGCCGCGCCGAACGCATCCGCGAACGCCCATTCCCACGGATAAAGCTTGAACAGGGTCGTGATCGGCGTCAGCGCCCGGTCGACGAAGCGGCCGTCGGCGGCGAGCCCG
Source organism: Methylobacterium cerastii (assembly GCF_022179125.1). Taxonomy (GTDB): domain Bacteria; phylum Pseudomonadota; class Alphaproteobacteria; order Rhizobiales; family Beijerinckiaceae; genus Methylobacterium; species Methylobacterium cerastii. Next base: position 16,098 of record NZ_BPQG01000033.1, read on the forward strand.
ATGTCACCGAGGTCGAGGAAGCGGGTCGCGAGGCCGGCCTGGCGCGCGCAATCCTCGATGTAGGCGACGGTGCCGCGGTCCTCGGGCGCGTCGGCGTAAGCCGTCAGCGCCAGCGACGCGCCGCCGACCGCGCGGAAGCGGGCGATCAGGCGCTCGTGCACGGCGTTGAACTGGTCCGACCCGGCCGGCAGCCGGCCGAGCCGCAGCAGGTCCTCGAGCCACAGCCACTGGAACACCGCCGCCTCGTAGAGCGCCGTCGGCGTGTCGGCGTTGTATTCCAAGAGCTTGGCCGGGCCGGTGCCGTCGCCGCCATAGGCGAGGTCGAGCCGGCCGTAGAGCGTGGGGTCGCCGCGGCGCCAGCTGTCACGCACCACGTCCCAGGCGGCTTCCGGAATCGCGAGCGAGGCGAGGATGCGCGCGTCCTCGACCGCGTCGGCGACGAAGTCGAGGCACAGGGCGTGGAGCTCGGTGCCCGGCCCCTCGATGTCGCGCTCGACCTCTTCGAGGGTGAAGGCGTAGGCGTGGCTCTCGTCCCAATAAGGTGCCCCGTCGAGGGTGTGGAAGGTGAAGCCGTTGGTCTGCGCGCTGGCGCGCCAGTCCGGCCGCTCGCCCAACGCGATGCGGCGCATCAGCCGCCGCCCCCGTGGCCCGCCGTCCCGTGCGCGGCGAAGCTGCGGCCCGTGGCGCCGAACCCGCCGAAGGCGGCCGGACGCACCGCGGGCGACGAGACCCGCGCGCTCGACGACGCGCCACCGCTGCCGGTGACGACGCGCCCGCCCCAGCTCGTGCAGTAGCCGCCTCCACCCGCGCCGGACGACGCGATGCCGGCTTGATCGGGGCGATGATCATACAGCGGCTGTGGCGCGAGGGCCTGCTCGGCCAGTCGGCCGACCGCGTAGCCGGCGAGGATCGGCACGAAGCTCCCGGCGGCGCTCGCCGCGACGGCGGTACCGTCCACGCAGTGCCCGGCGCCATGATGCCCCTCGCAATCGACGCGTGAGGGATAGCGCGGCGCGCCTTCCGGGTAGGCGGCCAGGGCCGTGGCGTAGGCGCTCCGGCAATCGTTCTCCGTGCGGAGCCCGCCGCGGATGCAGGCGTCGGGATCGCGGTAGACCAGCACGTCCTCCTCGCGCTGCGAGGGGTCGCAGCGGCCGAGCGCGAAGGCCGTGGCCCCTGCGCCGGCGACGAGGACGAGCGCGACGGTGGTCGAGCGCTTCGAGGACCGTTCGATCGGCGAGGACATGATCGTTCGGACCGTCTCGGACGGCCCGGCTCCTGGACGGCAGAATGCCGCAAGGCCGAGACGTAAGAACTCCGGCCGCGCTTGAGAAGGTCGCAGGCCGACGATCGGACGGCCGCGACCGGCCGCGTTCAGTAGGTCATGGACGCGGCGTCGATCACACCGCCAGCGAGCGAGGCGGCGGCCAGCAGGATCGCGGCGGCGCTTTCCCCATCTGCGATCCGCCGCGACAGGTCCGGCAGGACGAGCCGGACCAGGAAGTAGATCAGGATCTGCACGACCAGCGCCACGAGGCCCCAGATCACGCAGTCGAGGACAGACTGCGCGTTGTAGATCGCCACGGCGAGCGGCAGTGCGTAGCCGACCAGGCTGCCGCCCAGCGCGATCGCGGCGGCGACGTTGTTCGCCCGGATCAGCGCGATCTCGCGGTGCGCGGTCGCCGTCAAGTAGACGCCGAGGTAGAGCGCCACCAGCCCGCAGGCGACGGCGCCGTAGCCGAGGAAGGCGGGCAGCCCGGAGATCGACGTCATCGCGGGCACCGCCGCCTCACACCAGGCGGCTCTGCTCGATCGCGGCGCCGACGAACCCCTCGAACAGCGGATGCGGCGCGAACGGGCGCGACTTCAGCTCGGGATGGAACTGGACGCCGATGAACCACGGGTGGCCGACATGCTCCACCGTCTCCGGCAGCAGCCCGTCCGGCGACAGGCCGGAGAAGCGTAGGCCCTTGGCCTCGAGCCGCTCACGGTAGGCCATGTTGACCTCGTAGCGGTGCCGGTGGCGCTCGGAGATGTCGGTGCTGCCGTAGATCGCGGCGATCTTGGTGTCGGGGTGGAGCGTCGCGCCGTAGGCGCCGAGCCGCATGGTGCCGCCGAGGTCTCCGGCGGCCGCCCGCTGTTCCAGCTCGTTGCCGCGCAGCCACTCGGTGAGGAGGCCGACGACAGGCTCGGGCGTGTCGCCGAACTCGGTGGAGTTGGCGTCGGGCACGCCGGCGAGCGACCGGGCCGCCTCGATCACCGCCATCTGCATCCCGAAGCAGATCCCGAAATACGGGATCTTGCGCTCGCGCGCGAAGCGGGCCGCGCGGATCTTGCCCTCGGCGCCGCGCTGGCCGAACCCGCCCGGCACCAGGATGCCGTTGATCCCCTCCAAGAATGGGGCCGGGTCCTCGCGCTCGAACACCTCCGCCTCGATCCATTCGAGGTTCACCCGGCAGCGATGGCTGATGCCGCCGTGGGTCAGCGCCTCGGTGAGCGACTTATAGGCGTCCTTCAGCCCCGTGTACTTGCCGACGATGGCGATGGTGACCTCGCCCTCGGGGTTCCGCACCCGCTCCGAGATCGTGCGCCAGCGCGTCAGGTCCGGCTCGCCGTCGTGGGCGAGCCCGAAATGCGCCAGCACCTCGCGGTCGAGGCCGGCCTCGCGGTAGGACAGCGGCACGTCGTAGATCGAGGCGACGTCGCGCGCCTCGATCACCGCGGTCTCGCGCACGTTGCAGAACAGCCCGAGCTTGCGCCGCTCGTCGGCCGGGATCGGCCGATCGCAGCGGCATAGCAGGATGTCGGGCTGGATGCCGATCGAGCGCAGCTCCTTCACCGAATGCTGCGTCGGCTTGGTCTTCAGCTCGCCCGCGGACGGGATGTAGGGCAGCAACGTGAGGTGCACGAAGGCGGTCGAGCCGCGCGGCAGGTCGTTGCCGAGCTGGCGGATCGCCTCGAAGAACGGCAGGCCCTCGATGTCGCCGACCGTGCCGCCGATCTCGACGAGCACGAAGTCGAAGGCGTCGTTGCCGTCGCGGACGAAGTCCTTGATCGCGTTGGTGACGTGCGGGATCACCTGGATCGTCGCGCCGAGGTAGTCGCCGCGGCGCTCCTTGGCGATGATGTCCTGGTAGATCCGGCCCGTGGTGATGTTGTCGGCCCGGGTCGCCGGTACGCCGGTGAAGCGCTCGTAATGCCCGAGGTCGAGGTCGGTCTCGGCGCCGTCGTCGGTGACGAAGACCTCGCCGTGCTGGGTCGGGCTCATCGTGCCCGGATCGACGTTGAGATAGGGGTCGAGCTTGCGCAGGCGCACCGTGTAGCCGCGCGCCTGGAGCAGCGCTGCGAGCGCCGCAGAGGCCAAACCCTTGCCGAGCGAGGAGACCACGCCGCCGGTGATGAAAACGTACCGCGTCATGGGCCTCGGTCCATAGAGAAGGCTGGGCGATTCGCCAAACGGCATGACACCCGCATCGCGCGATCCCCACGGAAATCGCGCAACGCTGGATTGGGCAGGCCTAGGGCGGGAGCGTTAAGTTTCTTTTGTCCGATCGAACGGCGCGGCTGCGCCGTCCAGGGTGCGACGCGGCGTTCAACGCGACTGCGGCGCGTCCGGAACGGCAGGCTGAGCCGGAGCGGCGGGCGCCGTCGAAGTGCCCTCGGCCGGGGCGTTGTTCTGGCGGCGCAGAGTGTCGAGCAGGTTGTCGGCGCCCGCGGGCTGGCCGGTCGGCTGCGCGGTGCCGCCGGCGCCGTCGAGGATCGACTTCGGCGCGGCGGAGCGGTGCGACATCACCGCCAGAGTCAGGCTGGTGACGAAGAACAGGGCGGCGAGGATCGCGGTGGCCCGCGTCAGCGCGTTGGCCTGGCCGCGCCCGGTCATGAAGCCGGAGACGCCGCCGCCGCTACTGCCCGCACCGAGGCCGAGGCCGCCCTCGGAGCGCTGCAGCAGCACGACGCCGATCAGCGACAACACGATGATGAGGTGGACGACGATCAGGACGGTCTGCATCGGGTTTCCGGAATCGTTTTCAGTGCGTGCGCCGGTCCCGCGAGCCGCCCGCTGGGGTGGGGACCGGACGCGGCGGCCGGCGCTGCGTCGCACCGGCTGCCCATCTGGCGGGGGCATACACCACAAGCGGGCGGGCGCCAAACATGACGATCGCCGACGCGATGTCAGCCGTCCGCCTCGCCGCACGTGGGCTCCGCATGCTCAAAGACGGCGTCGGAACCTGGCGCGGCCAACGCGCCCCGACCGGATCGGAAGGAAGACGCCATGCCCATCGCACGCCGCCCCCTGCTCGCTCTCGCTCTCGCCGCAGCCCTCCTCGCCTCCAACCCTGCAGTATCCGCTGGAGCCGCGACCGAGGTGGAGGCGGCGGTCGACGCCCTGACCGCCGCCCTGCTCGCACCGGACGCCGCCGCCCTCGACGCGCTGGTGCTCGACGGCCTGAGCTACGGCCATTCCGGCGGCGCAGTGCAGGACAAGGCCGCCTTCGTCGACGCGCTGACGAGCCGGCGCTCCGCCTTCCCGAGCATCGTCCTGTCGGACCGCTCGGTCTCGGTCGTCGGGGAGGACGCCATCGCCCGGCACGTCTTCAGCGGCGAGACGACCTCCGGCGGCAAGACCGTGCCGGTGCGCATCGGCGTGATGCAGGTCTGGCACCGCGACGGCGGCCGCTGGCGGCTGCTCGCCCGGCAGGCCTACAAGATCTGAGCGGGGCGCCGCTCAGGCGTAGGCGGCGCAGATCCCCAGAAAGTCCTCGGCGACGAGGCTCGCGCCGCCGACAAGCGCCCCGTCGACGTTCTCCACCGAGAGCAGCTCGCGGGCGTTGCCGGGCTTGACCGAGCCGCCGTAGAGGATGCGGATCTTGGCCGCCTCCTCGCCGACGAGCTTGTCGAGCATCTCGCGCAGGGAGGCGTGGACCTCGGCGATCTCGCGCGCCGTCGGCGTGCGGCCCGAGCCGATCGCCCAGACCGGCTCGTAGGCGATCACGGTGTCGGCCGCGGTGGCGCCCTTCGGCGTGCCGATCGCGAGCTGCGCGCGCACGATGTCCAGCGCCCGGCCCTGCTCGCGCTCCTCCATGGTCTCGCCGACGCAGATGATGCCGCACAGGCCCGCGCGCCGGGCGCCGAGCGCCTTGGCGTGGACGCCGTCGTCGGTCTCGTGGTGGTAGGCCCGGCGCTCGGAATGGCCCACGATGACGTAGGTGGCGCCGAGGTCGGCCAGCATCTCGGCGGAGATCGAGCCGGTGAAGGCGCCGCTCGGCTTGGCGTGCAGGTTCTGGCCGCCGATGGCGATCGGCGAATCGTAGGTCGCGGCCACGCAGGCCGAGATCAGCGTCGAGGGCGGGCAGATCAGCAGGTCGATGGTCTCGGCGAGCGCCGGCGACAGCCCGGTCCGCACCGCGTCGACCACGGGGATCGAGGCCCGCGTCCCGTTCATCTTCCAGTTGCCTGCAACCAGGGGCCGCCGTCCCGAACGCATCATCGATGTCCCTGCCGTCCCTTGCGCCGCCCGTCGCATGCGGGGGCCGGGGCTACCAGAGCCCGCCCGAGGGCGCAAACCGGATCGGCGCCCGCGTGAGACGATCGCAGGCGAAGATCATGCGACGCTCGCTGTGAGCCAAAGCAGCCCGAAAGGGGCGCATCGGGAAATGGCCCGCGAACCGCGCGGAATGCCGTCCAGGCGACGGGGCATTAGGCCCGAAAAGACTACACTATGTTAGACTGGCCTTAATTCCTGCCGTGCCATGACAGGGCATGCGCGGTGCACGGCAATTGCTACAGGGTCGAAGTGGGGCGACGGCGGTCGAGTTCGCCCTCGTGGCGCCAATGCTGCTGTTGACGATCACGTTCGTCATGGTCGCCGCCCTGGTTCTGTTCGTCAACCAGCGGCTGGATTACGCCACGAGCCAGACCGCGCGTCAGGTCATGACCGGCAAAGCCCAGTTCGGGTCCACGGATCAGGCCACCTTTAAGACCGCGCTCTGCAGCAAGCTTCCGAGCGTGATGTCGTGCGCGAACGTCGTGGTGAACCTCTACATCGTCCCGCTGCCTTCCGCGGGCGGATACTACAATTTCGTCAAGCCGGACGGTAGCGGATTGCAGATCCCGTCGCAGAGCAGCGGCCCGGGCCAATACAATCTCGGGAATGCCGGCGACTACCAGTACCTGCAGGTCATCTACCCGATCCCCGTCCTGCCCGCGGCCTTCGCGTCCATGCTCGGGAACGGCGGCACCAACAGCTACCTGGCGGTCTCGACCGCGGCGTTCCGCAACGAGAAGTTCTGATGGCGCGCGGCCCGACAATCCTGGCGCGACGCTTTCGTGACGACGGACGCGGCGTGTCCATCGTCGAGTTCGCGATCGTCCTCCCGATCCTTCTCATGCTGATGCTGGGTGGCCTCCAGGTGATCACCTACGTCAACGCGACGCGGAAGGTCGAGCTCGTCGCACACTCGATCGGCCAGATGATCTCCCAGACCACGCCGCCGCAGGGCTCCACCATCGCGACGGTCAACGCGACCGACCTGCATTTCAGCTACGACGCGGCCCTCGTCCTGTTCCCTTACCTTCTGAAGGACGCTCCGCGGCAAGGTCTGCAATGGTGGCAGGACATCACCATCAACTACACCGGCGTCGCCTTCACCCAGAAGTCCACCGGTTGCACCGACAGCGCCGACATGAGCGCCTGCTACAACGCCAACGTCGTCTGGACGAGCACGGGGACCTACGGCGGCAACAAGCGGCTCTGTGTGACGCCGCTGCAGCCCGCGGACAACACGGCGGCGGCGAGCGCCGGCACCCTGCCGCGTTCGGTCTACGGCCCGGGCTCGCTCATCGTCATCGACGTGGTCTTCACGTTCAAGCCTACCTTCGGCGCGAAGTTCTTCCCGGCCAGCCGGGTCGCCCGCTCGGTCTACGTCCAGCCACGCTACGCCAGCCTCGTGAACTACGACACCACGAACAGCGACGGGATCGCCTCCAAATGTCCTGGCTACTGAATCGCCTTCGCCGGGCCGGCCGGCCTCCCGCAGCGCGTCCGAGCTTCGCGGCGGCGCGTGACGGCAACGTCGCGATCATCTTCGGCCTCAGCCTGATCCCGATGATCGGTCTCATCGGGCTCGGGGTCGATTACGGTGTCTCGATCACCGACAAGACCAAGCTCGACAGCGCAGCGGATGCGGCCGCGGTCGCAGCCGTGGCGACCGCCAAGGCCTACATCGCCGCCAACCAGGGCCAATCCAACCTCACCGCCAAGGCGATCGCGGCGGGCATCACCCAGGCCACCAACGTCTTCAACGTCAACGCAGGAAAAGTTCCTTACGCCACCTACACGCTCCAGACGCCGCAGCTGGTATCGAGCGGCCAGACACTGACCTCGACGATCGTCTACACGGCCACCGTGACGAACAACTTCGGGCGGATCTTCCGCACGCCGACGACGACCCTCGCCAACACCGTGACCGCCTCGACCGATCTCCCGAGCTACCTCGACTTCTACCTGATGGTGGACGTCTCGGGCTCGATGGGGTTGCCGACCTCGGTCAATGACATGAACCGGCTCGCCGGCATGAACGTCGAGTCGGCGATGACCGACTCCAAGCAGGGTTGCATGTTCGCCTGCCACTTCCCCGGAGCGAACGGATGGAACAAGGCTGTGAACGCCAGCCCACAGATCCAATTACGCTCGGATTCGGTCAACAACGCCGTCTGTCTGCTGCTCCAGCGCGCCGGCAACCAGATCGTCCCGAACCAGTATCGGGTCGGCATCTATCCGTTCATCAACCAGTTGGCGACGCTCTCGCCGCTCTCCGGCAACCTCGCCAGCGCGAGCACCGCGGCCGATTGCGCCAAGACCTGGCCGATGACGCTTACGAAACTTCTCGACACCAACACCACTCAGCTCTCGGTCAACGTTGACCCGAGCACCGGCACCGGGAGCGGCGGGACGCATTTCGAAGTTGCCCTGCCCCAGATGAAGTCGGCGATCTCGGCTTTCGGTGACGGGTCGTCCACCAGCAACCCCAAACCGTTCGTATTTCTGATCACGGACGGCATGCAGAACGGGCAGCACTACTATATCATAAAGAACGGAAAGTACACCTATCCCGGAAATCCGTCCAAATTTGCTGGGTACTCCAATGCTTGGTGGGATAGTTCTAGCCCTTCTCAGATCGATCCCGCCAACTGCACAGCACTGAAGAATGCCGGTGCAACGATCTCGATTCTCTACATCCCGTACATTACCATCAATTCCCCGGACGATGGGACCTATACGGCTTGGGAGAACAACCGCGTCAATCAGTTCAGCCCGACGCTTTCGACGCCGCTTAAGAGCTGCGCCTCACCGGGCTATTTCTTCACGGCCAGTTCGTCGGACGAGATCAATGCCTCGCTCAGCGCGATGTTCGACCGTGCCGTGCGGATGACCCGCCTGACGCAGTAGGCGGTCGCGCGCCCGCCTTTGCCTGCCGGGGCGGACTAGGCTATCGCGGACGGATCGAAGGACGGCGCCTCGCGGCGCCCGCCCCGGCGATCCGAGCGCGCGCGAGCCTGCAAGAGAGTCAAGCCACCAGCATGCTGCAGAACATCCGCAACGCCAGCCAGCACTGGCTCGGCAAGATCGTGCTGACGGTGATCTTCACGTTCCTGATCGCGGGCGTCGCGGTCTTCGGCGTGGAGGAGTTCTTCCGCGGCGGCTCGTCGACCGCGGTGGCCACGGTCGGCAAGACGCCGATCACCGCCGAGGCCGTGCGCACCGCGTACCAGAACCAGCTGCAGCGCTACCAGACGCAGATGCGGCGCACCCTGACCCCGGACCAGGCCCGGGCGCTCGGCGTCGACCGGCAGGTGCTGTCGCAGCTCGTCACCGAGGCCTCCCTCGACCAGAAGACCCACGACCTCGGCCTCGCGGTGCCCGACACCTCGGTGATCCGGGCGATCCACGACGAGAAGAGCTTCCAGAACGCGCAAGGCCAGTTCGAGTCGGCGCTGTTCTACCAGACCCTCCAGCGCGCCGGCCTGAACGAGGCGATGTTCGTGCGCGAGCAGCGCGCCGTCATCGCCCGCCTGCAGCTCGCCGAAGCCGTCTCCGCCGACCTGCACGTGCCCGAGGCGATGCGCGGGGCGGTGCACCGCTACGCCACCGAGCGGCGCAAGGCCGCCTACCTGATGCTGCCGCCGTCCGCCGCCGGCGACATCGCCGCCCCGAGCCAGGACGCGCTGAAGGCTTATTACGAGGGCAACCGCGCGGCCTACCGCGCGCCGGAATACCGCGCCGCGACCCTGCTGGTGCTCGACCCGACGGCGATGGCCAAGCCCGACGCCGTCACGGCCGAGGAGGTGCAGAAGGTCTACGACCAGGAGAAGGCGCGGTTCGGCTCTCCCGAGAAGCGCACGATCCAGCAGGTCGTGTTCCCCGACGCCGCCGCCGCCGAGGCGGCGCGCAAGGCGATCACGGAGGGCAAGAGCTTCGATGCGGTGGCGCAGGAGCGCGGCGCCGACGGCAAGGACCTGACGCTGGGGACGCTGACGCGGGCCGAGCTGTTCGACCCGGCGGTGGCCGACGCCGCCTTCGGCCTTGAGAAGGACGGCACCAGCCAGCCGGTGAAGGGCCGCTTCGGCACGGTGCTCCTCCACGTCACCGCGATCGAGCCGGCGACGGTGAAGACGCTGGCCGAGGTCGAGCCGGAGATCCGCAAGCAGATCGCCCTGGCGCGCGCCCGCGACGGCGTCGACAAGATCCACGACGCGATCGAGGACCAGCGCGCCGGCGCCAAGCCCCTCGCCGACATCGCGAAGGAGCGCGACCTGCCGATCGTGACGATCCCGGCGGTCGACGCGCAGGGGAAAGACCCGGCGGGCCAGACGGTCTCCGGCATCCCCGATTCCGGGACGACGCTGCCGGCGCTCTACCGCGCCGAGATCGGCGGGGACAACGAGCCGCTGCGGACCAAGGCCGGCGGCTACGTCTGGTACGACGTGACCAAGATCGACGCCGCACACGACAAGCCCCTCGACGAGGTCCGCGACGCGGTCGCCGCCGGCTGGCGCGAGGCCGAGGTGTCGCGCCTGCTCCAGGTCAAGGGCAAGGCGCTGGCCGAGCGGCTCGACAAGGGCGAAACCATCGAGGCGCTCGGCACCGAGGTCGGCGTCAACCCGCAGGACGGCGAGGACCTCGCCCGCAACCAGACCAAGGATGCGCTGACCGTGGACGTGGTCAACCGCATCTTCGCCACCGCCGTCGGCAAGGCCGGCTCTGCTGCGTCGGGCGAGTCGCGCGCGGTCTACAAGGTCGAGGCCGCGACGATGCCGGCCTTCGTCGCCGGCAGCCCGGCGGACAAGACGATCGAGGGCAACTTCCGCACGGCGCTCGCCGACGACGTGCTCGGCGAATACATCGCCGAGGTGCAGAAGAACGCCGGTGTCAGCGTCAACCAGGCGGCCCTGCGGCGCGCGATCGGCGGCGAGTCCTGAGGCCGATGGCGGACGCGTCCGACTACGCCGCCTACGAGGCGGCCTACGAGGCCGGACGGCCGGTCCTCCTCGACCTGACGCTGGTGGCCGACCTCGAGACGCCGGTCGCCGCGTTCCTCAAGCTCCGCGCCCGCCATCCCGGCCCCGCCTTCCTGCTCGAGTCGGTCGAGGGCGGCGTGGTGCGCGGGCGCTACTCGATGATCGGCCTCGATCCCGACCTCGCCTGGCGCTGCCGCGACGGCCGGGCGGCGCTGGCCCGCGGCGACCTCGCCGACTTCGCCGCCGACGACCGGACGCCCCTCGATTCCCTGCGCGCGCTGATCGCCGAAAGCGCGATCGTGGAGCGCGAGGGGCCCAAGCTACCGCCGATGGCCGCCGGCCTGTTCGGCTATCTCGGCTACGACATGGTTCGCGCCATGGAGCGGCTGCCCGAGCCCAATCCCGACCCGCTCGGCGTGCCCGACGCCATCCTCGTGCGCCCGCGGGTGATGGTGGTGTTCGATTCCGTGCGCGACCTGATCACGGTCGTCTGCCCGGTGCGGCCGGCCGCGGGCGTGACGGCGCGGGCCGCCTACGAGGCGGCGCTCGCCCGCCTCGACCGGATCGCCGAGGCGCTGGAAGGGCCGCTGCCGATCGAGGCGCGGATCGACCTTGCAGCGGTGGCGCATCCCGAGCCGGTCTCGAACACGACGCCGGAGGCCTACCTCGCGATGGTGGCCAAGGCGAAGGAGTACATCGTCGCCGGCGACGTGTTCCAGGTGGTGCTGTCGCAGCGCTTCGAGGCGCCGTTCACCCTGCCCGCGATCGCGCTGTACCGCTCGCTCCGGCGCACGAACCCGGCGCCGTTCCTGTGCTACCTCGACTTCTGCGACTTCCAGGTAGTCTGTTCGAGCCCCGAGATCCTGGTGCGGGTGCGCGACGACAAGGTCACGATCCGCCCGATCGCCGGCACCCGCCCGCGCGGCGCGACGCCGGCCGCGGACCGGGCCCTGGCCGAGGAGCTCCTGGCCGACCCGAAGGAGCGCTCCGAGCACCTGATGCTGCTCGACCTCGGCCGCAACGACGTCGGCCGCGTCGCCAAGCTCGGCACCGTCACGGTCACCGGCTCGTTCTTCCTCGAATACTACAGCCACGTGATGCACATCGTCTCGAACGTCGAGGGCGACCTCGACCCGCGGCACGACACCCTCGCGGCGCTGGCGGCCGGGTTCCCGGCCGGCACGGTCTCGGGCGCGCCGAAGGTGCGGGCGATGGAGATCATCGACGAATTGGAGCGCGAGAAGCGCGGGCCCTACGGCGGCTGCATCGGCTATTTCGGCGCGCAGGGCGAGATGGACACCTGCATCGTCCTGCGCACCGCGATCGTGAAGGACGGCCGCATGCACGTGCAGGCCGGCGCCGGCATCGTCTACGACTCGAACCCGGCCTCCGAGCATCAGGAATGCGTGAACAAGGCCCGCGCCCTGTTCCGCGCCGCCGAGGACGCGGTGCGTTTCGCGGCCCAGGCGAAGCGCGGGCAGTAGGCCCGGCCGACGCGCAGGCCGCCTCAGGCGAGAGCGCGCAAGCCCGTCCGCAGCATGTCGGCGTCGACGCCGCCGAGCGTCGCCTCGACGGCCGCGTGCGTCGCGCGCCAGACCGGAACCGCGGCCGCGAGGCCTGCGCGGCCGGCCTCGGTCAAGGACAGACGCCGCCCGCGCCCGTCCTCCGGGTCCACCGCCACCGTCGCGAGGCCGCGCCGCTCCAGCACCTTCAGGGCCGCGGTCAGCGTGGTCCGGTCCATGGCGAGGAGGCGCGCCACCGCGGACATCGCGGCGGGCTCAGGCCGGTTCAGCGCCATCAGCAGCGAGAACTGGCCGCTCGTCAGCCCGAGGGGCCGAAGCGCGTCGTCGAACCGGCGGCCGAGCGCGCGGGCGGCCCGTTGCGCGTGCAGGCAGAGGCAGGCGTCGCGGATGTGGGCGGTGGTCGCGAAGGAGACGGCCGTTGACATGAATCGATCTACGTTGATATCAACATAGATCGCAATGCGACAAACCGGCCCGTGCAAAGGATCGAAGGCGATGGCGGATCACGCGGGCACCTTCGTCTGGTACGAGCTGACCACCCCCGACGTCGCGGCGGCGCAGGCCTTCTACGGCGCGGTCGCCGGCTGGGCGATCGTCGATGCGGGGATGCCCGGCATCGACTACCGCCTCGCGACGGTCGGCGACGTGCGCATCTGCGGGATGATGGCGTCGGCCGGATGCGAGGCGCCCGCCGGCACGCGGCACGGATGGCTCGGCTATGTCGGCGTCGCCGACGTCGACGCCTCCGCCGAGCGCGTCACGGCGGCCGGCGGGCGCATCACCTTCGCGCCGCGGGACATCCCCGGGGTCGGCCGGTTCTGCATGGCCGCCGACCCGCAGGGCGCGGCCTTCGCGCTCTTCCGCGGCGACGGCCCCCCGCCGCCGATGCCGCCGCGGGGCACGCCCGGCCCCTTCGCCTGGCACGAGTTGCACGCCCGCGACTGGGAGCCGGCCTTCGCTTTCTATGCCGGGCTGTTCGACTGGGAGACATCCATGGCCGTCGACATGGGGCCGATGGGCACCTACCAGGTCTTCGCCCGCAACGGCGTGGACCTCGGCGGCATGATGAGCGCACCGCTTCCGACGGCCCCGTCCTGGTTGTTCTACATCGCCGTCGAGGCGATCGACGCCGCGGCCGAGCGCGTCGCGGCGGCAGGCGGTACGGTCCTGCAGGGTCCTCACCCGGTGCCCGGCGGCGACTGGATCGTCCAGGCCCAGGACCCGCAGGGCACGCCGTTCGCCCTGGTCGGGCCGAAACCGGCGGCTTGATCCGCGACGCGAAGGGGGACGCTCGCGGCGTCTTGACCGACGCGGCCCGCCGGGCCAGATCGTCGGCCATGAGCCCTGCGCCGACGCCCTCCGTCCTCGTCATCGACAACTACGATTCCTTCACCTGGAACCTCGTCCACCTGATCGGCCCGCTCAGCGGCGCGATCGAGGTGGTGCGCAACGACCAGGTGACGGTGGACGAGATCCGCGCGCGCGCGCCCGACGCCCTGGTGCTGTCGCCCGGCCCCTGCTCCCCGAACGAGGCCGGCATCTGTCTCGACGCGGTGCGCCAGCTCTCGGGCGAGATCCCGATCTTCGGGGTCTGCCTCGGCCTCCAGGCGATCGGGCAGGCCTTCGGCGGCGACGTGGTGCGGGCGCCCGCGCCGATGCACGGCAAGGTCTCGACCATCCGCCACGGCGCGACGGGCATCTTCCGCGGGCTCAACGACAGCTTCGACGCCACGCGCTACCATTCGCTGGTGGTCGACCGCGCCGGTTGCCCCGAGGCCCTGACCGTGACCGCCGAGGCCGACGGCCTGATCATGGGCCTGGAGCACGCGCACCTGCCGGTGCACGGGGTGCAGTTCCACCCCGAGAGCATCCTCTCGCATCACGGAACGCGCATCCTGCAGAACTTCCTCGACATCGCGACGGCGTGGAACCAGGCGCACGGCCGCGGGCGAAACCCGGCAGGTGACAAGGCCCGCCCCGGCGTGCATTGACGCGGCATCCCGCGAACGCGCCGCCCGTCGAGCCGATGGAATCCTTCAAGCCCCATCTCGCCAAGGTCGCCGCCGGGTTCTCCCTCGACCGGGCCGAGGCTCGCGCGGCCTTCGACGACCTGCTTTCCGGGGAGGTCACCCCGGTCCAGGCCGGGGCCTTCCTTGTCGGCCTGAAGGTCCGCGGCGAGACGCCGGAGGAGATCGTCGGCGCCGTCGAGGCGATGCGCGCCCGCATGGTCCGGGTCGAGGCGCCCCCCGGCAGCGTCGACGTGGTCGGCACCGGCGGCGACCATTCGGGCAGCTACAACGTCTCCACGCTGGCCGCGATCCTCACCGCGGCCTGCGGCGTGCCGGTGGCCAAGCACGGCAACCGCGCCGCGACCTCGCGCTCGGGCGCGGCCGACGTGCTGGCGGCACTCGGCGTCAGGCTCGGCCTCGACCCCGCGGGCCTGAGCCGATGCCTCACCCAAGCCGGACTGTGCTTCATGTTCGCCCAGACCCACCACGGCGCGATGCGCCACGTGGCGGCGGTGCGCTCGGAATTGCCGGTCCGCACCATCTTCAACCTGCTCGGGCCGCTCTCGAACCCCGCCGGCGTCGAATGCCAGCTGCTGGGCGTCTCGCAGGGCGCCTGGGCCGAGCCGCTGACGCGGGTCCTCGCGGAACTCGGCAGCCGCCGGGTCTGGACCGTCCACGGCTCGGACGGCCTCGACGAGATCACCGTCACCGGCCCGACGCAGGTCGTCGCGCTGGAGGACGGGCGGACCTCGACCTTCGCGATCGACCCGCGCGACGTCGGCCTGCCGCTGCACGATCTCGAGGCGCTCCGCGGCGGCGACCCCGAGCACAATGCGCAGGCGCTCGGCCAGGTGCTTTCGGGCACGCGCAATGCCTACCGCGACATCGCGGTTCTCAATGCGGGCGCCGCGCTCGTGGTCGCAGGTTCGGCGCATGCCCTCGCCGACGGCGTCGCGCGGGCGCAGGATGCGATCGATTCGGGGGCGGCCCGCGCGACGCTGGCCCGCCTCGTCGCGGTCTCGAACGGATAAGGGATACCGATGGCCACCGACGCCCTCGCCGAGCCGCCGCCTCCGACCGAGCCGCCGGCCACCGACCGTTCGAGCGTGCTCGCGCGCATCGAGGCGTACAAGCGCCGCGAGATCGCCGAGGCGAAGCTGCGAGTGCCGCTGGCCAAGCTGGAGACGCGGGCCGCCAAGGCCTCGCCGCCGCGGGGCTTCGCCGACGCGATCCGCGCGCACGTGGCGGAAGGCCGCCCGGCCCTGATCGCCGAGGTGAAGAAGGCATCGCCGTCGAAGGGCCTGATCCGCGCGGATTTCGACCCGGCGACGCTCGCCGCGGCCTACGAGAAGGGCGGGGCCACCTGCCTTTCGGTGCTCACCGACGAGCCCTCGTTCCAGGGCCGGCCCGAATACCTGATCCAGGCGCGCGACGCCTGCGGGCTTCCGGTGCTGCGCAAGGACTTCCTGTTCGAGCCCTACCAGGTCTACGAGGCGCGGGCCTGGGGCGCCGACTGCATCCTGGCGATCATGGCCTGCCTCGACGACGACGAGGCTTTGGCCCTGGTCGAGACCGCGAAGGAACTCGGCATGGACGTGCTGGTCGAGGTCCACGACGCCGCCGAGCTCGCCCGCGCGATCCCCCTCGGCACCGCCTTGATCGGCGTCAACAACCGCAACCTGAAGACCTTCGAGGTCTCGTTCGAGACCGCGATCAAGCTCGGCGCCGCGATCCCGCCCGACCGCATCGCGGTGGCCGAGAGCGGCATCGGCGGACACGACGACGTGGCGCGGCTCGGCCGGCACGGGCTCAACGTGGTCCTCGTCGGCGAGAGCCTGATGCGCCAGCCGGACGTGACGGCGGCGACGCACGCGCTGCTGTTCGGCGGCAAGCCTTTCAACGCCAAGCCCGCGAAGAAGGCGAAGGCGTGAGCGTGGACGAACCTCGCCTCACCCACCTCGACGCCAGCGGCGCGGCCAACATGGTCGACGTCGGCGACAAGCCCGCGACCACCCGCACCGCCCGCGCCGAGGGGCGGGTGGTGATGCTGCCGGCGACCCTCGCGCTGATCCGCGAGGGCGACGCCAAGAAGGGCGACGTGGTCGGCACCGCGCGGCTCGCCGGCATCATGGCGGCCAAGCGCACCCACGAGCTGATCCCGCTCTGCCACCCGCTCCTCCTCACAAAGGTGCGCGTCGAGTGCGAGATCGACGACGCGCTGCCGGGCCTGCGTCTCACCGCGGAGGTCCGCGTACAGGGGCCGACCGGCGTCGAGATGGAGGCGCTCACCGCGGTCTCGGTGGCCTGCCTCACGGTCTACGACATGGTGAAGGCGGCCGACCGCGGCATGCGGATCGAGGGCATCCGCCTGCTCGCCAAGGACGGCGGCCGCTCCGGCGCCTACCGGGCGGAGGACGCGGCGTGATCGGGCGCCAAGTGACCGGGCACGCTAGATGAGCGGACTGATCCCCGTCGCCGAGGCGCTGGCGCGCATCCTCGCGAGCGTTCCCGGCGCGACCGCGGCCGAGGACGTGCCGCTGGCCTCCGCCGCCGGGCGGACGCTGGCGGTCGACGTCGTCGCCACCCGGACGCAGCCGCCCTTCCCCGCCTCCGCCATGGACGGCTACGCCGTGCGCGCCGCCGACGCGACCGAGGGCACGCGCCTGCGCCTCGTCGGCACGAGCGCCGCCGGCCACGGCTTCTCGGGGACGATCGGCCCCGGCGAGACGGTGCGGATCTTCACCGGGGCCCCGGTCCCCGAGGGCGCCGACGGGATCCTGATCCAGGAGAACGCACGCGCCGAAGGCCCGACGATCCACGCTCTCGAAGCGGTGACGCCCCACAGATTCGTCCGCCGCGCCGGCCTCGATTTCTCGGAAGGCGACGTGCTCCTGACGGAGGGAGACACCCTGGACGCGCGCCGCCTGGCCCTCGCCGCCGCGGCAGGCCACGGCCGGGTCGCGGTTCGGCGCAAGCCCCGTGTCGCGATCCTCGCCACCGGCGACGAGTTGGTGCAGCCCGGCGAAATCCCGGCCTGGGACCAGATCGTCGCCTCGAACGCGCTGGCGCTCGCCGCCCTGGTGAACGGCGCCGGCGGCGAGCCGATCGACCTCGGCATCGCCGGCGACACGCTCCCGGCGCTGGAGGCGGCGTTCGCGCGGGCGCGTTCGGTCGAGGCCGACCTGCTGGTGACCCTCGGCGGCGCCTCGGTCGGCGACCACGACCTCGTCCAGACCGCGCTCGCCGCCGAAGGGCTGGAGCTCGGGTTCTGGCGCGTGGCGCTGCGCCCCGGCAAGCCGCTGATGCACGGGCATCTCGGGGACATGCTGGTGATCGGGCTCCCGGGAAACCCGGTCTCCTCCATCGTCTGCGGACTGCTCTTCGTCGTGCCGGCAATCCGTGCGCTGCTCGGCGATCCCCGCGCCGGGGCCGACCGCAGCGAGCCCGCCACCCTCGGCCGGGACCTCGACGCCAACGACGGTCGCCAGGACTACATGCGCGCCGTGCTCGACACCGCCCCCGACCGGCTGCCGGTGGCGCACCCGGAATCGCGCCAGGATTCGTCGATGCTGGCGGTGCTGGGCCGAGCCGAGGCGCTGCTGGTCCGCGCACCGCACGCGCCGGCCGCGCGCGCCGGCGCCCCGTGTCGGATCATCCGCCTCGACCGGGCTTTGATTTAGGTCACCGCGAGGACCGAATGGACTTCCACATCGACCACGTCCACCTGCGCAGCCGCGACGCGGCGGCCGCGGCCGCCTTCTACGTCGACACGCTCGCTGCGCGGGAGATCCGCCGTGAGGGCACGCCGCTCAGTCGGGTCGTGCTCGACCTCGGCGGCCTGAGGGTGTTCATCGAGCAGGCACCGGCCGACCTCGCGCCGCCCGCGACAGCACCGCATCTCGGCATCGAACATATCGGGCTCGGCGTCGCCGACATCGACGCGACGATGGCCGACCTGCGAGCGCGCGGCGTGACGGTGCTCGTCGAGACGACGGTGATGCGGCCGGGCCTGCGGGTCGCCTTCATCGACGGGCCGGACGGCGTCCGCATCGAGATCCTGGAACGCCGCGACGTCTGATACCAGACCTTGATGAGCCCGACTCATCGAGGTCTGGCCCCCGCGACTGCGGGGCGGCGGCAATCCGCCGGACCTCATGGGTCCTGACCCATGAGACTTAGTATGAACGCCGCCTACGGCCGCCCGGTCTGCTTCAGCCGCTCCATCACGGCGTCCGGTGTGGCGTAGGCTTCCTGGCGCACGGCGCTCCAGTAGCGCAGGTCGTCGAGCAGGATCGGCACGCCGGTGGTGGCGCAACGCACGAAGGCGCCGGGCTTCACCACGCGCATCGTGCCGTCGCCGTAGGCGACCACCGCCTCGCCCCCCGCTCCGCGCTCGTACCGGCCCAGCATCGTCGTCCTCGGGTGATGAATTCCTGGCGAGGGTTCTAGAACGTGCCCCCGGCAAGGGAAAGCCGGCGCCGCACCCGCATGCGCCGCCCCGCGCCCCCCTCGACAGCTCACGCCGGGCGATGCCAATGATCGGGGATGCCGCCCTCCCCTCTCGACCTCGCCGCCCTGTTCGACGCCGCCGCCGGGGCACGCGGCCGGGCGCATGCGCCGTACTCGCGCTTCGCGGTCGGCGCAGCGCTCCGCGACGAGCACGGCGCGATCCATGCCGGCTGCAACGTCGAGAACGCGGCCTATCCGGTCGGCACCTGCGCCGAGGCCGGGGCGATCGCCGCGATGATCCTGGCCGGCGGCCGGCGCATCCGCGAAATCCTGGTGCTCGGCGACGGCAGCGGCCTCGTCACGCCCTGCGGCGCCTGCCGTCAGCGCATCCGCGAATTCGCCGCGCCCGCGACGCCGATCCACGCGGCGGGGCCGGAGGGGGTCCGGCGCAGCTTCACCCTCGACGCGCTGCTGCCGGACTCCTTCGGGCCCGAAACGCTCGTCCAGGAGATGCTCGGTGACTGAGGCGGTCGACACGTTGCGCGCGGCGGGCTTTGCCGGCCCCTATGCCTGCGCGATCGTCGCCGGCACCGGGCTCGGCGGCCTCGCCGACGGGCTCGCGGATGCGGTTTCGCGGCCCTATGCCGAGATCCCCGGCTTTCCGGGCGCCGGCGTCAGCGGCCATCGCGGGCGGCTTCATCGCGGTTCGATCGCCGGGCGGCGGGTGCTGGTGTTCGAGGGTCGGGCGCACGCCTACGAGCACGGGAACGCCGCCGCGATGCGCGTGCCGCTCGCCGCCGCGCAGGCCCTCGGCGCCGCCTGCCTGCTACTCACCAACGCCTCCGGCTCGCTGATGCCGGCGGCCGGCCCCGGAAGCCTCGTGCGGCTGTCCGACCACCTCAATCTGTCGGGGATGAACCCGCTCGTCGGCGAGCCGAGCGACGCCCGCTTCGTACCGATGATGCGGGCCTACGACCCAGCCCTGAACGCCCGGCTCGATGCGGCCGCGGCCGCCTGCGGCATCCCCCTGCATGCGGGCGTCTACGCGTGGTTCTCCGGGCCGTCCTTCGAGACCCCGGCCGAGGTGCGGATGGCGGGGCTGCTCGGCGCCGACCTCGTCGGCATGTCGACGGTACCGGAGGTGATCCTCGCCCGCTTCCTCGGCCTGCCGGTCGCCGCGGTCTCGGTGGTGACGAACCGCGCCGCCGGGATCGGCGACGGCGACCCGCATCATGCCGAGACCAAGCAGGCGGCGGCGGCTGCGGCCGGCGACCTCGTCCGGCTGATCCAAAACTTCGTCGCCGGCCTGCCCGGCGGCGATCCTTGAGCCTCACGCCGCCCCGAAAGCGCACGCGCATGCCCGAACCGACCTTGAACTCGGCCTCGACCGCCCGGCGCGCTCTCGCGCTGCTCGACCTGACCGACCTCGGCGACACCTGCACGGCGACGCAGGTCGACGCGCTATGCCGGGACGCCCGCGCGGGCGGGGTCGCTGCGGTCTGCGTCTGGCCGCAATTCGTGCATCAGGCGGCGCGCGTTCTGGCGGGCGGGCCGGTGCGGATCGCCACGGTGATCAACTTCCCGGCGGGCGGCGAAGATGTGGACTGCGCGGTCGAGGACACCGCGGAGGCGCTGCGCGATGGTGCGCACGAGATCGACCTCGTCCTGCCCTACCGGGCGCTCCTGCGCGGCGATGCGGAGGCGGCCCGCCTCATGGTCGAGGCGGTGCGCGAGGCCTGCCCCGGAACCGCGTTGAAGGTGATCCTGGAAACCGGCGAGTTGCAGGCCCGCGAAACCGTCGCCACAGCCAGCCGGCTGGCGCTCGCGGCCGGCGCCGACTTCATCAAGACTTCCACCGGCAAGAGCGCGGTCTCGGCCACGCCGGAGGCGGCCGAGACCATGCTGCACGCGATTCGCGAGGCCGGGCGGGGCGGCCTCAAGGTGTCCGGCGGCCTGCGGACGCTCGCCGACGCCGCGACCTACCTCGCGCTCACAGACCAAGTCATGGGGTCGGGTTGGGCCGGCCCTGGGACGTTCCGGCTCGGCGCCAGCAGCCTGTTCGGCGTGCTGATGGCCGCCCGCGGGGATGCCACCAGTCCGGAGGCGACGCCATGAGGCTTCCGCAGGAGACCATCCGGCGCAAGCGCGACGGGGCGACGCTGGAGCCCGCGGAGATCGCCGACTTCATCGCCGGGCTGACCGACGGGCGCGTCGGCGAAGGCCAGGCGGCGGCCTTCGCGATGGCGGTGTTCTTCCAAGGCATGTCGATCGCCGAACGGGTAGCGCTGACGCAGGCGATGACGCGATCGGGCAGCGTGCTGGCCTGGAACCTGTCCGGCCCGGTCCTCGACAAGCACTCGACGGGCGGCATCGGCGACGCGGTCAGCCTCGTGCTCGCGCCGATGGTGGCGGCCTGCGGCGGCTACGTGCCGATGATCTCCGGGCGCGGCCTCGGCCATACCGGGGGCACGCTCGACAAGCTCGCCAGCATTCCCGGCTACGACGCGACGCCCGACCTCGACCGGTTCCGGCGCGTCGTCTCCGAGGTCGGCTGCGCCATCATCGGCCAGACCGCGGACCTCGCGCCGGCAGACCGCCGGCTCTACGCGATCCGCGACGTGACCGGGACGGTGGAGTCGGTCGACCTGATCACCGCCTCGATCCTCGCCAAGAAGCTCGCCGCAGGGCTCGACGGCCTCGTCATGGACGTGAAGGTCGGCTCCGGCGCCTTCATGGCCGGGATCGACGCGGCGCGGGCGCTCGCCGACAGCATCGTCGCGGTGGCGAACGGCGCGGGCCTGCGCACCGTGGCGCTGATCACCGACATGGACGCGCCGCTGGCGAGCGCCGCCGGAAACGGCTTGGAGGTCGCCTACGCGGTCGACTACCTCGCCGGGCGCCGCGAGCCGCGCTTCCATGCAGTGACCCTGGCGCTCGCCGCAGAGATGCTGGTGGCCGGCGGGCTCGCGCCCGATCTCGACGCGGCGGCCACGATGCTGGAGGCGAGCCTCGCCTCGGGCCGGGCCGCGGAGACGTTCTCGCGCATGCTCGCCGCGCTCGGCGGCCCTGCCGACCTGATGGAGCATCCCACCAGGCACCTGCCGGCGGCGCCGGTGATCCGGGAGGTGCGGGCGGAGGGCAAAGTCGCGCGGGTCGCGACCCGCGCGATCGGGCTCGCGGTGATCGGCCTCGGCGGCGGCCGTACCCGTCCGGAGGACGGGATCGACGGGCGGGTGGGATTCTCTGAGCTCGCCCGGCCGGGGGATGCGAGCGGGTTGCTCGGGATCGTTCACGCCGCCGACGCGGCGGCGGCGGATCGCGCGGAGGCTGCGTTGCGGGCGGCCTACAGCCTGGGCGAGGCGGCGGCCGAGGGGCCGGCGGTGATCGAGCGGATCGCGCCGAAGCCATGAAGAAGGCCGGTGGCTTTCGCCACCGGCCCGATCTTACCTACCAACCGCCGCGGCCGTAGCCCCGGCCGTAGCCGTAGCCGCGCCCATGGTGATGGTGATGCCCGAAGCGCGGGCCGCCGAATCCGTGATGACCGCCGAAATGACGGCCGCGCGGCGGGCCATAGCCGAAGTGGCGGGGGCCGTGGCCGAAATGGCGGTGGCCGTATCCGTAGCCGTACTGCGCCTGCACAACGTCGGCATGAGCTTCGGCGAGCGGGGCCGGTGCGAACGGCGCGGCCTGGGCCGGTGCCGCGAGGGCGAGGCCGCCAGCGAGCGCGAGGGCTGCGAGGGCGAGGCTGGTGCGGGTCGGTGTCGTGGTCATCGGCGCTCTCCTGCTGTGCGCCGCGGCTTTCGCCGACGGCGTTGAGCGGAGAGATAGCGGGCCTCACCTGAATGTGACCTGAGGCACGCGCTCAGATTGTGTTCGGGCAGCTTCGATCAGGGCCGGCGGTAGACCCAGACCCGGGCCGGCGGCAGGTTGAGCCAGACCCGGTTCGAGCCGCTGGCGGTGTAGCTGCCCATCGCGCAGCGCGCCGGGATCGGCGGGACGACGGCGTAGGTGAACTGCACGAACGGCGCGCCCGGATGCATCAGGTCGTGGGCGGTGTTGAGCAGGTCGAGGCGCTGCTCCAGCGGCTTGGTGAAGAGCGGCAGGCTGGAGACGGTCGCCGCGGCCGGCCCCGTCATCACTGCGCCGACGCTTCCGCGAATGTCGTAGGCGTCGCCGCGCACCACGGTGACGCCGGGGAAGCGGCGGCGCAGCAGGGTGCAGAAATCAGGGTTGAACTCGATCAGCACGAGGCGCTCGGGCGCGACGCCCCGGCGGATCAGCGCCTCGGTGACGGGACCCGTCCCGGGTCCGATCTCGATCACCTGCCCTGAAACGGCCGGGTCGACGTAGGCCGCCATGGTCCTGGCCAGCATCTTGCCGGACGGCGTGACCGAGCCGGTGACGAGTGGGCGCTCGAGCCAGGACTTGAGGAACCGTGCCTCGTCCTCCAGCGGATCGCGCCGCACCTTCGCGTTCACGGACGAGGTTTTCGCACTGGAACGACGTAGCGGCGGCAAGTCCGGTGTTCCTTCAGGTTGGATCACGGAAAGGCGATCCCGGCAGTGAACGCGACGGTCGGCACTTGTCTTACAGGCAAGGTCGCGCCCGTGCCTAGCACAATGCGATCACACATGCCTGCGCCGATCGATCCGGTCCCGGCCGCAGGCTCAACCGGGCCGGCGACGATTTCATCCGGTGGACGCCGCGGGGTCTGCACAGGGTTACGGGCGGGCGGTGCCGCCGAACCCGCCGAGGAAGTCGCGCACCTTCGAGAAGAAGCCGGCGGCCTCGGGGTGGTTGTCGTCGGACGCGGTCTGGCCGAACTCCTGCAGCAACTCGCGCTGGCGCTTGGTCAGGTTCTGCGGCGTCTCGACGAAGACCTGGATGTAGAGGTCGCCGACCTCGCGGGCGCGCAGCACCGGCATGCCCTTGCCCTTGATGCGGAACTGCTTGGCCGTCTGGGTGCCGGCCGGGATCCGCACCTGCGTCTGCGAGCCGTCGATCACCGGCACGGTGATCTCGCCGGCGAGCGCCGCCGTCACCATCGAGATCGGGACCCGGCAGAACAGGTCGGCGCCGTCGCGCTGGAAGAAGGCGTGCTGCTTGATCGAGAGGAACACGTAGAGGTCGCCGGCCGGCCCGCCGCGCAGGCCGCTCTCGCCCTCACCGGCCAAGCGGATGCGCAGTCCGTCGTCGACGCCCGCCGGCACGTTGATGGCCAGCGTCCGCTCGCGGTTGACCCGACCCGCCCCGGCGCAGGCCGCGCAGGGGTCGTCGACGATCTCGCCGCGGCCGTGGCAGTTCGGGCAGGTGCGCTCGATGGCGAAGAAGCCTTGCGCGGCCCGCACCCGGCCGTAGCCGGCGCAGGTCTGGCAGGTGCGCGGCTTGGAGCCGGGCTTCGCGCCCGACCCCGCACAGGTTTCGCAGGTGATCGAGGTCGGGATCTTGATGGTCTCGGCCTTGCCGGTGAAGGCCTCCTCGAGGGTGATCTCCAGGCTGAAGCGCAGGTCCGCCCCACGCTCGCGGCCCGGCGCGCCGCCGCGCCCGCGGGCCTGCTGCTGGCCGCCGCCGCGGCCGTCGCCGAAGAAGTTGTCGAAGATGTCCGACATGAAGTCGCCGAACTCGTTGCCGAATCCGGGGCCGCCCTGGCCGCCGCCCTGTGTGAAGGCTTCGTGGCCGAACCGGTCGTAGGCGGCGCGCTTCTGCCCGTCGGACAGGCACTGATACGCCTCGTTGATCTCCTTGAACTTGATCTCGGCGTCCTTGTTGCCGGGATTCTTGTCCGGATGGTAGGTCATCGCGAGCTTGCGGAAGGCGACCTTCATCTCGCCGTCCGACGCGGTCTTGGCGACACCCAAGATCTCGTAATAGTCCCGCTTCGACATGCCTTGCCTCGATAGTGCCTAACCGGCCGTCCGCCTGCCCCCGGCAGTCGGCGCCGTCGTGCCGTCGTCGTGAAGGGTCGTCCCAGTGGCCGGCGGCGTTCCGACCTTCGGGGCCGTCGGCGGCCCCGGAATGAAGGGCGGACGCCGCCGCCGCAAGCGAAAACGGGACCGGATCGCTCCGGCCCCGCTTCAACTCGTACGCGAAGCTTACGCCCGCTTCTTCTGGTCCTTCTCGTCGACCTCCGAGAAGTCGGCGTCGATGACGTCGTCCTTCTTGGCCTCGGCCCCGGCGGTCGCCTCCGGCCCACCCTCGGGCGTCTGGCTGGACGCATACATCGCCTCGCCGAGCTTCATCGAGGCCTGCATCAGGTCCGTCGTGCGGGCCTTGATGGTCTCGACGTCCTCGCCCTCGAGCGCAGTCTTGAGCGCGGTCATCGCAGTCTCGATGCCGCCCTTGTCGGCCTCCGAGACCTTGTCGCCGTACTCCTTCACCGACTTCTCGGTCGCGTGGACCAGGCTCTCGCCCTGGTTCTTCACCTCGACGAGCTCGCGGCGCTTCTTGTCCGCCTCGGCGTTGGCCTCAGCGTCCTTGACCATCTTCTCGATGTCGGCGTCCGACAGGCCGCCCGAGGCCTGGATGCGGATCTGGTGCTCCTTGTTCGTCGCCTTGTCCTTGGCCGTCACGTTGACGATGCCGTTGGCGTCGATGTCGAAGGTCACCTCGATCTGCGGCATGCCGCGCGGAGCCGGCGGAATGCCCATCAGGTCGAACTGGCCGAGCAGCTTGTTGTCGGCCGCCATCTCGCGCTCACCCTGGAAGACCCGGATGGTGACCGCGTTCTGGTTGTCCTCGGCCGTCGAGAAGGTCTGGCTCTTCTTGGTCGGGATCGTGGTGTTGCGGTCGATGAGCCGCGTGAACACGCCGCCCAGCGTCTCGATGCCGAGCGAGAGCGGGGTCACGTCGAGGAGCAGCACGTCCTTGACGTCGCCCTGGAGCACGCCGGCCTGGACCGCGGCGCCGATGGCCACGACCTCGTCCGGATTCACGCCCTTGTGTGGCTCCTTGCCGAAGAACGACTTCACCACTTCCTGGATCTTCGGCATGCGGATCATGCCGCCGACGAGCACGACCTCGTCGATCTCGGACGCGGAGACGCCGGCATCCTTGAGCGCCTTGCGGCAGGGTTCGATCGTGCGCTGCACCAGGTCGTCGACGAGGGACTCGAACTTGGCGCGGCTGAGCTTGAGCGCGAGATGCTTCGGCCCGGTGGCGTCGGCGGTGATGTAGGGCAGGTTGATCTCGGTCTGCGTCGCCGAGGACAGCTCGATCTTCGCCTTCTCGGCGGCTTCCTTGAGGCGCTGAAGGGCGAGCTTGTCCTTGGTCAGATCGATGCCCTGCTCCTTCTTGAACTCGGCGGTCAGGTACTCGACCACGCGGTTGTCGAAGTCCTCGCCACCGAGGAAGGTGTCGCCGTTGGTCGACTTCACCTCGAACACGCCGTCGCCGATCTCGAGGATCGACACGTCGAAGGTGCCGCCGCCGAGGTCGTAGACCGCGATGGTGCCGGCCTTCTTCTTGTCGAGGCCGTAGGCGAGCGCGGCCGCGGTCGGCTCGTTGATGATGCGCAGCACCTCGAGGCCGGCGATCCTGCCGGCATCCTTGGTCGCCTGGCGCTGGGCATCGTTGAAGTAGGCGGGCACCGTGATGACGGCCTGCGTCACCGGCTGGCCGAGATGAGCCTCCGCGGTCTCCTTCATCTTCTGCAGCGTGAAGGCGGAGATCTGCGAGGGCGAGTACTTCTTGCCGTCGGCCTCGACCCAGGCGTCGCCGTTGTCGCCGCGGGCGATCGTGTAGGGCACGAAACCCTTGTCCTTTTGCGTCATCGGATCGTCGTAGGTGCGTCCAACGAGGCGCTTGATGGCGAAGAAGGTGCGGTCGGGGTTGGTGACAGCCTGGCGCTTGGCCGGCTGACCGACGAGGCGCTCGCCGTCGTCGGTGAAGGCGACGATGGACGGCGTGGTGCGGGCGCCTTCCGCGTTCTCGATGACCTTGGGCTGCGAGCCCTCCATCACGGCGACGCACGAATTGGTGGTGCCGAGGTCGATGCCGATGACTTTACCCATGGTGGGATCCCTTATGTTGGTTGCGATCAAGCAGACCGCCGAGCCCCGAAGCAGCTCGGCCCATGGCGGTGTGGTGCTGGAAGATGTGGAGACGGAACCGGGGCCGGAACAGGGGCCGCGAACGGCTCCGATCCCACGCTTAATCCCGCGTCTCGCCGGATATAAGAAGGGCGATGCAGGCTCGCAAGGCGAAGCCGCCTCCGAGATGCGCGTTCGCGCCAAGTGCCTGCGCCGTCACGCGGAACGCGGCCGGCCGATCGATTTTGAAGCTGTTTCGCCCGTGCATTGCATCGCTATGGTGCCGACTCGCCTCCAGGACTTGCTCGAACGCCGTCCCGCCGGCCTGCATTTTGTTGCGCCTCGGCCACGCCTCCGCCACCGAAGCCGTGTTAACGCTTCGTAAAGAGCGTCCAGCATGGTGCGAGGCCGGCATCGCGCGGGCCACCTGCCGCCGTACCGAAAGACCCGATGCGTCCGACCCGCAGCCCCGTCATCCCGTTTCTCGCGGTTCCCTGCTTCGCGCTCGCGGCCCTGATGCCCGGCGAAGCCTCGGCCCAAAACTTCTTCGAGGAGCTGTTCGGGATCGGCCGCGCAGCGAAACCTCCTGTGCCGCCGCGCGGGGTCCCGGCGGGCCCGCCCGCCGCACCGATCCCCGGCACGCCGCTTCCCGACGATCCCGCGGCCTCCGTGCCCGAGGCACCGCGCCCGGTCGTCCCCTCGCGCCCCGTGGTGCTGAAGGCCCCATCGGAAGATGGGCTGGTCGGCCAGGAGCTGATGCTCAACGGCTTGAGCGGCAGCCTCAAGCTCGAGCGCGCCGGCTCGGGTTTGTCCGCGCGGATCACGCTGCCGGGCACCAAAGTCTCGCAGCCGACGGAGACCTGCAAGGTGCCGCTCGGCGGCGGAGGCACAATCACCCTGACCCCGGAGGGCCGGCCGGAAGGTGTGCCCCGTTATGAGGCGGCGGCCGCGGAGTGCCCGTTGCGGTTCGACGTGACGGAAGGCGGCGTGCTGGTATCGAGCCTCGGGCCGACGCCGGTCTGCACGTTCTCCGCCCAGGATTGCGCAACCACCCCCGTCGGCCTGTGGGGGCCGGCCGCGGCCACCCTGATTCCCCGCTCCTCCGAGTTCGATTCAGCCCGGGGCGTCGCCGACAAGGCGGTGCGCGAGAACTACAAGCTAATGACCCAGCGGGCGCGGCGCGAGGACGTCCGCCCGATCGTGACGGAGCAAGCCGCGTTCTCGTCGGACCGCGAGCAGCTCTGCCGCACCTATGCACGCGAAGGCGCCCACGGCTTCTGCCATCTCCGGGTCACCGAGAACCGCGCCCTCGCCCTGGCGACGCGCCTCGGCGTCAACGTCACCGCGGCCACCGCACCCGCCGCGCCTCCTCGCCCACGGCGGAAGCCGCCCGTAGAAGGCATGAACCCGGACGGCGGCCCTGCCGCCTTACCCCAGGGCGAATAGACCGTCTTCATCGCTGGCGGGAAGTGAGAAGCCCCCTCCCCTGCTCTACTCGGGACAGGGGGCCTTGCATCATCGAGATAGTAGAAGAGGCAAGGCTTAGCGTCGTGCCTGCTTAAAACACGAAAAAGCCGGCTCGC
>NZ_BPQG01000034.1 GCF_022179125.1 Methylobacterium cerastii
GCGTTCAGGAGTGCCGTACCGAGGGGGGTGCCCTCGGCGAGGCAGCCGAACATCAGGCACAGGATCGACAGGCCGACGAGCCATTCGAAATCAAGGCAGAGCACCTGTTCGAGGCCGCGGGGCTGGCCGGCGACGTCGAAGGCGCAGAACCACTTCACGTGGGCGCTGGCCTCGCTGCTGGCCAGAACGATCGCCGGGAGGGCCATGGCGCCGGCAAGAAACGGAGAAGAACAGCGCCACTCGGAAAACCGCATCGAAGCCTCGCACCGACCCGCCAGAACAGTCCCCACGCCTGCATTTAGGACTAAGCCGATCGACTTCGCCAAGGGTTTGTTAACATCCATGTCGAAAAGGTTAACGCTGTGGGAAGCGTGTAGAACTGGCTGTACGCGATCTCAGTCGAGACGGCTCGCCCCGGCAACGCGGCATTCAGCATGGGCCGTGATTCCGCCGGGCGCCCCCGCCCCGGCAAGACTTCGCTCAGTGTTCGCCGGTCATCGTGCCCGGGCCGGATGACCACGTCGCCGGCCGGACCCAGCGCGAGGACGCGACGGATGATCGGTTTGACAAGTGTGGTCAGTCTCGGGGCCGGGATCGGTCTCGCCGCGTTCGCGCCCCGGGCGGGCCTGCGCGCCCACGCCTTCGAGTCCTGCGGCGGCCTGCTGCTGGTGGCCGGCCTCGCGCTGCTCGGCTCGGGGCTACCACTGTTCCGCTAGAGCATTTTCCGTGATCTCTGGATCACAGAAAATGCTCTAACCTGCTGTGTGGTCGCATTTTCTTCACGCGAGCCGGCATCCACCTCGCTTGAAAATGCTTTAGCGCGGGGCGTCGTGCGAACCGTCATCCATCCCGCTTGAAGATGCTCAGCGCCGTCGTGGACGACGCGCTGCGTCAACGCCCGGTTCGAGAAAGACTTATACCGAGTCTCAAGGGTAGGAACCCATGAGGTCCGGCGGATTGCCGCCGCCCCGCAGTCGCGGGGGCCAGACCTCGATGAGTCGGGCTCATCGAGGTCTGGTATTACGGCCGCGGTGCGGCCTCGGTCAGATCCGCCAGGGCGGGTCCGGTCCCGGGCTCGGAGTTCAGCGTGCGCAGGAAAGCCAGCAGGTCGGCCTTCTCGTCCGCGCTCAGGTTGAGCGGGCGGATCTCCGGCGAGCGGCTCGGCCGGTCGATGCCGCCCCGGTCGTAGAGGTCGATCACCGCCTCCAGCGCCGCGATCGACCCGTCGTGCATGTAGGCGCCGCGGCCCGCGACCTCGCGCAGGCCCGGGGTCTTGAAGGCGTAGCGCAGGACCTGCGAGTTCGTGACGAAGCGCCCGCGGCCGAGGTCGGCGCCGACGGCCGTGCCGATGTCGTGGAAGGAGCCGTCGGTGAAGGCCCAGCCGCCGTGGCAGGCGGCGCAGTTCGCCCGGCCGTTGAACAGGTCGAAGCCGCGCTTGGCCGCGACCGGGATCGCCGCCTCGTCGCCGGCGATCCAACGGTCGAACGGGCTGGCGCCGGACACGATGAGGCGCTGGAAGGTGGCGAGCGCCGCCTCGATCCGCGCCTTGGTCACGCCCGGGTCGGCATAGGCCTCCTTGAAGGCGGCGACGTAGGCGGCATCCGCCGAGAGGCGGGCCACGGCGTCCTCGACCGGCAAGCCCATGTTGCCGGGGGCGCTGATCGGCACGAACGCGACGCTTTCCAGATCGCGGAACTTGCCGTCCCAGCCGAGCCGGCCCTCCTGCCAGGCGAGGTTGAGCAGGGTCGGGGTGCGCAGGTCCGTGTCGGAATCGGCGCGGGTCGGCGCGCGCCGGCGCCCGTCCGCCCAGGCGAGGTCGGGCAGGTGGCAGGTCACGCAGGCGCGGTCGCGGTCGGCCGAGAGGATCGGGTCGAAGAACAGTTTTCGGCCGAGAACGGCCTTGGCCCGGCTGTAGGGGTTTTCGTCGGGGAACGGGATCGTCGCCGGAGCGGCATAGGTCGCGCGCCAGGCGGCGCGCTGCGCCACCCCTGAATCGGTCGCCGACCCGGTGACCGCGCCGAGCATCGCAATTGCGGTGACTCCACCGCCGAGCTTCCATCGCATCCCTGAGCTCCTAGGGAGCGTACCTACGACGCGAAATCTTGCTGATCCGTGAAGGTTTCGTTCCGATTTCACGCCGTCACGGTCACATGACGCCGGAAAAGCCAGCCCAGGACAATAAACCTCAGCAACGACTTGGCAACCTGGTGCTCGAAACCCTGACGATGCTTTCAGCCGGCCTGGAGCGCGGCGCGGGTATGGGCGTCGGCGCCGACGTCGCCGGCGCCGTCCATGCCGAGGGTTTCGATCAGCCGTCCCCGTGCGCGGCTGACCCGGCTCTTGATCGTGCCGACGGCGACGCCGCAGATTTCGGCGGCCTCCTCGTAGGTGAAGCTCTGGGCGCCCACGAGCACCAGCGCCTCCCGCTGGGCGAGGGGCAGCAGGTTCAACGCGCTCTGGAACGCCCGCATCTCCACGCGGACCTCCTGCTCGGGCAGGCTCGTCAGCCGCCCGGCATGGCTGCCGTCGGCATCCTCGACCTCGCGCTTGCGCTTGCGCTGCTCGGAATAGAACAGGTTGCGCAGGATCGTGAACAGCCAAGCGGTCAGGTTGGTCCCGCGGCGGAAGCTCTCGGCCTTGGTCCAGGCGCGCATCAGCGTGTCCTGCACGAGGTCGTCGGTGCGGTCGAAATCGTAGGTCAACGAGAACGCGAAGGCGCGCAGCGCGGGAATCGCGCCGAGCAGGAGGTCGCGCATCTCGGAATCGGCGCCGGCGGGCGTTCCGACGGGGGCACAGGCCTGGATCATCGCGCCGACTCCTTTTCCGACCGAGCCGCCAACTCCGCGACGAGCGCCTCGAACCGCTCGGGGATCGGCTGGGCGAGCAGGCCCGCGTAGAGCACCCGCAGGCTGCGCCCGATCCGCCGCCGGGTCTCGGCGTCGAGCCGGCCATCGCCGCGCGGCCGCCGTTCGGACGCCCGAACCACGACGACCTCGGGCGGGCGCACGATCGTCCTGTCGGCACCGCGTTCGTCGGGGATGTCCTGCATCGTCGGCCGTCCTCGCAAAGCGGGGCGACGCCTCGCGACCCCACCGCCCGCGGACGACCGGAAACGGCCCTCAGGCCACCGGTTCTCCGCGGACGCAGGGTCCGTCGCCGTCGCTACGGGTGCTAGGGCCGGACGGTTTAATCAAGTCTGAAAACGGCATTCACCTAGAATTCATCGCCATAGATCTCGATACCATCTTATGGTCAAGCTGATGACTTTGTCAATCTGTATGATATCCTCGATCTGGATACATCTTGTTACATTCGAATGTTCGAAACCTGACGGTTTGAACTATGTGGGGATGGGATGGCTCTTCCCTCCCCTTCAGCGGAGGAGCGCGATCACGGCTTCGCTCCACGCTGTTATTACGGGGATGCGCAGTAGAGCTTGGAATCTGGAACCGTAGCTTGCGCTTCAGTGGGTACCGTGAGTGGTCCTGGATCCCTGTATCTTGAGGTGGCTGCTGTAGAGGAGCGGAGCAGGCGCAGCTCGGTGGATCCCCGATCTGCTGCATGATCGCAGTCCGGCGCGGCCGCGCCTGCTCGATAGCCCTCGATCGAACAGGCTTGGGCCCCGCCCGGCTGGCGGCGAGCCTGCATGCCGGACCGGTCCCATGGCTGAAGTGCTGGACGCCGGGCTGATCGCCCGCTTTGTTCGGGCCATGCTCGATGCGATCCGCCCGCTGCCCGACGCCGCCGCCCGTGCGCTCAAGCGCTGTCCACCCGGCGCCAGCAGCTGGTGGCCATGCGCGGGGTCGAAAACACCCGCCTGAAGCAGGCGCGCGAACCGGCCGTGATCGCAAGCCATCGCGCCTGCATCGCGGACCTCGATTGGGGCCTACGCGGCCATCGAGGCGGAGCTGGACGCCCGCAATCCAGGTCGATGCCGAGTGCGTGGTCGCGCATCGCCTGCTGCGCTCGATCCCGGGCGTCGGCGCGCGCGTGGCGGCCGTGCCGATCTACGACCTAGCCGAGCTCAGACAGCGCGACCGCAAGAGCATCGTCAGCCTAGCGGGCTTGGCCCCGCATGTCAGCCAATCCAGCCACGCTCCGCCCCGCGACCATGATCGGCGGCAGCCGGTTCTGCGTGCGCGGCGCTGTACATGAGCGCCCTCGTGGCGGCGCGCCACGACCCGGCCTTCACGACCGCCGACCGAGCCCTGTGCGATCAGACCAAGCCGGCCAAGCTGGACCTGCGCGCCGTCGCACGCCGCATCATCGTCACCGCCAACGCTCACTCGCGCGATTCCTACACCAGCACAACAAACTGGGGTGATGACGGTGAGGATGTGAAAGCCAAAACAAGACGCGCATGAAGCGGATCGCTCTGAGGGCGAGCCAAGATGGCGCTTCGCATTCCCCGGCGCGTTCGAAAATCCCGGTCGGCTCGCACGAGCACGAGGGTCTCGATACGAAAAAGGCCGGCGCCCTCACGGGAACCGGCCTCTCGATCCGCGAACGAACCGGTGCGTCAGCGGGCGGGGCCGCCCGCGGTTCCGCCGGCGTTCGGGGCCATCTTGTTGGTCTGATCGACGTTGCCACCCTTGGCCGAGTCGGCGCCGGGCGCCATGCCCATCTCTTCGGCCGGGCGGGTGACGGTGCTGCCGGTGGTCGCCGCGCCGTCGGCACCCGGCGCCACGTCGCGGGGGCCGCCGGTGGTCTGGCCCGCCTGCGGGACCGCGCGCGAAGGCTGGCCGACGTTGCCGGCATCCTGGGCGAGGGCGGGGGCGGCGACGAGGGCGCCGATCACGGCGAGGGCTGCGAGGCGCATGAGAATTCGTTCCGGTTGCGTGCGATGGGATCGAGCAACGGATGGTGGACGCTTCGGTTCCGGTCTCGCTTCGTCGCCTGCTCAGGCGTCGAGGCCGCCGGCTTCCAGGAATTGCTCCAGCCAGTGAATGTCGTAGGCGCCGTTCTGGACGTCGGCGTTGCGCACGA
Organism: Methylobacterium cerastii; assembly: GCF_022179125.1. Classification (GTDB taxonomy): domain Bacteria; phylum Pseudomonadota; class Alphaproteobacteria; order Rhizobiales; family Beijerinckiaceae; genus Methylobacterium; species Methylobacterium cerastii. The sequence goes on from NZ_BPQG01000034.1 coordinate 4,987, forward strand.
GGGTGCGGAATAGCGGCAGCGTGGTGTCGACGCCGTCGATGACGAACTCGTCCAGCGCCCGGCGCAGGCGCATCAGGCACTCGTTGCGGGTGCGGCCGTGGACGATGAGCTTGCCGATCAGCGAGTCGTAGTTCGGCGGCACGCGGTAGCCCTGGAAGGCGGCCGAGTCGACGCGGACGCCGAGGCCGCCGGGCGGGTGGTAGTAGGTGATCAGGCCGGGCGAGGGCCGGAAGGTCGCCGGATGCTCGGCGTTGATCCGGCACTCGATGGCGTGGCCCTCGACCCGGATGTCGTCCTGCGTCACCGACAGGGCGCCGCCGGCCGCGACCCGGATCTGCTCGATCACGAGGTCGATACCGGTGATCATCTCGGTGACCGGGTGCTCGACCTGGATGCGCGTGTTCATCTCGATGAAGTAGAACCGCCCGTCTTCATAAAGGAACTCGACGGTGCCGGCGCCGAGGTAGCCGAGCTTGCGCATCGCGTCGGCGCAGATCTCGCCGATCTCGCCCCGCATCTCGGCATTGAGCGCGGGCGAGCCGCCCTCCTCCCAGACCTTCTGGTGGCGACGCTGCAGCGAGCAGTCGCGCTCGGCCAGATGCACCGCGCCGCCACGGCCGTCGCCGAGCACCTGCACCTCGATGTGGCGCGGCTTGGTGAGGTACTTCTCCAGGTAGACCGCGTCGTCGCCGAAGGCCGCCTTGGCCTCGGAGCGGGCCATGCCCAGCGCCTGCTCCAGCTCGCCTTCCGAGCGCGCCACCTTCATGCCGCGCCCGCCGCCGCCGGCCGCCGCCTTGACCAGCACCGGGTAGCCGATCTCGGCGGCGACCCGCTTGGCCTCCACCGGGTCCTCGATGCCGCCGTCGGAGCCGGGCACGCAGGGAATGCCGAGCTTGAGCGCGGTGCGCTTGGCTTCGATCTTGTCGCCCATGATCCGGATGTGCTCGGCCTTCGGGCCGATGAAGCCGATCTCGTGATGGGCCAGCACCTCGGCGAAGCGCGCATTCTCTGAGAGGAAGCCGTAGCCGGGATGGACCGCGTCGGCACCGGTGATCTCGCAAGCCGCGATGATCGAGGGGATGTTGAGGTAGCTGTCGCGGGCGGCGGGCGGGCCGATGCAGACGCTCTCGTCGGCCAGCCGCACGTGCATCGCGTCGGCGTCGGCGGTCGAGTGCACCGCCACGGTCTTGATGCCGAGCTCCTTCGACGCCCGGAGGATGCGAAGCGCGATCTCGCCGCGGTTGGCGATCAGGATCTTGTCGAACATGGCAGGGGCGTTTTCCAGCGAAGTGTGCGCGGTTCGCGTGACGAGAGCGGGGCCTTCGCCGACGGCGGCGCGGATGGCGGGCTGACGAACGCCCTCGGCTCCTCCGCGCTCGGCTACTCGATGACGAGGAGGGCTTCGCCGTACTCGACCGGCTGCCCGTCCTCGACGAAGACCGCGGCCACCGTGCCGGCGCGGGGCGCGACGATCTCGTTGAAGGTCTTCATCGCCTCGATCAGGAGCAGCTTGTCGCCGACCTCGACCCTGGAGCCGACCTCGACGAAGGCCTTCGCCTCGGGCGAGGGGCGCAGGTACGCGGTGCCGACCATCGGCGAGGGCACGGCGCCGGGATGGGTCTTGCCACGCTCGGGCACGGCGCCGGGGCCGGCAGGAAGCGGCTGGGGTGCCGCCGGGAGCGCCATGGCCGCCGGCGCGGCGACCTGGACGTTCACCGGCTCGATCCGGCGGACGACGCGGATGCGGAGATCCCCCTTCTCGACCTCGATCTCGGACAAGCCGGTCTCGGTGACGAGGTTGGCGAGCTCGCGGACGAGATCGGCATCGATGGGGTCGTGCTTGGACATCGGGCCTGTCTTCTGGGGACTGAACCTGGGATGGCGGATGGCGGCCGCGCCTGCGCCGTTCCGCCGGCGCGGCCGCGGACCCCGATCCCGCGAAGGCGCCGGTCTTAGACGAAGGCGCGCGTTCGCGACACCCCGTCGCGCGTCAGCAGGAGGCGTGACCGCACTGGCGGACGTCGGCGATGGTCTTGCGGATCGGCTCGACGCCGACCGCGCCGGGGATGATCTCGTCGCCGATGATGAAGGCCGGGGTGCCCGAGAGGCCGAGCTTGTCGCCCAGGCCCCGGTTCTCGGTGAGTGCGGCCTTCACCTCGGGCCCTTGCGCGTCCTTCTGCAGCTTGGCCATGTCGAGGCCCATCGCCTTGGCGACGTCGAGGGCCTTGGCGCCGTTCACGCGGCCCTTGGACTCGAGCAGCTTCTGGTGGAACTCGAACAGCTTGTCGCCCTTGAGCTGCTGCTTGGCGGCAAGCGCGATCTGGCTGGCCTCCTGCGATTCCGGGCCGAGCACCGGGAAGTCCTTGATCACCACCCGCAGCTTCGGGTCGGCCTTGATCAGCGCCTGCACGTCGCCCAGAGCCTTGCGGCAATAGCCGCAATTGTAGTCGAAGAACTCGATCATCGTGACGTCGCCGGCCGGGTTTCCGGCGACCACGTCGTGCGGGCTGTCGAGCAGCGCCTTCTGCGATTCCTTGAGGGCCGCGGCCTGGGCGAGGCGCTGGGTCTCGACCTGGCGCTTCTCGCCCTCGGCGATCGCCTCCTGCAGCACGTCCGGGTTCTTGATCAGGTAGTCCTTGACGATCGCCTCTATGCCGGCGCGCTGCGCGTCGGTGAAGGGCGCGGCCGGCGCGGTCTGCGCCAGCGCCGGGCCCGCGAGGGCGAGGGGCAGGGCGAGGGGCAGGGACAGCATCGCCGCGAGGCAGGAGGCCGAGAGCAAACGGGGGAGAAGCATACGTCCTCGCTGGGCGGGCGCGGCGGGCAGGCCGAGCCGGGGCATGGTCGATCCGGTATCGATCGGGTTAGGCGTTTTCACGGCGGCGGGTCAAATCCCCGGATCGAATCCGGTTTTGCACGATGCGTCATTTCTCCTGCGAGGCGTCACGTCGATGATCGATCCCCTCCGGGCCTTCCGGCTCCGCCCGCGCCTGCTCGCGGCCTTCGGCATCATGGCCGCCTGCGCGCTGCTGGTCCCGGGGCCGGACCTCGTCACGCGCCTGCTCGCAGGCTGGTGCGCCGGGATCGTGGCCTACGCCGTTCTGATCGTCCGCCAATCGACCGGGCAGTCCCGTGACGCCCTGCGCCTGCAGGCCTCGCGCCTCGACGACAGCGCGGCCCTGGTCACCGTGTTCACCCTGCTCGCGGCCGCGGCGAGCTTCGCCGCGGTCGGCGTGTTGGTGCTCGGCGGCAAGGCGAGCGGGGCGGGCAAGGTCTTCGACCTGACGCTCGCCGGCGCGACGGTGCTGTGCACCTGGTCCTTCGTGCAGCTCGTCTTCTCGGTCCACTACGCCCACGTCTACTACGGCGACGACGCGCCGGGCGAACGCCGCGGCGGCCTCGACTTCCACGGCGACGAGGACCCGGACTTCTGGGACTTCCTGTACTTCACCGTCACCATCGGCGCGGCGGCGGCGACCTCGGACACCAACATCACCAGCAAGCGCATGCGCCGCATCGCGACGGTGCAGACGGTCTACGCCTACCTGTTTAACACCGGCGTGCTGGCCCTCGCCGTGAACATGGCGGCGGGGTTCGTTGGGCATTGAGGATGTTGGGCGATCCGGGCGATGCTCCCGAATCGTCGGCGCGCCGTTTCGTCATCGCCGGCCGCATTTGATGGCGCTACAAATATTATGGCGATCACCTTCGATCCCGCGAAGCGAGATTGGACGCTCCGTGAGAGAGCCCTCGATTTCGCAGCTGCCGCGACCGTCCTCGCCGGCTCCTGCGTCAGCTTCGAAGACGATCGCCAGGATTATGGCGCGACGCGCATCATCACGATCGGGACGCTCGCGAGCCGGATGGTCGTGGTCGGCTGGACCCTGCGTGGCGACGACGAGCATGTCTTTTCGATGAGGAAGGCCAATGACCGTGAGCAAAAGAAATATGGTCCCGCCCTCCGCTGACGGCATCGGGCAAACGGACCTTGCGCGGCTCGATGCCCACGTGATCCAGGCGAGCGAGTATGACGAGATTCCCGAGATTACCGACGCCATGATGGCGCGCGCAGTGCCCGGCTCGGGCCACGACATCGCGCGCCGCGGGCGTGGGCGTCCGAAATCCGAGGCTCCGAAGCGGCAGGTGACGTTGCGCCTCGACGGCGACGTGATCGCGGCGATGCGCGCTAGCGGGCAGGGCTGGCAGGCGCGGGCCAACGCCGTGCTCCGCGAACGCTTCAAGGCGTAGCGCCACGGCGACAGGTCCTGCGGGCCGTTCGAGGGCTGACCGGCGGCCGCGGCCCGCGTATAAGCGTCGGATGATCCCGATCTCCCGCCGTGCCGCCGCCGTCGCGCCCTTCCTCGCCATGGACGTGATGGTCGCCGCCGCCACAAAGGCGCGGGCCGGGGAGGACGTGGTGCGGATGGAGGTCGGCCAGCCCTCGGCGCCGGCGCCTCGGGCGGTGATCGCCGCCGCGCAGCGGGCGCTGGAAGGCGGCCGCGTGCCCTACACCGAGGCCCTGGGGCTGCCGGCCCTGCGCGAGCGCATCGCGCAGGATTACCGCGAACGCCACGGGGTCGCGGTGCCGCCGGAGCGTGTGGTGGTGACCACCGGTTCGTCCGCCGGCTTCATCCTGGCCTTCCTGAGCCTGTTCGACGCCGGCGCCCGGGTCGGCGTGCCGCAGCCGGGCTATCCGGCCTATCACAACATCCTCTCGGCCCTCGACCTGGTGCCGGTGCCGATGCGCCTGAGCGCCGCCGACCGCTACGCCCCGACCGCCGCGCTGCTTCAGGCGACGCATGCGGCACATGCCCTGTCCGGCGTGCTGGTGATGAGCCCGGCCAACCCCTCCGGCACGGTGATCGGTGAGGCGGCGCTCGCCGAACTCTGCGCGGCGGCGCGGGCGCTCGGCCTACCCTTCGTCTCCGACGAGATCTATCACGGCCTCGGCTACGGCGTGCCGACGACGACCGCGCTCCGGTTCGACTCGGATGCGATCGTCATCAACTCGTTCTCGAAGTACCATTGCATGACCGGCTGGCGGGTCGGCTGGATGGTGGTGCCCGACGCCCTCGTGCGCCCGATCGAGCGGCTGGCGCAGCACCTCTACATCTCGGCGCCCTACCTCTCGCAGGTCGGCGCGCTGGCGGCCTTCGATGCCACCGAGGAGCTCGACGCCGTGCGCGACGGCTACGCCCGCAACCGCGCGATCCTGCTCGATGCGTTCCCCGGAATCGGCCTCGGGCGCACGCATCCCGTGGACGGCGCCTTCTACCTTTACGCGGATGTGGCGAACCTCACCAACGACGCCTCCGCCTTCTGCCGGCGGATGCTCGACGAGGCCGGCGTGGCGGCCACCCCCGGCCTCGACTTCGACCGGGAGGCCGGCCACCACCACGTCCGGTTCTCCTTCGCCGGCTCGGAAGCCGAGTGCCGGGAGGCGGTGCGGCGCCTGCGCACTTGGCTGGCGTGATGCCGCTCAGGCTCGTCCGACCCGGCGCCTGATACGTTCAGGCTGCCAGGACGGCCGCGTCGGCGGCCGCTGCAGCTGCGAGGGTCGTCGCGGTCGCCGCGTCGAAGGCCTGGAACGCGACGGTCGCGGCGTCCCAATCCTGAACCTTCACGCCGGCGCAAAGCGCTGCCGCCTGGGCGGCGGCGGCGATGACTCCGGCGCGGACGTTTGCGGGCAGGATCGGGTCGGCGACGATCGCCATCATGCCGGTATGGGGCACGACGCCGACCAGCACCGAAGCGAGCCGGCGCTTCCAGGCGGCGCAGTCGGCCGGCAGCCGGGCGAGGGCCACGGCCAGGGGGTCGCCGTCCAAGCGGTCGAGCAGGGTGCGGCTCATCGCTTCGAGCGCCTCGAGCTCGCCGATCGCGTCCTTGATCTCACCGCGCGACTTCTCTGTGCCGGCGGCGATGCGGCCGACGTTGGAGGCGATCTCGCCGGTGGCGGCGATCTGCTGCTCCATCACCTCGGCCAGGGCCCGCATCTCGGAAGCCGCCTCGGCGACCGCGGCGCTCTCGGCCTCGACGCGGGCGTTGGCGCGGTCCATCACCTCGGAGCCGGCCGCCACCGCGGCCCGGCTGTGGCCGACGGCCGCGTGCATGGCCGACAGCTCGGTCTGAAGCGCGGAAAGCCGCGCGCGGATCTCGTCGGTCGCCCGGGCGGTCTGGCCCGACAGCGCCTTCACCTCGCCGGCGACCACGGCGAAGCCTCGGCCCGCCTCGCCGGCGCGCGCCGCCTCGATGGTGGCGTTGAGCGCGAGCAGGTTGGTCTGAGCCGAGATCGAGGCGATCGCGGTCGCCATCTCTTCGATCCGACGCGCAGCCGCGGCGAATCCGTCGAGGCGCCCGCCGATCTCCGACGTGCCGGCCTGGATCTCCTGCATCCGCTCGCCGGCCCGGCGCATGTCGCCAGCGCAGATCGCGATGCCCTCGCGGGCCCGCTCGGCCGTCTCGGCCGAGGTCTGCGACCGGGCGGCGATCTCGCTGGTCGAGGCGGCGAGTTCCTCGCTCGCGGCCGCGATCAGGCGGGCCTGGTCGGCGACCTGTGCGGAATCGTGGGTGAGCCAGCCGATCGAGGTTCCGGCCGACGAAGCCGCGGCCGACAGGCGGCCGGGCAGGCGCAGCGCTTCGGGGTCGGCGGGCGGCACGGAGACGGGCTTGATGGCCTGCTCGGGCGCCTCGGCGGTGCAGTCGAGACCGCCGGGAGCCACAACCGAGAGGGCCGGCGTTTCAATCCTGGCTTTGCGGAAGAAGCTCAACATCGATTGCGTTCCTTGGGACAGGACTGCAACCTGGAATGGAATAGGTCAATACGGAGTTTATACCGCACACGTTTGTACACAAACAGAGCGATTTCAATCCGTCGGTGATGTCGAGATCGTCATTTGCGCCGCACCCGATGTCTCGGAGACCTCATTGCCGTCGCCGGCGAAGCGAGGCCCTGGGTTCGTTGGAACCCAGGGCCTCGTCTCAGTCGGCCGGCTTCGTTTCAGCCGGCCTTGCGCCGGTTCATTCGCCAGTCAGCGCGGCCTTGGTGCGCGACCACCAGCCGGCACGCTTCGGCCGGTCGGGATCGGACGGCTCGCTGAGCACCACCGCCACCGGCTCCGGCGCGCGCACCGGAGCGGGCGCCGGGGACGCCGGCTCGACCATGGGCTCGGGGGCCGCTTCGGTCGCAACCGGCGACGGCGGCGGGGCGTCGGGGGAAGATGTCTCGGCGGGGCTCGACACCGGCAGGTCGATCGCGGTCTCGGCGGGAGGCGTCGCCGCGGCGATCGCCGCCTCGACGGCCTCGGCGCTCACCGGCTGCTCCGGCTGCAGTTCGGCGACCGGGTCGCCGCCTGCCTCCTGCGACGCGTCGAAGTCGGACGCGGCCCCCTCGGACGCGACGGCGTCGCCACCATCCCGGCCGCGGCCCTCGGCGCGGCCGCGGCCGCCCCGACGTCCGCGGCGCCGGCGGCGTCCGCCGGCATCCTCGTCGCCCTCGGCCGGCGCGGCCTCCCGGGCCGGCGCCTCCACGGCTTCGGGGTCTCCGGTTTCTGCGAGTTCGCCCTCCGCCTCGTCGTCGGCCGACCCCTCGCCTTCTCCGTCGCCCTGCTCCGAACCGGCCTCCGCGCCGCGCTCGGCCTCGCCGCCCTCGGAGCGACCGCCGCCGCGCTTGCGCCGGCGGCGCCGGCGACGGCGCTGGCCGTCGCCCTCATCCGATTTCTCCGAACGCTCGGCTCCAACCTCGCGACCGTCGTCGGCCTCGTCGCCCTCGGCGTCGGTCTCGCCCAAGACCTCCGGGCCGGCGGCGTCCTCGAGGGTTTCGTCCTCGATCTCCTCGAAGGTGTCGTCCTCCTCGATCTCGGAGGTCGGCGAGATCGCGGTGGCGCGGATTCCGGTGATCGGACCCTCGGCGCGCTGGGCCGGCTCGCCGCGATCCAGCTGGTAGGCGGTGGTGGCCCCCAGCCGCTCGTCGGCGGCGATGGTCACGGTGACGCCGAAGCGCATCTCGAGCTCGTGCAGGTGCCCGCGCTTCTGGTTGAGGATGTACAGCGCCACCTCGGTGCGGGTGCGCAGGATCAGGTTGTGGCTCGCCGACTTGAGCAGCGCCTCCTCGATCGCCCGCAGGATGTGCAGCGCGACCGATGCGGTGGCGCGCACGAAGCCGGAGCCGCCGCAATGCACGCACGGCACCGACGAGGATTCGAGCACGCCGGTGCGGATGCGCTGGCGGCTCATCTCCATCAGGCCAAAGGGCGAAATGCGGCCGACCTGGATGCGGGCGCGGTCGTTCTTCAGGCAGTCGTTGAGCTTCTTCTCGACGGCGCGGTTGTTGCGCTTCTCCTCCATGTCGATGAAGTCGATCACCACGAGGCCGGCGAGGTCGCGCAGGCGTAGCTGGCGGGCGACCTCCTCGGCCGCCTCCATGTTGGTGCGAAGCGCCGTGTCCTCGATGTCGTGCTCGCGGGTCGAGCGACCGGAGTTCACGTCGATCGAGACCAGGGCCTCGGTCGGGTTGATCACGAGATAGCCGCCGGACTTCAGCGTCACGTGGGTCGAGAACATCGCGTCGAGCTGCTGCTCGACGCCGTGGCGGGCGAAAATCGGCGTTGCGTCGCGGTAGGGCTTCACCACCTTTGCGGATTGCGGCATCAGCATGCGCATGAAGTCGCGCGCCTCGGCATAGGCCGCCTCACCCGAGACCAGCACCTCGTCGAGGTCCTTGTTGTAGAGGTCGCGGATCGCGCGCTTGATCAGCGAGCCCTCCTCGTAGACCAGAGCGGGCGCGGTCGAGGACAGGGTCAGCGCGCGCACGCTCTCCCACAGACGCATCAGGTATTCGAAGTCGCGCTTGATCTCCGGCATCGTGCGCGAGGCGCCGGCCGTGCGCAGGATCACGCCCATGCCGTCGGGCACCTCCAGCGCCTGGGCGGTCTCCTTGAGGCGCTTGCGGTCGGCGGCCGAGGTGATCTTGCGGGAGATCCCGCCGCCGCGGCCGGTGTTCGGCATCAGCACCGAGTAACGGCCGGCGAGCGACAGATAGGTGGTGAGCGCCGCGCCCTTGGTGCCGCGCTCTTCCTTGACGACCTGGACCAGGATGATCTGGCGGCGCTTGATCACCTCCTGGATCTTGTAGTGGCGGCGGTGGCTGCGCGGACGCTCGGGTAGCTCGCCGAGCGCGTCGCCGTTGCCGCCGACCTGCGAGATCTTCGGCTCGGCGTCGGGATCCTCGTCGCCCTCGTCCTCGTCGGACTCCTCGTCGTCGCCGTCCTCTTCGTCCTCGTCGTCGGAATCGTCGTCCTCGTCCTCGTCTTCATCCTCGTCGGATTCGTCCTCGGACGCCGTCGGCGCCTCGGCGACGGTCAGTCCCTGGGCCACGGCGACGATCGCCTCAGGGCGCGGGGCGTCGTCGGCGGTCTCCCCGTCCTGGGCCTCGTGCTCATGCGCCTCGCCGGCAGGCTCGTCGGCATCCGGCTCGGGCAAGACGGCGGAGGCGTCGCTGCCCGGCGCGATCGCGCCCTCGGGCCGGTCCTGGTCCACATGCGCCTCGGCGACGTGATCGTCGCCGGCATGGGCTTCGTGGGCATGGGCCTCAGCGGCCTGCGTGTCGTGGGACTGCGCGTCGTGATGCGCTTCGCCGGCCGGGGCATCATGCCCGTCCGCACGGGCGGCCTCGTGCGACGCGTCATGCTCCTGCGCGACGTCCTCGGCGCTCACGGTCTCGTCGAGCTTGGCGGCGGAGGCCTCGGCCCGGCGCCCGCGGACGCGGCGGCCGTTGCTGCGCGGCGACTTGCGGCGGCGTTCCTCGCGCTCGCGGTGCTCTTCCGCGTCGCGCGCCTCGTCCTCGAGCAGCGCCTGCCGGTCGGCGAGCGGGATTTGGTAGTAGTCGGGGTGGATCTCTGAGAAGGCGAGGAAGCCGTGGCGGTTGCCGCCGTACTCGACGAAGGCGGCCTGGAGCGAGGGCTCCACGCGCGTCACCTTGGCGAGATAGATGTTGCCGCGAAGCTGGCGCCGGTTGGCCGCCTCGAAGTCGAATTCCTCAACCCTAGAACCGTGAACCGTGACGACCCGGGTCTCTTCCGGATGCATCGCGTCGATGAGCATCTTGTTGTTGGCCATGACGAACTTTCGACATGGCGGCGGACGTCGCTCTCCTGGGCCCGTGTCCCGGTGGAGCCTCGCCCGGCCTGAAGGCCGTCAGGGAGAGGGCTCGCGCCGGCCTCGAAACCGAGGCCGCGGGGCTTGAACTGAAGGGATTGCCGTCAACCGCCGCTCGGCGCGCGCTTCCGCTGCGCCTGGGGTTGAACCTGATCGGGGGGACGGACGGATCGGCGCGACGCGCATCGCGCACGCTGACGGCACGGGCAACGGCAATCGATGCTGTGCCTCCGTCCATCTGTATTCCCGACCTCGCGAAAACCATCTCGACCGTCCCGTGATGACGAGGCGACCGCGAATTCCATGATAACCCATGCGCCGGGACAAAACCCGTCGCGTGTGCAGAGCCCCGGCCGTCCAGGGCCGCAACGGCGGAGAATCGTCGCCGCCGCGGGCACGCCGTCGCCCGATGGCGGGCCGCGACGCACGAACGATCCCGTGAGGATCGGACAGGGCCAGCCATCATTACAGATCGTCGCAGGGATTTGGCAAGGCCGAGCTGGAATCGCCCGCCAAGCGCCTGCGGGGCGGCGCCCGTTTCAAACCGGCCGGCGTGTTCGCGGGCGGGAGGCCAGGGCGCCGATGTCGCGCCCGACACCCACAATCTTGCCGGCTTTGGGGCGCGGACTGCCGGTCCTGCGGTTGCACGGGCGGCGATCCGCCGAGCCCGCTCGACGACCCTCTTCGATTCCCTCAGATGGAGTGCGCGAGCCCTTGTTGAAAACCATCGCCCTGGTCGTCTCGGTCGCCGCCTTCCTCGCGCTCCGGGCCTTCGTGAAATTCCTGCTGCTCCCGTTCCGCGCCCTGCGGAACCTCCGGAAGGACAGCCCGATCTCGACCTAAGCTCCGCTTGGCCGACGGCCCTCGCAGAACCGCTCGTCGCAGAACCGCCCGTCGAAGGGCCGCGGGCGGCTATCGGAACCGTGAACGGCGGGGCGCCGATCGTGCCTTCCGGCGTGGGCTGGAATCATGACAGATCGCCGCGGGGGCCTGAAGGCTCGGCGGTGGGAATACCGAATCGATGGCCAACCGTGAGCCGGTGCTGGCGCCCGTCCCGATCGCGGACCTGCGCCCGACGCAGATGACGGTGGGCTACCGGGAGGTCGCCGAGAAGCGCCGGCGCTGGCGCGACTATGACGACAACAAGCGCGCCGCCTTCCTGGGGGCGCACATGGTGCCGACGCTGCTCGGGCCGAAGAAGCACCACTACGTCATCGATCACCACCATTTGTCCCGCGCCCTGCTGGAAGAGGGCGTCGAGAGCGTGCTCGTGACCATAGTCGCGGACCTGCACCACCTCGACAAGGACGCGTTCTGGACGGTGTGCGACCACAAATCGTGGGTGCACCCCTACGATGCCGAGGGCGTGCGCGCCGGGTTCAAGGATATCCCCAAGGCGATGGCGGACCTCGCCGACGACCCCTACCGGAGCCTGGCCGGAGAGCTGCGCCGGGCCGGGGGCTTCGCCAAGGACACGACGCCGTTCAGCGAGTTCCTCTGGGCCGACTACCTCCGTCGCCACGTCAAGGCCAAGCGCATCGAGAACGACTTTTCGGCGGCGCTGGAGGAGGCGATGGCCTTGGCCAAGGCGTCCGAGACGAGCTACCTCCCCGGCTGGTGCGGCCCGACCGCATAGCGGCGCTCGGCCCTTGCGTCACAGGCCCCAATACGGCGCCGCGTTGTAGTAGCGGTGGACCCGCTCCTCCCAGGCGTGGTCTTCGGCCGGGTCGGTGCCCTCGGGCGAGCGCGGCGGGGCGTCGCGCAGTTGCGCCTCGGTGACGTCGACGACGTAGGCGTCGTGCTCGGGCGAGAAGCGGAGCACCGCCCAGGGCAGCGTATGGAAGCCCTCGCCGAGCCCGAGGAAGCCGCCGAAGCTCATCACCGCGTAGGCGACCTGGCCCGAGCGCTTGTCGAGCATCAGCCGCTCGATCCGTCCGACCTTGGTGCCGTCCGGCCGGCGCACGTCGGTGCCGACGACGCGGTCGTGGGCGATCAGGCTGCGGGCCTGTTCAGAGGTATCCGGCGTGGGTGTCACGATGCGGCCTCCGGTTCGTTCGGCCCGCGCGACGGCGGGCCTGCCCGAAAAACGCCCCGGCGGCGGGCGACGTTCCGATCCTCGACGGGCGACCGCCGGACCGGATACACAGACCCGCATGCACACGCGCCGCCTCGCCCTCTCCGCCGCCCTCGTCCTTTCGTCGGCCCTCGCTTCGCCCGCCCACGCACAGGACAAGGGGACCCTCAACCCCAAACCCCTGCCGCCGCTGGAGAATCCCGACGCGCCCTCGACGCCGGCCAAGGCGCTGTTCGGGCGGGTGACCGGCCCGGCCTCCGGCCCCGCCCACGCCTACGGCTCCTACGCCAAGGGCTGTTTCTCGGGCGGCGCGGCGCTGCCGATCGACGGGGCGACGTGGCAGGTGATGCGCCTGTCGCGCAACCGGAACTGGGGCACGCCCTACCTCGTCGACTTCCTGGAGCGGCTGGCGGCCAAGGCGCCGCGGGTCGGCTGGCCGGGCCTGCTCGTCGGCGACATGTCGCAGCCGCGCGGCGGTCCGATGCTCACCGGCCACGCCTCGCACCAGCTCGGGCTCGACGCCGACGTGTGGCTCACCCCGATGCCGGACCGGCGCATGACGCGGGCGGAGCGCGAGGAGACCTCGGCCACCGACATGGTGCGGCCCGACCGCCTCGACATCGACCCCGACACCTGGACGCCGGAGCGGCTGAGCCTGATCCGCCTCACCGCCGAGCAGCCGGAGGTGGCGCGCATCTTCGTCAACCCGGCGATCAAGAAGGCCCTGTGCCGGGAGGCGGACGGCAGCCGCGGCTGGCTGCGCAAGGTGCGCCCGATGTACGGGCACAATTACCACTACCATATCCGCCTCGCCTGCCCGGACGGTCAGGATTCCTGCGGCGACCAGGCCGCCCCGCCGCCCGGCGACGGCTGCGGCGAGGAGCTCGCCTACTGGTTCAGCGACGCGATCCTCCACCCCCGCCCCCCGAAGACCAAGCCGAAGCCACGCCCGCCGATGACCATGGCGGCCCTGCCGGCCGAGTGCCGGATGGTGCTGAAGGCGCGCTGAAGGCGAAGGTTCGCAGGCGGACGGCGCACGCCATCACCCCACCCTGAGGTGCGGACGCGAAGCGGGCGCCTCAGGATGTGGTGGTGGGTTGGACGATGGGTCGGCGGCCCGTCGGATTACGAAAGCCCCTCTCCCGGCGTCGGCTCGGCCGCGGCGGCGCCGGGCTCCGGGGCGGGGGCGGGCGGCGCGGCCGGGGGCTGGTCGACGAGAGTGCCGATCAGGTCGAGGAGCGCCCGGTGCTCGGGGCCGCCGGCGCCGGCGCGCAGGAAGGCGCCGACGGGGGTCTCGGAGGTGCGGCCGCCGGACGACGCGTTCGGCTCGTGCAGGATGGCGACCTCGGCGCCGTCCGCGCGGCGGAGCCACCAGCGGTCGCCGTTCTCGCTGGCGTGGATCAGGCGTCGATCGGTCTTCATGGGGGCGCTGTCCTGGTTGGCACGGACGGAGAAGTCGGCGGGCGCGGTTTCGCTCCCGTACCTCAGGCGCCTGCCTGCCGCCGGTCGAGGCTGTGGGTGAGCTGGTCTGCGAACTTCGCCGCCGCGACGGAGAGCAGGCGCCCGCGCAGCTGCCCGAGGATCATCACCATCGGGTCGAGGTCGCGCGCGTCGATCGGGCGGCTGGCGAGGCGCGGGTCGTCGGGGATGCCGCTCGGCACCTGGAGGCTCACGGCCTCCTCGCGCAGAACGAGGTTGCGCAGGAACTCGAGCGAGCTCGACTCGACCCCCGGCCCGAGCGGCACGCCCTTCCGCGCCAGGGCCTGCTCCAGGTGTAGGCGGATCGCCAGCGACCGGTCGGGCAGGGCCATCGCATGGGCGAGGCAGTCGCGCAGGCGCACCGGCCCGGCCTCCCGGGCGAGGGGATGGCCGGCCCGCATCAGCGCGCAGAGCGGCTGGCGGCAGGAATACAGCACGTGCAGGTCGGCGGAGGGCGGCGGCTGCAACACCAGGGCTAGGTCGGCCTCGAAGGCGGTCAGCGCCGCCACCGCCTGGACGTGGTCGCGCACCTGCACCGTGAACCCGACCTGCGGAAACCGCTCGCGGTAGGCCTGGACCTCCTCCGGCACCACCTGCGTGACGAAGGCCTGGCTGCAGGCCAGCGCCACGTGCCCGCGCCGGACCCCGGAGAGGTCGGCGATCTGCGAGCGCACACGCTCGAGGTCGGCGAGCTGGTCGCGCACGTGCCGGACCAGCAGCTCGCCGGCCGCGTTGAGCCGCATCCCCTGCGCCAGCCGCTCGAAGATCGGCGTGCCGAGTTCGTACTCGATGTCCTGGACTTGGCGCGTCAGCGCCGAGGGGGCGATGTTGAGGCGCTCGGCCGCCCGGCGGATCGAGCCGCTGCGGGCGATTTCGGCGATGCAGGCCAGCGTCCGGGTGTGCTTCATCGCAGATCCCCGCCTCGGGCGCGCTTCGGACGGCCCATACCAACCAGCTAGACCGCCTGTTGCCGAAATCGCAACAGCCCCATCCCGATTGAGCACTCGTTAGCAACGGCAGGGGGATCTACGCTTCGTACCGTCGCCGTTCCCCGCCTCGCCGGCCTCGGAGTGAAGCCATGATCGCCCGCCGCACCCTCCTTGCCGGCCTCGGGGCCGGGCTCGTCTCGGCGCCCTTCGTGGCCCGCGCCGCCGCGCCGGTGACGATCCGCATGGGCTCGCTCAAGCTGATCCATTCGATCGCGCCATACTTCTACGAGCGCTTTACGCCGGCTGGCTACGTGGTCGAGGTGATCCCGTTCGAGAGCCCGACCGAGTGCAAGAACGCGGTGGTCACCAAGTCGGTGGATTTCGGCACCTTCGGCATCGCCTCGGCGACCCTGGGCGCGGCCGCCGGCGAGCCGCTAACGGTGATCGCCTCGACCTGCAACGGCGGCATGGCGATCATCTCCAAGAAGGATTCCGACGTCCGCGCGGTCAAGGACCTCAGGGGCAAGCGCGTCGCCCTGTGGCCCGGCTCGACGCAGGAGGTGTTCGCCCTCGAGCGCATGCGCATGGAGGGGCTCTCGATCAAGGACATCGTGCCGGTGCGCATCTCGTTCTCGGAGATGCACATCGCCTTGGCGCGCGGCGACATCGACGCCTATGTCGGCGCCGAGCCGGCCCCCGGCGTCAGCCTGTCGAGCGGCGTCGGCCAGCTCGTCGAGTACCCCTACGGCACCGAAATGGGCTCGCTCAACATGGTGTTCGGCACCCATCGCGACACGATCGCGGGCAAGCCCGACCTCGTCCGCACCATGCTGGAAATCCACCGCAAGGGCACCGAGTTCGCCGCCAAGAACCGCGACGCGATGATCGACATGGCGGTGATGAAGCTCGGCCAGAAGCGAGAGGCTTTGGTGGTCTCGGCTCCCAACGTCGACCTGACGTGGAAGCTCGGCCCGGACGAGGTGAAGAAGGCCGAGGCCTACGCCCGGCACATGCTCGCCCTCAAGCAGATCAAGCGCCTGCCGGAGCCGGGCTTCGTCGACACCACGTTCGTCGACGCGATGCGGGACGCGTGACATGAGCGCGACGACGGCGACGGAGGCGGACGTGGCCGCCGCGGGCGACGCGGCGCTCCCCCTCTCCCGCACCGGAGAGGGCACCCGCGTTCCACGCCGTCGCACCAAGGACATCCTGCAGCGCATCAAGGGCGCCGCCCTCGCGCTGGCCCTGCCCCTCGCGCTCGCCCTCGTCTGGCACCTCGCCACGGTCGGGAAACCCTACAGCCTGATCCCGCCGCCGGCCGAGGTCTGGACCGAGATGCGCGACCTCGCCGTCGGCGGCGTCAACGACGACGCGTTCAGCGGCACGCTGTGGACGCATCTCGCGGCTTCGCTCGCCCGCGTCTTCGGCGGGTTCGCGCTCGCGGCGGCAGCCGCCCTGCCGCTCGGGCTGTTGATCGGCCGGGTGCCGCTGATGCGGGCGCTCCTCGACCCGACCTTTCAGATCCTGCGGCCGGTGCCCGTCACCGCCTGGCTGCCGCTGGCGATGATCCTGTTCGGGCTCGGGCCGCGCTCAGCCTACTTCCTGGTGTTCCTCGGAGCGTTCTACCCGATCCTCGTCAACACGATCTTCGGCGTGCGCGCGGTCGAGCCCCGGCTGTTCGAGGCCGCCGCCATGCTCGGCTGCACCGGCCCGGCACAGTTCGCCCGCGTGGTTCTGCCCGCCGCCCTCCCATCGATCTTCAGCGGGTTGCGCCTCGGCCTCGGCTTCGCCTGGGTGGTCATCGTCGTCGGCGAGATGACCGGCGTCCAGACGGGCCTCGGCGCGATCATCATGGAGGCGCGCCAGCTCTCGCGCACCGAGATCGTCATCTGCGGCATGGTGGTGATCGGCGTCGCCGGGTTCATCTCCGACCGGATCGTCATGGAGATCGGTCGCCGCCTGCTCTCGTGGAGCCCCGCGCATGGTTGAATCCGATGGCTGATCCAACGATCCCGATCGTCGATGTCCGCGACGTCTCGAAGACCTACCTGTCGCAGGGGCGCCGGACCGAGGCCCTGCGCGGCGCCAACCTCACCGTCCAGCGCGGCGAGTTCGTCTGCCTTCTCGGGGCGTCGGGCTGCGGCAAGTCCACCCTGCTGCGGATCGTGGCCGGCTTCGAGGCCACCACCGCCGGCGAAGCGCTGATGTGGGGCAAGCCGATCCCCGGACCCGGCCCGAGCCGGGGCATGGTGTTCCAGGATTACGGCCTGTTCCCGTGGTTGACCGTCCGCGACAACATCGGCTTCGGCCCGAACTCGCGCGGCCGCCCCGCCGCGGAGGTGCGCGAGACAGCCGCGCGCTACATCGACCTCGTCGGCCTGGGCCAATTCGCCGACGCCTACCCGCACCAGCTCTCGGGCGGCATGAAGCAGCGCGTGGCCATCGCCCGCGTGCTCGCCAACGAGGCCGAAGTGGTGCTGATGGACGAGCCGTTCGGGGCGCTGGACGCGATGACCCGCGAGCGGCTGCAGGACGAATTGCTCGAGCTCTGGAGCCGAACCGGCCTCACGGTGCTGTTCGTGACGCACGCCATCGAGGAGGCGATCGTGCTCGCCGACCGCATCGTGCTGATGTCCCCCGGCCCCGGCCGGATCGAGGCGGTGCACACGGTCGACCTCCCCCGCCGCCGCGACGTCTCGAGCCCCGCCTTCAACGACGTTCGCCGCATGCTCTCGGCTCAGCTCCACAGCCACCACGCGCCGAAGGCCGCATGAGCGAAATTCCGCGCACCGACCGGCGTCGGCCGGAAAACCGCCTCGCCTATCGTGCCGCGATCGACCGGCCGCGCCTCGCACTGCCCGGGGCCAAGGCCGTCGCGGTCTGGCCGGTGGTCAATGTCGAGCACTGGCTGATCGACCATCCGATGCCGCGCCAGATCCTGGTGCCCCCGACCGCGGCCACCCTGCTGCCGGACGTGCCCAACTGGGCGTGGCATGAATACGGGATGCGCGTCGGCTTCTGGCGCTTCCTCGAAGCTTTCGCAGTGCGCGGCATCCGGCCGACCCTGTCGATCAACGGCTCGGTCTGCACCGCCTATCCGCGGGTCGCAGCCGCCGCGCACGCAGCCGGCTGGGAGTTCATGGCCCACGGCTTCGAGCAGGTTCCGACCCACCGGATCGAGGACCAGCCCGGGATGATCGCCCGCACCGTCGCCGCGATCCGCGATCTCACCGGCGCGGCGCCGCGAGGCTGGCTCGGGCCGGGCCTCACCGAGACGCTGGACACCCCAGACCACCTCAAGGCGGCAGGCATCGAATATGTCGGCGACTTCGTGGTCGACGATCGGCCCGCGCGCATCGCTACCGCGCACGGGCCGCTGGTGGCGATGCCCTATTCGGTGGAGCTGAACGACATCCCGCTGCTCGCGATCCAGCATCATCGCGCCGACGAGTTCGTGGAGCGGGCGCTGGCGCAGTGCGACCGCCTCGCCCGGGAAGCTGTCGGCGACGGGCCGCTGTCGGGCGCGAAGATCATGAGCTTCGCCATCCACCCCTACATCACCGGGGTGCCCCACCGCATCGGGCTGCTCGAACGCCTGCTCGACGCGCTGCTCGCCCGGCCGGACGTGGTGTTCCTGCAGGGCGGCGAGCTGCTCGACTGGTACCTGGGGACCGGCGACGATGCCTGAGACGATGGATTGGCGAGACCTCGACCGCGCGGACTTGAGCCGGGCCTACGACAATTCCGGCGCGGTGGCCGACAGCGCCGCGATCGTCGCCGGCTGGCGGACGCGCAGCGCCGCGTTCCGCGAGGCCCAAGTCGACGCGCTCGACCTCGCCTACGGGCAGGGTGAGCGCCAGCGCATCGACGTGTTCCGCTGCGGCCGGCCGAGCGCGCCGATGCTGGCCTTCGTCCACGGCGGCTACTGGCAGCGCAACGATCGGCGCGGCTTCTCCTGCATGGCCGAGGGGCCGCTGGCGCGCGGCCTCGACGTGGCGCTCGTCGGCTACACCCTGGCGCCGGAGGCGCGCCTGACGGACATCGTCGCGGAAGCCCGCGCCGCGCTGGCGCTGCTGCGGGCCGAGGGCGGCGGGCGCCGGCTCGTGGTCTCGGGCTGGTCGGCCGGCGGGCACCTGGCCGCCGCGGTCGCCGACGCGGCCGACGCGGCCCTCGCGATCAGCGGCATCTTCGACCTCGCGCCGATCGCCGGCACGACCCTGAACGACGCGCTGGCCCTCTCCACCGAAGAGATCGAGACGCTCTCGCCGGTCCGCCACCTCCGCCCGGGCACGCCGCCCGTCGCGGTGATGTACGGCGGCGACGAGCTTTTCGAACTTCGCCGCCAATCGGACGCCTACCACGCCGCCCGCGGCGCCGCGGGGCTGGACGGGCCGCTGATCCCGGTGCCGGGCGCCAACCACTTCACCGTGCTCGACGCGCTGATCGACCCC
Source organism: Methylobacterium cerastii (assembly GCF_022179125.1). GTDB lineage: Bacteria > Pseudomonadota > Alphaproteobacteria > Rhizobiales > Beijerinckiaceae > Methylobacterium > Methylobacterium cerastii. The sequence continues at coordinate 24,069 of NZ_BPQG01000034.1, forward strand.
GAGGGCGTCATCAGCCGCACGGCCGCGCGGCTCGCCGGATTGTAGGCCCCGACACGAGGCCCCTTCCCATCAGATCGACCCGACGAGACGCGCCATGCCCCCGTTCCCGACGATCCCCGCCCTGCACGCGGCCTACGCCGCCGGAGAGGACCCGCGTGCGATCCTGGCGGAGGTGTACCGCCGCGTCGCGGACGCCGACGATCCCGGCATCTTCCTCGCCCTCGTGCCGGAGCCCGAAGCCGCGGCGGCCTTGGCCGCGCTCGGCCCGTTCGATCCGGCAAGCAAGCCGCTCTGGGGCATCCCGTTCGCGGTGAAGGACAACGTCGACGTCGCCGGGATGGCGACGACGGCCGCGTGCCCCGACTTCGCCTACACCGCCACCGAGACCGCCCACGCGGTCGAAAAGCTTCTGGCGGCGGGCGCGATCCTCGTCGGCAAGACCAACCTCGACCAGTTCGCCACCGGCCTCGTCGGGGTACGGACACCCTATCCGGTGCCACGCAACGCGATCGATCCGGCCTACGTACCGGGCGGCTCCAGCAGCGGCTCGGCGGTGGCGGTCGCCCGCGGCCTCGTCGCCTTCGCGCTCGGCACCGACACGGCGGGCTCGGGCCGGGTGCCGGCGGCCCTGAACAACGTCGTCGGCCTGAAGCCGTCGCTCGGCAGCGTCTCGACGCGCGGCATGGTTCCGGCCTGCCGCACGCTCGACACGCTCTCGGTCTTCGCCGGTACCGTGGCCGACGCCGACGCCGCCTTCCGGATCATGGCCGGCTACGACCTCGCCGACGCGTATTCCCGGCGGCTGCCGCTGCCGGCGCCGTCGGCGATCCCGCCCGGCCTGCGCCTCGGCGTGCCGGATGCGCAGGGGCTGGATTTCGCCGGAGACGCCCTGTCGGAGGCGGCCTTCGCGGCGAGCCTTTCCGACCTCGAAGCCCTCGTCGGCGCAGCGCGCCCGGTGGACTTCGCGCCGATGTTTTCGACCGCGCGCCTGCTCTACACCGGCCCCTGGGTGGCCGAGCGCTACCAGGCGATCCGCGACGAGATCGAGACGCGGCCCGAGATCCTGCATCCGACGACGCGGGCCGTGATCGAGAACGCGAAGGGTTTCTCGGCGGCGGACGCCTTCGGCGGGCTCTATCGCCTGGCCGAGCTGCGGCGTGCGGCCGACGCGGTCTGGGACGCGGTCGACGTGCTCGTCGTGCCGACCTTCCCGCGTCCGCGGACGGTCGCCGACCTCGCCGCCGACCCGATCGGACCGAACAGCGAGCTCGGCACCTACACCAACTTCGTCAACCTGCTCGACTGGTGCGCGCTCGCCGTGCCCGGCCGCTTCCGGGCGGACGGCTTCCCCGCGGGGGTGACGCTGCTGGCGCCCCGCGGCCGCGACGGGCTGATCGCGGCAATCGGCGCCCGCCTGCACGCGGCGTCCGGCGTGCCGATCGGGGCGAGCGCCGTGCCGGTCCCGGAGGCGGTCGCGCCGAAGGGGCCTCAGGGCGACGCAATCGAGCTGGCGGTGGTCGGCGCGCACCTGTCGGGCCTGGCCCTCAACGGCGAGCTGACCGGCCTCGGCGCCCGCTTCCTGCGGGCCGTCTCGACGGCGCCGGACTACCGCTTCTACGCGCTCCCCGGCGGCCCGCCGCATCGCCCGGGCCTGCTGCGGGTGGCGGCCGGCACGGGCACGGCGATCGAGACCGAGGTCTGGGCGCTCCCGCCCGAGGCCTTTGGCCGCTTCGTCTCGACGATCCCGAGCCCGCTGGGCGTCGGCACCCTGCGCCTTTCCGACGGCACGGCCCCGAAGGGGTTTTTGGTCGAGGCCGAAGGCGTCGTCGGCGCCGAGGAGATCGGGCGCTACGGCGGCTGGCGCGGGTTCCTGGCCCGCGCCGCCGGTTGATCCGGGCGAAACGCGCTACTTGAGGCTGGCGATCGCGCCAGCGAGGCCGTCGAGGGAGGTCGCGATGGCGACGGGGGCGGCGGTCTCGCTCCGGCGATAGCGTACGCGGACGGAGGCGCGCGCGGCGATCGCCCGGCGAAGAGCCTCGTCCACCGCCAGGAAGCCGAGGCAGAGGCTGGCGTTGCAGCTCTCCAGGCGGATCACGGTCTCCTCGGCCGCGCCGAACGCCAGCCCCACGGTGCGAGCCGACCATGCGCCCACCGGCGCGCGCACCACGAAGACCGGCGCCCCCGCGCTGGTGGCCGCGAGCGACCAGCTGAAAGCGAAGGCCCCGTCGCCGTCCACGATCGATTGCGAGGCGTTGCAGACCCTGCGATGGCGGCGCAGGTTCTCGTCGCAGATCAGGGTCCAGGTCGCGAAGGCCTGGATCATCCGGCGGGTGTCGCCCGGCGCCTCGCCGGGAAGCGGCGCACCCTCGGGCGGGTGGACGCGATAGGCCGGCGCCGCGAACTGGGCGCGGGGCGCGTCGTCGGTGGAGACTGCGCCGCGCATCGCGAACGGCCCGAGGGCGCCGTCTCCGGCCGGGGCCGCGAGCGCGGGCGCCGCGAGCAGCATCCCGAGCCCGGCCACGGCGGCGATGGCCTGTGTGCGCACGGCCCGCCTCAGTTGAGGGTGAAGCTGGCGCCGGCGCCGATCCCGAAGTCGCGTCCGGCGGCGACGCCGGTGGCGTTCACCCGCGCGGACCCGTCGGGAAGCGTGTAGCCGATGCCCATCGAGGCCGCGCCCTCGCCGCGCCAGACGCCGCCGCCGGCCGCCATGCTCAGCTTGCCCGGGCGGTCGTCGAAGCGGAGCGAGGCGGCCGCCAGGCCGATCGCCGCGCCGCGCCGCGCCTCCTGGCGGACCTGCCCGACCTCGTTCTGAAGGCCGGCGAGCTGGCTGCCGAAGGCGTTCGCCTGCTTCTCCAGCGGCGCGACGCGGGCGTCGGTGTAGGCGGTGCCGGCGGCGTAGCTCGCCTGCACCCGCTGGTCGGTGTAGGCAAAGCTCTGCGCCTTTGCGGTCGCGACCTGGGCCGTCACCTGCCCGAGGTTGGCGGCATCAGTGGGCTGCACCCCGGCCGCGACGTTGCGGATCAGAACCGGCTGGTTCGGGTCGCTGCCGGCCAGCGTCATCGACTGGCCGCGCCCGCCGGTCGCCGGGTCGACGTCGTACTTCACCGCGAACGCGTCCACCGCCGCGAGCGCGTCGCCGACGCCGGAATAGGACCGGCCGCCGAGGGCGTAGGTCGGCCCGGTGAAGCTGCCGTCGGCGGCGAAACCCGCTCCGCCGCCGAGGGCGCCGGCGAGGTTGCCGCCGACCGCGCGGAGCTGGCGCAGGTTGACCGCGTCGGTGTCCTGGGTGCCGCCGGCGACGTTGACGATCTGCCGCTCCGCGCCCTCCGCGCCGACCGAGACCGCGCCCGCGGTCGAGGCCACCGTGATCCCTGAGAACGCCTCGGCAGCCCCCGAGAGCCCGGCGCGGCGGGCGATCGCGTTGGCGCCAAGCGCGACGCCGCCCTCGACGCTCGCCACCGAGGCCGGACCGATGGCGAGGCTGTCGGTCGCGGTGGCCTGGGCGGCGGCACCGGTGCTGCGCACCGCGACGTAGCGGCTTCCGGCGGTGTTGAGGGTGGTCACCGCGGCGTCGAGGCTGCCGAGCGCGGAGCCGACGTCGCCGAAGCTCGCGCCTTGGATCGCGTAGCTCGGGGCGGTGACTGTGCCGTCGGCAGCCACGCTCGACCCGCCGCCGAGGCTCCTCGCAAGCGAAGCGGAGAGCCCGTAGACCTGCCCGCCGCTGACCGCGTCGGTGGAGCCCAGGGCGATCCGGCCGCCGGAGACGCCGGTGAGCGTTCGGGCCGTGCCGTCGCGGTCGGCGAAGCTCACCGTGGTGCCGTCGGTCTCGGCGCCGACGGTCAGGCCGCGGGTCGCGGCGTCCTGCTTCACGAGGCCGACGCTGCCGTTGGCCAATCCGGCCGACAGGCCGGCGACCGCCTGGTTCGTCGCATAGAGCTGGCCCCCGTTGACCGCTTCGTCGGAGCCCGCCGAGAGGGCGCCGGAGGAGACGCCGCGGAGCACACGGCCGCTGCCGGCACTGTTGCGGAAGTCGACGAGCGCCCCGTCCGTCGCGGCGGCGACGCGGATCGCACGGCTCGTCGAGTCCTGCCGCACCAGGCCGAAGGTGCCGTCGTCGATGCTCTGGCGCAGCGCGTAGAGCTGGTCGCCGTTGACAGCATCGGTCGAGCCCGCGGCGAGGCTGCCCGGGGCGAGGCCGGTGATGCGGACCGCGGAGCCGACGGTCCCGGCGCGGCTCAGGTCGACGCTGGCCAGCCGGTTGCCCGACCCGTCGGTGTCGTAGCGCAATGCGAGTTGGTCGAGGGCGCCGACGACGCCGGGCACGGTGGCGTAGGATCGTCCGTTGTAGGTGTAGCTCGGCGGCGTGTAGGTGCCGTCGCTGCCGAAGCTGCCGCCGAGCGCTGTCGCATTCTTGGTGACCCCGCTCCCGACCGAACGGAGCTGGCGGACGTTGACGGCATCTGTGTCCTGCTGGCCTCCGGCGACATTCGTGATCTGTCGCTCAGCCCCTTGTGCGCCGACCGACACTTCGCCGTTGGCGGAGGACAGGGTGTTGGTGGTGTAGGCCTCGGTGCCGCTGAGGCTGCCCCGCAGCGCCATCGAGCCGGCACCGAGCGCCACGGACTGCGCCTTCGTCGCCGAGGCTCCGCTGCCGAGCGCCAGCGCCGAGCCGCCGACGGCCCTGGCGTTGTCGCCGATCGCGATGTTGCTGGCCGTCGGATTGCTCCCGGTTTCACCGGCGACGGAGAGGCGGCCCAGCGCCAGCGCGTCCTGTCCGTAGGCGCTGGCGATGAACCCCTGGGCGAACGAGAAGTCGCCGACCGCATAGGATTGTCGTCCCAGAGCGATGGCGACGTCGCCGAGCGCTTGGTTGTTCGTCCCGAGCGAAAGGGTCGAGCGGCCAGTAGCGAGGTTGGCATAACCGATCGCGACGCCGTAGGAGCCGGCCGCGTCGTTGTTCGCGCCGATCGCGGTCGAGTTGAAGGTCCCGGTGCCGGCCGAGTTGTGGTAGCCGACGGCCACGCCGCCGGCGGCGCCGACCGTGGACTTCTTGCCGATCGCCGTGCCCGACGGCTGGGCGCCGGCACTGGTCTCCCCGGCGCCGGGCGGTGTGGTGCTGCCGTTCGCGCCGTTCTGGATGTTGCCGCCGGTCCCGGCCGCGGGGATGCCGACGCCGCTGGCATCCCGGTAATTGATGATGCCCTGGTTGTTCGTCGCCGACTGCGCGGAGGCGCCCGACCCGATCGCCACGGCACCGGCGCCAGCCGAGCTCGCGTTGTAGCCGCCGGCGAAGGACTCGTCGCCGCCGGCCGTCGCATTCGGGCCGATCGCGGTCGCGTTCGTTCCGGCCGACGTGGCGCCGGTACCGGCATTGTAGGCTTGTGCCGAAGCCGAGCCCGTCGCGGCGAAGCCGAGGGCCAAGGTCAGCGCGGTCGTGGTCAGCAGGTGGCGATGCAGGCGCGCCGCAGGGCGGTCACAGGGTCGGTGGCTGGACATGACGACCGGTGGTTCCTCGAAACACGCAACGAAGAGAACGGGACGGGCAAGGCGGTGCCGCGAACATCCAGTCACGCGATGGGCGGATGCTCTCGGTCGATCGGGTCGGGCGGGCGTTCCGGCCATGCGCCTTGGAGGTCGGAAGGCGGATCATGCTTCGGGCAGGCGATCACCCTAAAGAAACTTCCTTGTTCTCACGGCCCCTTCAGCGCTGTTTGCTGCATTCGGATTTGCGCTTCAGCGAACATTTGAGTCCAGCCGTGTCGTTTATGACGGGTCATGATTAAAATCATGCTACTCGCGGCGATGTCGGATCGGCGTCGCTCAGGGACACATCGGGGCCGCTTTCGCGATCCGGCCAGGGGGGCGGTGTGACGGCCGACGTTGGGGCCGGCGGTCGTCCCGTCGCGATCACGTCCAATTGATTGCGCGGGCGGGCCGGCGGGCGCGGACGGGCCGAATGCCGGCCTCAGCCTTCGACCACCGGGGGGCGAACTCGGATCGCGGACGGCCGCAGGGTTATCGTCTCCGCCGGGGGTTCTGGGCGGCCCCCGGCACGCTTTCGCCCCATTGATCGGCGACACGGCGCACCTCTTGCGGGACGGCACCATGGCAAGGGCATCACGGAAGGGCGTCGCGGAGCCCGCGCCCACGGCCCTGTGCCCCCATCCTGCCGTCGCCCCTGCCGAGCATCCAAGGATTTCGATGAGTCGTCGCCCGTCCGCGCGCAGCCGAATCGCCCGCGAAACGCGCCTGCGCAGTCCGATCCGCTCGATGATCGCCGCCGGGCTGGCGGCGCTCCTGCTCGCCCCCGGCCTTGGTTGGGCGCAGTCGGCCCCGCCGCCGGCCCCCGCGGCCGGGACCCAGACCAAGACGCCCGACGCCAAATCCTCGGAGACGAAGCCGGCCGAGGGTAAGCCTGCTGACGCCAAGCCGGCCGACGCCAAGCCGGCCCCCCCGAAGCCCGAGATGTCCGAGGCGCTCAAGGCGGTGCGGGCCAAGCTCGACGCGGCCAAGAACGACCTCGCCGCGCGCGAGAAGGAACTCGCCCGCACCGATCTCGGCACGCCGGAGCTGTCGGCCATCCGCGACGGCGTCGGCCCGGTCACCGACGAGATCCGGACGATCATCGGCCGGCTCGACGCGCCGCTCGAATCGGCCCGCGAGCGCCTGACCCAGCTCGGGCCGAAGCCCAAGGACGCCGAGGAGAGCCCCGAGGTCGCCCAGGAGCGGGTCGAGCGCGACGCGGCGGTCTCGCGCATCGACGAGACCCAGCGGCTGGCGCGCTCGCTCCTGGTCCAGGGCGACCAGATCATCGACCGGGTCTCGAACCGGCGGCGCGAGTCCTTCACCAAGGGACTGTTCGAGCGCAGCTTGGCCCTGGTAAGTCCGCAGCTCTGGAGGCGGGTCGCGGCCGACGTGCCCCGCGACGTGCGCTCGCTGCAGAGCGCGCTGTCGGACATCCTGCTGCTGTTCTCGCGCAACGGCACCCTCGGCAACCTGCTGCTGCTCGGCCTCGCCTTCGGCGTCTCGGTGGCGCTGTATTTCGGCCGCCGCAACATCGCCCCGCGTCTCGGCCGGCGCGACGCGGCGATGGCCGAGCCGACCCGGCGCCAGACCCTCCTCGGCGCGTGGCGGGTGCTGCTGCTCGGCACCGTGCCGGCGGTGATCGGCTCCTACGCGGTCTATTACGCCCTCGACGGCACCGACCTCCTGCCCTCCCGGCTGCTGCCGGTGGCCGGCGCGATCCTGGCCGGCCTCGCCTTCATCGCCTTCGTCGAGGCCTTGTGCGACGGCCTGCTCTCGCCGGACAAGCCGCAATGGCGGCCCGCGCCGGTGAGCGACGCGGCGGCGATCCGGGTGACGCGGCTCGCGGTCGGCATCGCCACGGTGATCACCGTGGTGAAATCGATCGAGGCGCTGAACTCGGGCATCTCGGCGGCGCTGCCGATCTCGATCGCCACCCGCGGCATCGGCGCGGTCGCGACCGCGCTGATCCTCGCCATAGGCCTGCACCGCTTCGCCGACAAGGAAGAGGAAGAGGAGGCCTGCTTCGGCCCCTACGTGCCGACGAAGACCACCACCGGCCTCGGCGGACCGGCGCGCCTCGTCGGCTGGGCGGCGACGGCCGTCATCGGCGTCGCCGCCCTCGTCGGCTACGTCGCCTTCGCCGCGTTCGTGATCGACCAGCTGGTCTGGACCGCGAGCCTCCTGGTACTGCTCTACCTGCTCGTACAGAGCGCCGACACCTTCGTCGGCGGCTCGCTGTCGGACGACACCCGGCTCGCCACCGCGCTCCAGGCCAACACCGGCCTGCGCAAACGCTCGCTCAACCAGATCGCGGTGCTCTCGACCGGGGCCGCGCGGGTGCTGCTGTTCCTGATCGTGGCGCTCCTGGTGCTCGCGCCCTGGGGCCTTGATTCGACCGACATCGTCTCCTCGATCCGGCAGGCCTTCTTCGGCTTCAAGGTCGGCGACGTCACGATCTCTCTCTCGACCATCGCGCTGGGCCTCGGGATCCTGATCCTCGGCATCGTCATCACCCGGGCGGTCCAGCGCTGGCTCGAGCAGGTCTACCTGCCCGCCACCGACCTCGATGCGGGCCTGCGCAACTCGATCTCCACCGTGTCGGGCTATTGCGGCTTCCTGCTCGCCCTGGCCCTGGCCTTCTCGTATCTCGGCCTCAGCCTCGAAAAGCTGACGATCGTGGCCGGCGCGCTCTCGGTCGGCATCGGCTTCGGCCTGCAATCGATCGTCAACAACTTCGTTTCGGGCCTGCTCCTGCTCTGGGAGCGGCCGATCCGCGTCGGCGACCAGGTGGTGATCGGCGATTCGGAGGGCATCGTGAAGCGCATCTCCGTGCGCTCCACCGAGATTCAGACCTTCGACCGCTCGGCGGTGATCGTGCCGAACTCCAACCTGATCTCAGGCATCGTCAAGAACCGCGTCCGCGGCGACCGGACCGGGCGGGTGTCGCTGACCGTCAACGTGCTGCGCAACCAGGACCCGGCGCGCGCCGCCGAGATGCTGCTCGCCTGCGCCGCCCAGCACGCCGACGTGCTGAAGGAGCCGGCACCGCGCGTGGTGTTCCGCAAGATCGGCGACCCGTTCCTCGAATTCGAACTCGTGGTGATGATCGTCGACGTGAGCCTCGGCCTGAAGGTGCAGAACGACCTCAACTTCGCGGTGTTCGGGACACTGTCCCAGGCGGGTTTCATCCCGCCGCTCGGGCCGGGCTCCAGCATCGTCACGGTTCAGGGCCTCGACGGGATGCAGGAGGCGTTCTCCGAAATCGCCGGCCGGTTCCGCCCTCCGCCGGAGAACGGGATCGACTCCGGCCGCGACACGAGCCCGCTCGGCGCCCGGTAGCACGCGAGGCTCGCTTCCGCGGGCGGGCAACCGAGGTTCGCAAGCACGCAGAGATAGATTTCGTCCGCCGCCATGCCCGCCTGGGTTGCAAAAACAAAAGTCCTTGGCCAAACGCTCCGGCATCGTTCGCGAGCGGGCGGGACGATTCGCGATGGCGACGCACCCGCCTGCCTCCGCCAACGGCACGGTGGCGCCGCCGGGGACCGGACCCGCACTACGCCTGCGTATCGGCAGCCGAGGTCGGGCCTCTGATGCGTTGAAAACGGCGGTTCCGGTGGATATGCCACCGGGAAACACCGTGCGCCCTCGCTCATCGAACGACGGAACGTCACGTTTAGATGGAAGAGGTCTCGCAGATGAGCACCAAGACGGCACTGATCACCGGCATCACCGGGCAGGATGGGGCGTATCTCGCGCAGCTTCTGCTGTCGAAGGGCTATGCGGTGCATGGGGTGGTACGGCGCTCGAGCCATGCCGGGGTGTTCGACCACCGGCTGAAGTGGCTCGGGATCGAGGACGACGTGGAGCTTCACGACGGCAACCTGCTCGACCTGTCGAGCCTCGCCCGGATCGTTCAGGCTGTGCAGCCGGACGAGGTCTACAACCTAGCCGCGCAGTCGTTCGTCACCGCCTCGTGGCAGCAGCCGCTGCTCACCGGCCAGATCACGGGCCTGGGCGCCGTCAACCTGCTCGAATGCGTGCGCACCCTGAAGCCCGATGCGCGCTACTACCAGGCCTCGTCGTCGGAGATGTTCGGCCTGATCCAGGAACAGGTGCAGAGTGAGGCGACGCCGTTCTACCCGCGCTCGCCCTACGGCGTGGCCAAGCTCTACGCGCACTGGATGACGATCAACTACCGCGAGAGCTTCAAGCTGCACGCCTCGAACGGCATCCTGTTCAACCACGAGAGCCCGCTGCGCGGCGTCGAGTTCGTCACCCGCAAGGTCACGGACGGAGTGGCGCGGATCAAGCTCGGGCTGGCCAAGGAATTGCGGCTCGGCAACATCGACGCCAAGCGCGACTGGGGCCATGCCAAGGACTACACCCGGGCGATGTGGATGATGCTGCAGCAGGAGAAGCCGGACGACTTCGTGATCGCCACCGGGCGCACCACCACGGTGCGCGACATGTGCGCGCTCGCGTTCTCTCACGTCGGCCTGCCGATGGACGACCACCTGATCATCGACGAGAAGCTGTACCGACCGGCCGAGGTCGAGGTGCTGCTCGGCAACCCGGCCAAGGCGGAAGCCGCGTTCGGCTGGAAGGCCGAGATCTCGCTCGAGACGATGATCCAGGAGATGGTCGAGGCCGACCTGAAGCGCCTCGGCGGCCGCGCTTGACCGGCAAGCGCGTCATGGACCAGTGCCGCGCCGTGACGGCCGCCGTTCGCTCGTGAAGCGGATCCTGGTCACGGGGGCGGCCGGCTTCGTCGGGCAGCACGCGCTCGCGGCGCTCTCGGCCGCAAGCGGGCCGGCGGACCGGATCCTCGGGATCGGCCGCGGCAGCCCGGACGTGCTGCCGGAGCGCGTCGCCTACGAGACGGTCGACCTGCTGGACGAGCCGGCGCTGAATGCCTGCCTCGCCGCGTTCCGGCCGACCGACGTGCTGCATCTGGCCGCGATGGCCTCGGTGCAGCAATCGGCGGACGCGCCGGGCGAGACCTGGCGGGTCAACCTCGTCGGGCTTTTGAACCTCGCCGAGGCGGTGGTGCGATCCGCGCCCGGCGCGGGCTTCCTGTTCGTGAGTTCGGGTGAGGTCTACGGCCGGGCGTTCCTCTCCGGGCGCCCGCTGACCGAGGAGGCGGCGCCCGACCCGCAGGGACCTTACGCCCGCTCGAAGTGGTTCGGCGAGACGATCCTGCGCGACGTGCTGGCGCGGACGGGCGTGCGGCTGGTGATCCTGCGGCCGTTCAACCAGGTCGGCGCCGGCCAGGACGAGCGCTTCGTGCTGCCGTCCTTCGCCGGCCAGATCGCGCGGATCGAGGCCGGCCTGGTGCCGCCGGTGCTGGAGGTGGGCAACCTCGCCGCCGAGCGCGACTTCCTGCCGGTGGGCGACGTGGTGCGGGCCTATGCCGAGCTGATCGCCCGCGGCGTGGACATCGCCGACGGGTCGGTGTTCAACGTCGCCTCGGGGCGGCCGCGCAGCATCGCGAGCGTGGTGTCGGACCTGCGCCGGCACGCACGGGTCGCGTTCGAGGTCCGGGTCGCAGCCGACCGGATGCGCGCGTCCGAGATCCCGGTGGCGGCCGGCGACGCGACCCGGCTGCGCACGGCGACCGGCTGGACGCCCCGCGGCGACTGGGACGCCGCGATCGCCGACGTGCTCGAGCATGCGCGCGCAAGGCTGGGCCGGCCCGGACCGTGAGCACGGCCATCGAGTCGGCGAAGGGCAAGTTTAGGTCGGCAAGGAAATGAGGACGTCGTGAGCAGCCTGAAGTTCGGGACGAGCGGCCTGCGCGGCCTGGTGGCCGACCTCGTCGGGTGGCCGAGCTACGCCTATGCCGGCGCGTTCTTCCGCTCCGTCGGCGCCACTTCCTGCGCGAGCCGCACCGCGGTGATCGGGCGCGACCTGCGCGACAGCAGCGCGGACATCGCCGCCACCGTCGCCACGGCGGCTGCCGCCGCGGGCTTTGCCGCGATCGATTGCGGCCCGCTTCCGACGCCGGCGCTGGCGCTGGAGGCGATCCGGCGCGGGGCCTGCGCCGTGATGGTCACCGGCAGCCACATCCCGCAGGACCGCAACGGCCTGAAGTTCTACCGGCCCGACGGCGAGATCACCAAAGCCGACGAGGCCGCCATCCTCGCCGCCCTCGGCGACGTCTCCGCGGTCGGGACGATGCCGGCGCCCGTCGCCGCGACGCCGGACCCGGACGTGGTCGAGCGCTACCGGCGCCGGTACAGTGCGGCCTTCGCGCCCGACATCCTCGCCGGCCTGCGCGTCGCCGTCTACCAGCAGAGCTCGGTCGCCCGCGACCTGCTCGCCGACTTGCTGGCAGGGTTCGGCGCCGAGGTCACGCCGGTCGGCCGCTCGGACACGTTCGTCCCGATCGACACCGAGGCGCATCGCCCGGAGGATGTGACTTACATCGCCGAGACCATGGCGTCGGGCGCCTACGACGCGCTGGTCACCACCGACGGCGACGCCGACCGACCGCTGGTGGCCGACGCCGCCGGCGGCATCCTGCGCGGCGACGTGCTCGGCCTGATCACGGGGCGGTATCTCGGCGCCGACGCGGTGGCGGTGCCCGTCACCGCGGGCTCGGCGATCGAGCGGGCCGGCGGGTTCGCGCAGGTGCTGCGCACCCGGGTCGGCTCGCCCTTCGTCATCGCCGGCATGGAGCAGGCGCAGCGCGCAGGCGCGAAGACGGTGGCCGGCTTCGAGGCGAATGGCGGCTTCCTCCTCGGGTCGGACGTAGCGCTCGGCGGATCGGTGCTGCCCGCCCTGCCGACGCGCGACGCGATGCTGCCGATCCTCGCGACGCTGGCTGCGGCCCGCGACGCCGGCCTGCCGCTGGCCGGCCTCGTCGCCGCGCTCGACGTCGGCGCGATGGCGAGCGACCGCCTGCCCGAGACGCCGCCCGAGCGCAGCGGCGCGCTCCTGCGCAGCCTCGGCGACGCGGGGTTCCGGCACACGTTCCTGAAGCCGGTCGGCGTGCCGGAGGCGGTCGACGCGCAGGACGGGGTCCGGATCGCGCTCGACGGCGGCCGCACGATCCACTTCCGCGCCTCGGGCAACGCGCCGGAGCTGCGCTGCTACACCGAGGCGCGCACCGAAGCGGAGGCCAAGGGCCTCCTGGCCTGGGGCCTGAAGGCGGCGGCGGCGGCGATGGCGGCGCACCAGCGGGACGCGTAGGCGTCGTCGTATCCTCGGGGGCGGCCGCGCGAGGCTGGGCGATCACGCGAGGCGGATCGGGGCGCCATGGGTGCGGAACGTGTTCCGGCCGGCGCGCTTGGCGGCGTAGAGCGCCGCGTCGGCGCGGGTGAAGGCATCCGCCGGCCCGCCCCCTACCAGGGCCGCGATGCCCACCGAGGCGCCGACCCGGATCGTGACGCCGCCGACCTGCATCGGCCGGCCGACCGCGCCGACGATCCGCGCCGCGAGGGCTTCGGCGGCGTCGGCCGCGCAATCGCCGCCGAGCAGGATCGCGAACTCGTCGCCGCCGATCCGCGCCACGAGGTCGGCCCGTCGGCAGAGCCCGGCCAGGCGGCGGGCCGCCTCCCGCAGGCAGGCATCGCCTGCCGCGTGGCCGAAGCCGTCGTTGACTGCTTTGAAGCCGTCGAGGTCGACCAGCACCAGCAGCCCCGCGCCGGCACGGCACAGGGCCGCAAGGCGGTCCTCGAAGCACATCCGGTTGGCCAGCCCCGTCATCCCGTCGACCTCGGCGCGCCGGCGCGCCGCCTCGGCGGCCAGCCTCTCCTCGGTGACGTCCTGCTTGATCCCGAACAGCCGAACCGCGACGCCCGCGCGCGCCTCCACCGTAGCGGTCAGGCGAATCCAGCGGAGCTGCCCGGCGGCGGTCCGGATCTCGGCGTCGAGGCGGAAGCCGGTCCGCTCGGCGATCGCCCGCGTGCGGGCCGCCTCGAGGGCGCGGCGCGAGGCGGCCGGATAGTGCTCGAGGGTGCGCCCCCGCGACAGGGCCGTCCCGCGCGGAATCCCGAACAGGTCGTAGACGCCGGACGACCAGTCGAGGGCCTCGTCGTGCAGCCGGCATTCCCACAGGCCGATCCCGGCCGCGGCAGCGGCCTGATCGAAGCTGCGCTGGCGCTCGGCCAGCCGCTCGGCGTCCCGGCGGATCAGGCGCAGCTGCGCCTCGGCGGACCGGAGGGTCGCCGACGCCGCAGCAGCGGCATGGGTGGGCAGCCCGGTCATGCGGTGGGCGACGCCGCCTTGCGGGAGCCGCACCACGGGTTCGCTTCGGAGATTGCCACGCGATCCTCTCGGCGGACCGGAGCGAGCACAGGGAACGTCCCGGCATCCACGGTTCGATTCGGCACAGCCTAAGCGCAAGCCGGTGAACGGATCGTCAATCCTGATGACCGTCGCCGCTGCACGGTGCCGGCGGACACCCTATATGATCGTGCGGATGGCCCGGCGCGGGCCGATGGCGAGCGGCGGGTCGGACACGTGGGCAGGATCGGACGATACGGTGCGGGCGTCCTGGTGCTGGCCGTCACGGCGTTGCTGGCCGGCTGCGCCACCGACACGCAGACGACCTCGGCGCTGCCGAGCCTCTACCTGCCGCTGTCGAACGACGCCGCCCACGTCGACACCGAAGCCGCCCGCGACATGATCTCGGCCTATCGCCGCGGCCGCGGCGAAGCGGCCCTCACCCTCGATCCGCAATTGCAGAAGCTCGCCGAGGCCGAGGCCGCGTCGATGGCGCTCGCCGACCGGCCGAGCAAGGCGCAGACCGTGAAGGGCGCGGTGGAGCGCCTCGGCTTCTCCTCGGCCAACGCCAACCTGTCGGCCGGCTACCACACCCTCGCCGAGGCCTTCTCCGGCTGGCGCGACAGTCCGCCCCACAACGCGGTGATGCTCGATCCGAAGGCCGCGCGGATGGGCATCGCCACCGCCTACGCGCCCGGCTCGAAGTACAAGGTCTACTGGGCGCTGCTGACCGCGAAATAACGGCTCGCCGTCCCGGCAGGCCGATCCGGAGGATGCGATGCCGCCGACACGCGTCCTGCTCGCCCTGTGCCTGTTCGCGCTGCTGGCGCCGTCGGTGCGGGCCGATCCGCTCCGCCTCGTCCTCGGCACCGCCACCCCCGGCGGCGGCTTTCCGGCCTACGGCGCAGTGTTCGCCGCCGCCCTCCACGAGGTCGATCCGGACCTCACCATCGAGACCCAGGCCACCGGCGGCTCGGCCGAGAACGTCGGGCTGCTGCGCGCCGGCGCCGTCGACCTCGCCCTGGTGCAGGGGGAGGTCGCCTACCCGGCGCTGGCGGAGAAGGACGCGCCGCGCCTCACGGTGGTCGCGCCGATGTACGCCACCCCCGGCCTTCTCGTCGTCGCTGCTGCGAGCCCCGTGCGGACGCTGGCGGACCTCGCCGGCAAGCCGGTGGCGCTCGGCACACGCAATTCCGGGCTGACGGCGATGGGCCGCGCGGTGCTCACCGCCTCGGGCCTCGACCCGGAGCGCGACGTCGTCCCGATCCTGCTGGCCCATGCCGGCGACGGCCCGGCCCTGGTCGCCGACGGGCGCGCGGCCGGGCTCTGGGGCGGCGGGATCGGCTGGCCGGGCTTCATGGCGGTGGCGGCGCTGCCCGGCGGGGCCCGCTTCGTCGGACCGGCGCCGGAGGCGATCAACCGGGCGCTCGCCGCCAGCCCGTCGCTCCGCCGCATGACCGTGCCGGCCGGCAGCTTCCGCGGCCAGGACGCGGCGATCGACACCGTCGGATCGTGGAGCCTCGTCCTCGCGCGGCCCGGCCTCGACCCGGAGGCGGCCCACCGGCTGGTGGCGGCAATCGACCGGGCGGGCGCGGACTTGGCCCGGCGCCTGCCGCAGGGCCGCGACAGCGATCCCCGGAACCTCTCCGGCGCGGTGCCGGCCGAAAACCTCAACCCGGGGACGGCGCGCTACCTGCGCGAGGTCGGCGCGGCACGCTGACCGTCCGATCTCGAGCAGGCTCTCGGCTTCGGGAGGGGCATCGTCTCGACGCACGCCGTCAGTCACCGCGCGTGAAGATGTTCCGGCCGTCGTCATTCTGGGGCTGCGAAGTGGAGCCCGGAATCCAGAGCCTACGACGAAACCAGGTCCGACACCGCCGGCGGTCCCGGAATGACGGTGCTGGAGGAGGTGGCCTCAGGCCGAGCCGGCGCGGGCGCTGCCGAACATGACGCCCGACGCGAGAATTCGCCCGCATGCGCCGTTCGCGCGCTTGTGAACCGCTCGGGCGCGGGGTTAGGAAATCTTGCTGAACGAACCGTAAAGACGGCCCGCCCCCGCGGCGGCTCCGTCAGGCGCCGTTCAGCCAACCCCTGGCATAAGCCCCATCGCGCCAAGCGTTTGGGAGCCCGGAGTTCGGGACGTCCCACTTGACCGTCCGCACGATCGGACGGGGCGCGACGGAATGAGGAGGCCGGGCCGCAACCGCGGACCGGTTCGGGGAAGAAGCGCGCGGGACCCGGGCAACACGGGGCGTGCAGAGGTCGGTTCGGAGCTGACATGTCGCTGTTTCGTCTCTACGCGCGCGTCCTGAGCCTTCTGGGCCACGACAAGCGGCTCGCCGTCGGCCTCGGCTTCGCCAACGTGGCT
This sequence comes from Methylobacterium cerastii, assembly GCF_022179125.1. Taxonomy (GTDB): domain Bacteria; phylum Pseudomonadota; class Alphaproteobacteria; order Rhizobiales; family Beijerinckiaceae; genus Methylobacterium; species Methylobacterium cerastii. The sequence continues at coordinate 40,189 of NZ_BPQG01000034.1, forward strand.
CTGGCGGTGGCGGCGTTCGCCGAGCCGCTGATCATGGGCCGCATCATCGACGGGCTCACCCACCTCAAGCGCGGCGGCAACGGCCTGCAGACCATGCTGCCGCTGATCGGCGCGTGGGTGGCGTTCGGCTTCTTCACCATCGCGGCGGGCGTCGCCATCGCGCTCCACGCCGACCGGCTGGCCCACCGCAACCGCCTCTCGACGATGGCGAACTACTTCGAGCACGTCCTCGACCTGCCGCTCGCCTTCCACTCGGCCAACCATTCCGGCCGCGTGCTGAAGGCGATGCTGGAAGGCACAAACGGCATGTCGACCCTGTGGCTCGGCTTCTTCCGCGACCACTTCGCGGCCCTGGTCTCGCTGGGCGTGCTGCTGCCGATGACGCTGTTCGTGAACTGGCAGCTCGGCTCGATCCTGCTCGTGCTGGTGCTGGTGTTCACCGCGCTGACCACCTTCGTCATGCGCCGCACCGAGACCCTGCAGGGCGAGGTCGAGTTCTACAATTCGGGCCTCGCCGCGCACGCCTCCGACGCGCTCGGCAACGTCGCCGTGATCCAGTCCTTCACCCGTGCCAAAGCCGAGAAGGACGCGATGCGCGACATCATCGGCAACCTGCTCGCCGCGCAGATCCCGGTCCTGTCCTGGTGGGCGCTGGCCAACGTCGCGACCCGCGCCTCGGCCACCATCACCATGACCGCGGTGTTCGTCACCGGCATCATGCTCTACCAGGCCGGCTCGACCACCGTCGGCGAGGTCGTGGCCTTCATGAGCCTCGCCACCGCCTTGGTGACCCGCCTCGACCACGTGGTCGGCTTCGTCAACGGCCTGTTCCAGCAGGCCCCGAAGATCGCCGAGTTCTTCACCATCTTCGATACGGTGCCGGCCGTCCGCGACCGCGCGCACGCGGTCCAGGTCGCCCGCTTCGAGGGCGAGGTCGAGTTCGACGCCGTCGGCTTCTCTTACGACGGCCGCCGCAAGGCGCTCGACGGGGTGTCGTTCTCGGCGCGCGCCGGCGAGACCGTGGCGCTCGTCGGCACCACCGGCTCGGGCAAGTCGACTACGCTCGGCCTGCTCCACCGCAGCTTCGACCCCGGCGCCGGCGCGATCCGCATCGACGGGATGGACATCCGCGACGTCGGCGTCTCGTCGCTGCGCCACAACATCGGCGTGGTGTTCCAGGAGCCGATGCTGTTCGCCCGCTCGATCCGCGAGAACCTCCAGGTCGGCCGCCCGGACGCCACCGACGCCGAGATGCTCGACGCGCTGGAGCGCGCCCAGGCCTCCGCCTTCATGGCGCGCCAGCCCGACGGCCTCGACACGGTGATCGGCGAGCGCGGTCGCTCGCTCTCGGGCGGCGAGCGCCAGCGGCTCTCGATCGCCCGGGCGATCCTGAAGAACCCGCCGATCCTGATCCTCGACGAGGCGACGAGCGCGCTGGACGCCGCCACCGAACGCCGCCTGCAGGGCGCGCTGGAAGCCGTGATGGAGGGCCGCACCACCTTCGTCATCGCCCACCGCCTCGCGACGATCCGCAACGCCGACCGCATCCTGGTCTTCCACGAGGGCCGCATCGTCGAGAGCGGCACCTTCGACGGCTTGGTCGCCCAGAACGGCCGCTTCGCCGAACTCGCCCGGGCGCAGTTCATGGCAGCCGAGGCCGACGAGGAAGAGGCGGTGCTGGCGCTGGCGGCGTGAACGAGGACCGTTACGCGGATGCGGGGCCGGGCCGAGAGGTCCGGCCTCGTGCGTTCGGAGCTGCCGGCCACTCCTCTTCTGCAAGACGGCATGTGATTCCGACACCTCTCGTTTTCGGCTTCCGCATCCTCCCCGTCCTCCCGGGGCCCCGAAGGCGAGCCCGGGATCCAGAACCGGAGGTCATGCTCCAGTCTGCGCCGTCGGCGGCTCTGGATCCCGGGTTCTGCTGCGCAACCCCGGGATGACGGCGCGGGTGCGGTTCGCTTCGACGAGCGCTGGGAATCCGGCAGGCTCGCGGTGGAGGGGAGTGGCGCGGACCATCGCCGCGACAGGTCCTGATCGGCTGACGCCCAAAGAAAAACGGCCCGCCGCCCGTTTCGGGGAGGCGGGCCGGATAAGGTTTCGGATCACATGGAGTCTCGTGGCAAACAGCCCGGATCGGACTCGGTTCCCGGCAAAGCGTCTCGGCTCTAGGGGTGCGCTTGGCGCGCCAGCATCCGGGCCCGGAGCCGGGCGCGACGGGCCGCGATCACCGTGCCGTTGATCTCGCCGCCGAACAGGAACATCGCCGCGAGCCAGTAGAGGAACACCAGGAACACCATCGCGGTGGCCAGCCCCCCGTAGGTGGAGGCGTAGGCGGTCGAGAAGCGGTCGAGGTAGTATCCGAAGCCGAGGCCGGCGAAGAACCACAGCAGCAGCGTCACCCCGATGCCCGGCAGCACCGCCAGGAACGAGCGCCGGCCGGCGGCGACGAACTTGTGGGCGATGATCAGCACCATGGCCAGCAGCAGCGCCGTGATGCCGATGCGCGCGATCGCCACGGTGAGGCCGAGGGGCTCCAGCCCCGGCGCGACCAGGACGACGTTGCGCCAGATCAGAGGCCCCAGCACCACCAGCAGCGCGAAGGCCAGCATCGCGAAGGCGCCGCAGACGACGTAGCCGATCGATTCGAGGCGCGTCAGCCACCACGGCCGCATCTCGCGTAGGCCGTAGGCGCGGTTCAAACCTACCCGCAGGCTCTCGACGCCCGAGGACGAGAAGTACAGCGCCAGCACCGCGCCCAACGTCAGGACCCCGCCGCGCTGCTCGGTGAGCACCCGGTGGACCTCGCCGACGATCGGCTTGGCGACCTCCCGGGGCCAGGCGTCGAAGATCAGTACGCCGGCCTCGTCCGCCAGGGACTTGGTGCCGAGCAGGCCCGCGAGCGCCGCGAGCAGGATCAGGAACGGGAACAGTGAGGTCAGGATCGACAGGGCGATGTGGCTCGCGATCGCCCAGCCGTCATGGGACACGAAGCGCTGCGCGGCGATGCCCGCGACCTCGAGGGCGGTGCGGAGGGGCTTCATGCCGGCATCCCCCCTCCCCGGGTGCGCGGCAAAGGGATGTGCGGCGATCCTTCCGTCAAAACGTTTGTCACGTGCGGCGATGCTACCCGATGGAGGATGCGTTTTCCGCATACGTGATCGCCCGCCCGCCTCCGTCAACGCGTGGAGAGGCGGGCGGGGGCGTTCGGTGCCGGGGTGAAGCCTTCGGGCAACGGCAGGCGGCCCCCTGTCCCGCAATCGGGGGCGCGAGGCGGCTTTTTCGGTTGTCACCGCGGGCGCCGCGTGCTGCCTGCGCGGCATCATGCCAGCCCTCCTCGCAAACGTCCTGATCCCGGGCCTGTTCGTCCTGATCTGGGCGACCGGCTTCATCGCGGCCCGGTTCGTCGCGCCCTACGCCCAGCCGATGCCCTTCGTGGCGTTGCGGGTCATGGGTGTGGCCCTAGTGCTCGCCGCCATCGCGCTGGCCCTCCGCGCCCGCTGGCCGCGGACCGGCGCCGGGTGGCGCGACGCAATGGTTGCGGGCGTGCTGATGCAGGGCTGCTACATCGTCGGCGTGTTCTGGGCGATCCATCGCGGCCTTCCGGCGGGGATCGCCGCCCTCGTCGGCAGCCTGCAGCCGCTGGCGACGGCGATGCTGGCCGGGCCGGTGCTCGGCGAGGCGGTGAGCCGGCGCCGCTGGTTCGGGATCGGGCTCGGCTTCCTTGGGGCCGGCCTCGTCCTCGCCCCGAAGATCGGCGCCGCCGACCCCGCCGGCATCCCGCCCGTGGCGCTCGCCGCCTGCGCCGGCGCGGTCGCCGCGATCACGCTCGGCACGCTCTGGCAGAAGCGCACGGGCGCCGACGCCGACCTCCTCGCCACGGCGACGCTGCAGTTCGTCGGCGCCTGCTTGGTCGCCGTGCCGCTGGCGCTGCTCTCCGGCGACGGCCTCGGCGTGCCGCTGCTGCTGCCGGTCTGGCTCGGGATGGCGTGGTCGGTGCTGGTGAGCTCCGTCGCCGGGATCCTGCTCCTGCTCGTCCTGATCCGCCGCGGTGCGGTGGCCGGCGTCTCGGCGCTGCTGTTCCTGGTGCCGCCGGTCTCGGCGGCGATGGCCTATCTGATGTTCGGCGAGGCGCTGACCGGGCTGCAGATCGCCGGCATGGCGGTCGCCGCGGTCGGCGTCGCCGTGGCCAACCGGGGCTAAGCTCGACGGCGCGGCGACGGCGCCCACTGTTTCGCCAACCAGTTGCGGCGTTGAGGAAAATTGCAGGCGGCTGCATAGAAAATTCAAGACGAATTGCGGTCCCGAGCCTGAAGAATTTGCTACGTCCCGGCCGATCGGGCCTATATTGCTGGCAACCGGAAACGTTCAGACGAAAGTGCCAGCCATGTCCGCTTCGCCCGCCTTCCAGCCCGAGCCGCAGGATCTCGTCGCCCTCACGAAGGCCGCCGGCGAATCCGCGAAACGTCTCGTCGCCGAGGCGACCCGCCGGGTCCGCACCCGCGTGCTCGGCACCGACGGCAAGGTCGACGCCGCCAAGCTGGAGGCCGAGCAGCACGCCGCCCACGGGCTGGCCTGGATCGCCACCTACGGCGAGGCGGTGCGCGAGCTCGGCACCTACGCCGCGAACCTGCGCGAGGCCGGCCGCCTCGGCGAGACCGAGACGCTGCTCGTGAAGATCGGCGCCGGCGAGTACCTCGAGCAGATGTTCTCGGGCATCCCGATGAGCCAGGGCGAGATGGTGCGCCCGGTCGGCTCGCTCGGTCTCACCGCCCGCGAGGTGCAGCAGTTCCGTACCGACGCCGTCGAGGCGCTGATCGCCGACGGCAACACCCCGGAGAACCGCGCCGCCCTGGTGCAGAAGATCCGCGACGGCGCGGCCTCGGCCACCGTCGGCGATTCCGGCCTCGACGAGGACATGGAGGCGATCCGCTCCGAGATGCGCCGCTTCGGCAAGGCCGAGGTGGTGGCCCAGGCCCACGAGTGGCACCTGAAGAACGACTACATCCCGATGGAGATCGTCGCCAAGATGGCCGAGCTCGGCGTCTTCGGCCTGACGATCCCGGAGGAGTACGGCGGCATGGGCCTGCCGAAGATCTCCATGTGCGTCGTCTCCGAGGAGCTGTCGCGCGCCTATATCGGCGTCGGCTCTCTCGGCACCCGCTCGGAGATCGCCGCAGAGCTGATCCTGTGCGGCGGCACCGAGGAGCAGAAGCAGCGCTTCCTGCCCAAGATCGCGTCGGGCGACATCCTGCCGACCGCGGTGTTCACCGAGCCGAACACCGGCTCGGACCTCGCATCCTTGCGCACCAAGGCGGTGAAGGACGGCGAGACCTGGAAGATATCCGGCAACAAGACCTGGATCACCCACCCCGTCCGCGCCGACATCATGACCGTGCTGGTCCGCACCAAGCCCGAGGAGAAGGGCCACCGTGGCCTCTCGATGCTGATCGCCGAGAAGCCCCGCGGCACCGACGCGGAGCCGTTCCCGGTCGAGGGCCTAACCGGCGGCGAGATCGAGGTGCTCGGCTACCGCGGCATGAAGGAGTACGAGCTCGCCTTCGAGAACTTCGAGGTGCCGGCCGCCAACCTGCTCGGCGAGGTCGAGGGCAAGGGCTTCGCCCAGCTGATGCAGACCTTCGAATCGGCCCGCATCCAGACCGCGGCCCGCGCCGTCGGCGTCGCCCAGTCGGCCCTCGACCTCGGCCTGCGCTACGCCGAGGACCGGGTGCAATTCGGCAAGCCGCTGATCAGCTTCCCGCGGGTGGCCGACAAGCTCGCGATGATGGCGGTGGAGATCAACATCGCCCGCCAGCTCACCTACTTCTCGGCGCGCGAGAAGGACGAGGGCAAGCGCTGCGACCTCGAGGCCGGCATGGCGAAGCTGCTGGGCGCCCGCGTCGCGTGGGCGGCGGCCGACAACGCCCTGCAGATCCACGGCGGCAACGGCTTCGCCCTGGAATACGCCGTCAGCCGGGTGCTGTGCGACGCCCGCATCCTCTCGATCTTCGAAGGCGCGGCCGAGATTCAGGCCCAGGTCATCGCCCGGCGCCTGCTCGAGGCGGCGTGAGTCGATGCCCGGGCCTTTAGGCTCGGGCACCGCGGGCTCCGCGTTTTCCACCTTCGGACGTCTGCAGAGTGATGCGCGGGTCCCTTCTCCCATGAGGAGAAGGACAGGATGAGGGGCGTGCCCCCTCGGTGTAGGTCACGCCCCCCCAAGCCTACCCTCTCCCCTGGGCAGGGCGATCGCAGATGGCGATTTGCTCTTCGGAAACACACTGGCAGCACCGCGTCATCCCGGGGCCGCGCAGCGGAGCCCGGGATCCAGAAACGCAGGTCGAGCCGGATTTTGCACCAACGGCGGCTAGGGATTCCGGGCTCGCCTGCGGCGCCCCGGAATAACGGTGTGGTGCCTCCTGCAATTACCGTCCCCCACGGGGGGCCGAGCGGTGCTTCGGACAGTCCAACCGCGACCGTGCGCAGAGACGCGTGAACACGACCGCCAGCGGGGAGGGAGACGCCTCCCCCAAACCGCACTCACGGCACGGCGACCGCGGCGACCGCGTGCGGCGTGTCGTCGAGAAGCAGTGCCCGCAGCCGGGCGGCGGCGTCCGGGCCTGTGCCTTCGAGCACCTGCCGTAAAGCCGCGATCCGGGCGCCGCACCGGACCGCCAGGTGCCGGGCGTGTCGCCGCGGGCGCGCGGCTTCGGCATCCGCGGCGGTCGTCGGCTCCCTGGCGGCTGTGGCTTGCCGCAACGCCTGCGCCACCAGCGCCGCCAGGCTCGGCACCGGATGATGGGCCTGCCGCAACGCCTCCTCGATCGCGACCAGGTCGCCGCCGGCCATCGCCTCGCAGGTGCTGTCGTCGGAGGCCTGCGCCGCGCGCATCGCCGTCAGGGTCGCATGCCCGAAGGCGCGGACCGTGGCGTCGTCGGCCCGGCGGAACAGGCCCCGCAGGTGCGCGCTCGCGTGGGCGCGCATCCCGCCGAGGGCATCCGCCTCCGAGCGGCCGTCGTGGTAGCCGTCGCGGTACCAGGCGGCGATCCGATCGATGGCGCCAGGCTCCGCTTGGGCGAGGATCGGCAGGTTGCGCAGCACCTGCGCGCGGGCCGCGAGCGGGCTGTCGTCGTCGTCCAGGGTCGAGTCGGGGAAGCGGTCGGTCTCCACCACCTCGGTCACGGCGCCGGCCCGGATCAGGCGGTCGGCGTCAGGCATCCAGATGTCGTCGGAGGCGACCGCCAGCGCCTCGGCGGTGAAGTCCGCAGCGAGCCCCGCCGCGCGATAGGCCGCCCGCTCAGGGGCCGCGTCGATCGGGAAGGCCTGCCCGAACAGACCGGCTTCGTAGGGGGCGTGGAAGCCGAGCCGTCCGCTCGCGCCGAGGTAGCGCCCGCGACCGCGGACGAAGGCCAGGGTGCAGGCCGAGGCGCACTCGTCGGGAACGTAGGTGTCGAGCTGGTGCGCGGCGATCAGCGCGCCCAGCGCCAGCCCCTCCTCGACGAGGCCGCCGCCGCTGGTGAGATGGATGCGGCGAACGTTTGGATGCGCGGCGAGCAGGTTCGCGACCTGCAGTGCGACGCCGTCCATCAGGTCGCCGGCCACCCGCACGTCTGCCCCGCCCGGCCCGAGGACGACCCGCGCCCCAGCCTCCTCCGGCGCGAAGCGCTGCGCGAGGTCCGTCGAGGCGCCGACGAACGCCATCCGCACGGCGGTCCGCGTGTCGGCCGAGACCGCGCCGACGAGGCAGGCGACGCCGAGCGCCGAGACCGCACACGTGGTCGCGAACTGGGTCGCGAAGCGGCGGGGCTTGTCGTTCGGCATGCCAAGACCTCTCGCCTGCGCCTTCGCGCAGGCCGTCTCACGGATTGGAGTTTATTGGGATCACGCTTCGGGCCGAGCGGGCCGGCGGCTTAGAACGCCTCATGCGCGAGGTAGGCGACCATCATCTCGGCCACCGCGCGGCCGGCATAGGCCGGCGGGCTCTCGCCCCGTCGCACCGGGAAGGCGTCGACGATCCTGCGGCCGGCCAGGATGCCCCGGACCTCGTCGGGCATCAGACCGTCGTCGACGGCGGTCGCGAAGGCGGCCCGGCCGTAATCGCGGCGCCGCAGGCGGGCCGCCGCGGCGGCGTCGCGGTATCCGGACGCGCGGCCGGCGCCGGTCGGGTCAAACGTTGCGTCGTGATAGCCCATGATCGAAGTCCTTCCCTGCCTGCTCTCGCTCCTTCCCCATGCCGTCGGTGCGGCAACAGGCGTGGATCGGGCCGGCAGGCATCCGGGACTTCAGCTGTGACTTGCGCATCGCCACGGTCATGCCGGCCTCCATGCGGCGTGTACGCCGCCGCGTCCTTTCGATAATCCTGACGATACGCTGCGAAGCCGGGGATGTGCTTCCAAAGTTATCCGCGGATGCAGACCAGTCGTGGCGCGGACGGATCGAACCGCAGAAGGATTGCGATCCGCGCGCCGCGGCGTCGGCGGCGCGGATTTGCGCGCCCGCCCCCTGGCGTTCCGGGCGCGCGCACGCCAGAATCGACGCCATGCACGACGGCACCCGCGTGGAGATCACGCCCGAGATCCTGCTCAAGGCCTACGCCGCCGGCATCTTCCCGATGGCCGAGGACGCCGACGACCCGACGCTGTACTGGGTCGAGCCGCGGGCGCGGGGCGTGCTGCCGCTGGACGGGTTCCGGGTGTCGAAGCGGCTCGCCCGCACGGTGCGCTCGGACGCGTTCGAGGTCCGCAGCGACACCGATTTCGACGGCGTGATCGCCGGCTGCGCCGCCCCGCGCCGCGAGAGCGAGCGCACCTGGATCAACGGCCGCATCCGCGAGCTCTACGGCGCACTGTTCGACCGCGGCCACGCCCACACCGTCGAGGTCTACGCCGGCGAGCCGCGCCGCCTCGTCGGCGGGCTCTACGGGGTGTCGATGGGCGCGGTCTTCTTCGGCGAGAGCATGTTCCACGAGGTCCGCGACGCCTCGAAGGTCGCCCTCGTCCACCTGATGGGCCGGCTTCGCGCCGGCGGATACCGCCTCGCCGACACGCAGTTCGTCACCGAGCACCTCGCCCAGTTCGGCGCCGAGGAGCTGCCGCGCCACGTCTACAAACGCCGCCTCGCCGAGGCGCTCGGCCATGCCGGCGACTGGAACGCCTGGCCGACGGACGGCAGCGTGCGCGGCGCTCAGGCGCTCGCCGCGCTCGGGGTGGGTGGCGCAGGGGATTGAGGCGAAAGCGTTTTCCTCCCGCACAAGGGGAGGAAGAAGAGATCGCGATCAGCGGAAGAGCGCGTCGAACAGCGATTGCGGCTGCTGGGGCTGCGGCGGGGCTGCGGCCGGGCCTTCGTTCGAGGGGAAGAACTTCCGCGAGGGCTTCTGGCGCGGCTGCACGGGGACGCCGCGTGGCGCCTCGACGTCGACCTGACCGGCCGAGTTGACCTGCTGCACCGTCTTGGTCGCATCCTTCGTGCCGCGCTTGCGCTCGGGCTTGGCGGCCATCGCCGGCACATCCTCCTGCTCGCGCGCCTCGGCGATGATGTCGCTGCCGCCCTTACAATCCACGAGCCACACGTCGTAGATCGGGTGCTCGATCGCGTGCAGGCCGGGACTCGAGGCGAACATCCAGCCGGTGAAGATCCGGCGGTACTTGTTCTCCAACGTCACCTCGTCGACCTCGAGGAAGGCCGTGGTCTTGGCGCTCTCGGTCGGCGGCCGCGTGTAGCAGACCCGCGGGGTGAGCTGCAGCGCGCCGAACTGCACGGTCTCGTCCACCGCCACCTCGAACGAGACGATGCGGCCGGTGATCTTGTCGAGGCCGGAGAACACCGCGGTCGGGTTCTTGATCTTGTCGGCCGAGGCTGGGCCTGCGCAGAGGGCGACGAAGGCGATAGCGAAGGGCCCGAGTGCGGCGCGTGCTGTGATGCGGCTCAAGGCACGCCCCTCCCGACGATTGGACGACGCGGCGAAAAGCCGACGGATGGCGGGCGTTCAACACCGGAACGGTGGTGGAAAAAGGGCGTGGCGCTTGTGATCCCGCCGTACGTCGGACGGACGAGGCCTGCAGGCTCCGTTTCCAGCCCCCCCGTCATTCCGGTGCTGCGCAGCAGAGCCCAGAATCCAGATCCGCCGACAGCGCATGCTGAAGAGCGACCTGCGGCTCTGGATTCCGGGCTCGCCTACGGCGCCCCGGAATGACGGTGCCCTCGTCAGAAAAGGCCCTACAATCCCGAAGCCGGGTCAGCACAGGTCGGTGACCTGCCGGCAGGAGGACCGGAGCGCTACTCGCCTGGATTCCACGGCACGTAGTCGCCGGTCGCGGCGGGCCGCGCGCCCCAGGAGAGCTGCGAACCCTTTGGGCGGTAGGCGTCGGCCGTGCCGGTCATGTTCTCGACGTGGGGCTTCTGCCACTCGCGCGGGGTGTAGGCTTCCTCGCTCGGCGGCAGCTCGACGTTGTGGCAGAGCCAGCCGCGCCAGCCGGGCGGGACCTTCGAGGCGTCGGCATAGCCGTTGTAGACCACCCAGCGCCGCTCCGAGCCGACCGAGCGGTCGATCAGGGCGCCTTGCGCGCGATAGTACTTGTTGCCGTGGTCGTCGCTGCCGACGAAGTTGCCGCTGCGCGCGGTGTAGAGCGCGAGCGACATCGTCTGCCCGTTCCACCACGTGAAGATGCGCAGAAGCGTATCCTTGAGCGCCATCGCCGTCTCCGAGCCTCGTCGCACACGCGACCGCGATCGGTGTGCCGGGGCGGTTATGCGGAGCGGGTGCTCGCAAGTCCAGATCCAAGTCCGGAACCAGATCGAGATCCAAGTCCGCAGCGAGGGCTGCAACCCGGCGGCGCCGTCGCCGGGGGCCGAGGTATCGCCCGGCGGTCACGCCCGTGCGGCCATGCGGCGCGAAGGCGCCTCGAGCCGTCCGCCGACGCTGTGGACGCAAAAATTTTCCGCGCGAAATCCCCACAGCAGAAACAGCACTTACGCAGTGCCGCGACTTATCCACAGTTTTACCCGCAAGACCACAACATCTAGCGTGGAACCGGCCGCGCGAACACCACTTGTTGACGTAAGGGCCGGCCCGGCGTTAATGTCCGGGTCATGGTTCGGGCGCACCGATCCGTTCGATCAGCGCGCGTCCAGCCACCTTCTTACCAACGTCGGCCAGTCCGGGCAGCGTCCATCCAGGCGCCCGGATTCGGCTCTTCGGATCTCCGGATTCAACCCCGGGGCGCAGCTGCGCCTCGTCGGGAGAGGTGCGTCTCATGCGGTTCGAGCGTCGTTACACCACGTCCGGTTCTTCGCCCTATGCGGCGATCCCCTTCCGCAAGGCGCTGTCGGAGATCCGCAACCCGGACGGCTCTACGGTCTTCCGCCTCGACGGCATCTCGGTGCCCGAGGCGTGGTCCCAGGTCGCCAGCGACGTGTTGGCGCAGAAGTACTTCCGCAAGGCCGGCGTGCCGGCGCGCCTGAAGAAGGTCGAGGAGAACGACGTTCCCTCCTTCCTGTGGCGCTCGGTGCCCGACGAGGTGGCGCTGAACGAACTCCCCGAGGCTGAGCGCACCGGCTCCGAGACCTCCGCGACCCAGGTGTTCGACCGCCTCGCCGGCTGCTGGACCTATTGGGGCTGGAAAGGCGGCTACTTCACCAGCGAGGAGGACGCCTCCGCATTCCTCGACGAGCTGCGCTTCATGCTCGCCAAGCAGATGGTCGCGCCGAACTCGCCGCAATGGTTCAACACCGGCCTGCACTGGGCTTACGGCATCGACGGCCCGAGCCAGGGCCACTACTACGTCGACTACAAGACCGGCGTGCTGACGAAGTCCGAGACGGCCTACGAGCACCCGCAGCCGCATGCCTGCTTCATCCAGTCGGTCCAGGACGACCTCGTCAACGAGGGAGGCATCATGGACCTGTGGGTCCGCGAGGCGCGCCTGTTCAAGTACGGCTCCGGCACCGGCTCGAACTTCTCGTTGTTGCGTGGAGAAAACGAAAAGCTCGGCGGCGGCGGCAAGTCGTCGGGGCTGATGTCGTTCCTCAAGATCGGCGACCGGGCGGCGGGCGCAATCAAGTCTGGCGGCACCACGCGGCGCGCGGCCAAGATGGTCATCGTCGACATCGACCACCCGGACATCGAGCAGTTCATCGACTGGAAGGTGAAGGAGGAGCAGAAGGTCGCCGCCCTGGTGACCGGCTCCAAGGTCGTCTCCAAACACCTCACCGCGGTGATGAAGGCCTGCACCCAGTGCGAGGCCGAGGGCGACGCCTGCTTCGATCCCGAGCGCAACCCGGCGCTCAAGCGCGAGATCAAGGCCGCCCGCAAGGCGATGGTGCCGGACGCCTACACCAAGCGCGTCGTCCAGTTCGCCCGCCAGGGCTTCACCAAGATCGACTTCCCCGTCTACGACACCGACTGGGATTCGGAGGCCTACCTGACGGTCGCCGGCCAGAACTCCAACAACTCCGTCTCCCTCACCGACGACTTTTTGCGCGCGGTCGAGGCTGACGGGGAGTGGCTGCTGCGCGACCGCAACTCGAACAAGACCAAGTCGGTCGGCGCCCGCCACCTCTGGGAGAAGATCGGCGAGGCCGCCTGGGCCTCGGCCGACCCGGGCCTGCACTTCAACACCACGATGAACGACTGGCACACCTGTCCGACCGGCGGGCGGATCCGGGCCTCGAACCCGTGCTCCGAGTACATGTTCCTCGACGACACCGCCTGCAACCTGGCCTCGGCCAACCTGCTGACGATGTACGACCGGCAGACCAAGCAGTTCGACGTCGAGGCGTTCGAGCACCTCAACCGCCTCTGGACGGTGGTGCTCGAGATCTCGGTGACGATGGCGCAGTTCCCGTCGAAGGAGATCGCCGAGCTCTCCTACAAGTACCGCACGCTGGGGCTGGGCTACGCCAACATCGGCGGCCTGCTGATGACCATGGGCCTGCCCTACGATTCGGATGCGGGCCGGGCTCTCGCCGGCGCGCTCACCGCGATCATGACCGGCGTGGCCTACGCCACCTCGGCCGAGATGGCCGCCGAGCTCGGGGCCTTTCCGGCCTACGAGGACAACGCGGACGCCATGCTGAAGGTGATCCGCAACCACCGCCGCGCGGCGCATGGCGAGGCCGAGGGCTACGAGTTCCTGTCGATCTCGCCCGTTCCCCTCGACCACGCCAACATCCCGCAGGGCAACCTCGGCGACCACGCCCGCGCCGCCTGGGACCGCGCCCTGCGGCTCGGCGAGGAGCACGGCTACCGCAACGCTCAGGCGACGGTGCTGGCACCGACGGGCACGATCGGTCTCGTCATGGATTGCGACACCACCGGCATCGAGCCCGACTTCGCCCTGGTGAAGTTCAAGAAGCTCGCCGGCGGCGGCTACTTCAAGATCATCAACCAGGCGGCGCCCGATGCGCTGCGGGCCTTGGGCTACCGGGAATCCGAGATCGCCGAGATCGAGGCCTACGCGGTCGGCCACGGCTCGATGGGCCAAGCGCCGGCGATCAACCCCGGCAGCCTGCGGGCCAAGGGCTTTTCGGACGACAAGATCGCGGCGATCGAAGCCGGCCTGAAGTCGGCCTTCGACATCAAGTTCGTGTTCAACCGCTGGACGCTGGGCGACGACTTCCTCATGGGCACCCTGAAGGTGCCGGCGGAAAAGCTCTCCGACCCGACCTTCGAGCTGCTGCCGTTCCTCGGCTTTTCGAAGAAGGACGTCGAGGCCGCCAACACCCACATCTGCGGGGCGATGACCCTGGAGGGAGCTCCCTTCCTCAAGCAGGAGCACTACGCGGTGTTCGACTGCGCCAACCCGTGCGGGCGGATCGGCAAGCGCTACCTCTCGGTCGACAGCCACATCCGCATGATGGCCGCCGCCCAGCCCTTCATCTCGGGGGCGATCTCCAAGACTATCAACATGCCCAACGACGCCACGGTCGAGGATTGCAAGGCGGCCTACACCCTGTCCTGGCGCCTCGCGCTTAAGGCCAACGCCCTCTACCGCGACGGCTCGAAGCTGTCGCAGCCGCTGAACTCGGCCCTGATCCAGGACGAGGACGACGAGGAGGACATGGTCGAGGCGCTGGTCCAGGCGCCGGCCGCCGCCAAGGCGACGCAGCTCGCCGAACGCATCGTCGAGCGGGTGATCGAGCGGGTCGAGCGCATCCGCTCGCGGGAGAAGCTTCCGCACCGGCGCAAGGGCTACACCCAGAAGGCGGTCGTGGGCGGGCACAAGGTCTACCTGCGCACCGGCGAGTACGACGACGGCCGCATCGGCGAGATCTTCATCGACATGCACAAGGAGGGCGCCGCCTTCCGAAGCTTGATGAACAACTTCGCCATCGCGATCTCCCTCGGCCTCCAGTACGGCGTTCCGTTGGAGGAGTACGTCGAGGCGTTCACCTTCACCCGCTTCGAGCCGGCGGGCTTCGTGCAGGGCAACGACGCGATCAAGAACGCGACCTCGATCCTCGACTACGTCTTCCGCGAGCTGGCGATCTCGTACCTCGCCCGCATGGACCTCGCCCACGTCGACCCCTCCGAGATCGGCTCCACGATCCTCGGCGGCGGCGAGGGCGACACCACCCGCGAGCCGGGCATGCCGCAGCAGACGGCCGCCAGCGTCGTCTCTCGCGGGCTGCTCCGCGGCTCGGCCGACCGGCTGACCCTGATCCAGGGCGGCCCGTCCGGCGCGACCGTCGGGGTCGGCTCCGGCAACGCGGGCCAGTCGGCCCCGGCCGGCGGCGTGGTCCACGCCCTACGCGGCGCGACGGCGCTGAAGATGGAAACCGAGCTGTCCGTCCACGCGGAGACCTCGATCGAGGCCCTGCCCTTCGCCAAGCCGGAGCGCAGCGTCGCAGACCGGCGGGCCGAGGCCAAGATGAAGGGCTACGTCGGCGAAGCCTGCCCGGAATGCGCGAACTTCACCCTGGTCCGCAACGGAACCTGCCTGAAGTGCGACACCTGCGGCGGCACGACCGGCTGCAGCTAGTCAGATATGGACTTGAGCGGAGACTGATTATGCGCGATTGGCCGGTAAAGCGTCTCTCAAGAAGTGAGATTTGGCGCGATAGCCTTGATCTTAGAAGGTCAACAGGCATTCACGGCCAATCGCAAATAGACTTCCTCGATTTGCTTCGCAATCGGCTTCCAAAGCTCGGAGGCCGCTTCTCCAAACTTGAGGTTGTTGTTCAAGAAGATGATCAGTTGCATGGATTGCCGGCGTTAACCCGGTATGTTCGCGGGGGAACGATACGCGTATTTGTTACAAAGACCACCGAAAGAGATGCTATTCTTGGAATAAACGGAGGGCAAGAAATTCTTGGGCATGAGCTAGGTCACGTTCGGTATCACGAAGGAGAACCGAAAGCTTATTTAGCTGGCGATTTTTAGCCTCTTAGTTATATCGATAGTTCTGAAGAATCAGCAGAATGGCAGGCTGATGAGTCTTATATTTCTATGGCCGCGCCTGAATTCTTAATTAAAGAAAATCAAGATCCCGTTCGTCTTTCTACGTTGTGCAATACCACGCTCGCTTTCGCGGAACGCGCTATTTCTTATTTTAAGGAAAGCATTTCATCGCGCGAGATTCATCCGACATACACAGCCTTCAAGCGCGACTTACGGGCAGTAGAAGGTAATTATGTCAAGAGTCTTCCCCCTGACGCAGAGGCGCTTTGGTCCATTCTGACGCCAATGCCAGGGAAGGACGCCTTCGATTATAAGTTATGCCCCAAAGGGTTTCAGATCGCACGCGATGAATATCTAAAGATGACGCCGTGCGGCTGGCATATCAGAAATGGCATCGTAGAGGCATATTTTAACGTCGCGTAACGTATGGACTTCACGGTTTCGGGTATTTTGTGTAGCTACTAGGTACGCAAAGTCATTCCGCCGACTGTATAATCGCAATCTCATCGCGCGAGCCGGTATCCTCCTCGCTCGCGGATGCTCCGGTGATCTGGACTCGGGTGGGCGCGCGCCCGGCGCCGTTGTCCGCGCCCCGGCGCCGGGCCTCACGGCGCCGTCCGCAGCCGCTCCAGCAGGGCGACGTCGGCATAGCCGTCCGGGCGGAGGCCGGTCGCGGCCTGGTAGGCGCGGATCGCGGCCCGCGTCTTCGGACCGATCCGGCCGTCGACGACGCCGACCGTGTGGCCGTGCGCGTCCAGGCGGGTTTGCAGGTCGCGGCGCTCGGCTTCGGTCAGGGCACGGTCGCCGCGGGGCCAGTCGCGGGCTGAAGGCGGCTTGCCCGCGCAGGCGGTCCGACAGGTGCGCGACGGTGAGCGCGTAGGACAGCGACGTGTTGTAGCGCAGGATCGCCGAGAAGTTCGGCCGCAGCAGGAAGGCCGGACCGCCCGCGCCCGCGGGGACGACGAGGGTCGCTTGCGCGGCGCCATCCCCCTCGCGCTGGGGGACGGGCGTCACGCCGACCGCACGCCAACCGTCGAGGCTGCGCGCGGTGGTCTCGTCCGCCAGCGCGTAGTCAAAGCGCTCTCCCAGCGCCGCCTCGCTGCCCCAGGCTTCGCCGCGGCGCCAGCCCATGGCGACGAGGTAGTTCGCCGTCGAAGCGAGGGCGTCGGGAACCGACCAGAGGTCGCGTCGGCCGTCGCCGTCGAAATCCACGGCGTGGGCGCGGTAGACGCTCGGCATGAACTGGGTATGGCCCATGGCGCCGGCCCACGAGCCGGTCAGGCGCGCGGGCGGCACGTCCCCTTGCGCGAGGATGCGAAGAGCCTCGATGAGCTCGTCGCGCCAGTAGCCCGGTCGGCCGGGATCGCCGCAGGCCAGCGTCGCGAGCGATTGCACCACCGGACGGACGATCGCGGCGTCGTCGAGGACCTTGCCGTAGCCCGACTCGACGCCCCAGAAGGCCACGAGGGTGAAGCGATCGACGCCGGTGCGCTGCTCGATCGCCTCGAGGATCGTGGCCCATTCCCCGAGCTTGCGCTGCCCCTCGGCGATGGTCGCCTCGGTGATCGTGGCGTCGAGGTAGGCCCAGATCGGCTTGACGAACTCGGCCTGGCCGCGGGTCGCCGCCAGCACGTCCGGGTTGGACGCCAAGCCGGCGAGCTGCCCGTCCGCCAAGGCTCGCGGCACCCCGCTTGCCTGCGCGTCGGCGGCGATCCTGCCCAGGCAGTCGGCCCAGGACGATGCCTCCGGAGGTGTCTCCGAAGATGCCGGGCCGGCCGTCGCCGGAGCCGTTACCAAGACCAGCGGGAGGGTAGCAGCGCGGAGCAAGCGGGCGAGGCGCATCATCGGTTCTCGGCGGCGGGACGGCGATCGCATTGCCGGAGGAAGCCCATGGGCCCTATGTCGGTTCTCGATCCCGCTCAAGGCGCGTGTGCGGTCGCGCCCCGGCGCACCCGTCACGGTTCACCACGGCTCTCGTCCCCGCACCACGCTTGGACCCCTCGACCGATGTCGAACCCTGTCACGTCGACCGTCCGTGCCGCCGCCGAGGGCCTCGTCGCGCTGGTGGCGGCCGGCAACCGGCTGCGCCTGCCGGGGACGGAGCACCCGTTCGTGGTCGGCGTCCACGCGCCGATGCGCGCGGAGCTGACGCTGCGGGACCTGCCGGTGACCGGGACGATCCCGCCGGGGCTCGACGGGCGCTACCTCAAGATGGGCGCCAACCCGGCTCGCCCGACGACGCGCGGCCACGACTGGTTCCTGGGCGACGGCATGGTGCACGGCCTCCGCATCGCGGGCGGCAAGGCCCTGTGGTACCGCAACCGCTGGATCGGCTCGCGGACGGCCTCGGCGGCGCTCGGCCGACCCGCCGCCCCCGGACCGCGCCGAGGCGACGACACCGTCAACACCAACGTCGTCGAGATCGGCGGCCGCGCCTTCGCCCTGGTCGAGGCCGGCAGCTATCCGGTCGCGCTGTCCGACGACTTGGAGACGCAAGCCTACGATCCGTTCGAGGGGACGCTCTCCGGCTCCTTCACCGGGCATCCGCACCGCGACCCGGAGACCGGGGAGACGCATGCGATCGCCTACGACGGCCGGGTCTGGGACAGCGTGCGCCACGTCGTCCTCTCGCCCGCCGGCCGCGTCGTGCGCGACCTGCCGATCCCGGTCGAGCACGGCCCCTGCATCCACGACTGCGCGATCACGACGCGCTTCGCGGTGGTGCTGGACCTGCCCCTCACCTTCTCGATGCGGGCGGTGGTGGCAGGCCACCGCTTCCCGTTCCGCTGGAACCCTGCCCACCGCGCCCGCCTCGGCCTGCTCCCCCGGCACGGGACGGCCGCCGACATCACGTGGTGCCCGCTCGATCCGTGCTTCGTGTTCCACGTCGGCAACGCCTACGACGAGGCGGACGGGCGGGTGGTCCTCGACGTCGTCGCCTACGACAGCGTGTTCGCCTCGGCCGCGGGCGGTCTCGACAAGCCGGGCCGGCTGGAGCGCTGGACCGTCGACCCCGCCACGGCGCGGGTCGACCGGCGGGTGGTCGATCCGGCGGCGCAGGAATTTCCGAGGATCGACGAGCGCCGCTTCGGGCGACCGCACCGCTACGTCTACGCGGTCTCGGTCCCCGCCGACGGCAACACGCAGCTCGAAGGCGCGACGCAGATCTACAAGCACGACCTGACGACGGGGGCGCGTCGCGTGCACGAGTTCGGCGCCGGCAGCGTGCCGGGGGAGTTCGTGTTCGTGCCGGCGGCCCCTGAGGCCGGCGAGGACGAGGGATGGCTGGTCGGACTCGTCGTCGACACCGCAAGCGACACGACCGACTTCGTCGTCCTTGATGCGCGCGCCTTCGAGGCGCAGCCCGTCGCCGCAATCCACCTCGGGCACCGGATCCCGCCGGGCTTCCACGGCAACTGGTTTGCCGCGCGCGACCCGGCCTGAACGGCTTGCCCCGTCACGCCGTCTTGCTCTCCACGACGTGCCCTCTACGGCTTGCCGACCAGGGGGCAGCCGCCTTCCCCGAGCGGGCGAAAGGCCTTGTCGGCCGGGATCGTGTCGAGGAGCTTGTAGAGGTCCCACGCCCCCTTCGACTCCGAGGGCGCCTTCACCTCGAACAGGTACATCGGGTGCACCTTGCGGCCGTCCGCCCGGATAGTCCCCTTGCCGAACAGCGGGTCGTCCGTCGGGTTGGCCTTCATCCAGGCCATCGTCGCCTGCGGATCGGTGGATTTCGTCGCGGCCACGGCCTTCAAGTAATGCGACAACCCGGCATAGACGCCTGCGTGGTTCATGGTCGGCATGGCGTCGCCGTTGCGCTTGTAGAAGCGTTCGGAGAAGGCCCGCGTCCCCGGGTTGAGATCCCAATAGAACGACTCCGTCAGCACCAGGCCCTGCGCGGTCTGCAGGCCGATCGCGTGCACGTCGACGACGTAGATCAGCAGCGCGGCGAGCTTCTGCCCGCTATCGGTCAGCCCGAACTCGTGCGCCTGCTTGATCGCGTTGATCGTGTCGCCGCCGGCGTTGGCCAGCCCGACCACCTTCGCGCCCGAGGACTGCGCCTGAAGCAGGAACGACGAAAAATCGGTGGCGGGGAACGGCACGCGGGCCGAACCCAGGACGCGGCCACCGCCCTTCTCGATCACCGCGGTGGCCTCGTTCTGCAGGGAGAGGCCGAACGCGTAGTCGGCGGTGAGGAAGTACCACGCGTCGCCGCCGCGCTCGAGCATGGCGCCGGCCGTGCCGTGCGACAGGGCGTAGGTGTCGTAGGTCCACTGGATCGTGTTCGGCGAGCACTGCTTACCCGTCAGCTCTGTGGTCCCGGCCCCTGAATCGATGAAGACCTTGTTCTTCTCGCGCGTGACCTGGCTGACCGCCAGGGCCACCGAGGAGGTGGGAACGTCGAGGATCGCGTCGACGCCGTCGCGGTCGTACCATTGTCGCGCCACGGCGGCGCCGATGTCGGGCTTGTTCTGATGGTCGGCGGCGACGACCTCGACCTGCACGTCCCGGTTTACCTTGGCGAAGTCCTCGACCGCCATCTGGGCGGCGACGACGGAGCCCTTGCCGCCGGTGTCGGCGTAGACGCCGGACATGTCGTTGAGGATGCCGACCTTGACGTGGATCGGCTCGGCGAACGCGGAGCCCGCCGAGATGGCGAGGCCGAGCGCGGCCGTGAGGATGCAGCACCGGGTCGAGGCCATGGCGGGCGGTCCTCCGAGATCGGTTATTGTTGAACCCAGGAGGGCACGCCCGACATCCCAGCGTCAAGCGTCGCGGCGTCTTGAGAAGCCAACGGAATACAGCAATGAAACCAATCGATCGTTGCGAGCGGGTGCTGCGATGCGGGATGAGCCGATGTCGCCTCCGAGCGCGGACGTGAAGTCGGCAAACCGACCGGGACGGCACCTCGGAGGTCCGAGGCCAAATCACGGGACCGCGCCGCGGGGCGCTTTATTCCGTTCGCCGGTCCGTGCATGATGAATGCACGAGCGTCGCGCCGTCCGGTGCGATGCCGCCGCGGGATCGCGCTTCAAGCCCGACGTCAACGGGCAGGTCGATCCCGCCGCCGGGAGGGTTTTGGATGGATCGTCGCGTCCTGTTGGCCGGCGTCGGCGGCCTCGCCGCGTGGACGGCGCTTCGCCCCTCGGCCTCCGTCTCGGCCGCGGACAGGACGCCCATCGTGCTCTGGCACGCGATGTCGGGCGCGAACGGCGAGGAGGTCGAGCGGCTGACGCGCGACTTCAACGCGAGCCAGTCCGAGGTCACCCTTGAGGCGGTGTTCAAGGGCACCTATCCCGAGACGCTGACGGCGGCGATCGCGGCCTACCGCGCGGGCAAGGCGCCGCACGTCGTCCAGATCTTCGAGGTCGGCACGGGCACGATGCTGCAGGCGGGCCCCGCCATCAAGCCGGCCTGGAAGCTCGCGGAGGAGACCGGCCTCGCCCTCGATCCCAAGGCCTACATCCCCGGCGTGCGTGGATACTACAGCCTGCCCGACGGCAAGCTCGCCTCGATGCCGTTCAACTCCTCGACGGCGGTGATGTGGTACAACCGCGACGCCTTCGAGAAGGCGGGGCTCGACCCGGACAAGCCGCCGGCCACCTACGACGACTTCGCCAAGGCGGCCCGCACCCTCGCGTCGAAGGCGGCCACGCCCATCGCCAGCACCTCGGCCTGGATGACCTGGATCCAGTTCGAGGAATACGCCGCGATCCAGAACCTCGCCTACGCCACCGAGAACGACGGCTATGACGGCCTCGGCGCGGAACTGCTCATCAACACCAAGCCCTTCGTCGATCAGCTCCAGCGCTTCCTCGACCTCTCGAAGGACGGCGCCTTCAAGTATGCCGGCCGCGACGGCGCGCCCGACGCGGTCTTCTATTCCGGGCAGGCCGCGATCGGCTTCGGCTCGTCCTCGGGCCGCGCCGACATCGTCAAGAACGCCAAGTTCCGGTACGCCGAGGCCTTCCTGCCGACCGAGCCGGCGCTGAACCCGCGGCCGAACAACTCGATCATCGGGGGCGCCAGCCTGTGGGCGATGACGGCGCCCAAGCGCAGCGAGGCCGAGTACAAGGGCGTTGCGGCCTTCTACGCCTTCCTCGCGAAGCCCGAGCAGGTCGCCCTCTACGCCCAGAACACCGGCTACGTCCCGGTGACGCTGGCCGGCTACGAGGCCACGAAGCAGGCGGGCTACTTCGACAGGAATCCCGGCACCGACGTTCCGGCGCGGCAGCTCTCCCGCGGGGAGCTGACCCCGAACTCGCGCGGCCTGCGCCTCGGCCGCCTGCCGGAGATCCGCGCGATCCTCTACGAGGAGATCGAGAAGGCGCTCCAGGGCCAGCAGACCGCGCAATCGGCCATGGACGGCGCCGTCGCGCGCGGGAACCGCGTGCTGCGCGACTTCCAGAAATCCGCGCGCGGCTGACGCGGCGGACCGGCGCAAGGCAGTCCCGACCAAGGCACTCCCCACATGGAACGACGGACGCTGTTCCCAGGCCGGGTGCTCCCGGCGCTGCTGATCCTGCCGCAACTGGTGCTGACCGGCGTCTTCTTCCTGTGGCCGGCCCTCCAGGCGATCACGTCGAGCCTGGAGCGCGAGGACGCCTTCGGCACCAGCACCGAGTTCGTCGGCCTCGACAACTTCGCCGACCTGTTCGGCGATCCGCTCTACCTCGCCGCGATCGGGCGGACGCTGGTGTTCTGCGCCTGCGTGACCGCCATCGCGATGGGCGTGGCGCTGGTGCTCGCGGTCCTGGCCGACACCGAGATCCGCGGGCGCGCCTTCTACCGCACGATGTTGATCTGGCCCTACGCGGTGGCGCCGGCCATGGCGGCGGTGCTGTGGGTGCTGATGTTCCACCCGCAGATCGGCCTCGTCGGGGCCTGGCTGAACCGGATCGGGATCGCCTGGGACTACAAGCTCGACGGCACGCAGGCCATGGCGCTCGTGGTGCTGGCCGCCGCCTGGAAGCAGGTCAGCTACAACTTCATCTTCTTCCTGGCGGGCCTCCAGGCCATCCCGAAGACGATCATCGAGGCGGCTCGCATCGACGGCGCCCGCGGCGTCCGCCGGTTCCGCACCATCGTCCTGCCGTTGCTGATGCCGACGGTCTACTTCCTGCTCGTGGTCGACCTCGTCTACGCGGCCTTCGACACCTTCGCGACCGTCTACGCGGTGAACGGCGGAGGGCCGGGCCAGTCGACCCAGACGCTCGTCCTCAAGGTGTACCTCGACGGCGTGGTCAACGCGAACGTCGGCTCGTCCTCCGCGCAGTCCGTGGTGCTGATGGCCGGCGTCATCGTCCTCTGCGCCCTGCAGTTCCGGTTCCTCGGGCGAAAGGCCGCCACCTGATGCGCCGGAGGATGCCCGCCCTGATCCCGCATGCCGTGCTGATCCTGGCGATCCTGCTGTTCGCCCTGCCGATCTGGATCGCCGTCGCGGGCTCGACCCAGGATTCGGCCGCGATCGCCCGCGGCGAGGTCTCGCTCGTCCCGAGCCTCTCCGGCCTCGGCGTCTACCGCGACGTGCTGGTGAACGGGTCGGCGGGGGCCGGGCCGGTGTGGCGCTCGCTGCTCGTCTCGGCCGCGATGGCGCTGGCGATCGCGTTCGGAAAGATCGCCCTGTCGCTGCCCTCGGCCTACGCCGTCACCTTCTTCCGCTTCCCCTTCCGCATGACCGCCTTCTGGCTGATCTTCCTGACGCTGATGCTCCCGGTGGAGGTGCGGCTGATCCCGACCTTCCAGGTCATGTCCTCCCTCGACCTCATCAACAGCTTCACGGGGCTGACGATTCCCCTCGTCGCCTCCGCCACGGCGACGCTGCTGTTCCGGCAGACGTTCCTCGCGGTTCCGGACGAGCTCGTGGAGGCGGCGCGCATGGACGGGGCCGGCCCCCTGCGCTTCCTGCGGGACATCCTGATCCCGGTCTCGGGCGCCAACATCGCGGCCCTGTTCGTGATCCTGTTCGTCTACGGCTGGAACCAGTACCTGTGGCCGCTGCTGGTCGCGACCGATCCGAAGCTCGACACGGTGGTCATCAGCATCGTCAAGATGGTCGGCGTCGACACCGCCACCGAATGGAACAAGGTCATGGCGACGGCGGTGCTGGCGCTGATCCCGCCGGTCGCGGTGGTGCTCGTCATGCAGCGCTGGTTCGTGAAGGGCCTGACGGAGGGTGACAAGTGATGGCGGGCCTGAGACTCGACGGCCTGCGCAAGAGCTTCGGCGACAATGAAATCCTGAAGGGCGTCGACCTCGCCCTGGCGGACGGCGAGATGCTCGTCATCGTCGGCGCGTCGGGCTGCGGAAAATCCACCCTCCTGCGCATCGTGGCGGGCCTCGAGACGCCGACCGCCGGGCGCGTCCTGATCGACGGGCGCGACGTCACGGACCTCGACCCGTCGGCGCGCGACATCGCGATGGTGTTCCAGAATTACGCCTTGTACCCGCATATGAGCGTGTTAGAGAACATGGCCTACGCACTGAAGATCCGCGGCCTTCCCCGCGCCGAGATCCGGGCGAAGGTCGACGCGGCCTCGGCCCTCTTGGGCCTGGAAGCGCTGCTTGATCGCAAGCCGCGCCAGTTGTCCGGCGGCCAGCGCCAGCGCGTCGCCATGGGGCGCGCCATCGTGCGCGACCCGAAGCTGTTCCTGTTCGACGAGCCGCTGTCGAACCTCGACGCGAAGCTGAGGGTGCAGATGCGCGGCGAAATCCGCCGCCTCCAGCGCCGGCTGAAGGTGACGAGCCTCTACGTCACCCACGATCAGGTCGAGGCGATGACGCTGGGCGACCGGTTGCTCGTGATGCACCAGGGCGTGCCGGTGCAGCTGGCGACGCCGACGGAGGTGTTCGAGCGCCCGGCCGACACCTACGTCGCGGGCTTCATCGGCTCGCCGGCGATGAACCTACTCCCCGGCACCCTCGGGCGCGACGGCACGACGGTGCGGGTGGCGGACGCCGACGTCGCGCTCGGGCCCTGGCGGTTCGACCGGCCCGACGGCCACCGGGTGGTCCTGGGCATCCGGCCGGAACACGTCGCGCTCGACGCAACGGGCATGGCCTGGCCGGTCGAGGTCGTGGAGCTTCTGGGCTCCGAGATGCTGGTGCATGCCGGACGCCCGGGCGAAGCGTCGCTGACGCTCAAGGTCGCCAACGGCGCGCCCGTGGGCGACGCCATCCGGGTCTCGTTTCCCGCAGCCCACATCCACCTCTTCGACCAAGCTACCGGCTTGCGGATCGAGCCGGCGCTCGCCTCCTCACGCACGATGGACGCCGGCTCGCCTGAGGATGCGAGAACCTGACCGTGTTCTATCGCAGGACCCACCGCATGCGCTTCATGACCGCCGCCATCCTCGCCTGCCTCGCGGGCCCGTCTGCAGCCTGGGCTCAAGCCGCGCCGCCTTCGCCCCGCGAGGTGCCGGCCAAGACGATCCCGGTGCCCGACACCGTGAGCCCGGCCCTGCAGGCGATCATCGCCCAGCCGCTGCGGACGAACTGGGACAAGCCGCCGACGACGCCCGACGGCTGGAAGCAACTCTCGGACGGCTTCGCGACCCTCGTCGCCCCGCAGATCGGGCCGATGTCGGAGCGCCTGCGGGTGAGCGTGGCGCCGACGACGATCGACGGCGTGCGGGCGTACACGATCACCCCGACCGACATTCCCGCCGCGAACCGGGATCGGATCGCGATCCACGTCCACGGCGGCTGCTACGTCCTCAACCCTCGCGAGGCCGCCCTGCCGGAGGCGATGCTCCTGGCCGGCTTCGGCCGGATGACAGTGATCGCGGTCGACTACCGGATGCCGCCGGAGGCGTTCTTTCCGGCAGCGCTCGACGACGGCATGACGGTCTACAAGGCCGTGCTTCGGACCACCGCCCCCGGCCGGATCGCAGTCTTCGGAAGCTCGGCCGGCGGCGCGTTGACCCTCGAGATGATGCTGCGGGCCAAGGCGGAGGGCCTCCCGATGCCCGGAGCGATCGCACCCGGCACGCCGATGTCGGACGCCACGCAACGCGGCGACTCGTTCCAGACCAACGCGATGGTGGACAACGTGTTGGTCTCGCCGACCGGCTTCTGTGACGCGGCCACGAAATTCTACGCCGCGGGGCACGACCTCGCCGATCCCCTGCTTTCGCCGATCAACGGCGACGTGCGCGGGTTCCCGCCGACGATCCTGACGACGGGCACGCGCGACCTCCTCCTCTCGAACACCGTCCGGATGCACCGCAAGCTCCGGCAGGCCGGGGTCGAGGCCGCGCTCCAGGTCTTCGAGGGGCAGTCGCACGCGCAATTCTACCGGGACGATCGCGTCCCGGAGGTGAAGGAGGCGTTCGAAGAGATCGCGTCCTTCTTCAATCGCCATCTCGATCGCTGACGTAAGGGACCGCCCCAGCGCGTGCGATAGGTATTGGACGACGTGGCCTGCCGTGACGCGGTGGGCCTCGGGCGAGCCGACAGCCTCCACGATCGCGGCCGGCTGTCACGATCTTGAACAGGGCCCGTTTTCGAGGTCGAGCACGGGCGTGTCATCGTTGCGGCTTCGGCCGCGGAGAGCCGAAGCTCAGAGGACATCCATGGCGATCGCGCCCGTTGATCCATCCCTGTCCAAGCCTGTTCCCTCCAAGCCTGTGCCGGCAACCGATCCCGGCACGTCGCCGGCGTCCGGAACGCTCGAACGTCTCGGCATCCGCTTCACCGCTTGGGCCGAGCGCTGGTTTCCGGACGCCTTCATCTTCGTCGCCATCGCGGTGGTGATCGTCGCCCTCGGCGTCTTGGCCAACGGCGCGCCGGCGGCGTCCGTCGCCAAGAGCTTCGGCGATGGCTTCTGGAGCTTGATCCCCTTCACCATGCAGATGGCCTTCGTCACCATCGGCGGCTACGTCGTGGCGGTCTCGCCACCGGTGCGGGCGCTGATCGAGCGCATGGCGCAGGTGCCCCGGACCGGTCGCGGGGCGGTCGGGTTCGTGGCGGGGGCGACGATGCTCTCGTCGTTCCTCAGCTGGGGCCTGAGCCTGATCTTCGGCGGCCTGCTGGTTCGGGCGCTCGCCCGGCGGACGGACCTGCGGATGGATTACCGGGCCGCGGGCGCGGCGGCTTATCTCGGGCTCGGCGCGACCTGGGCGCTCGGTCTCAGCTCGTCGGCGGCGCAACTCCAGGCCAACCCTGCGAGCCTGACCAAGAGTCTGCTCGCAATTTCCGGCGTGATCCCGTTCAGCGAGACCATCTTCCTGTGGCAGTCGATGCTGATCGCGGCAATCCTGTTCGTCGTCTCGGTGGCGATCGCCTACGCCTCGGCGCCGCGCGGGGCGACGGCCGTCACCGCCGAGACCCTGGGCGTCGACGTGAGCCGCGAATCGACCGACATCCCGCCGCCGCGCCAGCCGGGCGAGTGGCTGGAGCACTCGCCGCTCCTGACGATCCTCCTCGTGGTGATCGCCGGCGGCTGGATCGTGCAGGAATTCACCCGCCAGTCGTGGATCGTCGCGATCTCGAACCTCAACACCTACAACCTGCTGTTCCTCACCCTCGGCCTGCTGCTGCACTGGCGGCCGAAGCGCTTCCTCGTGGCCGTCTCGAAGTCGGTGCCGGCGATCGCGGGCATCCTGATCCAGTATCCGCTCTACGCGGCGATCAGCGGGATGCTGACGGTGCCGAAGAACGCGGCCGGCGCCTCGGCGTCAGATGCGATCACCCATGCCTTCGTCAACCTCAACACCGCAGGCACCTTCCCGCTGACGATGGGCGTCTACTCGGCGATCCTCGGCTTCTTCGTCCCCTCGGGCGGCGGCAAATGGTTGCTCGAAGCGCCATACGTGCTCCAGGCGGCCAACGAGCTGAAGGTCCACCTCGGCTGGGCGGTGATGATCTACAACGCCGCCGAAGCGCTGCCGAACCTGATCAACCCGTTCTGGATGCTGCCGCTGGTCGGCATCATCGGCTTGAAGGCGCGGGACATCGTCGGCTTCAGCTTCCTTCAGCTCATCGTCCACCTGCCGCTGGTGCTGTTCCTGCTCTGGGCCCTGGCCTTCACGTTGACCTACCATCCGCCCGTCATGCCGTGAGGGCGCGGCGGCGGGACGGTCAGAGCTTGCGCGACGCGCTTTGGCCGACGAGGACGGCGGCGCCGGCATCCGCGAGGCGCTGCACCTGATCCCTCGGCGCGTCCGACGTCGTAACCAGTGTCCACCGTCGCGGAAGCGCCGCCCAGGCGTTCTGCTCGGCCCGGCCGAGCTTGCTCGCGTCGGCGAGTACGATCACCCCGTTCGCTTGGCGCATCATCAGGGATTTGAGGGCTACCTGATCGAGGCTCGCCTCGCAGAGGCCGCGACCCGCCACCACCCCGTCGGCGCTGAGGACGACGTGATCCGCGGTCATGAGGCGAAGCGCCTCGACGGCGAGGGGGCCGACCGTGCTCATGCTGGTGGCCCGCAGGGCGCCTCCCAGGACCACGAGCTCGATCCCCGGCGCCTCGGCGAGGGCGGGGAGCAGGGCGAGGTTGTTGGTGACGATGCGCAGGCGGCGCTTGGCGAGCAACTGCCCGAACGCGGCGACCGTGGAGCCGGCGTCGAGGATCAGCGTGTCGCCATCCTCGACCAGCGTGATCGCCTTGCGGGCGATGGCGAGCTTCTCGGGCCCGTTCACGGCCAAGCGCTCGGCCAAGGTCGTCTCGACCGGGTGCCCGGCGAGGATCGCGCCGCCGTAGGTCCGGCGGACGGCCCGGGTGGCGGAGAGGACCTGGAGGTCGCGCCGGACCGTTGAGGCCGAAACGTCCAGGCGGGCGGCGACGTCGTCGACGTCGATCTCGCCGAGCTTCAGCGCCTCCAGCAGCAGCGCCTGACGCGCCTTGCTCCGCATCGACATGAGGACGACGACCCTACCGAGATGATCCGGTGCGCCCGATCCGCCCTCCGCTCCGACCGAGCGAAGGGCCCATCATGCCCGAGGGTGGATCGGCTGGCTATGTAGAAGCCGGCGCCGCCTTTGGAGCGAGGTCGACCGCCTGCCGCAGGGCCTCCATCAGGCTGCGCTCGTCGGCGACGCCCTTGCCGGCGATGTCGAAGGCGGTCCCGTGATCGACCGAGGTGCGGATCACCGGAAGGCCCACGGTGATGTTCACGCCGGCCTCGAGACCCAGCACCTTGATCGGGCCGTGACCCTGATCGTGGTACATCGCGACGACCATGTCGTAGTCGCCGCGGCCGGCGAGGAAGAACAGCGTGTCGGCGGGCAGCGGGCCGCGCACGTCCCACCCCCTGGCCCGGCAGGCCTCGACCGCCGGCGTGATCTTCTCCGCCTCCTCGCCGTGGCCGAACAGGCCGCTCTCGCCCGCATGCGGGTTGATCGCGCAGACGCCGATCTTCGGGTTCGCGATGCCGGCCTTCACCAGCACGGCATGCCCCCGCGCGATCACGCGCTCGACCAGGCCGGGCTCGATCTTCGCGATCGCGTCGATGAGGCCGATATGCGTCGTGACGTGGATCACCCGGAGCTTGGGCGAGACCAGCATCATCGAGACTTCCGGCGTGCCGGTCAGGTGGGCCAGCATCTCGGTGTGGCCGGGGAACTTGTGGCCGGCGGCATGCAGCGCCTCCTTGGACAGGGGCGCGGTGCAGATCCCGCCGGCTTCGCCCGCCTGCACCAGCTCGACCGCCTTGGCGATGAACTGGTAGGCCGCCTCGCCGCCGACCGGAGAAACCTGCCCGAACGGCAGGTCGGCGGGGACGACCTTGAGGTCGATGCACTGCACCGCCCCCGTGTCGAAGTCGGCCTCGCCGACCTCCGTCAGGGCATCGACCGGCACCCGCGATCCGACGATCTCGCCCGCCTGCCGGAGTCGCCCGGCATCGCCGACGACCAGCGGACGGCACAGGGCCTGGACCTCGGCGTGGGCGAGCGCCTTCATGATGATCTCGGGGCCGATGCCGGCCGGATCACCCATGGTGATGGCGATGGTCGGACGTATCATGAGAAGCTTCCTTCGATGCGGACCGCACGCAAGCGCTCGCGGATGCGGATGAGGCTGTCGGCGTCGCCGAAGGCGCCCGCCTTCGTCGCGACGGGGATGGCGAGGCGGCCGAGCGTGAGGCCGAGGGACACGCCGGGCTCGATCTCGTCGACAAGGCGGATGCCTTCGACTCCGAAGCGCGACAGGAGGGCTGAGGCGGTCTCACCCCCGGTGGCCGCGAACGCGCCGATCCCGGAACCCAACGGCGCGAGCGCGTCGGCCAGGGTTTGCACGAGGCGGGGGCCGAGGGCCATGTCGGGAACGCCCTCCATCGCGATCTCGACCAGGACGTCGTGCCCGGCGGCGATCGCGATCTCGACATGCGCGAGCGAGGCGGCCAAGTCGCCGGGATCGCGCAGGAGGGTCTCGGACGGAACGGGCAGGTGGACGACGCCGTCCAGGGCGGCGAGCTTGCGGGTGGCCGCGCGGGAGGCTGCCGCGAGCGATCCCACCACGATCAAGCTGCCGCCACGGTGCGGCGCAATCCGCAACGGCGCGAGCGGCGGACTCGCCTCGACCGCGGCAAGGGCGTGCGCGAGGCCGGCGCTGCCGACGAAGAACGATGACAGGCCCGCGGCGGCGATGCGCAAGCCCGCGGCGGCGATGCAGTCGAGATCCTCCTGGGTCTCGGCATCGCAGATGGCGACGACATCGCCCGCGGCGGCGATCTGCTCGAGCTGCGACGCGAAGCCCGGGCCGCGCACCATGGCCAGCGGCACGGCCTTCGTCGCGACGCCGGCCGTGCCCAGCATAAAGGCCAGGTCGGCGTTCACGTAGCTGTGGTCACGCATCCAGACTTCGGCGTCCTCAAGGGGGCGGCCGTCGACGTGGACGCGGCCGCCGACGGTCGTGCGCCCGGCGGCCGGAAAGGCCGGGGCGCAGATTCCGAACACGGTCCCGGCGCGGCCGGCCTCGGTCCGGCCCTTCAAGTGATGGATCGCTGCGGCGGTCTCGGCGGCGGGCTGGCCGCGCAGGGTCGAGTCGATCTTCTTGAATAGGATCCGGTCCGGATCGTGGAGGCGCCTCAGGCATTGGGCGTGCCGCTGAGCGGCAGCCGCGGCGGAGAGGCTCCGGCTGTCGGCATCGTAGGACAACACCGGGAGATCCGCAGAGCCGAATCCTGTCCCGGTGCCCTGAGTCGCTGTGCCCCAGCTCACCGCCGCCGCACGGCCGCGGCGACCGAAGGCGATGGCGCAGTCGGCGGCGCCGGTCAGGTCGTCGGCGAGGATGAGCCAGCGGTCGGCCATGTCAGCGCCCAGCGACGCGGTCTGGGCCGGCCGAGTGGTTCGGGCGGGCCGAGTGGTTCGGGCGGGCCATGCGATCCGAAGCGGGAACGCGGCCGGCGGGCGCCAGCTCGGGATCGGCCACCAAGAGTTCGGCTTCCACGGGATCGCCGAACCGCCGCGCGGCCCAGGCCGTCGCCACGGGGACGAGAATGGCCGTGACGACGACGCAGGCGGCCACCAGGATCGTCGCCGGGCCTGCGGCGTCGGCATAGGCCGGGTTGGCCGAGGCCACGATCGTGGGCACCGCAGCCGCGTTTCCGGCGGTCGAGGCGGCAGCGATCCCGGCGACCCCGGTCCCGCCGGTGAGACGGTCCGCGAAGAACAGCGGGATGCCCGTGACGACCACCACGGCGACGCCCATCGCGAGGCCGAGAAGGCCCGCCTGCCAGACCTTGGTGAGGTCGAGCCCCGCACCGAGCGCGAAGGCGAAGAACGGGATCATCACGGGGATGGCGCGGCCGAGGAAGGCGCGCATCTCACGGTCGAGGTTGCCGATGATCATGCCGACGAGGAGCGGCAGGATGGCCCCGACCAGCGTCTGCCAGGGAAAGGCCGAGAGCCCCGCGACCCCGAGCGTGACCATGGTGAGGAACGGCCCGCTCTCCAGCGACATCACCGTGTAGGCGCCAACGTCGCGCGGACGGCCGTACTGGCCCATCAGCGCCATGTAGAGGCCGCCGTTCGTGTCGTTCATCGCCGCGACGACCGCCAGGGTGGACAGGCCCGCGAACATGCCGGCGGCGACCGGCGCCTCGCCCAGCACGCGTCCGAAGATCAGGCCCAGAAGCACGGCGATGCCGACCTTCACGAGCAGCAGGGTGCCGCCCTTCCTGGCGATGTAGGGCGTCGCGCGGAAATCGATGCTCGCCCCCATGCACACGTAGAACACGGCGAGGATCGTCAGCGCCCCCGAGAACAGGGCGCCCGTGAACGAGCCGAAAAGCTTCGGCGTGCCGGGAAAGAAGGTGGCGATGAGCGCCCCGGCGAGCAACGGCACCACCATCATGCCACCGGGCACGGCCTCGATCGCCCGCTTGATCGGGATCTGCATCTCGGGCTCCTCCCTGCGCATTCCGCGCAGATTTATTGGTTTTTGCGCCGACGCAGCCCACGACGACGCCGTTCGACACATTCATTCTGCACTTTTTGCACATATTGTCTATAAATTCGCTTAAAATACGCGATCCCCATCGTTCGACTGTCACCGCGAATCCTGGCTCGGGCACCGCGTCGCCCCTAGACAGGTGTCACGCACGTAGCGCGAAGACATCGCGTGCGATGAGGCAGTTACTTCCGCTTCAAGGGCTACGTGTGAGGCGGTGCCCGACCGAAGGCGGCTACTTCCCGAACCCCCGCCCTAAAACGCCTTTCGACGGCAGGCGTCGGTCAGGTCCCCGCCTGTCGGCGCCGGTATTCGGCCGGCGTCGTGCCGACCCGGCGGACGAATGCGCGCCGGAGGGTGTCGGCGTCGCGGAAGCCGCAAGCGTCGGCCACCTGCTTGAGGGCGGCGTCCTTCGTTTCGAGCAGGCGGCGGACGGCCTCGATCCGCACGGTCTCGACGTAGGCCGCGGGCGTCAGGCCGGTCTCGGCCCGGAACAGGCGCGCGAAGTGGCGCGGGCTCATCCCGACCCGTTCGGCGAGGCGCTCGACGCCGTGGTCCTCCGCGGGGTGGGCGGCGATCCAGCGCTGCACCGCCTGCAGGGCGGAGCGTCCGACCGGGGCGCTCACCCCGCGGCGGCTGAACTGCATCTGGCCGCCGCCGCGCTTGAAGAACATGACGAGCTGAGCCGCGACCCGGCGTGCGATCTCGTCGCCGAGATCCTCCTCCACGAGCGCCAGGGCGAGATCGAGGCCGGCCGTCACTCCGGCGGCGGTCCGCAACCTCCCGTCGAACAGGCAGATCGCGTCGGGCTCGACGATCGCCGCGGGATAGTGCTCCGCCAAAGCCTCCGCCACGGCCCAGTGCGTCGTCACACGGCGGCCGTCCAGCAGGCCGGCCTGCCCGAGGAGGAACGCACCGCTGCAGACCGAGCCGTAGCGCCGGCAGCCCACCGCGGCTCGGCCGAGCCACGCCAAGAGGTCGGGCCGAACCTCCAGTTCCCGGATCCGCGGTGCGCCGGCGACGAGGAGGGTGTCGAACTGCGCCGGCGCGGCGTCTGGCGCGACCCAATCCGCGACCAGGCCACGCCCGGACGACGTGATGATGGGGCTGGGCTCCGTTCCGACGATAGCGAGTGCGTAGACGTCCCGGCCGCTCTGGGCGTTCGCCTCCGCGAACACGTCGAGCGGTCCGGCCACGTCGAGAAGCTGGACGCCGGGAAGGGCGAGGACGGCGACGGATCGGGGGGCCATGCAGGCTCCATGGCTGACGCTGCGCGCACGATGGCAGAGATCGTCGTGTCAAGACGATTGCTGACGGGCGTGGGGGTCCGTAGCTCGTGGAACGCCCCCGCGCAAAGGAGATCCGCCATGAGCACCCCGTCAGACGCCGCCATCCCCGAGAGCGCGCTCGCCAAGGCGATCACCGCCTTCGTGCGCGACACCGAGACCGACCTGCTCTTCAACCACTCAAGCCGGGTCTATCGGTTCGGCGCGCTGGCCGGCGTCCGGCAGGGCCTGCGCTTCGACCGCGAGCTGCTCTACGCCGGCGCGATGTTCCACGACGTCGGCCTGATGCCGGACCACAGCAGCGCCGACGCGCGCTTCGAGGTCGACGGAGCCAACGCGGCGCGCGACTTCCTGAAGGCGCACGGCGTGCCGGAGGCGGACGTCTACACGGTGTGGACGGCCATCGCCCTGCACACCACGCCCGGCATCCCGGTCCACATGCACCCGGTGGTCGCGCTCGTCACGGCCGGCGTCGAGATGGACGTGCTCGGCTTGACCTACGACCAGTATTCCGACGCCGAGCGCGCCGCGGTGGTCTCGGTCTTCCCCCGGACGCCGGACTTCAAGGAGGACATCATCCAGGCCTTCTACGACGGCATCCGGCACAAGCCGGACACGACCTTCGGCAACGTCAAGGCCGACGTCATCGCCGACAAGGAGCCGGCGTTCCGCAAGGGGAACTTCTGCAGCGTGATCCGGGCCTCGCGCTGGCCCGGTGGCACCCACGCGACGGGCTGCGGATGCGGGCAGCACGACTGAGCCGTCCCCGCGCGCCGGGGCGAAGGCGATGCCGCCGAAAACGAGAATTGTTTAACGTGTGAGAAAGCGGCGTGGGCGGAGCGCGGCTTAAACCGCGGGATGGCAGATGCTCCCCCGCAACGCGCGCTCTACGTCATCACCGCCCACGCCCAGGAAGGCGTCCTCCAACAGACGCGCCAGATGGCGGCGAGCGCCGTCGTACTCGCCCGCCGCTGGATCGACGCCGGCCATGCGAACGTTCGCATCGAAGATGCCAAGGGGGAACTCTTCACCGGCGATATGTTCAAAGCCGAGTTCAAGGATCGCCACAGGGGCTGCTTCTAAGTTCCTCTCAGTCTGCTTGTGCTGACGTGGCGCTTGAGAGTAGCGCTCGAAGCGTTGCACGATGGCGACGCTCGCAGTGCAACGCTTCGTCTTGCGCACAAGTGAGCGACAGGATTTCCGGCGCCATGCCATACGGGCGGACCCGACGACGGGGTGGCATGGACGTTGGCATGATCGGTGGAATGACGAGCGCGGGTTTCATGCAGGCGACGAAGGTCGCAGCCGTGGCCGCGTCGATCTTCGGGCTGGCGGCCGCCCCCGCGACGGCAGGCTCTTCGGCGCAACCCGGGCAGACCGTGGGGCAGGCCCCCGGCGCGCCGTTGCCCGTTGGCCTCTACTTCATCGACACGTCGAGCTTCGGCTCGCGGGACATCGCCCCGCGCGGCACAGACTCGAACGTCAACCTGCCGTCCTTCATCTGGGCGACGCCGGCCGACATCGTCGGCGGACGGCTGCAATTCGTCGTGCTGCAGCCCATCACCGCATCGAGCACGCGGGGCGCGGCCTACCAGAGCGGGTTCGGGCAGACGCTGCTTGCCGCCCAGGTCGCCTGGAAGCTCGGCCACGACCTCAACTTCAGCTACCTGCTCGGCGCGTACCTCCCGAGCGACACGAAGATCGTCATCCAGAATCCGGTTCTGCACCAGCGCTTCGCCATCACGTACAATGGCGACGGCTGGAACCTGACGGGCAACGTCCTCTACGGCACCTTCTTCGACACGCGGTCGGCCACCGGCACGTACTACCCGGACTTTCTCAACCTCGACCTCACGGCCACGAAGCATTTTGGCAAATGGGAGGTCGGGCCGGTGGCCTTCGGATCGATCGACCTGCCGACCGGCGACCCCTCCTACGCCCGCCAAGGCCAGGTCTCCGTCGGCGGACTCGTCGGATACAATTTCGGGCCGGTGAACCTCCAGGCATACGTCACGCGGGACGTGATCCAGCGCAACTACGCCGGCCTCGAGACACGCGGCTGGCTGCGGGTCACCGTGCCGATCTATCAGGACAAGGACGCGCCTCCCGCGGCGAGCCCGGTCATCCGCAAGTTCTGACATCGTCGACGCGCCGGTAACCGGAACGCAGTCGAGGGCATCGGCGCCTTCGCAGCGCGATGCCCTCCGGTCCGCGGGCTATCGCAGGGTGGGCGACTCGCCGGCCTTCAGGTGCGGATCCTCGCCGTCTGGGCCGCCGAGCGAAACGTGGTCGTTCAGGCGCCCGAGATGCTCGAAGACATGCTCGAAGGCGTTCGTGACGGCCCGCTCGAAGGCGCCGTCGCCCTTGCCCTGGGCGTCCTTGAGGGCGCCGAGCAGGGCGCGGTGCTTATCGGTGTCGCTCGACATGGTCTTCCTCCCGACCGGCACGAGCACCGGCTCGGAAGGCCAAGCGGCTCGACCGCCCCGAGTTCCGCGGCATCGCCGACGACGGACCCGGCTTGAAGCCGGCGCGCCCGGAACTTGCGGCGCTCCCGACCTGATGTGCACGATGTCCGACACCCGGTGCGTCGCCTACTTCGCCGCCTGGATGTTCGGCGGCCCGAGATGCTGGAGGAAGTCCGGCTTGCCGAGGCTCACGCCGGCCCCGCGCAGGATCGCGTAGGCGGTGGTGACGTGGAAGAAGAAGTTCGGGAGCGCGAACCCGGTGAGGTAGGTCTGCCCGGTGAAGCGGTATCCCGAGCCGTTCGGGAATTTCAGCTCCACCTCGCGCTCCGCGGCGGATGCCAGCGTCGCCGGTTCGATTCCCTCGACGAAGGCGATGGTCCGGGCGCAGCGCTGCTTGAGCTCGGCAAAGCTCGCCTCGACGTCCGGCATCGCCGGCGCCTCGATCCCGGCGAGCCGCGCCATCGCGTTCTTCGCGCTGTCGGACGCCATCTGGAACTGGGCCGGCAACGGCTTCATGTCGGGGGCGAGGCGGGCGAGGAGCAGGTCGGCCTCCGGCTTCTCCGAGGCCGCCTTGTCGAGCCAGGCGCTCATGTTGCGAAGCGCGTTGACAAAGATCGGTGCGCTGACGTCGTGGATGCTGGTGTTCATCGAGAACGGCTAAGCCGGCCGCCGCCGTCGGCGCGGTGAGGCAGCGCACATGGCGGGACGCCACGTCCCAGCGGACGGGTGGCCCCTCAGGCCCGCCCGGCCGGCCGCGCGTCGGCGAGGCCCCCGAACGAGGTGAAGCGGTCCAGCTCGTCGAGGGGGACGTCGAGGCTGCAGCGCAACCCGTCGACGGCGAAGTCCAGCCGGACCAGCCCGCCGAGCTCCCGGCTAATCCCGCCCGTGATCAGGCGCGTGCCGAACCCGCGCTTGCCCGGCTCCCGCACCGGCGGGCCTCCGCTCTCCTGCCAATCCAGAACGAGCCGCCTCGCGCCGCTCTCGGCGACGACGACGGTCCAGGCGACCTCGACGCGGCCCGCATCGGTCGAGAGTGCGCCGTACTTGGCCGCGTTGGTGGTCAACTCGTGCACCGTCATGCCGAGCGCCAGGACGTAGCGCGGCGGCAGGTCGAGGTCGGTGCCCTCCAGGTCGAAGCGATGGGCCTGGTCGTCCCGGAAGGGGGCGAGTTCGTTTTCCAGCACTGTCCGCAGCGAGGCGCCGCCCCAGTCGTCGCGCGACAGCAGGTCGTGGGTCTTGGACAGCGAGAGGATGCGCCCCTCCAGCCGTTCGCCCCGGTCGTCGTCGCGGCGGGTCTGCCGCGCCAGGGATTGCACGGTGGTCAGGGTATTGCGGACGCGGTGGTTCAGCTCGTGCAGCATCATCGTCTGCCGCTCCTGTAGGACGCGGCTGCGCGCGACCTCCTCGCGCAGCTCGCCCTCGTGCCGTTGCAGCGACGCGGCCATGGCGTCGAACGCTTCCCCGAGCCGGCCGAACTCGCCGGGTCCGGAGATCCCGGTCCGGGTCCCCAGCTCGCCGGCCCGCCAGGCGCTGGCCGCCGCGAGCAGGCGTCGCACCGGCCGGCGGATGAAGACCCGTCCGGCCATCAGCGCGGCGACGACGGCGAGGATCGCACCGAGGCCGATCAGCACGATCCCGCGGCGGGTCGCGGCGTCGATGTCCGCGAAAGCGCTGGCCGACGACAGGCCCACCGCCACCGTCATGGTTTCGAGGTCCTCCGGCGAACCTCCGGCCACCGCCGTGATCCGTTGGTTGCCGCGCAACCCCGGCAGGTCGGCGACGGTGCCGCGGTGATCCGTCAGGGCTTTCCAGTAAGCCGGAGGAAGCGGCTTGCCCGCCCACGCCTCGTGATCGGGCAAGCGTACCAGGATCGTGCCGTTGGGGTCGGCGACGGTGAGCGCGGCATCGGGCGGCAGCCCGGCATTGGCCTGTCGGGCCGCGAGGTAGGACAGGTCGATGCTGGTGATGACGATGCCGTCGGGCCGCCCGTCGCCGTCGTCGTCGGGGATGGCTTGCGCGAACTGGATGGTGGGCCGGCCGGTGACCCGCCCGGACACGACCTGCCCGATGGCGAACCCGCCGGAACGCATCGCATCCTGGAAGTAGGACCGGTCGGCGACCGTGTAGGCCCCGACCGGCGAGCCGAGGGTGTTGCACCGGATCTTTCCATCCGCGTCGGCGACGCCGAAGAAGAACGAGCCGGGCACCTGGCCGACCACCGTCGCGAGGTAGGCCGTGCACGCCCGCGCATCCTTGCTGCGGATCTCCGACAGGCCGGCCAGGATGCCGAGCACCTGCCGCGCCCCGCGGCCGAACTGCCCGAGGTCGGCCGCGACGTTCCGCGCCGCGCGCATCGCCTCGTTGCGAACCGCCTCGGCACGGGCGGTCCGCAGGGCGTATTCGTTAGGCGATTATACCGTTCGCACA
>NZ_BPQG01000035.1 GCF_022179125.1 Methylobacterium cerastii
GAGGAGACCGGCGCGGCGGCGAGCCAGGTGCTGGGCGCCGCCTCCGAGCTCTCGCGCCAGTCCGAGCACCTGGCGGCGGAAGTCGATCGCTTCCTCGCCACCGTCCGCGCCGCCTGAGCCGATCCTCCCCGTCATCCCGGGGCTGCGCGGCAGAGCCCGGGATCCAGAGCCGCCGACGGCGCAATCAGGAGAACGACCTGCGGTTCTGGATCCCGGGCTCGCCTCTGGCGCCCCGGGATGACGGCGAGGGTGCGAAAACGCGGGTTTTTGCGATCCGCGCCTTGCTTCGAACGAAGCCTCAGCCGCCCGCCTCAAGACGTTCCGTCCCACACCATTCGGCAACGAACAGCGCCATCGCCGTGGTGATGCGCTGGACGGAGCGCAGGCTGACGCGCTCGTCGAAACCGTGGATGTTCTCGCTGGCCGGGCCGTAGCAGAGCGCCGGCACCTGCTCGTAGAGGGCGTGCACCCGCGTATCGAGGTAGCAGGGCGCCATGATGCCGGTCAGCTCCGCTCCGGTCGCGCGGCGGTGGGCGGCGGCGAGCACGCCCTCCGCCTCCGAGCCCGGCTCCAGCACGTAGCCCTCGGCGAAGAACCCGTCGAAGGTGACCCGCGGCGGGGCGTCGGCGAGGAACGGGTCGGCGCGGGCGAAGGCGGCGACCGCCGCCTCCACCTCGGCGGCCGCGTCCGCCGCGCGCGTGCCGGGATAGAGCGCGATCCGGCAGCCGACGCGGCACCAGGCCGGCACCGACGAGTTCCAGTCGCCGCCCTCGATCCGGCCGACGTTGAGGTTGATCGGGTGCGCCACGTCCGAAAAGTGCGGCCGGCCGGCCCGGTCGGCGTTCCAGCGCCCCTCGAGGTCGCGCAACGCGCCGATCACCCGGTAGGTCGCGTCGATGGCGTTGGCGCCCGCGCCCATCGCGCGGACATGCACCGGCCGCCCGCGCACCTCGACCGTGAACCACAGCACGCCGGTGTTGGCCCGCACCAGAGCCTCGTCCATCGGCTCGGGGATCAGCACCGCGTCGGCGCGGTAGCCGTGCAGGTGCGCCGCGAGCGCGCCGTTGCCGGTGGATTCCTCCTCGACCACCGACAGGATCGTCACGGCGGCGGCGGGCTGCAGGCCGATCCGCCGCAGCGCGTCGAGGGCGAACAGGTTGGCCGCATGCCCCGCCTTCATGTCGGCGGCGCCGCGCCCGTATAGCCAGTC
Source organism: Methylobacterium cerastii (assembly GCF_022179125.1). Taxonomy (GTDB): domain Bacteria; phylum Pseudomonadota; class Alphaproteobacteria; order Rhizobiales; family Beijerinckiaceae; genus Methylobacterium; species Methylobacterium cerastii. The sequence goes on from NZ_BPQG01000035.1 coordinate 1,211, forward strand.
GCCGTCGATCACCGGATCGAAGGGCGGGTGCGTCCACAGGTCGAGGGGGCCGGGCGGCACCACGTCGACATGCGCCTGCAGGATCAGCGAGCGTCCGCCCACGCCCCGCGGCCGGTGGAGGCCCGCCACGATCGGCGCCTCGGAATGCCCGTCCGCGACCCTCGCCCCGCCGGGATGGCCCACGATCGCGGCGGCGTCGATGGCAAACCGCTCGGTCGCGTAGCCGCGGGCGCGAAACGCGCCGAGCACGAAGTCCTGAATCGCGTGCTCGGCGCCGCGGGTCGAGCCGAACCGCACCAGCGCCTGCGTGTGCGCGACCTGCTCGGCGAACCCGTGCGCGACGGAGGCCGCGATGCGGTCGGCGAGGGCGGGATCGAGGGGCATGCGAAGTCCTGCAGTCTCGCGGCGGAGCGCGGCCAGCCTACGCCGCCCAGTCGCCGCGACATAGGCGGTCCCCGAGGCGCAGGTGGGAACGGAGATTGGAATTGTTTGCACTTCCGTGCATCCTGTGGGCGAACCGGGTCCGCTCGCTGGAACAATAAAGCGGGACGCCCGGCCGTGGAGGAACCATGAACGAGATCGTCAAGCCGGATTCCCTGATCGTCGCCGAGGCCGAGAGCCTGACCGAGACCTTCTTCGGCGGCTGCCCGCACGACTGCCCGGACACCTGCTCGATGCTGTTCGAGGTGCGTGACGGCGAGTTGCTCGGCGTGCGGGGCAACCCGGACCACCCGATGACCCGCGGCACTCTCTGCGTGAAGCTGAAGGACTACGAGACGCGCCACTACCATCCCGACCGGCTGCTCTACCCGATGAAGCGGGTCGGCCCGAAGGGCTCCAAGCAGTTCGCGCGCATCACCTGGGACGAGGCGCTGGACACCATCGTCACCCGTTGGAAGGCGATCATCGACAGTCACGGCCCGCAGGCCATCGCGCCCTACAGCTACCTCGGCAACCAGGGCCTCGTGCACGGGCTGAACGGCGGCGACGCCTTCTTCAACCGCATGGGCGCCACCGTCACCGAGCGCACCTTCTGCGGCGAGGGCTCGTGCACGGCCTGGCTCCTCACCGTCGGCCCGACGGCGGGCCTCGACCCGGACAGCTACATCCACTCGAAGTACATCGTGATCTGGGCCTGCAACTCGGTCAGCACGAACCTGCACCATTGGGCCATCGTCAAGGACGCCCAGAAGAAGGGCGCCAAGGTCGTCGTGATCGACGCCTACGCCTCGCGCACCGCGAAGGCCGCCGACTGGCACATCGCGCCGAAGCCCGGCACCGACGGCGCGCTCGCCATGGCGCTGATCAATTCCATCATCGCCCAAGGCCTCGTCGACCAGGACTACGTCGACAATCACACGGTCGGCTTCGAGGAGCTGAAGGAGCGGGCGAGCACCCGCACGCCGGAATGGGCCGCCGCGATCACCGGCGTCTCGGCGGAAGACATCCGCACGCTCGCCCGCGAGATGGCGACCGAGCAGCCGGTCGGCATCCGCATGGGCGTGGCGCTGGAGCGGCATTACGGCGGCGGCCAGACCATCCGCGCCGTCACCTGCATCCCGGCGCTGACCGGCGCGTGGCGCCACGTCGGCGGCGGCGTCACCCAGTTCGGCGTGTGGGAGCACCCCTACAAGTTCGACGTGATGTGCCGGCCCGACCTGATCCCGGAGGGCACCCGCGTCGTCTCGAACCTGCAGATCGGGCGCGCGCTCACCGGCGAGCTGAAGCTCGACCCGCCGATCCTGTCGATGATGTGCTGGAACTCGAACCCCGTCACGCAGGCGCCCGAGACCGACAAGGTCGTCGAAGGGCTGATGCGCGAGGACCTGTTCATGGTCTCGGCCGAGCACTTCGTCTCCGACACGGCGTCCTACGCCGACATCCTGCTGCCGGCGACGATGGGCGCGGAGATGGAGGACATGATCCTCTCCTGGGGCCACCTTTATCTCACCTACAACACCAAGTGCGCGGACGCGCCCGGCGAGGCGATCCCGAACAACGAGATCTTCCGCCGGCTCGCGGCCCGGCTCGGCTTCGAGGAAGAGAACTTCAAGTGGACCGACACGGAGTGCCTGGAGCACTACGTCGACTGGAACGCCCCGGCCTGCGAGGGCATCGACCTCCAGTACATGCGCGAGCACGGCTTCGCCCGCCTGAAGGTCGGCACGCCGGACGACCGGGCGCCCCACCGCGAGGGCAACTTCCCGACGCCGACCGGCAAGTGCATGCTGAAGGTGGAGGGCGCCACGAACTTCGTCGCCCCGCCGTTCCGGCAGATGTACGAAGGCTTCCAGCCCGGCGAGGCGCTCGATCCGCTGCCCGACTACCTCGGCCCGCGGGAATCCCACACCAACGACCCGGAGCTCGCCAAGCGCTTCCCGCTCAACATCGTCTCGCCCAAGAGCCATTACTTCCTGAACTCCTGCTACGCGAACATGGAGGACAAGCAGAAGGGCCAGGGCGAGCAGTTCGTGATGATCAGCCAAGCCGACGCCGACGCCCGCGGCATCCGGGACGGCGACCGGGTGCGGGTCGCCAACGACCGCGGCGCGTTCAAGGGCGTGGCCCGCATCACCGACGACGTGAAGGCGGGCATCGTGGTCGCGACGCTGGGCTACTGGCGCCAGCTCAACGAGGGCACGGTCAACAGCATCTCGTCGGGCGCCTTCACCGACATGGGCCACGCGCCGTCCTTCTCGGACAACCTCGTCGAGGTCGCCCGGGCGAACTGACCGCGCCGAGCAGACGGCACGCGCAAGCGCCGCGCGGGGCGCGTGTCCTCGTGGCGTACGGTCTCGCATGTGGGCGCGGTGTGGGAAGCGGACGACGCGGCGGCTCGCACCGCAGGCTCCGCCTCCCTCCCCTAAGTCGTGCTCACCCCTTCGGCCGGTCCAGCTGCGCGATCAGCGCTTCGAGGCGTTCGCTCACCGGGGCGGAGAGGGTGTCGGCGTAGAGGTTGCGCAGGTTCTGGCCGAGGTGGCGGCGCACGCTCGGGTTCAGGGGTGGCTGCGCCTGCGGCGTCTCGCCCGGCCGGGACATCTGCGGCTTCGCCATCACCACCCGACCCTCACGCACGTTCGACACGGGGAGAATGGCAAAGCTTGGTTAAGGGCCCGTCACCGACGGGCGGCGACGCCGCGGAATCGGAACCGCCCGCGGCGGGGGCGTGTTTGCCGGATGAGACCCGTTCGACGCCTCGCCCCCGCCCAGAACCCCGGACCCCGCGTGCTCCTCCCCCGCCTCCTCTCAGCAGCCGCAGCCCTGGCGCTCGCGCTCGCCTGCACCCCCGGCCACGCCCAGACCAAGCCCGGCGACATCAAGGGCGTCGACGCGATGGGCGACAAGAGCCGCAGCGCCAACGACGGCTGGAGCCAGGCCCCCGTGCCGCGCGAGGAATCAGCGGCCAAGGATGCGCCCAACCCGGGCGGCAACTCCACGGCGGAGAACCGGGAGCGGAAGGTGCCGGGCGCCGACACCGGCTCCTCCTCGGGCACCGAGCCGCAGGCACCCCTCGACCACCGCACCCCGGGGCCGTCAGGACAGAACCCGGCCATTCCGTCGAAATAATTCCGGTTTCCGCTAGCGGATTGAACGAGCTGGTAAATCGTGCGTATTGCAGCGCGATATCCGCCCGATCTGTGTCACGGAACCGCACTTGCCTCGGGCCGGCAATCCTGGGAAGCATGCTGGAATTAGTCCAGCTCTGATCGGGATACTCGGATGACGATTCAGGTCTCACGGCGCGGCCTGCTGAAGGGTGGCGCCATCGCCCTCGCGGGTGGCTCCCTCGGCGCCCTCGGCTTCGGCGGCCTCGAGCCGGCGATGGCGGCGGCGGTCCGCCCCTTCAAGCTCGCGCAGATGCGCGAGACCCGTAACACCTGCCCCTACTGTTCGGTGGCCTGCGGCGTCATCCTCTACAGCCTCGGCGACAAGTCGAAGAACGCCCGCTCTGCGGTGATGCACGTCGAGGGCGACCCCGACCACCCGATCAACCGCGGCACGCTCTGCCCGAAGGGCTCGGCGCTGCTCGACTTCATCCAGGCCGAGACCCGGACGAAGTACCCGCTGCACCGCGAGGCCGGCTCCAAGGAGTTCAAGCGCGTCTCCTGGGACTTCGCCTTCGAGCGGATCGCCCGGCTGATGAAGGAGGATCGCGACAAGAACTTCGTGGCCAAGAACGGCGACCTCACGGTCAACCGCTGGACCACGATGGGCTTCCTCGGCGCCTCGGCGACCTCCAACGAGACCGCGTGGCTCACCTACAAGACGGTCCGAAGCATGGGGGCCCTGGTCTTCGATAACCAGGCCAGGGTTTGACACGGCCCATCGGTCGCCAGTCTGGCGCCCTCCTTCGGCCGCGGTGCGATGACCAACCTCTGGATGGACATCAAGCACGCGGACGTCATCACCGTCATGGGCGGCAACGCCGCTGAGGCGCACCCCTGCGGCTTCAAGTGGGTGGTCGAGGCCAAGGCCCACAACAACGCCAAGCTGATCGTCGTCGACCCGCGCTTCACCCGCACGGCGTCGGTGGCCGACCTGTACTGCCCGATCCGCCAGGGGACCGACATCGCGTTCCTGTCGGGCGTGACCAAGTACCTGCTCGACAACGACAAGCTGCAGCATCGCTACGTCGCGGCATATTCCAACGCCGGCTACGTCGTGCGCGAAGGCTACGACTTCCAGGACGGGCTGTTTGCCGGCTACGATCCCGAGAAGCGCGACTACGACAAGTCGACCTGGGACTACGAGATCGGTCCCGACGGGTACGCGGTCGTCGACGAGACGATGCAGCACCCGCGTTGCGTCATGCAGCTGCTGAAGAAGCACGTCGCGATCTACACGCCCGAGATGGTGTCGCGGATCTGCGGCTCGCCGCAGGAGCCCTTCCTCAAGGTCTGCGAGCTCATCGCCACGACCTCGACGCCCGACCGGACGATGGCTTCGCTCTATGCTCTCGGCTGGACGCACCACTCCAAGGGCTCGCAGAACATCCGCTCGATGTGCATCGTGCAGACGTTGCTCGGCAACATCGGCATGTTGGGTGGCGGCATGCAGGCCTTGCGCGGCCACTCCAACATCCAGGGGCTGACGGACCTCGGGCTGATGAGCAACCTCATCCCCGGCTACCTGAACATCCCGATCGAGAAGGAGCCGACCTACAAGGACTACGCGTCCAAGCGCGAGTTCAAGCCGCTGCGGCCGGGGCAGACCAGCTACTGGCAGAACTACAACAAGTTCTTCGTCTCGTTCCAGAAGGCGATGTGGGGCGAGAAGGCGACCAAGGAGAACGACTGGGCCTACGACTACCTGCCCAAGCTCGACGTGCCGACCTACGACGTGCTGCGCGGCTTCGAGCTGGCGAAGCAAGGCAAGATGACCGGGTACTTCATCCAGGGCTTCAATTGCCTGATGTCGTTCCCCAATCGCGCCAAGATGACGGAAGCCTTCTCCAAGATGAAGTTCATCGTGGTGATGGACCCGCTCAAGACCGAGACCGCGCGGTTCTGGGAGAACCACGGCGAGTACAACGACGTGGACACCGCCTCGATCCAGACCGAGGTGTTCGAGCTGCCGACCACGCTGTTCGCCGAGGAGGAGGGCTCGCTCTCCAACTCCAGCCGCTGGCTGCAATGGCACTGGCAGGCTCAGGACGCTCCGGGCGAGTGCAAGCCCGACATCGACATCATGGCGGGCATCTTCCTGCGCATGAAGGAGATGTATCAGAAGGAGGGCGGCGCCTTCCCGGACCCGATCGTCAACCTGACCTGGAACTACGCGATCGCCCACGAGCCAACGCCGACCGAGCTCGCTCGCGAGATGAACGGCTACACGCTCGCCCCGACGCCGGGCCTCGACGGGCAGACCCTGCCCGCCGGCCGCCAGGTCGACGGCTTCGCCCAGCTCAAGGACGACGGCACCACCGCCTGCGGCTGCTGGATCTACTCGGGCTGCTACACCGAGAAGGGCAACACCATGGCCCGCCGCGACAACGCGGATCCGGGCGACCGCGGCATCGCGCCGAACTGGGCCTTCGCCTGGCCGGCCAACCGCCGCGTGCTCTACAACCGCGCCTCGTGCGACCCGGAAGGGAAGCCGTGGTCGGAGAAGAAGAAGCTCATCGAGTGGAACGGCAAGCAGTGGGTCGGCTTCGACGTGCCGGACTACGGCGTCACCGTCGCCCCCGATAAGGGCGTCGGCCCGTTCATCCTCAACCAGGAGGGCGTCGCCCGCCTGTGGACCCGCGGCCTGATGCGCGACGGGCCGTTCCCGACGCACTACGAGCCGTTCGAGTCGCCGATGGCCAACATCCCGTTCCCGCGGGTGAAGGGCAATCCGGCGTCGCGGATCTTCAAGGACGACCTGGCCGACCTCGGCACCGCGGAAGAGTTCCCCTACGCGGCGACGAGCTACCGGCTGACCGAGCACTTCCATGGCTGGACCAAGCACGCCCGGATCAACGCGATCCTCCAGCCGGAGGCCTTCGTCGAGATCTCCGAGCAGCTCGCGAAGGAGAAGGGCATCGTGAAGGGCGGCTGGGTCCGGGTCTGGTCCAAGCGCGGCTCGCTCAAGGCCAAGGCCGTCGTCACCAAGCGCATCAAGCCGCTGATGTGCGACGGGAAGGCCGTCCACGTGGTCGGCATCCCGCAGCATTGGGGCTTCATGGGCCAGACGAAGAAGGGATGGCACCCGAACTCGCTCACCCCGGTGGTCGGCGACGCCAACACCGAGACGCCCGAGTTCAAGGCGTGGCTCGTCAACATCGAGCCGACGACGCCGCCGTCGGACGCGGTCGCGTAAGGGGAGCATCAGACAATGGCCGATTACAGCTCCCTCGACATCCGGCAGCGCTCCGCCTCCACGGAGACGCCGCCGGCCATCCGCTCCCACATGGAGGTCGCCAAACTCATCGACGTGTCGAAGTGCATCGGCTGCAAGGCCTGCCAGTCGGCCTGCGAGGAGTGGAACGACCTGCGGGACGACGTCGGCGTCAACGTCGGCGTCTACGACAACCCGCACGACCTCACGCCGAAGACGTGGACCCTGATGCGGTTCACGGAATACGAGAACGAGGCGACCAACAACCTCGAATGGCTGATCCGCAAGGACGGCTGCATGCACTGCACCGATCCGGGCTGCCTCAAGGCGTGCCCGTCCCCGGGCGCGATCGTGCAGTACTCCAACGGCATCGTCGACTTCATCGAGGAGAACTGCATCGGCTGCGGCTACTGCGTGAAGGGCTGCCCGTTCAACATCCCGCGCATCTCCGAGAAGGACCACAAGGCGTACAAGTGCACGCTGTGCTCGGACCGCGTGGCCGTCGGCCAAGCGCCCGCCTGCGCCAAGGCGTGCCCCACCGGCTCGATCATGTTCGGCACCAAGGCCGCGATGATCGAGCAGGCGCAGACCCGCGTGATCGACCTCAAGTCGCGCGGCTTCGAGCATGCCGGCCTGTACGACCCGGCCGGCGTCGGCGGCACGCACGTGATGTACGTGCTCCACCACGCCGACAAGCCGCAGCTCTATGCCGGCCTGCCGCTCGACCCGAAGATCTCGCCGCTGGTCGCCTTCTGGAAGGGCGGCGCCAAGGTGTTCGGGCTCGCCGCGATGGGCTTCGCTGCGGTCGCCGGCTTCTTCCACTACGTCACGGCGGGGCCGAACGAGGTCGTCGCCGAGGAAGAGGAAGAGGCGATCGAGTACGACCACGAGAAACGCCGTGGCGCCGAGGGCGGCGAGAACCGGCCGCACTGACGGAATCGAGGCGGCGCACATTCGCCGCCGCCTCGGGTCGAGATCGCCGGGACGCATCGGTGGCCGCGGGCGCGGCGACCGCCCGCGTCCCGGCTCCGTTTCGTGCCGCCATTCGAGAGAAGCAGATTCGATGACCGTTCACACCGACATCCGAGACGGCGACGCGCGCCCCCTGCGTGAGGTGCACGAGGCGCCCGAGGTGCTGTACGTCCCGCGCTACACCGGTCTGCAGCGGGTCAACCACTGGATCACCGCGATCCTGTTCACCCTGCTGACCCTCTCGGGCCTGGCGATGTTCACGCCCTACCTGTTCTCGCTCACCGGCATCTTCGGCGGCGGCCAGGCGACGCGGGCGATCCACCCGTGGTTCGGCGTGGCGCTGGCCGTCAGCTTCGCGCTGCTGTTCCTGCGGTTCTGGAAGCTCAACATCCCCAACAAGGACGACGTCGCCTGGTCGATGAAGATCGGCGACGTGGTGACCAACCGCGAGGACCGGCTGCCCGAGCTCGGTAAGTACAATGCCGGCCAGAAGGGCGTGTTCTGGGGTCAGACCGCCCTGATCGGGATCATGTTCGTCACCGGCCTGGTGATCTGGGACCAGTATTTCTACACCTACACCGTCATCGAGACGAAGCGCTGGGCGCTGCTGGCGCATTCACTGGCCGCGGTCATCGCCATCGCGATCATCGTCGTGCACATCTATGCCGGCATCTGGGTGCGCGGCACCGGCCGGGCGATGGTGCGCGGCACCGTCACCGGCGGCTGGGCCTATCGCCACCATCGCAAGTGGTTCCGGCAGATCGCCGGCGGCAAGCGCCAGCGCGGCTCCACCGACAAGCGCGGGCACTGACGCCTTGGCCCGTTTCTTCAAGCGCACCCCCGCGGCCGAGCCCGCGGGGCAAAATCCCGCGGGCGACGAAGCCGCCCAGGCCCCGAAACGCCCCAAGCTCCACGAGTTGCAGCCCGATCCGGACCGGATCGGCATCGCCGGCTCGGTGCCTTTCGTCCAGCTCCCCGTCCCCGCCGACCTGTTCGCGAACCGCGCCCTGCGCCTGCAGCGCCTCGCGCCCGACCACCCGATGGGCGGCTACCTCGACCTGCTCGCCCGCATCGCCACGGCGCAAGCCGCGGTTCAAGCCTCTCGCGCTGCGCGGGGCGTCCCGCCCGCCGAGCCCCATCCCGACGTGGCGATGCGGCTCGAGCACGGCATGCCGCCGATCTCCCGGCACACCCTCGAGGCGCCCGACGCCTTCCCCGCCTGCCTCGACGCGCTGCTCGACGCCCTCGACCTCGGCCCGGCGCCGCAGGCCGCCCACGACGCGGTGGCGGCGCTCCGTGCGGCCAGCGCGGACGAGCGCCTCGACCTCGGCATGCAGGTGTTCGAGGGCGCGTTCCCGGTGGCGCGCATGGCCGAATGCGTGTTCGTCGCGGCCGCCCTCCAGGTCTGCCTGTCGGAGGCCGCCGCCGGCCTCGACCGCACCGCCCTCAAGGCGGTGGCCGACGGCGTCTGCCCGTGTTGCGGCGGGGCGCCGGTGGCGAGCCTGATCGTCGCCTGGACTCCCGCCGACAAGGCGCGCTACCTCGCCTGCTCGCTCTGCGGCAGCCAGTGGAACCACGTTCGCATCCGCTGCACCGCCTGCGGCTCGGGCGAGGCGATCAGCTACCAGAGCCTCGACGAGGTCTCGAAGGACATCCAGGTCGAGACCTGCGGCACCTGCCACAGCTACATCAAGCACCTGCACCAGCACCGCGACCCCGTGCTCGACCCGGTGGCCGACGACGTCGCCTCCTACGGCCTCGACCTCAAGATCGTCGAGGAAGGGTTTCGCAAGTCGGGCCTGAACCCGCTCTTCGTGATCTGACGCGGTCTTTCGCGATCTGACGCGGTCTTGCGTGGCCCCGCGCCAAGCCCGCCTCGTGCGGCATGGCGCCCATCGCCGCGGGCCGGGGATCGATTGCGCGCAAGCCACGTTGTGGAGGCTCGGGGGCGTTCGCGTCCCGACCTCCATTTCAGGCCCGACCATGACCAGACTCGCCCTCGCCGCGGCGCTCGCCCTCGCCAGCCCCGCCCTCGCCCAGATGATCGAGACGCCGACGAGCACCACCGTGATCGTGCCGCCCGGCGCGCCGGGCGTCGTGACGCGTCAGACCAATTCGACCGGCGGGGACGCCGCCGCCACCTACTCGCCGACCGGCCGGGCCGCCGACGGCATCGCCACCGACTCGGCCGCCGCCGGCAACGCGGGCCAGCCATCGCGCATCGGCTCGACCGGCAGCAGCGGCGGCCGCTGAGCCATCGGTAGGACGGCGGGCTCCACGCCCGTCGGCTTTCAGGTCTGCATCCAGGAAGGCGCTCCGCCACGGCGGGGCGCCTTTCGCCGTTCGGGACCAGGCCGATTCAACGCCGACCCCGCGTCGCGAGCCTACGGATAGCCGTAGCGGCTCTTGGCGGCGGCGAGCAGGTGCAAGGCCTCGCCGTCGCGGCCGGCGGCGCAGGCCGCCGAGGCGTGGGCGAGGTCCGCGCTGAACCGGTCCCCGACCGGCTTGTTGAGGTTGCCCGTGGCGACGTCGCTGTCGACCACGGCTTGCGTCCGGCCGATCGCCGGGCCGCAGCCGGAGCCCTGCGGCAGAACCACGGGCGCGGGCGCCGCCGCCGCGACGATTGCGGGCGCCGCGGCCTTCTGCTGGCAGCCGGCGAGCGCGCCGGCGACGAGGAGGGCGGCGAGCGAAAATCCAGAGATCTTGGTCGGCACGGGCGGCTTTCCCTGATACGGCGCAGCGTGCGCCGGACGGTTTTTGAGCCCGCGCCGCCGGCCGGTCAATCGTTCGATGCGATCCGCCAGTGCGTCCGTGGATCGCCCAGTGGACGTGCGTCCCCCTCTCCCCGCACGCGGGGAGAGGGCCGCGACGACCCCGTCGTCGGCGCGGCGAGGCGGCAGCCGACGGTGAGGGGGCTTCGACGAGAGAGGCTCGTCCGTTCGCTCCCCCTCACCGCCGCTTCGGCTTCGCCTCCGCTTCCCGCAGGCACGACAAGGTGCCTGCGGGCCTCTCCCCGCGAGCGGGGAGAGGGGAAGCCCGAGCAGATCTTGTTTCGCCGGCTTACTTCGCCTTGTCGGCGATGGCCTTCAGGCCCGACTCGTAGATGCCGGAGATCGCGTCGGTGGCGACGGTGTCCGGGGCGCCCTTGGCGTTGAAGGTGCCGGTCCAGCTCAGCTTCGAGCCGGTGCCGTCCGGGGCGACCGAGAGGGTCGACTTGTAGTCGGAGACCGGCAGCGGGCCGGACAGGATCGTGTAGGTGTAGCTCATCACCTTGTCGTCGCGGGAGACCTGCTCCTCGACCAGCGTGCCGCCGCCCTTGAGCGAGAGGGTGCGGACCTTCATGCCGTCCTTCTCGGAGGGCGCGCACTTCTCGACCGCCGGGTGCCAGTCGCCGATGCCGCAGAAGTCGCCGATGGTCTGCCAGACCTTGGCGGGCGGGGTGGCGACGGTGGCGGTCTTCGCGACGTCGATGGCGTAGCCCGGCACCGTGCCGGCGACGAGCGCGAGGACGGGCAGAGCGAGGGTCCGGATCATGATGGGCGTCTCCGACGAAATGGCGGCGCGCGCCGGAGGACCCGGCGCCGACCCTCTTGGGGGCAGGCACGAGCTAGGCCTCGACCCCCGCCGTGGCAATGGCGGCCACCCGCAAGCGATCGCGGGCGGGCGGATCGCGTCACCTCGGGTCCGTCACGCCGGCTTCGTCGTCATCGGGCGTTCTTGCGCCCGGCCTCGGCGAGCTGCTTCGCCCGCGCGCCTTGGGTCTCGAACATCCAGCCCGGGTACTCGCGCGGCAGCACGCTCACCGCGTCGAGGGCGTCGAGCTCGGCCTCGCTCAGGTCCACCTGCGTCGCGGCGATGTTGTCGTCGAGCTGGTCGAGGCGCTTGGCGCCGACGATGACGCTCGACACCACGCGCCGGTGCAGCAGCCACGCCAGCGCGATCTGTGCGATCGACACGTTCCGGGCGGCCGCCATCGGCCGCATCGCGTCGATGCAGGATTCGGCGCGGCTGCGCTCCACCGGCGGGAAGTCGAACGCGGCGCGGCGGCCGTCTCCGTTCGCGTCTCCGGAATACTTGCCCGAGAGCAGGCCGCCGGCGAGCGGGCTCCAGACCATCAGGCCGAGGCGCTCGCTCTCGAGCATCGGCACGATCTCGCGCTCGAGGTCGCGGCCGGCCAGCGTGTAGTAGGCCTGCAGGCTCTCGAAGCGGGCCAGCCCCTCGCGCTCGGAGATGCCGAGCGCCTTCACGATCTGCCACGCCGCCCAGTTCGAGACGCCGACGTAGCGGACGTGGCCGTGCTGCACGAGGATGTCGAGGGCCCGCACCGTCTCCTCGATCGGCGTCGCCGGATCGAAGCCGTGGATCTGGTAGAGGTCGATGTGGTCGAGCTGCAGCCGCTTCAGGCTCGCCTTCACCGCATCGAGCAGGTGCACCCGCGAAGCGCCGCGGGAATTCGCACCCGTGCCGGTCGGCCCGTAGGCCTTGGTCGCGACCACCACGTTCTCGCGCGGCACCTTCAGGTTCTTCAGGGCCTGGCCGGTGATCTGCTCCGACAGGCCCTCGGCGTAGACGTCCGCCGTGTCGAGGAAGTTGATCCCGGCATCGATCGCGCGGCCGACGAGGCGCTCGGCCTCCGCCTGGTCGAGGGCGCCGATCTGCCGCCACATCCCCTCTCCGCCGCCGAAGGTCATCGTGCCGAGGCAGAGTTCCGAGACGAAGAGGCCGGTCCGGCCGAGCTTGTTCTGGCGCATGGGGTGTCCTGTGGGGATCGCCGTCCCGGCTCCCTCTCCCGTTCGAGAGAGGGTTGGGGTGAGGGGACAGGTTCATCCGGAGAGGGCTCGCCCCTCACCCTGCCCCTCTCCCGAACGGGAGAGGGGACCTGCGTCCCCACCGGAAGCGGCGGTTCGACTTCGATAGATAGGGCCGCCCCGTGCCGGGTCGACCGGCCTCACCCCGCGCGGCTGTCGGCGATCAGCCGGCGCACGAAGGCGGCGCAGGCGTCGAGCTCGGCGAGCGTGATGAATTCGTCGGCCTTGTGGGCGCGTGCGATCGAGCCGGGGCCGATCACCACCGCCGGCACGTCGCCGAGCGCCTGGAACAGCCCGCCCTCGGTGCCGAACGAGACCTTGGCGTGGCCGTTGCGCCCGGCGAGGCGCTTGGCCAGCGTCACCAGCTCGGAATCGACCGCGGTCTCGAGGCCGGGATAGTCGATCAGCGGCGCGATCTCGACGCCGCAGGACGGGTCGCGCCCGGCCATCTCCGTAGCGAGCGTTTCGGTGGCGAAGGCGATCGCGCTGCGGGCGAGCGCACCGGCGTCGTCGGCGCCGATGGCCCGGAACTCGAAGTCGACGCTGCAGAGATCGGGCACGATGTTGAGCGCGGTGCCGCCGTGGACGACGCTGCTGAGCCCGGTCGTGTGCGGCACGTCGTAGAGCGGGTCGCGGGCGCCGGACGCGGCCAGCGCGTCGGCCGCCTGCTTGACGTGGAGGATGAAGCGCGCGGCATATTCCACCGCGTTGACGCCGGACGGCGCCAGCGCCGAGTGACAGGCCTTGCCGCGGAAGGTGACGCGGGCGGCGTGCTTGCCCTTGTGCCCGGTGACGACCTCCATGCCGGTCGGCTCGCCGACGAAGCACCCGAGCGGCGCGAGCCCCCTATCCCGCATCCGCGCGATCAGGGGGCGCACGCCGAGGCATCCGACCTCCTCGTCGTAGGACAGCGCGATGTGCAGCGGACGGGCGAGCGGCGCCGCCGCCATCTCCGGCAGGAGCGCGAGGCAGACGGCCAAAAAGCCCTTCATGTCCGAGGTGCCGCGGCCGTAGAGGCGTCCGTCGACCTCGGCGAGCTGGAACGGGTCGTGGGTCCAGGCCTGGCCCGCCACCGGCACCACGTCGCTGTGGCCGGACAGCACGTAGCCCGGCACCTCGGCCGGCCCGACCGTGATCCACAGGGCGGCCTTCTCGCCGGTCTCGTCCACCACCCGCTCGACCGCGGCGCCGTGGCTCTCCGCGAAGTCCTGGACCCAGTCGATCAGCGGCAGGTTCGTCAGCGCGCTGGTGGTGTCGAACGCCACGAGGGTGGCGATGATGTCCCTGGGCGTGGGTGCGGTGGGCATACGGTCCTTCGACGGCGCGGCGCGGCGGCCGGGAGGCCGGCACTCAAGGGGATGACGAGAGGGATAGCGAGAACCGGCCCCGACGCGCAACGGCGACGGCGCACCTGCGCCCGACCTCACGCCTCGGGTTTCGGTTTCGGTTTGCGCGGCCTGGGCGCCCGCTTGCGCGCGTCCGGCACGGCCTCGGCCCGCGCCAGGAAGGCCTCGATGTCGGCGCCGAGGATCAGCGGCAGGTGGTCGGCGATCCGCGCGTCGTCCCAGGCCCACCAGCACACGCGCAGCAGCCGCGCGATGGTCTCGGCATCGAAGCGATGGCGCAGGACGGTCGCCGGGTTGCCGGTGACGATGGCGTAGGCCGGCACGTCGCGGCGCACCACGGCGCCGGCGCCCACGACCGCCCCGCTGCCGACGGTGACGCCGGACAGGATCGTGCTGTTGGCGCCGAGCCAGACCTCGTCGCCGAGCACGACGTCGCCGCGCGTGGCGTGGTCGTGCGCGCCGGCCGCCGCGTTCGGCCAGAAGGCCGCGAGCGCCTTGAACGGGTAGGTGGTCACGAGGTCCGTGCGGTGGTTGCCGAGCGCGATGGTGACGTTCGGTCCGATCGAGCAGAAGCGCCCGATGTGAAGCCGTGCCGATTCCGGCTCCAGCACCCGTGGGTTGCCGTAGCTGTGCGCCCCCACGGTCCAGCCCCAGCGCGCGATGCCGCGGGCGAGGTGGAAGGCGGTGAGGTCGTCGAAGACCGGCTTCGGCTCGATCATGCGGCGGGGCTCTCGGTCGGCGCCGCGCGGGGGCGGCCGCGTCGGTCTATCACGGATGAGGCGGGGCTCCGGCGCGGCGAGGTTCGACGGGGCTGTCGTTCCTGCGCTCTCCCATGCGGAAGCTCCCGGGTCGGCACGGGGGCGGACGGGAGCCGTGGCGATACGGTTCAGATCGGCGGCCGCGACCATGGATATTGAACAACCCGGTCGCGACGCCGTTGCTCACACATAGAAACTCGGAGGAAACTTGATGTCGTACAAGACTCTTGCGCTCGCCGCCTGCCTGATCCTGCCGCTCGGCGGCACCGCCTTCGCCCAGACCGGCACCACCGGAAGCCCCGGCGCGGGTCCGACCGCAGGCGGCACCATGAACTCCGGCGGCACCACGGGCACGACGGGATCCACCGGCGGCACCATGAGCGGCTCGGCCGGCACGATGGCCCCGGGCGCCGGCTCGCCGCCCCCCGGCGCGAGCGGCGGCCCCTCGACCAGCACCGCCGGCGCGCCCGCCGGCAGCGGCGGCGGCAACGGCACCACCGGCAGCGGCGCAGCTCCCAGCGGCAAGTGATCGGCGACAAGTGATCGGCGACAAGTGATCGCCGGACGATCGGACTGACGCGATCGCCCTGAGGCGGTCGCGTCGAGGCGGAGCGGGCCGGGCGGCCCGCTCCGCCTTTTTCCGCTCGAAGGCCGACGGTCACCCGCCCTGCAGCGATTCCGCGAAATCCTCCGGCACCTCGCCGAACTGCCCGAGGATCGTCACGCTTTCCAATTCCCCGGTCTCGTCGTCGGCCACCACCTTCAGCGCCGCGGTGCCGGGCATCCGCCCGGCCATGGCCTGCGCCTTCTTCAGCGCGCCGCTCTCGGTCGGAGCCACCTCGCGGTCGCCCGGAACCAGACGCTTGCGCTTGACCACAAAGGTCTGGACCACGAACGTCGTCTTCATACCCATCGCGTGTCCTCGAACCGTGCAGCAAAACCGTCGGTTGGCACGATTGACGCTAGCGCCGTCGATGCGCCACCCTCGCGTGCCCGCTCCTCCTACACGGAACCGTCGATGATCGAGACGCGCCGTCGTCCGCGCCGAACCCTGTCGCGCGTTGCCCTGTCTGGATCAGTCCTCTGCGGGCTGGTCCTGCCGGCGGCCTGGACCGGCCAGGCGCAAGCCCGCGACCTGCGCATCGGCCTGGCGGCGGAAGCCACCTCGATGGATCCGCACTTCCACAACCTCGGCCCCAACAACTCGCTGCGGCGCCACATCTTCGAAGGGCTGGTCACCACGGACGCCGCGATGGCGGTGGTGCCGGCCCTCGCCCTGTCCTGGACGGCCGACGACGAGCACACCTGGACGTTCAAGCTTCGCCAGAACGTGACCTTCTCCGACGGCACGCCGTTCACCGCGAACGACGTGATCTACACCTTCTGCCGCATCCCTTTGGTCGAGAACTCGCCCTCCTCCTTCGCCACCTTCGTCCGGCCGTTCGAGAGCGTCGCCGCCCCCGACCCGCTGACCGTGGTGATCAAGACCGCGGGGCCCCTGCCGCTCCTGCCGACCAACATCACCGCGCTCGGCATGCTCAGCGCCAAGGCGTCGGGCGCCGCCGGCCCGGTCGCGTTCGCCAAGGGCGGATGCACCGGGATGGGCACCCCGCCGAAATCCATCGATTTCGGCAACCCCAAGGTCGCGGTCGGCACCGGCCCCTACGCGCTCAAGGAGTACGTGCGCGGCACGCAGGTGGTGCTTTCCAAGAACCCGACCCACTGGGGCGCGGCCCCCGCCTTCGACACGGTGACGATGAAGCCGATCGTCTCGACCGGCCCGCGCGTGGCGGCGCTGCTGGCCGGCGACGCCGACCTGATCGAGAACCCGGCGATCCAGGACCTGCCGCGGATCGAGGCGGCGGGCTTCACCGTCACCAAGGGCCTGTCGAACCGGATCATCTACATCCACCTCGACCAGTTCGACGGCGCGGGCTGGAAGACGCCGACGATCCGCGGGACCGACAAGAACCCCTTGCTCGACAAGCGCGTGCGCGAGGCGCTCTCCAAGGGCATCGACCGCAAGGCCATCGTCGAGCGCGTGATGGGCGGGGTGGCGCAGGCAGCCGGCGAGCTGCTGCCCTTCCCGCTCTCCGGCACGACCAAGGACTTCCCCGTCGTCCCTTACGATCCGAAGGCGGCAAAGGACCTGCTCGCCCAGGCCGGCTACCCGAACGGCTTCGAGATCACGCTCGGTACGCCGAACGACCGCTACATCAACGACGAGAAGATCGCGCAGGCCGTCGCCCAGATGTGGAGCCGGATCGGCGTGAAGACGAGCCTCGACGCCTCGACCTCCTCGACCTTCTTCACCCGGCGCAACACGTTCTCGTTCTCGGCGTATCTCGCCGGCTGGGGCGCGGATTCCGGCGAGATGTCGAACTCGCTGAACTCGCTGCTGCTGTGCTTCGACCCGGAGACCGGCCGCGGCTTCACCAACCGGGGCCGCTACTGCAGCCGCGAGGTCGACCGGCTCACGATCGAGGCGATGCGCACCTTCGACGAAGCCGAACGCTCCGCCCTGCTGCGCCGGGCCTCGGCGCTGGCCATGGCGGACTATCCGCTGATCCCGCTCCACTTCGAGGTGACCCCCTGGGCCACGGTGAAGAGCCTGCGCTACACGCCGCGGATCGACCAGTACACGCTGGCGATGGACGTCGTGGTGGTGAAGTGAGGGGTCGGGCTTCGCGGCCGCCGCGCCCCCCCTCGCCCCGCATGCGGGGACAGGGCTGCGACGACCCCGTCGTCGTCGCAGCGAGGCGGAAGCCGAAGGTGAGGGGGCTTCGACGGAGGAGCGTCGTCCGTTCGCGCCCCCTCACCGCCGCTTCGTCTTCGCCTGCTCTTCCCGGCTGCACGACGAGGTGCAGCCGGGCCTCTCCCCGCATGCAGGGAGAGGGAATGCGCACCCCGTTCGGCGGCATGTCCCCATGCTGACCTACCTGATCCAGCGCTTCGGTCAGGCGCTCGTCACCGTCGCGGCGATGGCGACGCTGGTGTTCCTCGGCGTCTACGCCATCGCCGACCCGATCGACATGCTGGCCGCGCCCGACGCGACGCCGGACGAGCGCGCCGCCATTGCCGCCCGGCTCGGGCTCGACCGGTCGCTGCTGGTCCAGTTCGGCACCTTCGCCTGGCGCGCCCTGCACGGGGATCTCGGGCGCTCGTTCGTCTACAACGAATCCGCCCTGTCGGTGATCGTGCAGCGGCTGCCGGCGACCCTGGAGCTGGCGCTCACCGCCCTGGTGCTCGCCGTCGCGGTCGGCCTGCCGCTCGGCCTCTGGGCGGGCCTGCGGCCGAACGCAGCCTCGGGCCGGACGATCATGACCGGCTCGATCCTCGCGTTCTCGCTGCCGAACTTCTGGCAGGGCCTGATGCTGGTGCTGGTCTTCGCGGTGACGCTCGGCTGGTTCCCGGCCGGCGGCCGCGGCGAGACGGTGAACGTGCTCGGCGTCGAGACCGGCCTGCTGACCCTCGACGGCCTGCGCCACCTCGTCCTCCCTGCGGTGAACCTCGCGCTGTTCAAGCTCGCGGTGGTGATCCGGCTGGCGCGTGCAGGCACCCGCGAGGCGATGCTGCAGGACTACGTGCGCTTCGCCCGCGCCAAGGGCCTCTCGCCCGCCCGCATCGTCGGGGTGCACGTGCTGAAGAACATCCTGCTGCCGGTGGTGACGGTGATCGGCCTCGAGTTCGGCTCGATGATCGCCTTCGCCGTCGTCACCGAGACGGTGTTCGCCTGGCCCGGCATCGGAAAGCTTTTGATCGACTCGATCAACCGCCTCGATCGCCCGGTGATCGTCGCCTACCTGATGCTGACGGTGAGCCTGTTCGTGGTCATCAACCTAATCGTGGACCTGATCTATGCCGGCCTCGATCCGCGCGTCCGCCTGTCGGAGGCCGCGTGAGCCGTCCCGAGATCCTACCTTCCGAAGGCCTGCCCGCCGACGGCCCGCCCGCCGCGTCGGCTCGGGTCGAGACGGCCGAGCCGGTGTGGCGCGCCCACCTCCGCGCCTTCTTCCGCAGCCCCGGGGCGGCTTTGGGCTTCGCGATCCTGGTGCTGACGATCCTGGCCGCGTGCCTCGCCCCCTGGATCACCCCGCAGGACCCCTACGACCTCGCCAACCTCGACGTGATGGACGGCACCCTGCCCCCTGGCAGCCGCAGCGTTTCCGGCCTGCTCTACGTGCTCGGCACCGACGCGCAGGGGCGCGACATGCTCTCGGCCATCGTCTACGGCCTGCGCGTCTCCCTCGTCGTCGGCCTCTCGGCGACCCTGGTCGCGGCGACGCTGGGCTCGGCGGTCGGCGTGCTCGCGGCCAACGCCGGCGGCCGGGTCGACGCCGTGCTGATGCGGCTGGCCGACCTCCAGCTTTCGTTCCCGGCGATCCTGATCGCGCTGGTGCTGCTCGCCGCCTTCGGCCGCGGGGTCGACAAGGTCGTGATCGCCCTCATCGCCGTGCAATGGGCCTATTACGCCCGCGCCATCCGGGCCACCGCCCTGGTCGAGCGCCGCCGCGAGTACATGGAAGCCGCCCGCGCCCTCGCCCTGCCGCGCCGCAGCCTGATCGTCCGCCACCTGCTGCCGAACTGCCTGCCCCCGGTGATCGTCGTCGCGACCATGCAGGTGGCCCACGCCATCGCGCTGGAGGCGACGCTGTCCTTTCTCGGCGTCGGCGTGCCGGTGACCGAGCCTTCCCTCGGGCTGCTGATCAAGAACGGCTACGACTACCTGCTCTCGGGCAAGTACTGGATCTCGACCTTCCCCGGCCTGGCGCTGGTGGCCGTCATCGTCGCGATCAACCTCGTCGGCGACCGGCTGCGGGACGTGCTGAACCCGAGGTTTTCGGATTGATGGCGTTCGGGACGTCGTGGAGCGAAAGGCTCGCAGCTCCAGCCTCCGCTTTCCCGGACGACCGGAGCGCAGCGGAGGGACGATCCGGGACCCAGCACAGGAACGGGCGAAGCGCCGCGTATTTCCGGGTGCTCCAGGGCGCAGGCGCCGCTTCGCGGCGCTCGTCGTGCTGGATCCCGGATCGCCTTCCGCTCACGCTGCAGGCGTCCGGGAAAACGGCAGCGCTCCGTGCCGCCGGGCGGCGCATGTCATGACCGCCCCCGTCCTCGCCCTCGAGAACCTCAGCGTCGGCTTCCGGGCCGGCGGGCGCGAGCACGTCGCCGTGGACCGGGTGAGCCTCACCGTGAACCGGGGCGAGGTGCTGGGGCTCGTCGGCGAATCCGGTTCGGGCAAGTCGGTGACCGGGCTCGCGCTGATGGGGCTGATCGAGGCGCCCGGCCGGGTATCGGGCGGGAGGATCCTGTTCGAGGGCCGCGACATCGCCGGCCTGCCGGAAGCGGAGCTCCGCCCGTTGCGCGGCAAGCGCATGGCGATGATCTTCCAGGACCCGATGACCACCCTGAACCCAGTGCTGCGGGTCGAGACCCAGGTCGTCGAGGCGATCCGCGCGCACGAGCGCGTCGGGGCGGCCGCCGCCCGGGCGCGGGCACGCGAGGCGCTGGTCAAGGTCGGGATTCCGGCGCCCGACGAACGCCTGCGCGCCTACCCGCACCAGCTCTCGGGCGGCATGCGCCAGCGCATCGCCATCGCCATCGCGCTGCTGCACGCGCCGGCCCTCCTCATCGCCGACGAGCCGACCACGGCCCTCGACGTGACGATCCAGGCGCAGATCCTGGCCGAGGCGCAGGCGCTCTGCGCCGAGATGGGCACGGCGCTCATCTGGATCACCCACGACCTCGCGGTGGTGGCCGGCCTCGCCGACCGTTTGTGCGTGATGTACGCCGGCCGCATCGTCGAGGGCGGGCCGGTGGCCGACGTGATCGAGGCGCCGCTCCATCCCTACACCGCCGGATTGATCGGCTCCGCCCCGAGCCGCAACGCCCGCGGCGTGCCGCTGACGCAGATCCCCGGCATGGTGCCCTCGCTCGTCGACCGCCCCCCGGGCTGCGCCTTCGCGCCGCGCTGCCCCGCCGCGACGCCCGACTGCGCCGCGCCGCCGCCTACGGCCCTTGCCGAGCCGTCGCGCTTCGCGCTCTGCCGCCATCCCCTGCAGCCGGCACGTTTCACGTGAAACCTCTCCTCAGCCTCGACGCCGTCTCGAAGCGGTTCGGCACCAGCCCGTCGCTCGCCGCGCGCTTGGCCGGCCTCCTCGGGGAGCGCCGGCCGCCGAGCGCGGTGCAGGCGGTGACCGACGTGAATCTGTCGATCGAGGCCGGCGAGGTCGTCGGCCTCGTCGGCGAATCCGGCTGCGGGAAGTCGACCCTGGCCCGGCTCGCCGCCGGCCTCCACGCCCCGAGCCGCGGGCGGGTGCTGCAGGACGGGCGCGACCGCGCCGGGATGAGCGCCGCGGAACGCCGCACGGCGGCGCTCGCCGTGCAGATGATCTTCCAGGACGCCACCGCCGCCCTCAACCCACGCCTGCGGGTGCTCGACATCGTCGGCGAGGCGCCGGTCACCCACGGCCTCGTCCCGGCACGCGACCGGCGCGCCTACGTCGCCGAGCAGCTCGCCCGCGTCAGCCTCGGGCCGGACGCGATGGCGCGCTACCCGCACCAGTTCTCCGGCGGCCAGCGCGCCCGCATCGGCATCGCGCGGGCCTTGGCCGTGAAGCCGCGGATGCTGGTCTGCGACGAGTCGGTGGCGGCGCTGGACGTCTCGATCCAGGCGCAGGTGCTGAACCTGTTCCTGGAGCTCCGCCGCGACCTCGGCCTGACCTACCTGTTCGTCAGCCACGACCTCGGGGTGGTCGAGCACATCGCCTCGCGGGTGGCGGTGATGTATCTCGGCCGCCTCGTCGAGGTGGCGCCGGCCGAGACCCTGTTCGCGCAGCCGGCCCACCCCTACACGATCAGTCTGCTCGCCCAGACGCCGAAGCTGGTGCCGGGCAAGCGCCGGTTCCAGGCGCTGCCGGGCGAGCCGCCCTCCCCGCTCGCGCCCCCGCCGGGCTGCCCGTTCCATCCGCGCTGCCCCGCCGCCATCGCCGTCTGCCGGACGGAGCTGCCGCTGCCCCGCCCGGTCGGAGCCGCGCACACGGTCGCCTGCCATCGGGACCGGGGGGCGTTCGGGTAAGGGCGGTCAGCCCGCCGCCTGCCCCCGCGCCGCCGCATCCGCATGGATCGCCCGGAACAGAGCCGGCGCCCCGCACATGAAGACGGACACGTCGTCGGCGAGGATCGGGCCGACATCCTCGGGCGTCGGCAGGTTGTACACGTACTTGCGCACGGCGATGTAGAACACCTTGCCGTGCAGCGCCCAGACCGCCTCGATCTCGCGCTCCTGCAGCGGCAGCGCGTCCGGCGGTTCGAGGCCGAACTCGGCGCGCAACTCGGCGCAGACCGGCAGGATCAGGGCCTCGCGCACGATGGCGAGGTAGCGGGGGGTGATGTCGACCGAGCGAAGGCCCGCGAAGACGAAGATCCGCACCCATTCGTAGTCGAAGATCCGCGCGGCGTATTCGCGGTAGAACTGGACCAGCCGCGCCTCGAGCGGCCGGCTGCGATCCCGCACCATCGGTCCCCAATCCGGGTTCCAGCGGGCGACGAAGACCTGGTCGTAGACCCGTTCGATCAGGGCCTCCTTGGTCGGGAAGTAGCGGAAGATCGCCGAGTGGGTGATGCCCATACGCGCGGCGAGCTCGCGGGTCTGCCCGGCAAAGCCCTGCTCGGCGAAGAAGCGCGTGGCCGCCTCGACGATCTGCCGCTCGCGCTCGGCGGCCGGCAGGTGACGGCGTCGGCGCGGCGCCGGTTCCGCCGCTTGGGAATCGTCCTCGTCCACCCTAGCCCCGCTTCGAAGCCGACCTGATTCGCGATACTCGGCCGAGCTTGTCGGCATCGACGCACCGAGAGCAACCTTTGGTCAGTTGTAGCTGCCGGGCTGCGTTCGGTTTCACGCCAGGGTTGCGGCTACGGGCTGACGTGATGCGAACGCGGAGCCGTGCATCCCGCTGGCGGGGAGAGGGGATGACCCCGCCCCCGTCAGCTGGGGCTCACGCCGACGCGTCCCAGGTCTCGCTGATGCGGCGGCCGCCGCGAGTGAGGTGCGCGCGCAGCACCACGTCGCCCGGTGGCAGCGCGGCCGGGGGGCGCCACTCCACGTAGATGCGCCAGCCGCCGGTCTGCGGCACCGGCGCGGCGACGGGGTCGTGCATCGTTCCGGCGCTGGCCGAGACCTCCGCGCCGACGCCCGCACCCTCGGCGTCGAGGGCGCCCTGGGGCAGGTCCGGTCCTGCGAAGTCGATGCAGTACAGCCGCCGCCCGGCGATCGGCGGGTCGACCGGACGCAGGCGGTCGGGCGAGCCGACGCGGGTCGAGACCACGCGGGCCAGCGTGCCGGGCAGAGCCGGGACGGGCTCGGCGCCCACCGTGGTCAGCCCGTAGGTCAGCGCGATCGGGTGGCCGGGGCGGACAGGCGCGTCCGGCACGAAGGCCGCCACGATGTTGTCCATGTACTCCTCGACCGAGGGGATCTCGAACAGTTGCACCTGGCCGGCCGCGAACACGTCGCCGGCCCGCGGCGAGGCGCCGGCCGCGACCATCTCGAGCTTCGGAGCGCCGGGCTCGACCCACAGCCCCGGCCGCGCCTCGTGCCGCGCCTCGACGTCGAGGTAGGCGGCAAAGTTCCGCTCGCGCTGCATCAGCCCGAAGCCCGAGAGCGGCGCCGCGCGGAAGGACGAGATCTGCGGGCTCGGCCGTCCGTTGACCAGCGGGCGCCACAGCTGGTCGGCGCCGGCGCGCACCACCAGCCCGTCGGAATCGTGCACCTGCGGCCGGAAGTCGTCGAAGGGTTTCGCCCCCCGCGCGCCCGGCCCGTTCTGGCCGTGCAGGAACATGCTGGTCAGCGGCGCGAGGCCGAGCTGCGGGATGCTCTTGCGCGGGTGGAGCGAGGCCGTGACCTGGATGCGCGCCGGATCGCCGGGCGTGATGTCGAAGCGGTAGGCGCCGGCCAGGCTCGGGCTGTCGAGCAGCGAGAGCACGGTGATCGTGCGGGCGTCGTCCTCGGGCTCGCAGATCCAGTGGGCGGTGAAGTCGGGGAACTCCTCGCCGGTGGAAGACCCGGTGCCGATGGCCGCGCCCCGGGCCGAGAGCCCGTATTCCTGGCCCTCGCCGCGCAGGCGGAAATAGGAGGCGCCGAGGAACACCAGGAACTCCTCCTGGAAGCCGCGCGGCCGCCCGGGCGGCGTGTCGCTGGCGGCGAAGTGCAACCGGAAGCCGGCAAAGCCGAGGCCGGCCGGGAAGCTCTGGCCGGCCAGCGCGGTGCCGAGGTCGAACAGGCCGGATTCGTAGGCGATGGGATGCGCTGGCCCGGCCTTCGGCTGCACGAACAGGGCGCAGCGCTTGCGCTGCAGGAAGCCGCGGTGGAACAGCTGCGCGCTGAAGTGTCGCCCGAAGCGCAAGGACGCGGCCGGGCGGAACACGATGGCGCGGTACTGGTCGTAGGTCAGCCCGGCCAGCGCCGGCGGCAGGTCTTCGGGGGGCGCGACGTAGGGTGCGCCGGCCAACCGCTCCGCGAGGCGGGCCACCGTGGCGAAGGTCGTCGGCCCGTCCGTCACCGCCTGGGGCTCCTGTGCCTTGGCCTCTTGCGCCATCGTTCGGGCCTCATTCAGATCGATGACGCTAGGAACGACGCTGCCGACCATCGCGGTCAGGGCCGTGCGAAGAACGCGGCGGCGGGAGGGGGATACGCTGGCGGATGGTTGCGGGGGAGCCTCGGGGCCGCCCTGCGCCGGCAGGCCGTGCCCCGGCCCGTCGCCCCGGCCCTCGCCGGCGCCGAGCCGCGGCCCCGCCGCCGGCGGGGTGTCCTCACCTTCGAGTTCGATGCGCTCCATGCCCGCCACGCGTCCCATTCCGTCCACGACCGCGCCGGCCTCCCACGCCGACGGGCGCCCTGTCGAGAGGTGCGGCGCCGAAACCTGGCAGCGCGACGGCCGTCGCAAGGCCGGCGCGCTGCTCGGGCGGCGGATGGCGCTCGCCCTGCCCTCGCTCGGGGTCGGCGCCGTGATCGCGTGGCTCGCCGCACTCGCCGAGCCGGTGCGCGCCGACCCGACCGAGGCCTGGCTCGGGGGAACGGTACTGGTCCTGTTCGCGGTGGTCATGACCTGGCAGGCGTTCGTGGCGTGGCAGTACCTCTACGGCCTCGTCGCGTCCGGCTTCGGCGCGCGGGCGAAATCCGCCCTGGAGCGCCGTTCGGAGACGGTGCCGGCCCGCGCCTCGGGCCTGTCGCGCACGGCCGCGGTGGTGGCGATCCACGCCGAGGACCCGGTGGCGGTGTTTTCGGCGCTCCGGGTGATGGCGCGCTCGCTCGCCCGCGACGCCGTCGATGGCGGCGACATCGACCTGTTCGTCCTCTCCGACACCCGCGACGGCGCGATCGCCGCGGTGGAGGAGCACGAGTTCGCCCGCATCCAGGCTTGGCGCGAGACCGCCGGCCCCGGCATCCCCGAGATCCGCTATCGCCGCCGCACCGAGAACGTCGGGCGCAAGGCCGGCAACATCGCCGAGTTCACCCGCACCTACGGCCCCGAATACGATTTCATGATCGTGCTCGACGCCGACAGCCTGATGAGCGGCGCCACGATGCGCCGCCTCGCCCGGCTGATGGAGGAGAGCCCGGCCACCGGCCTGATCCAGACCGTCTCCTACGCCGCCGGCCGCGACACATTGTTCGCCCGCATCCAGCAATTCGCCGTGCGGCTCTACGCGCCGCTGGCGTTGCGCTGCCTCGAGACCTGGCAGGGGCCGGAGGGCAGCTACTGGGGCCACAACGCGATCCTGCGGATCGCGGCCTTCGCCGACCACGCCCAGCTCCCCGTCCTGCCGGGGCGCGCGCCGCTCGGCGGCGAGATCCTGTGCCACGACATCGTCGAGGGCGGCATGCTGGTGCGCGCCGGGTGGGAGGTCCGCCTGCTGCCGGAGATGGGCGGCACCTGGGAGGAGATGCCGACGAACCTCGTCGACCTGCTCGGGCGGGAGCGCCGCTGGTGCCAGGGCAACATGCAGCACCTGCGCGTCCTGCCCTGGCCCGGCCTCAAGGCGGCGAGCCGCTGGCACCTCGCGGTTGGCATCGTCTCCTACGCGATGCTGCCGCTCTGGATCGCCTACCTCGTCGCCGGCGCGTGGCTCGCCGCGCGCACGGGCGAGCTCGGCCTGCTCGGCTACGGGCTGACCGGCGCCGGCGCCGCCGCGCACGCGCTGGCCGCCCTCACCGTCACGGTGCTGGCCCTGCCGAAGCTCCTGAGCCTCGGCCACGCGCTCGCCGACAAGGGGCGCCGCGACGCCTTCGGCGGAACCCGCGCGCTGCTCGCGAGCGCGGCGCTCGAACAGGCGATCTGGGTGCTGCTCTGGCCGGTGATGACGCTGTTCACCGCCGGCGCGGTGATCTCGACCTTCTTCGGCCGGGTGGTGCGCTGGGACGCCCAGGCCCGCGACGACCGCAAGGTGAGCTGGGCCGAGGCCTGCCGCCTCCAGGCCGACGCCCTCGTGGTCGGCGCGCTGGCCGGCCTCGCGCTTGCCCTCGTCGGCGACCCGTGGCTCGCCCTGTGGCTGTCGCCGGTGGTGATCGCCCTGCTGACCAGCCCGGCCCAGAGCGTGCTGACGAGCCGCGCCGACCTCGGCCGGGCGGCCCGCGCCCGCGGCCTGTTCCTCACGATCGACGACACAGCCCAGGCCCCGGAGCTCGCCGACCTCGCCGGCACCCGCGCACCATCGCCTCCGAAGCGGCCCGCCCCGCGCGAGCCGGTCCGGGTCGCGGCCGCCGACGCGGCGTGAGCCCCGCTCCGGCTCGTCGATGAAACGCCCCGGGCGCCCTCTCGCGGCGCTCAGGCGGACGGTTCGTGGATCGGGCAACCGTTGAAGCGCTCGCGGAACTCGGCCGAGTGCTTGTAGGGCGCGTTGCGCGCCCGGTTGATGTTGCCGAGCGGACGGTGCGCGGCGAGCCCGGTCCAGACGCTGAAGCGCATCTGCTCGTCCACCGCCTGGACCCGGCCCGGCTCCCAGCTGTCCTGCGGGCGAACGGTGATCAGCCCGACCCGCTGGAACGGCGCCTCCGCCTCGTCCCATTCGACCGTCGGGTCCTCGACCGGCTGGCGCTCGCGATCGCGGCAGAGCTGCACCCTGAACTCCCACACGCCCTCGATGCCCTGCATCTCGGCGCTGACGGTCTCGCGGATCGCGTTCGGCCGGCCGTAGGCGTCGATCTCGGTGCCGGTGAGCGCGGTCAACGCCGGGGCGACGGGGGCGATCGAGAACTTGGCGACATGGTCGCCGTACCGGAACGGGGTGACGCTGTAATAGGTCTCGCCGAGCGGGTCGACGTTCGGCGCGCCGCCGAGGGCGCCCACGGTGGTGCTGTCGATGCCGACCGCGTGCAGCGCCTTGTTCACCCCGCGCAGCACGGTGGAGGCGGCGACCTTCAGGCCTTCGGCCCGGTCGGTGGTGCCCGCGAGCAGCTTGAGGCTGCCCAGGAACTTCTCGGCGTTCGGCGCCTGGAACACCTTGCCGTTGACGAAGATGAAGTTCTGCGTCGTCCCCTCGGCGCCGGGCAGGCGCTCGCCGGGCACGTCGAGCACCTTCAGGGCGAGGCCGCGCGGCAGCGACACGGCGTCGGGCAGGATGTCGCCAGCGTTGGTCGAGAGCCGCATGTAGACCGGGTGCGTGCCGGGCGCGGCGAACAGGCCCTGCGCCAGCTCCGGGGCCAGGTTCGCGTCGATCGTCAGCACGCCTTCGAGGATGCCGTGCGACTTGGCGTGGACGGAGCGCACCGCGTGCCCCGAATCGTCGGCGACCCGCGTCAGGATGGTGTCGAAGGTCTGGTTCAGCCGCTCGATGGTCTGTCCCTCGTCGGGCTTCACCTGCTCGAGGTCGGGGCTGTAGCGGACGGGCATCGCGACCATGGGGGCCTCCGGATTTCGCTCGTGCGCAACGGATCTCCGGTGCATCCGTTCCCCGTCGCGAGCCCGCGCAGCGTCATCACAAGCCCGCGCAGCGTCATCCCGCCGAGCGCGAGGCCGTTACGACCCGCCGCATCAGCCGCGGGCGCCAGACGCCGAGGACGACGTTGGCGGTGGCGACGAACAGCAGCAGCCACAGGGTGTTGCGCTCCGGCCCGAGGGATTGGGCGAGCAGGCCGGGATCGAGGCGGCCGGCCAGCGCCTCGGCGCTCAACTCGGCCTCCTGCCGCATCGGCCCCTGCACGTAGACGAGCCCGCCCTCGAACATCAGCACGCCGGTGGCGAGCTTGGCCCAGGCCCAGACCGCCCGGTGAAAGGCGCGCTGCGCCAGGGCCAGCAGGCCGGACAGCAGGGTGAGCGCGAGCGAGGGCAGGAAGATCCAGGTGGCGACCGCACCCATCGCCCCGCGCATCAGCGCGTATCCGGCCCGGTCGGCGGTGGGCGGTACGAACACGCACAGCACCAGCAGGCAGGCCGCCGCCCCCATCAGGCCGATCGCGCCCATCGTGTGCAGGAACTTCAGGAGGCGTCGCACGGCGTTCCAACCCCCATTTGCCCGGGCCTCCGTCTCCCGCGGGCCGCGGCCAAGATAGGGTACGCCCGACGGGCGGGATAGCGCACGCGACACGCCGTCCCGGCCACCCGCACGCAGGCAACGGACGGCGCGCTCGCGGGTTGGCCCGGCATGACGAGCATCGCCATCATGATCGGGACGCCCGCGGGCTCGAAGCTCCTGGCGGCGGCGACCGAGCGGCAGGCCGCCCTCTCGGCCGAGCGGATCATCCTGCGCTGCCCGCGCGCCGCCCTGCCGGTGCCGCTCTGGGTCCAATGCGCCGACTCGGCGATCACCGCCCGGCTCAGCGCCTATCTCGGCGACCTTCAGGCCGAGCTGATCGGCGTCCCCGCAGCCTGAGGCCAGTCGATCCCGTCACGGCCCGTCTCGACCCTCTTGCATGCGCTCGACGCACCGGTAGCCGACGAAGCACATCCGCACGTCACGGGTGGCCTCGAAGGCCGGCCGCGCCGTCAGCTCGCTCGAAGGCCGGCCGCGCCGTCAGCTCGATGGTGCAGAAGCCGCCGTCGCGGACGATCCGCTCGTAGGTCATCGCGCCGGTGGTCATCACCACGGCGCCGGCACGGGCGACGAGGGCGGCGGCGTCCGCGCAGGTCAGCGCCCGGGTGTCGGGCCGCGCGCCGCCCGGCGATCCGCTCGGGGCGTAGTCCTGCCCGGTGCCGGGGCCTTCGGCGAGCGCCGGCGTCGCGAGGAGCGCGAGGCCTGCCAGACAGCGTGCGAACGAGGTCATCGAAGCTCCTCATGCCAGGTCCGCCCGTCGCGCTCGATCAGGGCGATGGCGGCGGTGGGGCCCCAGCTGCCGGCGGGGTAGGCGCGCGGCGGTTCCCGGCGGTCGGCCCAGGCCTTGAGCAGGCTGTCGGCCCAGGCCCAGGCGACCTCGACCTCGTCGCGGCGCATGAACAGGGTGGCGTTGCCGCGGACCACGTCCATCAGCAGGCGCTCGTAGGCGTCCGGGTAGCGCTGCTTGAAGGTCTCCTCGAAGGAGATGTCGAGGTTGGTCGGCCGGAGGCGCATGCCGCCGGGGCCGGGATCCTTGGTCATCACCTCGAGCTTCATCCCCTCCTGCGGCTGCAGGCGGATGACGAGGCGGTTCGGCTCGCGCCCGAACGACTCCTCGGGAAAGATCGAGAACGGCGCGGCGCGGAACTGCACCACGATCTCGGAGAGCTTCTGCGGCAGGCGCTTGCCGGTGCGCAGGTAGAACGGCACGCCGGCCCAGCGCCACGACTGAACCTCGACCTTGCAGGCCACGAAGGTCTCGGTGCGGCTGTCGTGCCCGAGCTCGTTGAGGTAGCCCTCCACCGGCTTGCCGTCGACGGCGCCCTGCACGTACTGGCCACGCACCGTCACCTGCTGCACGTCGCCGGCCGTGATCGGTTTCAGGGCGCGCAGCACCTTGAGCTTCTCGTCGCGCACCGAGTTGGCATCGAGGTTGAGCGGGCTCTCCATCGCGGTCAGGCACAGGAGCTGCAGGATGTGGTTCTGCAGCATGTCGCGCAGCGCCCCCGACGTGTCGTAGTAGCCGGCCCGGCCCTCGACGCCGACGGTCTCGGCCACCGTGATCTGGACGTGGTCGATCACGTCCGCCGTCCAAAGCCGGTCGAAGATCGTGTTGGCGAAGCGGAGCGCCAGCAGGTTCTGCACCGTCTCCTTGCCGAGGTAGTGGTCGATCCGGAAGATCTGCTCTTCCGGAAACACCTCGCCGACCGCGTCGTTGATCGCGCGGGCCGACTTGAGGTCCTTGCCGATCGGCTTCTCCAGAACGACGCGGGACTTCTCGCCGACGAGGCCGAACTTGGCGAGGTTCCGGCAGATCGAGCCGTAGAGGTCGGGCGAGGTCGCGAGGTAGAACGGGCGCACCTGGTCGGGCCGCTCGTCGAGCTTGGCCACGAGGTCGGGCCAGCCGTCGTCGCCGGCCCCGTCCACCGCCACGTAGTCGAGGTGGTCGAGGAAGGCGGCGAGCGTCGCCTCGTCGAGGTCGTCGGCCGCCACGAAGCGCTTCAGCGCGTCCCGCGTGCGGGCGCGAAACGCCTCGACCGCAAGTTCCGAGCGCGAGGCGCCGATGATCCGGGAGGTCGGCGGGATCTGGCCGTCCTTGTAGCGGTGGTACAGGGCCGGCAGCAGCTTGCGGGTGGTGAGGTCGCCGGTCGCGCCGAACACGACGTAGTCGAAGGAGGCGACGGGAATGATGGTGGCCAAGGGCTGCTCCCGGTTTGATGCGGCGGCGCGGATGTCCGCCCGCGGACGACTCGCGCGGCCGGCCCGATCCCACCCCGCGGCTTAGGCCTTTGCAATTGCTTCGCCAAGGTTTGGGCGACGGCAGGGCCGGGGGCGTGCGCCGCCGTTAAGCACGTCGCTTAGCGAGATGTTCAAGTCGGGACGGCATTCTCACGCTGCGGCCGGCCATGCGGTCCATCGAAGGCGCCCCGGGAGGTCGGTCCGGCCATGCACCAGGATGACGAGCGGTACGCGCGCGACGCGGATTGGGACGAGCCGCGGCCGCGACGCCGGGGCGTGTTCGGGCGGGCGTTCTCGCTCCTCAAGCTCGCGCTGTTCCTCGCCCCGACGGCGCTGTTCGCCGCGAGCTACCTCGTGACCGATTGCGGATCGCGCGCCGGCGCCGGCCTCGGCCAGCTGTTCAAGGCCGGCGCCTGCGCCCGCGGCGAGATCCTGAACGGCGCCCTGTCGCTCCCCACCGACCTCGCCGCCCTGCGCCGGGCGATGAACTGATTTCGGTCCGCGGCCGGTTTAGCCGCGGCACCGAGCCCCCATGCGCCCTCTTCTGAACGAGCCGACCATGTACGCCCACCCCACCGACGGCGCCGCACCGCGCCCGCTCACCGACGCGGAGCGGGCGCGCACCCGCCTGAACCGAATCGTGGCGCCCGCGCAGAACCCGGACAGCCTGACCCGGCCGGAGACCCAGGCCGCGTCGGCCGCGCCGCGCCGGCCCCGGCACGGCGCGGGCAAGCGCGAGGGCTTCCGCCTCGGCTGGGGAAGCTGGCTGGTGATCGAGATCCTCGTCATCGCCATCGCCGCCGCCGCGTTCCTGGCCTGGCCGCCGACCTCCGCCTGCCGCGAGCAGGAGGCGAAACTCGGCTTCTATGCCGGCGACACCCTCGGCAAATGCATCCGCCGCGGCATCGCCGCCCGCATCGACGACGCCGACCAGCGCCTCAAGATGCTGCTGCGCGGCTCGGGACGGTGACTCAGTCGCGAAACATCCAGCCCCGACGAAACAAGGCGCGCCTCTCGGCAGAGGTGCGCCCTGGAAGTTGGTTCCGGTCTCGTGAAGGAACGGAATTTCGATACGGCGTCGGGCCTGCGCGGACGAGGTCTGGTCGGCGATATACCAGAGGTGTGGCCGTGTCGTCGCATTGTCACATGGGTTAAGCTTCGCCGCCGGAATCGACCGGCCGGTTGCGTCGAGGAGACCACACATGGCGTCCATCGCGGAAGTCGCGGCGACGATGCGCGACGTCGTCACGCCGGGGATGAAGCCGAAGGAGATCCGCGCCGCGATCCGGGAGAAGCACCCGGAGGCAAGCAAGAAGGAGATCGTCCGCGCCGCCTTCTACGCCCTGGCCGAGGCTCCGGCGGGCGCGTTGGCGGACCTGCACGGCTTCGCTCTGTCCGAGCGCGGCGCCGACGAGGAGGCCGACACCGTCGTCCGGGCGCGCAAGCGCAAGCGGAAGAAGCATGCCCCCGCTGCAGCCGAGGTCGCGCCGGCGGCCTGATCGCCGGGCGCCGCCCTCACGCCAGCAGGTAGGTCAGCAGCGCGCGCAGCTGCGCCGGCTTGATCGGCTTGTGCATGAGTTCTGCGCCCAGGCGCGCCGCCTCCGCCGCGATCTCGGGGGCGTGGTCCGCGGTGGTGACGATCACCGGCAGCGGCGCGGTGCGCCCGGCCTTGAGCGCGACGGCGACGTCGAGGCCGCAGGCGCCGTCGTCGAGGTGGTAGTCGAGGATCAGGATGTCGGGCTCGAGGCCGCCCGCGCGCAGGGCCGCGTTGACGCCGGCCAGGTCGCGGAAGGTGGCGACCTCGGCGTCCCAGGTCTGGAGCAGACGCGTGAGCGCGTCGGCGGTGGCGGCGTCGTTCTCGACGACGACGACGCGGGCGCCCGAGAGCGGCGTCGCCACCGGCAGCCGGCGCGTCTCGGCCTCCGCCCCGGCCGGCGCGTCGCTCTCCGGCACGGTGAGCGACACCCGCGTGCCGTGACCGGGGCGGGAGGCGAGTGCCAGCGGGTGGTCGAGGGCCAGCGCCATGCGGCGCACGATCGACAGCCCCAGGCCGAGACCCGGGCCGTCGGCTTCGGCTCCACCGGAATCGCCCGCGGCGGCGCTGCCGCGGTAGAACTCGTCGAACACCAGCGCGTGCTCGTCGGCGGCGATGCCGCAGCCGGAATCCATCACGTCGATCCGCACGGCGCCGGCGCGGCGGCGGGCGACCAGGGCGACGCCGCCGGAGGCGGTGTAGCGGATCGCGTTGGAGAGCAGGTTCTGCAGGATGCGCCGCAGCAGCAGGCCGTCGCTCGACACCGCCAGGTCCGGGCTGCGCACCAGCAGGCGCAGGTCCTTGCGCGCGGCGAACGGCGTGAAGCTCGCCGCCAGCCCGGCCAGCAGGTCGGGCAGCGCGACCGGCCGCACCTGCGGGCGGACGATGCCGGCATCGAGCTTGGAGATGTCGAGCAGGGTCTTGATCAGGTCCTCGATGGTCTGCAGCCCGCGCTCGACCTGCGCCCCGATCAGGCTCGCCTCCGGCCCGAGCGGCAGGTCGGCGAGCGCCGAGATCGAGAGCCGGGCGGCGTTCAGCGGCTGCAGCAGGTCGTGGCTCGCGGCGGCGAGGAACCGGGTCTTGGAGCGGTTGGCGGTCTCGGCCTCGTCCTTGGCCGCCGCCAGCGCCTCGTTCGAGCGCTCCAGGCGGTGCATCAGCGCCGTCATCTCCTCGGTGCGGGTGCGGATGCGCCCCTCGAGGGTGATCGCGGTCTGGAACAGGGCGTAGGCGCCGCCGCGCTGGTCGGTGCTGCGCTCGACATGGGCCATCAGCGCGGCGTTGATCCGCTCGAGCTTGGCGATGCGCCGGCGCAGGGACGCCTCGCCCTCCAGCCCGGGCGCGTGCGGGGTCATGGGGTCGCCGGAGGGGCCGGCGGCGCGTCGGCCGGCCTCATCACATCAGCCGGTCGCTTGCCGATGGCGATGCCGGTCAGGGTCTGGTTGAGGTGCATCGCCCGGTACTGCTCGCCGTAGGTCTCGAAGCCGACCATGTCGTAGCGGCGGTAGAGGTCGGCGATGCCCTGGCGCACCTGCCGGCTCTCGGCGTCGAGGCGGCGCAGCACGCACTCGAAGCCGATGATCAGGTCGACGCCGCCGAGCGCCAGATCGAGCCGGGCGAGCTCGGCCCGGGTCGTGGCGACGATGTCGCGCGGTTCGGCGAGCGTCAGCACCACGCCCTCGTCGATCGCGCAGAAGAAGCTGAGGGAGCCGTCGGCGTTGAGCCGCCGGATCGAGCGGCAGAAGTACTCGCCGCCGACCTTCACCGCGAGCGGGTAGGCGGCAAAGCTCATCGGTGTCAGCCGCTCGGGGTCGAGCCCCACCGCCATGGCGTATTCGCGCGCGGCCGGCTCCGCGTTCAGCTCGTAGACGGTGCGGGCCTCGCCGTTCGAGGCGGTCACCACGAACTTGACGTCGGTCGGCTCGAAGTTGTCGCTCTTGAAGATCTGCACCGGGAAGTCGCTCTCGACGAGCAGCAGCACGGCGGCGTTGCGGTGGATCGCGCCGCCATGCAGCAGCACCGCGTCGCGGAAGGTGAGGCCGTCGCCAGCCGAGCCGCCGACGAGGGGGATGCCCTCCAGGGCCCAGGTGATGGCCGAGACCACTGTCTCCTCGGCGTTGGTCATCCCGTCGATCAGCGAGAGCGCGAAGCACTGGGTCGGCTGGGTGTGGTCGGGCCCCTGCGGCTCCAACCGGCGGCGCAGGGCCCGCACCGCGCCCGCGGTGCGCTCGACGTCGAGGTGGTCGATCGCGTCGAGCACCGTCGAGACGATGCGGAAGCCGTCGGCCGGGAACGCGATCGCCACCAGGCCGCGGTCGAGCCCGCCGGCCGGGGCGATCCCGCCCGACATGGTGCAGCCGGCGATCTCGGCCCGCGGAAACGCCTCGGCAAGCCGGCGGTTCAGGGTCTCGGGATCGTAGTCGGGGGAGAAGAACACCAGGAGCTGCGCCACCCCGGCGCCGAACGCCCGCGCGATCTCGGCCACGGCCTCGCCGGCGGAGCCGCGCTCCGTCCAGGCCGTCCTGATGCCGCACAGATGCGTGCGCACCTGCGTTCCGTCCGCCACGTCCCGCTCCCGATCGTCGTCCGCCCCCGGTTGATCCGCGGGTTGTTGAGGTGCGCGAGTATGTGGCGCGCCATCGAAACCTGCAACGGGGCCGGAAACCCCGAGCCGCCGCTTGGGGATGTTCGAGACGGGGTCCTTCGGCCCGCGGCGCACCGACGCCCGAGCTACGTGTTCGCGATCGATCGGGCGCCGCCGGCCTGCGCCTCCCGAAGCAGGACCAGCGATGCCGCCTTCGCCTGGCGGCAGAGCGAGCGGACCTGCTCCAAGTCTTGCCGGAACACCTCCAGCCCCTCGCCGACCACGCGCTGCTCGTGGATGCCCTCCAGCGCCCGGCAGGCATCGGACAACGCCGTGAAGCCGAGCATGCCGGTCGAGCTGGTGAGCGTATGTGCTTCGAAGCGAAGCTGGTCGCGTTCCTCCGCCGAGGCATCGCCGCCGAGGAAGCTCGCGCCCAACTCGTCGGCCAGCGCCTCCAGCAGGCCGGCCAACCGCTCGGGCCTGACCTGCGCCGACATCGCGTCGTAGGTCTGCTGATCGGGCAGGCCGGCACGAAGCCCGGCAACGCTCAGATCGGACGGCGCGGTTCCGGCGTTCCAAGCCAGCCACTTGTCGATCAGGCGGTAGAGCGCCGCCCGCTCGAACGGCTTGCCGATGTGGTCGTCCATGCCGGCCGCGCGGAAGGCCTCGATTTGGTCCGTCAGCACGTTGGCGGTCATGGCGACGATCGGCACGGTCGCGGCGTGGGTGCCGAGGGCGCGAATGCGGCGCGTGGCGGTCAGCCCGTCCATGCCGGCCATCTGCACGTCCATCAGCACGAGGTCGTAACGGCTCCGCTCCACTGCCCGGATCGCCGCCTCGCCGTCGTCGACCACGTCGACCGTGTGGCCCCCGACCTCGAGGACGGCGCGCGCCAGCTCCTGGTTGATCGCGTTGTCCTCGACGAGGAGCAGGTGGCCCGAGCGCCGCGCCGCCGGAGCCTGCGTGACGAGGGCGATGCTGCGCGCCACCGTCCCGTGCGGCAGCACCACCGAGAACCAGAACGTGGCGCCGACGCCCTCGTCGGACAGGACGCCGATCTCGCCGCCCATCAGGTCGATGAGCTGCCGGCTGATGGCGAGGCCGAGGCCGGTGCCGCCGAAATCCCGCCCGATCGAGCCGTCCACCTGCGAGAAGCGCCGGAACAGGCGGTCCTGCTTGTCCCGGGCGATGCCGATGCCGGTGTCGGCCACGCTGAAGCGCAGGCGCTCGCCGGCCTCGGTCGCGCCGCCGTGCTGGACGCTCAGGGTGACGGAGCCGCGCGCCGTGAACTTGATCGCGTTGTTGAGCAGGTTGAGCAGCACCTGCCGCAGCCGCCCCTCGTCGCCCACCAAGCCCTTGGGCAGGGCCGGATCGATCACCGCCCGGACCTCCAGGCCCTTCCCGGCGGCGGCGCCGCGCACGATCGCGAGGCTGTTGTAGACCAGCGCACGCGGGTCGAAGGCCTGCCGGTCGAGGGCGACGGCGCCGGCCTCGACCTTGGAGAAGTCGAGGATGTCGTTGACCACCATGAGCAGGGACGCGCTCGACGTGCGCACCAGCTCGGCCTGGCGCTGCAGGTCCTGGGGCAGGCGGCCGGAGGCGACCATCAGGTCGGTGAAGCCGATGATGGCGTTGAGCGGCGTGCGGATCTCGTGGCTCATCGCGGCGAGGAAGTCGGTCTTGGCCGCGCTCGCGCGTTCCGCCGACGCCTTGGCGTCGGCAAGGGCCTCTCCTTGCGCGCGGCGCTCCGAGACGTCGCGGAAGGTGGCGACGATCGTCGGCTCGCCGGCCTGGGCGTCCGGGATGCGCCGGAACACGCCCTCGACCCAGATCCAGCCGCGCGCCTTGTTCCGCGCCCGGTACTCGCACGTCGCCTCCGCCTGGCCGCGGGACAGCATGCGCGTCGCCGCGTAGAGCAGGCCGAGGTCGTCGGGGTGGACGTAGTCGGCGAGCCGCATCGCGCCGAGCTCTTCGGGCGCGTAGCCGAGGAGGCGCTCGGAGGCCGGCGAGATGTACGAGCGCCGGCCGTCGTCGTGGCCGAGGATGATCAGCTCGCCGGTGTTCTCCGCCAGCAGGCGGAAACGGTGCTCGCTCGCGCGGATGCGCTGCTCTGCCTCCACCCGGGCGGTGATGTTCCGGGTCGAGGCGACGCAGCCGAGGGGTCGGCCCGCGGCGTCTTGGACCAGGCGGTAGCCGACCTCGACCCAGACGTAGTCCCCGTCCTTGCGGCGGTAGCGCTGGCGCTTCAGCGCCTCGGTCCGCCGGCCGTCTCCGAGCTCCGCGAGCAGGGCGGCGACCGCGGGCCGGTCCTCGGGGTGCACCATGTCGATCGGTTTCGTCCCGATCAGCTCCTCGGGCTCGTAGCCGAGGAGCCCGCGCGAGGCGGGCGAGACGTAGCGGCGGGTGGTGTCGAGGTCGACCTGGACGATCATGTCGCTGGTGTGGTCGGCCAGCAGCCTGTAGCGCGCCTCGCTGTCGATCACGGCGCGCTCGGTCTGGCGCAGGTCGGTCACGTCCATGACGGTCCCGAACACCGCCGTCGTGGCCCCGGCCGCGTCCTGCTCGCACAGGCCGCGGCAGACGATGTCGCGGAAGCGGCCGTCGGACGTGACGATGCGGGCAGCGAAGGAGAAGCTTTGGCCGGTCTCGACCGCGTCCGCGACGTGGCGCGCGACGGCCTCGCGGTCGTCCGGGTGGTAGAAAGCGAGCGCAGCTTCGAGAGAGGGTGGCCCGGCTTCCGGGTCGCGGCCATGGATGCGGAACACCTCGTCGGACCAGAACAGGGCGTTTCCGGGCAGCTCGATGCGCCAGTGGCCGATATGGGCGATCTGCGCGGCGAGGCTCAGCAGGCGGTTGGCCTCCTGCGCCCGGCCCTCGGCCTGGCGGGCGACGCCCTCCTTCTCGGCCAGGGTCGCGTTGGTCCGCGCCAGCGCCGCCCGCTGCCGGCTGCCGCGCTCCAAGCCACGCATTAGAACGAGGATCACGGCCAGCAGCACGGCCGTCACGATGGCGCCGGCGACCTGGGCGTGCAGCCGCTCGGCGGCCAGCGGAGCCATCACCGCGTCGAGGGATTTGCCGACGTTGACGATGAGCGGCAGCGTCCCGACCGAGCGATAGCCGTAGATGCGGGTGACGTGATCGTAGGGACTCGCCATCCGGAACGAGTCCGAGGTCTTTTGTTGAAATTGTTGGAAGTATTTGCTGGGCAGGTCGAGGGTGCGGGTATCCAGCTCGTACATGCCCGCTGTCTGTGGCGCGCGGGCGCGCACGAAGCCGTCGTTGCCAACGAGGGCGATGCTGCCCTGGGGGCCGAGGTCGAAGGCCTTGAACTGGCCGGCCAGGTAATCGGGATCGATCGAGGTGACGATGACGCCGGCGAAGCGTCCGTCGGGGTGGGCGAGCCGCCGCGCCACCTGCATCACGTAGGCGCCGGTGATCCGACCCTTCATCGTGCGATCGATGTAGAGGCCCTGGTCCGGGTTCGCGGCCAGCGCCTGGAAGTACGCCCGGTCGCGGACGTTGATGCGCGGCGAGCCCGCCGGCAGCGGCGTGCGCGCATAGAGAAGGTCCCCGTGCTCGTCGAACAGGGTCATCTGGTGGACGACGTGCTCGAGGGAGGTCGCGCGCCGGAGCCAGGCGTGGAAGTCGAACGTCTTGGGGTCGCGGAAGAAGTCGTCGGCGATGAAGCCCATGACTTGGTCGACGCCGACGAGGAGCCGCTCGACGTGCTGCTCGACCCCGACCGACAGGTTGACCACGTCGCGGGTCGCCTGCTCCCGGGCGGTCTGCTCGCGCAGGTGCAGGTGGTACGACAGGCCGACCCACACGACGGCGATCGTGAGCAGGCCCGCCACGAGGACGAGGATCTGGAAGGCGTCCGTCGCGGGGCGCTTGGTCGGGACGGTGACATCGGGCTGCGCGCCCGATGCGACGAGGTTGACATAAGGCGGTCCGAGATCGAGCAAATCGGCACCCGCCCGTTCGAAGCCCGGTCGTGCCGGCTCCGCGTTCGGGTGCTCGCGCGAACAAACGGAGTGCGGTCGGCGAAATCCAATCACGTCCCGAAGACCCGCCGCGATCGCAGGCCGATGTTGCAGGCGAGGAACACGTCCGCGCCGCACCCGTGACGGCCCGGATCGGGCTGGCGGAGATCCGCCGCGTCTCACCATCCGCCGTCCGTAGGGGCGCACCCCGGGACTTGGCCGAAGGGGGCGAATGTGCAACGCCTGATTGGCGGCGGCGGCTATCCTGCGGCCGGCCGGGCGGACGAAGCCATGGAACTCCTGATCGTCGACGACCACCCGCTGTTCCGCGAGGCGCTCGCCAGCACGATCGGGCTGTCCTACCCGGAGGCGGTCCTGCACGAGGCCGACGGGATCGCGGCGGCCTGCGCCGCGCTCGCTGCCCACCGCGGCATCGAGCTGACGCTCCTCGACCTGTCGATGCAGGGCGTCTCGGGCTTCGACGGCCTCGTCACCATCCGCGCCCGCTTCCCCCGCGTGCCGATCCTGGTGGTCTCGGGCCACGAGGATCGGCGCATCATGCGCGAGGCGTTGCACCATGGCGCCGCCGGCTTCGTGCCGAAGGCGGTCGACAAGGCGACGCTGACGCGGGCGATCCGGGACGTGCTCTCCGGCGCGCTCTCGATTCCCGCCGGCCTCACCGAGACGAGCCCGCCCGCCCGCGGCGCGGGCCGCAAGGCGCCGTTGGCCGAGCGCGTCGCCCGGCTGACGCCGCAGCAGGTGCGGGTGCTGGTGATGATCCGCCAGGGCAAGCTCAACAAGCAGATCGCCCACGAACTCCAAGTCGGCGATTCGACCGTGAAGGCTCACGTTTCCGAGATCTTGCGCAAGCTCGAGGTGATCAGCCGCA
The DNA here is from genome assembly GCF_022179125.1 of Methylobacterium cerastii. Taxonomy (GTDB): domain Bacteria; phylum Pseudomonadota; class Alphaproteobacteria; order Rhizobiales; family Beijerinckiaceae; genus Methylobacterium; species Methylobacterium cerastii. Next base: position 40,666 of record NZ_BPQG01000035.1, read on the forward strand.
CGCAGATCGTGATCGACACCGCGGCGTTGGATTTCGACCGCCCACAGGACACCCACGCGGGCTGAGAGGCGGCATTATCCTGCAACCGGCACCGGGATTTGCTGCGCGAGGCAGCAACGCCCAGCATTCGATTTAACATTTGCGAAATTCGCTCGTGCTCGACTGGTCCTTCGCCGGCCGCGCGAACTCTTGCCGGCTTCGAGCCCGGACGCGACCTTCGACTCGACGACCGGACCGCCCAGCGCGTCCAACGGTTGCCTCGCGGAGGCGACGCCCCATCTTTCCGGCGTGGGCGGCTTCAGCGAACAGGATCGACCGTGACCGTTTCTCCGACCATCCGCCTCCGGGCGCCCGCCCGCATGGGTGTCCTCGTGGGCGTCCTCGCCCTCCTGCCGGCGCTCGGCCACGCGCAGGAGATGCCGCGCATCGACAGGGCCCACAACGCCTTCCTGATCCACGGCAACTTCTGCGGCCCGGGCAACCGCGGGCCGAACCACCCGCCGGTGGACGCCCTCGACCTCGCCTGCGCCCACCACGACGCCTGCACGCCGGACCGCGCCTCCGGCCGGCTGGCGCACTGCGCCTGCAACGACCGCCTGCGCGAGGAGGCCGGCCTCGTCGCCCGCGATCCGCGCACGCCGCGCCCGGTGCGCGACACCGCGCAGTTCATCTCCGACGGCGCCGACCTGTTGCCCTGCGACGACTGACGGCCCCCGGCCCGGTTGCCCCGCCGGGCCGCCTCAGGTGTGCGCGAAGATGTCGACCTCGGGCCAGCCGTCGAGGTCGAGCCGCGCGCGGGTCGGCAGGAAGGCGAAGCAGGCCTCGGCCAGGTCCGCCCGGTTTTCGCGGGCCAGCATCCGGTTCAGCCGGTCGCGCGCCGCATGAAGGTGGAGCACGTCGGACGCCGCGTACTCCACCTGCGCCGGCGTGAGCGTGTCGGCGCCCCAATCCGAGGATTGCTGCGCCTTCGACAGATCGACGCCGACGCATTCGCGGACCACGTCCTTGAGCCCGTGCCGGTCGGTGTAGGTGCGCGCGAGCTTCGAGGCGATCTTGGTGCAGTAGACCGGCGCCGGCATCACCCCGAGCGCCGGTCTACTGCACCAAG
>NZ_BPQG01000036.1 GCF_022179125.1 Methylobacterium cerastii
AAACTTCTCTTTGGCCATGGTTCCCGTTCCTGCGGCAGGGCCCGCGCACGGGCGCACCCGATCTCTCTATCGCCCGGCTCGCTGGGAGGCCCGGCGAAAGGCGCGGTCCGATTAGAGGCTCGCCGTCCTTTGATCAAGGGCCGGGTCTCGCCCGGGACTTCGGCTGGGGGCCCCGTTGCCTGATTCGGCTGTCCGAGGCCGCGTGCGGCGGCGGCGCTGCATTTGGGCTGCACTGTGGCACGGCGGGCATAGTGCCTGGGGCATGCTTACGCTTAATTGGCGCCAGAGCCATCCGGGACAGTCTTCAGGTAACCCTCATCATGACGAAGAAGCTTCTCCTCGCATCCACCGTGCTGGCCGGCATGACCGCCGTCGCCTCCGCCGCCGACCTGCCGCGCCGCGCCCCCCCGCCGGTCTTCACTCCGATCCCGGTCTTCACCTGGACCGGCTTCTACGCCGGCCTCGAGTCGTCCTACGCCTTCACCGACCGCCAGCGGATCATCACCAACGGCACCACTCCGGTCACCGTCGGCAACGTCGCGGCCGGCCGCCGCCTCTCGACCGTCACCACCGAGCAGGATGCGGTGGGCAAGCTCGGCGGCACCTTCGGATACAACTACCAGTTCACGCCGGGCTCGGGCTTCGTCATCGGCGTCGCCAACAGCATCGACTGGACCGACCTCACCAAGAACCGCTTCGTGATCGGCGCTCCGCTCGCCGGCGGCGTCGTGGGCAACCCGGCCGCCTACCGTCAGAGCCTCGACTGGCTCGGTACCCTCACCGGCCGCGTCGGCTACGGCTTCGATCGGGTGCTGGTGTACGGCATGGGCGGTCTCGCCTACGGCAACGTGTTCTACGACGCCCGCTTCTTCACGCCCGGCAACGCCCTGCAGTTCGCCGGCCGCTACGACGACTTCGAGACCGGCTATGCCTACGGCGGCGGCATCGAATTCGCAGTGCCCACCGACAGCTTTCTCAACACCTTCGCCTTCGGCAAGTACCTCGGCCTGAAGTACGAGGCGGTCACCGTGAAGGTCGAGTACCTCCACTACGACCTGGGCAGCCGCAACGTCGTCGTCAGCGCGGTCCCCGGCGTCGGTACCGGTGCGTACGTCTCGCGCTTCACCACCGAGGGCAACGTCGTTCGCGCTGGCTTCAACTACAAGTTCAGCGGTCTCTGAAATCGACCGCAGTCCCTCGGGGCTGCACCTTCAGCGACGGTTCATGGGCGGGCACCGGCAGCGGTGTCCGCCCTTTTTCGTTACCCGGGTCGCCCCATTCCGGGAAACCAGGTTGGTTCGGTGTCGTCACCTCAGGCGTTCACCCGGCTTCCGGGGGGTTGCCCGTCCCGGCCGGCGGGCTTGAACAGGCCGCTCGCGGTGGCGACCAGGTTGCCGCCCTCCCCGCGGATTTCCGCCTCGCAAAACAGCACCGAGCGCCCACCGCGCACCACGAAGCCTTCGGCCAGCAGCACGCCGCGACCGGGGGCGAGGAAGCGGGTCTGCATGTCAAGGGTGAGCACCGGACGCCCCGCCGAGAGCCGCGCCGCGGTGCCCATGGCGATGTCGAGGAGCGTGCAGATCACGCCGCCATGGGCGATGCCGAGGTTGTTGCCGTGGTCGTCGCGCAGGCGCAGCCGCAGCCGGGTTCGCCCGTCGGCATAGCCGAGGGCCTCGACGCCGCAGAGCCGCGCGAAGGGGATGTCGGCCCCGAAGATCGTATCCTGCTCGCGCATCGGCTGCTCCGACCCTCGCCCGTTTCGAAGGCCGGGTATGCGGGCGCCCGCGCGCCCTGACAATTCCGCCCGGCTTCGTCGCTCCGACCGCGACCGGGTCGTTGACAGACCGGTATGGCCGGACGGACGATGCCGGCAACGGGATCCGTCAAGGATCCGGCTTCAGGGATGGACGCATGCGCCCGGCTCCGGCACCCGCCGCGCCACGGATCTGCGCGGGCAGGACCGATTCCGGCAGGACGCGCCGATGACCGCGCCGCGCTGGCGCCGCCGGCCCGAGGGCTCGACCTGGGGCGATTACGGCCCCGACGACCAGCTCGGCCGCGTCAACGGGCTCGATGCGGCCAAGGTGCTCCAGGGCGTCGCCGAGGTCCGCGAGGGGCGTACCTTCTGCCTCAGCCTGCCCCTCGACCTGCCCGGCGGAAACGTCCTGAACCAGCGCCGTCACCCGCCGCGCCTCAGCCCGACGGTGCGGACCAACGGCCGGCCGGTGACGAACTTCCGGGTCTGCGAGGAGGTGGACGGCGCCACCGACGTGATCTGCGACGACCGGGTGATGCTCTACTTGCAATACTCGACGCAGTGGGACAGCCTCGCCCATGTCGGCGGCCTATTCGACGCCGACGGGGACGGAACGCCAAAACCTTTCTACTACAACGGCTTCCGCGGCGGTCTCGACGTGACGGGTCCGAGCGAGGCCGCCGAGGTCGAGGCTCCGTCGCGGGCGCACCGCCTCGGCATCGAGCGCCTGGCCGAGCACGGCATGCAGGGTCGCGGCGTGATGATCGACCTGCGGGCGCATTGCGGCGACGCCCGCGCGCTCGTCGGCTACGACGGCCTGATGCACATCCTGGAAGCCGACGCGGTCGCGGTCGAGCCCGGCGACATGGTCTGCCTGCATACCGGCTTCGCCGACCGGCTCCTTGCCTGGGCCGGCGAGCCGGACCGGGATGCGGTCCACCGCATCTGCGCCGTCCTCGACGGGCGCGATCGGCGGCTGCTCGACTGGATCACCGACAGCGGCCTGTCCGCGCTGATCGCCGACAACTACGCGGTCGAGGCCTATCCCGCGCGTCCGGGCGGGGCCTGCTGCGCGATCCTGCCGCTGCACGAGCACTGCCTGTTCAAGCTCGGGCTGCCGCTGGGCGAGCTCTGGCACCTGACGCCGCTGGCGGACTGGCTGCGCGCGAACGGACGCCATCGCTTCCTGCTCACCGCGCCGCCCCTGCGGCTTCCCGGCGCCGTCGGCTCGCCGGCGACGCCGATCGCCACCGTCTGACCGGAGGAGGACATCATGGCCGAGATCGCCGTCGTCGGGGCCGGGCTGATGGGCCACGGCATCGCCCTGGTCCTTGCCCTCGGCGGCCATGCCGTCCGCCTCGTCGACAGCCGCCTTGAGACCCTCGACGCCGTGCCCGGCCTGATGGCCTCCGCGCTCGCGACCCTGCAGGGGGCCGGAGCCGCGCCGGACGGGTGGAGCGCCGACCGCCTCGCCGCCGCCGTTCGCCTCTCGCAGGACCTCGCAAGCGCCGTCGACGGGGCGAGCCTCGTCATCGAGGCGATCACCGAGGACCCGGAGGCGAAGCGCGGGCTGTTCTCCGAGCTCGACCGGCTCTGCGCCGACGATGCGGTGATCGCCAGCAACACCAGCTACCTCGACGTCTTCCCGCTGATCCCGGCGATGCGCCAGCCGCGCGCCGTCGTCGCGCACTGGTACACGCCCCCCTACATCGTCGACCTCGTCGACGTGGTGCCCGGCCCCGAGACGCTGCCGGAGGTGGTGGCGGGCATCCGCGACCTCGTCGTGGGCTTGGGCCAGGTGCCGATCGTGCTGAAGCGCTTCGTGCCGGGCTACGTCGCCAACCGCATCCAGTCGGCGATCACGGCGGAGGTGCACCACCTCCTCGACGCGGGCTACGCCACCCCGCGCGAGATCGACGACGCCATCGTGCATGGGCTCGCCTTACGCATCCCGATCCTCGGCCACCTCGCCAAGGCGGACTTCACCGGGCTCGACCTGCAGCGAAGGGCGCTCGCCAACGCGAGCTACAGCCCGCCCCCGCCGCGCACCCGGTCCGACAGCCTCGACGCCCTCTGCGCCGAGGGCCGGACAGGGGTGATGGCCGGGCGCGGCTACTTCGATTGGGGCGGTCGCGACCCGGCGGAGCTGTTTCGCGACCGCGACCGCAAGCTGCTCGCCCTGAAGGCGGCCCTGCGCACCATCGGCCGGATGGAGGGGACGTGAGCGTTCCCAGCCGCCACGCACCAACCCCACCCGGGAGCACACGATGATCAGCGCCGACCTTCGCGGCAAAGCCGTCCTCGTCACCGGGGCCTCCTCCGGCATCGGCCTGGCCGCGGCCACGCTGTTTGCGCGTAACGGGGCCACGGTCGCCCTGAACCACCTCGCGGACGACCCACGCGGCCCGGAAGCCGCCGGGCGGCTGAGCGCCGAAGGTCTCTCCGTCACGGCGGTCGCCGGCGACGTGTCCCGCGCGGGCGAGGCGGAGGCGATGGTCGCCGCGGCGATCGCGACGCTCGGCGGCCTCGATGTGCTGATCAACAACGCCGGCACCTCGGGCACGCAGGCGCCGATCGCCTTCGAGGACCTCGACGCGATGACCGAGGACTTCTGGAACGCGATCCTCTCGACGAACCTCGTCGGCCCCTATCGCTGCGCGCGGGCGGCCGCCCCCGCCCTGAAGGCGCGCCGCGGCGCCATCGTCAACACCGCCTCGGTGGCCGGCCTCGGGCGGCGCGGCTCCAGCATTGCCTATTCGGCGAGCAAGGCCGGGCTCGTGAACCTGACGCGCTCGCTCGCCCGGGCGCTCGCCCCCGAGATCCGGGTCAACGCCGTCGCGCCGGGCCTTGTGGCCACGCCCTGGACCGCGAACTGGCCGGAGGAGCGCAAGGCGGCGACCGTCGCCAACACCCTGATGGCGCGCCTGGCCGAGCCCGAGGACATCGCCGAGGCGATGTTCTTCCTCGCCGCGGGCGGCGCCTACATCACCGGCGAGACGCTGGTGGTCGACGGCGGGATCATCTGAGGAGACGGCGATGTCGCAGAAGACCGTGATCACCTGCGCCCTGACCGGCTCGTTCGACACGACCGCGAAGAACCCGGCGGTGCCGGTCAGCCCGGAGGCCATCGCCCGCTCGGCGCTCGAGGCGGCCGAGGCCGGCGCCGCGGTGGTGCACATCCATGTCCGCCACCCCGACACCGCGGCACCGAGCATGGAGTTCGACCATTACCGCGAGGTCGTCGAGCGCATCCGCGCGCGGAACGCCGACGTGATCCTCAACCTGACGACGGGGCCCGGCGGGCGCTTCGTGCCGGGCGCGGCCGACCCGGCGGCGGCGGGGCCCGGCACCACCTTCGTGAGCCCGGAGGTGCGGACCCGCCACGTCAGCGCGCTGAAGCCCGAGCTCTGCACCCTCGACGTGGCGACGATGAACTTCGGCGAGCACCTGTTCCTCAACACTCCGGCGCACCTGCGCGCCATGGCCGAGACGATCCGAACTGCGGGCGTCCGTCCGGAGATCGAGGTGTTCGACCTCGGCCACATCGCGCTCGCCCGCCACCTCATCGCCGAGGGGCATCTCGCCGCGCCCCCGTTATTCCAGATCTGCCTCGGCATCCCGTGGGGCGCCCCGGCCGACCCCGAGACCCTGGTGCAGATGCGGGCGCGCCTGCCGGCCGACGCGGTCTGGTCGGCCTTCGGCATCGGCCGGGCCGAATTCCCGATGGTGGCGCTGGCTGCGAGCATGGGCGGCAACGTCCGCGTCGGCCTGGAGGACAACCTCTACCTCGCCCGTGGCAAGCTCGCGCCGAACAACGCCGCCCTGGTCGAGAAGGCGGTGACGCTGCTGTCGCTCCTCGATTGCGCGCCGGCGACCCCGGACGAGGCGCGCGCGATCTTCCACCTCCCTGCGCGCGATTGAGCGAATCGCGCGAAGCTCCCGAGCGGGAGCGTTCTTCCCGCGACCCCGATGGGGCGGCAAGGGCCTCGCGGGGCATGCCGGGCCGGCCGACGGCAGGGCATTGCGACGGCGTTGGCCCCAAAATGTAGATTGTGCGCAATCGATATTCGTGCAAGGAGAGGGCATCGGCTCAGCACGACGCCCGTGCGAACGCCATCCGATCAGGAGACGACGATGCAGGCTCTGTACACCGCCCACGCCCACGCCACCGGCGGCCGCGAGGGTTCCGCGGCGACCGACGACAGCCGCCTCGGCGTCGGCCTCTCGACCCCGAAGGAGCTCGGCGGCAACGGCGGCCCCGGCAGCAACCCCGAGCAGCTCTTCGCCGCCGGCTACGCCGCCTGCTTCCTCGGCGCGATCAAGTTCGTCGCCGCCCAGGACAAGGTGAAGGTGCCCGAGGACGCCCGCGTCGACGCCGAGGTCGGCATCGGCAAGCGCGAGGACGGCACCGGCTTCGGCCTCACCGTCAGCCTCAAGGCCAGCCTGCCCGACATCGACCCCGCGACGGCCGCCGACCTGGTGAAGCGCGCCGACGTCGTCTGCCCGTACTCGCACGCCACCCGCGGCAACATCCAGGTCGCCGTCGCCGCCGTCTGATCGCGGCCGAACCTGAGACTGCGAGCCTGAAATGAAAAGACCCGCGACGGCAGCCCCGTCGCGGGTCTTTTCATGGGCGTGGTCGCGGGTGGTCAGGCCTCGGCTTCCATCCCCTCGAGCTCCGCGATCATCCCCTCGATCATGCCGAGCCCGATCTGCCAGAAGCCGGGATCGCGTGCGTCGAGGCCGAACGGGGCCAGGAGCTCGCCGTAGGGCTTCGAGCCGCCGGCCGAGAGCAGGGCGAAGTAGCGCTCGACGAAGCCGTCCTCGGCCTTGGCGTAGACCCCGTAGAGCGAGTTCACCAGGCAATCGCCGAAGGCGTAGGCGTAGACGTAGAACGGCGAGTGGATGAAGTGCGGGATGTAGGCCCAGAACGGCTCGTATCCGGCATCGAGCGTGATCGCCGGGCCGAGCGATTCGGCCTGCACCGACATCCACAGGCCGTTGATCTGCTCGGCCGTCAGCTCGCCCTCGGCGCGGGCGAGGTGGACCTTGCGCTCGAACGAGTAGAACGCGATCTGGCGCACCACCGTGTTGATCATGTCCTCGACCTTGGCGGCCAGCATCGCCCGGCGCTGGGTCGTGTTCGTGGTCGCGGCCAGCAGGCGCCGGAAGGTCAGCATCTCGCCGAACACGCTGGCGGTCTCGGCCAGCGTCAGCGGCGTCGGCGCCATCAGCGCGCCGTTGTGGCCGGCCAGCACCTGGTGGACGCCGTGGCCGAGTTCGTGCGCCAGCGTCATCACGTCCCGCGGCTTGCCCTGGTAGTTGACGAGCACGTAGGGGTGGACCGAGGGCACCGTCGGGTGCGCGAAGGCGCCGGGCGCCTTGCCGGGCCGCGTCGGCGCGTCGATCCAGCGCCGGTCGAAGAAGTCCCTCGCGATGCCGGCCATCTTCGGTGAGAACGCATTGTAGGCGTCGAGCACCGTGTCGCGCGCCTCGGTCCAGGGGATGGTGCGCTGCTCGACCTTCGGCAGCGGGGCGTTGCGGTCCCAGTAGGGCAGCGCCTCGACGCCGAACCACTTCGCCTTCAGGCGATAGTAGCGGTGCGACAGCCGCGGATAGGCTTCGCGCACGGCGTCCACGAGCGCGGCGACCACCTCCGGCTCGACCCGGTTCGAGAGGTGGCGGGCATCCGCCACGTCCTTGAAGCCGCGCCAGCGGTCCGAGATCTCCTTGTCCTTGGCCAGCGTGTTGGTGATCAGCGTGAACACCCGCAGGTTCTCGCGGAACACCTCGCTGAGCGCGCCGGCCGCCTCCCGGCGCACCGCGCCGTCCGGGTCCTGAAGCTTGTTCAGCGTCGGCTCCAGCGGCAGCCGCTCGCCCTGGATCGGGAAGCGCAGCGCCGCGATGGTCTCGTTGAACAGCCGGTCCCAGGCCGCGTTCGCGGTGACGGACTTCTCCAGGAACAGTTTTTCGATCCGGTCCTCGAGCTGGAACGGCTTCTCGCGGCGCAGGTCCTCGATCCACGGGGCGTAATGCGCGAGCGGCCCCCCGGCCATCGCCGCGTCCAGCACGGCGTCCTCGATGCGGTTGAGCTCGAGGGCGAAGAACAGCAGGTCGCCGGAGGCGTTCGTCAGGCGCTCGCGGGTGTCGCCGTAGAACTTCGCCCGCGCCTCGTCGGTGGTGTCGCCGGAATAGACCAGCCCGGCATAGGACATCAGCCGGCCGAGCAGCTCCTCGATGCCCTCGTAGGCGGCGACCGCGGCGGCGAGACTGGCGGAGGCGTCGGGGCCGCTCGCGAGCTGCGCGATCTTCCCGGCGTAGGTCTCGGAGAAGGAACGGCAATCCGCCTCCGCTTTCGCGAGGTCGCGGCGGAAGTCCGGGGCGTCCAGGCCGGAATAGAGGTCGGCGAGGTCCCATTCGGGGAGCGGCCCGAGGTCGACCGCGTGGGCGGCGGCGCGCGCCGCGGCGGCGCCCTCGGCGCTCCGAAGCGGTGACCAAGCGGGGGCGAGGGCTCGAATGGTCATAGATCCTCGGGTGCGTTGCCGGCGCGTCGCGCCGCCTGTCCGGGGCTCGACGGCCCCGCCCTGCCTCATATCGAGCGCAGCCGACGGCGTTCAACCGGAATCCTCAGGCGCAAGGGGACGCAAGCGGCGGCTGCGGCAAATCTCCCGTCGTCGTTAAGCGGCGCTTTACGCATCTGGGCGAGGCTCCGGCTCGAAACGAAACACCCGCCGGTCGCGCCGGGCGCCGGAACCCGCAAGGTCCGGCGCCGCGGACGACCCGCGGCAGCGAGGAAGAGCCCGCATGGCGACAACGGTCCTGATCGTCGACGACGATCCCGTTCAGCGTCGTCTCGCCGAGGCGACGGTGCGCCGCTTCGGCTTCGAGGCGACGCTCGCGGAGAACGGTGCGGACGCGCTCGCCCTGCTCCGGACCCACCCCGAGATCGACGTGGTGCTCCTCGACCTCGTCATGCCCGGCGGCCTCGACGGGCTCGGCGTGCTGGCCGAGATGCGGAAATCCGGCCTCGACACCCCGGTCATCGTCCAGACCGCCAACGGGTCGATCGACGCCGTCGTCACGGCGATGCGCGCCGGCGCCGTCGACTTCGTGGTCAAGCCTGCCGGCGCCGAGCGTCTGCAGGTCTCGATCAAGAACGCGCTCCGGGTCGACCACCTTGAGGAGGAAGTCCGGCGCATGCGCCGCCGCGCCTCCGGCTCGCTCAGCTTCAAGGACCTGACCTCGAAGTCGCCCGACATGGAGCGGGTGATCCGGCTGGCCGAGCGCGCCGCGAAGTCCAACATCCCGGTGCTGATCGAGGGCGAGTCCGGCGTCGGCAAGGAGGTGCTGGCCCGTGCGATCCAGGGCTCGGGCGAGCGGCGCGGAAAGCCCTTCGTCACGGTCAATTGCGGCGCGATCCCCGACAACCTCGTCGAGTCGACCCTGTTCGGGCACGAGAAGGGCGCCTTCACCGGCGCCACCGAGCGCCATGCCGGCAAGTTCGTCGAGGCGTCCGGCGGGACGCTGTTCCTCGACGAGATCGGCGAGTTGCCCCTCGACGCTCAGGTAAAGCTGCTGCGCGCGCTGCAGGAGGGCGAGGTCGACCCCGTCGGGGGCAAGCGCAGCGTGCGCGTCGACATCCGCCTGGTCTCGGCGACGAACCGATCGCTCCTCGACCTCGTCAAGGAGGGGCGTTTCCGCGAAGACCTGTACTATCGCCTCAACGTCTTCCCGATGACCCTGCCCCCGCTGCGCGCCCGCCGCGAGGACATCCCCGACCTGGTGCGCTCGTTCTGCGCCCGGTTCGCGGCGGAGGAAGGCAAGCGCGTCCGCGCGATCACCGCCGAGGCGATGGCGCTGCTGACCCGCTACGGCTGGCCCGGCAACGTCCGGCAACTGGAGAACGCGCTGTTCCGCGCCGTCGTCCTCGCCGACGGCGACGAGCTGACGGTGGCCGAGTTCCCGCAGATCGCCGCCCAGGTCGAGGGGTTCGACGTGCGCATCCCGGCAGCCCCGGTGCAGCCGATGCTGTCGGCCCATTCGCCCGAGCCGGTGCGCGAGATCGTCCGCGTCGAGGTGCGCGATCCGCACGCCCTGTCGCTGGTGGTCGAGGATACCGGCGAGATGAAGCCGATGGATGCGCTGGAGGCCGAGATCATCCGCTTCGCGCTGCAATTCTATCGCGGCCGGATGTCGGAGGTGTCGCGCCGCCTCGGAATCGGCCGATCGACCCTGTATCGCAAGCTCAAGGAGCTCGGGCTCGACGGCGACGCCAAGGCCGAGGACGCCGCGGCCTGATCGGCTTGCCAGAATCGGCCTGAAGGCTGGAAGCCCGCGCTCGATGCGTGGCGGATCAGACACTTGCCGGCACTCTGCGGCGCGCGCGGACGGGGTGCGATTGCACACGATCGGGCGAGCGCCGATACTGATAAGGTTGTGGGCGGCCTCGAGGTCGGTCCCCAGGAGGTTCGCAGATGAGCGTCTCGCGCTCGGCCCAAGCAGCCCTGGCCGTCCTGTTGGCCGGCTCCGTCGCGCAGGGCGTCCTGACGACGGCCGCCTCCGCCCGCGGCGGGCTCGACGACGTCCCGCCGGCCGCCGCCGTCGCGACCGCGACGCCGGACAAGCCCTTCGACGGCGACAGGACCTCCAACCTCGATAAAGCGTCGGGCCCGGACAAGGCGTCCGCCTCCGATCCGAGCCTGCCGCCCCCGGCCACCGGCCTCGAGGCGGTGACGCCGTCGGAGCCGGCGAAGGCCGATCCGGCACGATCCGAGGCGCCCTCGCCCGAGCGCCCTGCCGTCACCGCGGCCCCGACCGCGCCGAGCGACCCGCAGGCGGCGGCCGTGTTCAACCGCCTCGCCGCCTCCGCTCCGCTGCTCGCCCGGCTGACCACCAAGGAGCGCGAGTCGATCCAGGCCTTCTACGCGCTCGGCGCCTTCAAGCCGGTCTGGATCGTGGACGGCGCCTACACGCCGGCGGCGAAGGCCGTGGCCGCGCGCCTCGCGGCGGCGCCTGAGGACGGCCTCGACGCCCGCGCCTATCCGGTGCCGGCGCTCCCGAAGGCCGCCAAGCCGGACAATCCGGGGACGGGCGAGAGCGCGGCCGGATCAGACAATCTCGCCGCCCTCGCCGAGGCCGACCTGAAACTCTCGGCCGCCGCCGCCCTCTATGCCCGCGACGCACGCGGCGGGCGGCTGAACCTCGCGGCGATCTCGCGGCTGATCACCCCGACCCTCGACCTGCCGGCCGCCGACACGGTGCTGTCGAGCCTGGCCGGCGCCGGCGGCAGCGCCGGCGACCTGCTCCAGGCCTACAACCCGCATTCGCCCGGCTACCTCGCCCTGAAGAGCCGCCTCTCGGTGGCGCGCGCCCCGGCCGTCAAGGAGGACGCGCGTCCCGCGGCGGCCGCTTTGCGGCTTCCGCCCGGGCCGGCCCTGCGCGTCGGCATGCGCGATGCGCGCGTGCCGCTGCTGCGCGCCCACTTCGATCTCGAAAGCCGGAAGGCCGGCACCCTCGACGCCCCCCCGGGCGACGCGGAGGAGTACGATTCCGGCGTCGCCGCCGCAGTTGCCGGGTTCCAGCGGAGCCGTGGGCTGCCCGGCAACGGCGTCCTCAACGTCCAGACCGTGGTGGCGCTGGCGCAGGGCGCGGGACAAGGGGCCGGTCAGGCCGGGATCGTGCGGCCGGTGGGCGACGACGCGGCGCTGATCGTCAACATGGAGCGCTGGCGCTGGCTCGGCAGCGATCTCGGGCCCGACTACGTGCTGGTCAACGTGCCCGAGTTCCGCCTGCGGGTGTTCCGCGACGGGCGCCAGCGCGACGAGGCGCGCGTCATCGTCGGCAAGCCGGATTCGCGCACGCCCCTGTTCTCCGGGCTGATGGAATACGCGGTGGTGAACCCGTCGTGGTACGTCCCGCCCTCGATCCTGAAGACCATGCTGCCGAAGATCGCGAGCTACGGCGGCAGCACCTGGGGTGGCTACGAGATCGTGCGCCGCGGCGGCCACGTCTCGCTGCGCCAGCCGCCGGGCGAGAAGAACGCGCTCGGCTTCATCAAGTTCATGTTCCCCAACCAGCATGCCGTGTACCTGCACGACACGCCGAACCGCTCGCTGTTCTCGCGCTCGGAGCGGGCGCTCAGCCACGGCTGCATCCGCGTCGACGACCCGTTCCGCTTCGCCGACGTGGTGCTGCCGAACTGGACCGAGGAGCGCCTGAAGAAGCTCGTCGGCAAAGGCGAGCGCACCATCCGCCTGGAGCACAAGCTGCCGGTGCACCTCGCCTACTTCACGGCCACCGTCGACGACGGCGGCAGCTACCGCACGCTGCCCGACCTCTACGGCTACGATGCGCCGATGCGCGCGGCCCTCGGCCTCGGGGGCGGCGGCGCGATGGCCAGGGTCTCCCCGGCGATCCGCCCGTCCGAGCCGACACGCAGGACGGCGGAGGCCGTCTCCGTGCCGGCGCCGCCCAAGCCGCGCCACTCCGCCGTGCCGCGCCGTGCCGTGCGGGCGAGCGCCGAGGCCCCGGCGCCCGAGTTCGGCGAGCCCGGCCTGTGGACCCCGAACCCCGCTCCGGTTTCGCGCAGCTGGTGGTGATCCGGCCGCTTTGCCGGTCTGGCGTTCGCCTCCGGCGGGGCTTCCCGTGACCCGTCCGCATCACCGGCGCGGTGACGTGCGCCGGCACGCTTGCCGGCACGATTTCGCCACGGTCCAGACTTAGCCGTAAGGGAATCGCGGGTGTCCTGCAGGGGGCGCCGATAACCCGGTCTTCACGGTTTTCGGCAACCTTGCGTTCACCATGGTCCCGCGCGCAGCGCGGGCCGCGTCCGAGGGGTGAGACGATCGTGCCGACGCCGAGCCAGACGACGCCCCGGCCCTCTCGTCTTCGGCGAATCCTGTTCGGCCTGTCCGGCATGGTCATGGCGCTGGCGGCGGGGACCACCGGCACCCAGGATGCGGTCGCCAACGGCGACACCCGTTCGCTGACGATCTTCCACACCCACACCAAGGAAAGCGCGACCATCACGTTCAAGCGCGACGGGCGCTACGACCGCGCGGCCCTGGAGCAGCTGAACTGGCTCCTGCGCGACTGGCGCATCGACGAGCCGACCAAGATGGACCCGCGCCTGTTCGACACGGTATGGGAGGCCTATCGACAGGTCGGCGCCTCCGAGCCGATCCACGTCGTCTCGGCCTATCGCTCGCCCGGCACCAACGCGATGCTGCGCCGCCGCTCGAAGGCGGTGGCCGAGTACAGCCAGCACATGCTCGGCAAGGCGATGGACTTCTACCTGCCCGGCGTCTCGATCGACGACATCCGCGCGGTCGGGCTGCAGATGCAGCGCGGCGGCGTCGGCTGGTATCCGCATGCCGGCTCGCCCTTCGTCCACCTCGACGTCGGCTCGGTCCGCATGTGGCCGCGGATGAGCCACGACCAGCTCGCGCGCCTGTTCCCCGACGGCAAGACCGTCCACCTGGCCTCCGACAACCGGCCGTTCCCGCGCTACGAGGAGGCCCGCGCCGAGATCCTGGCCCGCGGCGGCACCGTGCTCGGCGTGTCCTCGCAGATCGCCTCCGCCGACGAGGAGGAGGGCCCGAGCCTCGTCGGGTTCCTCGCCGGCCTGTTCGGCGGCCGGAGCGACCCGGCTCCGGCGCCTGTCGCAGCGCCGCGCGGAAGGCCGAAGCCGGTGGTCGCCGTGGCGAGCGCCGACCCGGAGGACACCTCCGGCGCCCGCGCGGCCCTGGCCTACGCCGCACCGACGGCGCCGGTTGCCGACGGCGCGCTCCGCGAGGCGATGCTTCGCCGCGACGGGCGCGATGCCAAGGCGCTGCTCACCGGCGAGCCGGCGGTCGCGAAGCCCGCCGAGGCCATCGACGCCGCGCTGATGTCGAGCGTGGCGGCGCCGCTGCCGCCGCGCCGGCCCGCCGAATTGGCGAGCGCCGTCGCGGCCGCCGCGCTCGCGATGCCCCTGCCCCCGCCGCGCCCGGCGCAGTTCGCCGGCCTCGGCAACGTCGGCATGGCGAGCCTGTCCACGAGCCTCGCGGCGGTCTCGGACCGGCCCGCGCCGCGCCCGGCCAACCGCCTCGTCCCGGCCGACGCCGACGCCAAGGCGCAGCTGCGGGCACTGTTCGCCACGGTCTCGATCGAGTCCGACGCAACCCATCCGGCGAGCCGCGTCGCCCCCGTCCGCGTGGCGCAGACTCGCGCACGCGCCGACGCGGCGCCCGCCGGCGTCGTCGCCGCCTCGCCGGACACGGTGACGACGCGTTTCGGCCGCCGCAGCCCCGGCGACGACCTCACGGCCGTGCGCTTCACGGGCTCGGCGACCCGGGCGGTTCCCGGTACGCGCTGAATGAGAAGTCTTGCGTCCTCGGCGCTCGCTCAGGGCAGGCGGCGGCCCTGGGTGACGCTCATCGCCGAGACCAGGGTCGCGGCGTAGCCGCCGTCGGCGCCGGCGACGCGGGCGGCGTCGAGGCTGCTCTGGGACGCCACGGCGAAGCCGATCACCCCGAACAGCGTGCCGGCGCCGACAAGCCACAGGTAGGCCCGCGCGACCGCCTTCGGGATCGGCACGGTACGGGGGTTTTCCCCGAGATAGAGCTGCGACGAGGACGAGTCGTTCATGGCCGGCGTTCCCGCGGATGACTGACGTCCGGGCGGACCGTCGATCGCTCTCGCGCATCCGATTCGCCACTATCATCCAACGCAGGCCTAAGGCAGAGGTTCGCCGGCCCGGTTCCGTTATTTCCGCAGGTTTTTTTCAGGTGGTTGACGGCGGGTTGCCGGAGGCGCCGATGCGGCTCGCTCTCCTGTCCGGCCCATCCCATTCGTTGATGGAGTACAGCTTCGGAACAGGCGCGGGTTTCCCCTCTCCCCGCTTGCGGACAGAGGCCCGGCTGCACCTCGTCGTGCAGCCGGGAAGCGAGAGGCGAAGCCGAAGCGACGGTGAGGCGGCGCGAACGGAGGAGCCTCTTTCGTTCGAGCCCCCTCACCCTCGGCTGCCGCCTCGCTTCGCCGACGACGAGGTCGGCAAAGCCCTCTCCCCGCAGGCGGGGCGAGGGGATGCGCGCATAGCGAGCCGCCAGAAGCAGCGATCTGTGAATTCTCGCCCGTCCGGGAGAAGGGATTCGCGCCGGGATCGGCTCCGGCGGCGATGGTCGAGCCTCGCGAAAGCCCCCCTAGCCTTCCTTCGCCGAGACCTTGCCGAGGGCGGCCTGCGCGGCGGCGAGGCGCGCGATCGGCACGCGGTAGGGCGAGCACGAGACGTAGTCGAGGCCGACCTCCTGGCAGAAGCCGATCGAGGCCGGGTCGCCGCCGTGCTCGCCGCAGATGCCGAGCTTGATGTCGGGGCGGACCGAGCGGCCGCGCTCGACGCCGATCCGCACCAGCTCGCCGACGCCTTCCTGGTCGATCGTCACGAACGGGTCGGCGGCGAGGATGCCCTTCTGCGTGTAGGGCCCGAGGAAGGTCGCCGCGTCGTCGCGGGAGATGCCGAGCGCCGTCTGCGTGAGGTCGTTGGTGCCGAAGGAGAAGAACTCCGCCGTCACCGCGATCTCGTTGGCCTTGAGCGCGGCGCGCGGCAGCTCGATCATGGTGCCGACCTGGTAGTCGATCGCCTTGCCGGCCTCCTCCGACACCGCCTTGGCGGTGGCGTCGATGCGGCCCTTCACGATGTCGAACTCGGCGCGCGAGAACACCAGCGGCACCATCACCTCGGGGGTGACCGGCGCCCCGGTCTCCTGCGCCGCCTGGATCGCGGCCTCGAAGATCGCGCGGGCCTGCATCTCCGCGATCTCGGGGAAGGCGATGGCGAGGCGGCATCCGCGGAAGCCGAGCATCGGGTTGAACTCGGAAAGCTCGCGCATCCGGTGGCGGATCTTGTCCTCCGCGATGCCGGTGGCGTCCATCACCTCCCGTACCTCGGCGTCCGAGTGCGGCAGGAACTCGTGCAGCGGCGGATCGAGCAGGCGGATCGTGACGGGCAGGCCCGACATGATCGTGAACAGCTCGACGAAGTCCTGGCGCTGGTAGGGCAGGATCTTGGCGAGCGCCGCGCGGCGGCCTTCCGCGTCGTCGGCCAGGATCATCTCGCGCACCGCGATGATGCGGTCGCCCTCGAAGAACATGTGCTCGGTCCGGCAAAGGCCGATCCCCTCCGCGCCGAAGTCGCGGGCGGTGCGGGCGTCGGTCGGGGTGTCGGCGTTGGCGCGCACCTTCATGGTGCGGTAGGCGTCGGCCCAGCCCATCAGGGTGGCGAAGTCGCCCGACAGCTCGGGCGCCAGCATCGTCACCTCGCCCTGGAGCACCTGCCCCGTCGAGCCGTCGATGGTGATGCGGTCGCCGGCCTTGAGGGTCACGCCGCCGACGGACAGGGTCTGCGCCTTGTAGTCGATCCGGATCGAGCCGACGCCCGAGACGCAAGGCTTGCCCATGCCGCGGGCGACGACCGCCGCATGGCTGGTCATGCCGCCGCGCGTCGTCAGGATGCCCTCGGAGGCGTGCATCCCGTGGATGTCCTCGGGGCTCGTCTCGATGCGCACGAGGATGCACTTGCGCTCGGCCTTGCGCAGGGTCTCGGCGTCCTCGGAGTTGAACACGATCTCGCCGGTGGCGGCGCCGGGCGAGGCCGGCAGCCCTTGCGCGATCACCTTGCGCTCGGCCTTCGGGTCGATCGTCGGGTGCAGGAGTTGGTCGAGGGCGCCGGGCTCGATCCGGCTGATCGCCTCCTCCTGCGTGATCAGGCCCTCGCCGGCCAGATCCACGGCGATGCGGAGCGCCGCCTTGGCGGTGCGCTTGCCGTTGCGGGTCTGGAGCATCCAGAGCTTCCCGCTCTCGATGGTGAACTCCATGTCCTGCATGTCGCGGTAGTGCTTTTCGAGGATCTCGTAGATCCGCGTCAGCTCGGCGTAGGATTCGGGCATCGCCCGCTCCATCGACGGCTTCTCGGACTTGGCCTCGAGCCTCGCCTTCTCGGTGATGTCCTGCGGCGTGCGGATGCCGGCGACGACGTCCTCGCCCTGCGCGTTGATCAGGAACTCGCCGTAGAGCGCGCGCTCGCCGGTGGACGGATTGCGGGTGAAAGCGACGCCGGTGGCCGAGGTGTCGCCCATGTTGCCGAACACCATGGCCTGGACGTTGACGGCGGTGCCCCAGCTCTCGGGGATGGCGTTGAGCTCGCGGTACTTCTTCGCCCGCGGGATCATCCACGAGTCGAACACCGCGCCGATGGCGCCCCAGAGCTGATCCTCGGCGCCTTGGGGAAATGCTGAGCCGTGCTCGTCGACGACGATCGTCTTGTACTTCTCGATCAGGTGCTTCCAGTCCTCGGCGCCGAGTTCGGTGTCGAGGTCGAAGCCCTTGCCCTCCTTGTAGTGCTCCAGCGCCTCCTCGAAGGCGTGGTGCTCAACGCCGAGCACCACGTTCGAGTACATGGTGATGAAGCGGCGGTAGGAATCGTAGGCGAAGCGTGGGTCGCCCGAGCTCTCGGCGAGCGCCGCGACGGTGGCGTCGTTCAGCCCGAGGTTGAGCACGGTGTCCATCATGCCCGGCATCGAGGCGCGGGCGCCCGAGCGCACGGAGACGAGAAGCGGGTTGGAGGCGTCGCCGAAGGTCTTGCCGGTGATCGCGCCGACCTGGTCCAGGGCGGTCGCGACCTGGGCCTTCAGCTCGGATGGATAGGTCTGCCCGTTCTCGTAGTAGGCGGTGCAGACCTCGGTGGTGATGGTGAAGCCCGGGGGCACCGGCAGGCCGAGATTGGACATCTCGGCGAGGTTCGCCCCCTTGCCGCCGAGCAGGTCGCGCATCTGCGATTTGCCCTCGGCCTTGCCGTCGCCGAAGGTGTAGACCCACTTCGCGGTGCCGCTCGTCATATCGATTCCGTCCGTCGTGCAAGAGGACCTGGTTGCCAGGGATCTTGCGTCAAAAGGGTCTCGCATCGAGGTGGTTTTCGGCCCTCGAGCTTATCGGTTCGGGTTGGACCATCCGGTGTTGCAACGCAAGATGAACGCCGCCGCCCAAGGTCTCCCGCCGCGTGACGCTCCGCGCCGGTTGTCAGCCGCGACCGGCTCCGCAGGGATCAGGATAGACCGCGGAACAGGCCGAGGCCAATCACCCCGACGGCGATGAGGTAGATCGCGACGATGTAGTTGAGAAGCCGCGGCGCGATCAGAACCAGGATCCCGGCCAGGATCGCGATGACCGGCTGCAGGTGCGAGATCGAGATGGTCATGGCAACGCCCTCCTGCGACCGAGCTTGGCCGCAGGAGGGCGACGCGTGCGGTGGCCGCAAGGTTCCCGCCGACGCGGCGCTCAGGCCCTCAGTGGCCAGGACGCCTCGACCGCGTAGTGGATCGGCTTGAAGGCGAAGTTGTTCGATTGCAGCGCCGAGCAGGCGGTGAGCCCGATCACGAGGTCCTGCATCGCCTCGAACACGATCCGGTCGCCGGCGCGGCTCAGGGGCGGCTCGACCTTCAGCGCGCCCGTGTGCCCGTCGACGGTGACGTTCATGAAGACGTTGAACGCCACCGGGATGCGGTCCGGCCCGATGCCGAAGGGCTCGAGGGCGGCCGCGAGGTTGCCGAAGCATCCGCGATGCGGCTCGGCGTCGCCGTAGATGATGCGGAAGGTGTCGGCCGAGCACG
Source organism: Methylobacterium cerastii (assembly GCF_022179125.1). Classification (GTDB taxonomy): domain Bacteria; phylum Pseudomonadota; class Alphaproteobacteria; order Rhizobiales; family Beijerinckiaceae; genus Methylobacterium; species Methylobacterium cerastii. Next base: position 18,400 of record NZ_BPQG01000036.1, read on the forward strand.
GCGTCAGGAGGAAGTCGTGCCGGCCGACCGTGTCCTCGACGATGCGCAGCATCACGTTCGAGCGGTTCGAGTAGAGCGGGTCGCCCGTCGTCAGGTAGATCCGGCTGGCGTAATCCAGCGTCCGGCCCGACGAGATCACCTCGTCGAGGTCGCCGCGGTTGAACGCCAGCAAGTCCGCGACCTGCTCGCCCTGCGGGTCGGTGACCACCAGGAACTGGCCCTTGTCGAGGGTGAAGGCCGTGCCCGAGCGCGGCGCGATGGTGTGGTGCCCGCAGGCCGAATGCGCCTCAGACATCGCCGCCGCCCTTCGTGCGCCCGCTGAACGGGCAGGCCCAGTCGGAATCGACCGCACGCCCGCTGTACTGGCGCGCCTCCGAGACCTCGCCGTGCCGGGACAGCATCGGGTTGAGCGAGCCGGCGAAGGCCGCGTCGCGCGCCAGGATGTTCTCGCGCAGCTTCTCGTAGCGGCCTTCCGCGCGGAGCCGCTCGAACTGGTCGTGGAGGTTGAAGACCAGGACCGGCGAACTGAAGCGCCGGGCCGGCCGGCTCGCCCCCGGATGCAGGCCGACGATGAAGAACGCCTCGCCGCCGAAGCTGAGCGAGAAGTGCGCGTCCTCCGGGTCGGCGGAGACGCGCCGGTCGTAGGCCTGGCCGAGGAAGCCGTCCTTGTCCGAGAGCGATTGCGCCCGCGCCCACAGGTTCTCCTCGAAGGCCTGCTCGGAGAGGTCGCCGGGCCCCTCGAACACGATGGCGAAGCTCTGGAACAGGTCGGGCTGGGCGCGGTAGCGGGCGATGAACGCCAGCAGCGCCGGATAGATGCGTGTGTCGTCCCAGCCGGAGGTGATGTCGCGGGCGACCACGATCTTCATCCGCCCCCGCGACAGGGCCGACTTGGCGCCGACGCAAGGGAAGGGCTGAGCCCGGATGAAGTCCCGGAACTGCGCCGCCAGCGGATGGTCGGCGTCGTCCCGCGGCATCCGGATCGGCGCCGGGTGCAGAGTGGACAGGTCGGTGGCGAGCGAAAACCCGCGGTTGTCCGCGTAGGAAAGCATGAGAACCCGCGTCTGCGATGAATTTTGCGGCACGGTTGCCGATGCCGGAGGCAGATCGCCGTCCGGATCGGGGGAACCGGCCTCAGCCGGTGCGGTTCCTGGTCCCGCGCAAGTCCGCCGCGATCGGTCGCACACGCCTGTGGACAGCGTCGGCGCGGGGCGACGTCCGCGCCCCGGCGATCCGATCGCTGGGGATCGGGGCGCGCGCTGGGCGCCTCAGCCCTCGGCTTCGGCCAGGATCTCGCGCTTGCCGGCATGGTTGGCACCGCCGACGATGCCCTCCTGCTCCATGCGCTCCATGATCGAGGCGGCGCGGTTGTAGCCGATCTGCAGGCGGCGCTGGATGTAGCTTGTGGACGCCTTCTTGTCGCGCAGCACGACCTGGACGGCCTGGTCGTAGAGGTCGCCGCCGGCCTCGCCGAACGAGCCCTGGTCGAACACCGCGCCGTCCACTTCCAGCGCGTCGCCGCCGCGGCCTGCGACCGGGGCCGAGCCCTTGGGAGCGTCCTCCGACCCGTCGTCGGCGGTGACCGCCTCGAGGTAGGCCGGCCGGCCCTGGCGCTTGAGGTGGGCGACCACGCTCTCGACTTCCGAGTCCGAGCAGAACGGCCCGTGCACGCGCGTCGTGCGACCGCCGCCGGCCATGAACAGCATGTCGCCCTGGCCCAAGAGCTGCTCGGCGCCCATCTCGCCGAGGATCGTGCGCGAGTCGATCTTGCTCGTCACCTGGAAGCTGATCCGCGTCGGGAAGTTCGCCTTGATCGTGCCGGTGATCACGTCCACCGACGGACGCTGCGTCGCCATGATCAGGTGGATGCCGGCCGCCCGCGCCATCTGCGCCAGACGCTGGATCGCACCCTCGATGTCCTTGCCGGCCACCATCATTAGGTCGGCCATCTCGTCGACCACGATCACGATGTAGGGCAACGGGGAGAGGTCCATCTCCTCGTTCTCGTAGACGGCCTCGCCGGTCTGCCGGTCGAACCCGGTCTGGACGGTGCGGGTCAGGACCTCGCCACGCTGGCGCGCCTCGTCGAGCCGGGCGTTGAACCCGTCGATGTTGCGCACGCCGACCTTGGACATCTTCTTGTAGCGCTCCTCCATCTCGCGCACGGCCCACTTGAGGGCGATGACCGCCTTCTTGGGGTCGGTGACGACGGGCGAGAGCAGGTGCGGGATGCCGTCGTAGACGGACAGCTCCAGCATCTTCGGGTCGACCATGATCAGGCGGCACTCCTCCGGCTTCATCCGGTAGAGCAGGCTGAGGATCATGGTGTTGATCGCCACCGACTTGCCCGAGCCGGTGGTGCCGGCCACCAGCAGGTGCGGCATGCGGGCGAGGTCGGCGATGATCGGCTCGCCGCCGATGTTCTTGCCGAGGCAAAGCGCGAGCTTGTGCTTGGTCTCGACGAAGTCGACCGAGGCCAGGAGCTCGCGCAGGTAAACCGTCTCGCGCCGCGCGTTCGGCAGCTCGATGCCGATGGCGTTGCGGCCGGGGACCACGGCGACGCGGGCCGAGACCGCCGACATCGACCGGGCGATGTCGTCGGCGAGCGAAATCACCCGGGAGGACTTGGTGCCGGGGGCCGGCTCCAATTCGTAGAGAGTCACGACCGGGCCGGGGCGCACCGCGAGGATGTCGCCGCGTACGCCGAAATCGCCCAGCGTCGCCTCCAGAAGGGTCGCGTTCTGCTCCAGCGCGTCGGCCGAGACCAGGCTCGCCTGCGAGGGGCCGCGCGGCTCGGCCAGGAGATCGAGCGCCGGATGGCGGTAATCGTTCGGGTCGCTCATCGGCGCCGGGCGACGGGCTTGCGCCACCGGTGCGACCGGCGCGGAGACGCGGGAGGCCGCGACCTCCGCCGGGACGGCGGCGGGCGCATCCTCGCCCTCGAACTCCTCGTCGTCGTGGACGACGGGGATCGGACGCCGGGCCTGCGGCGCGCCAAGGGTCGTGTCATGCGGCGCGAATTCAGGTGAAGCTTGCTCCCCGCGCGGCTCGAAGACCGGCTCGCGGCGCGGCTCGGCCGCGCGGCCGCCGTTCGGCAGCTGGCTCGCCCAGGGCAGGTCCTCGTCGGAGAAGGCGCGCCGGGCGGCGAGCGCCGGCGAGGCGCCGGCGAAGCTCAGGCCGCCGACGCCAAGGCGCTGCGCCCGCCACATCTCCCAGCGCTCGGCCAAGGCCGCCCGGCCGCGCATCGCCGCCTGGAGGACAGTGCCGAATCCGACGATGCCGAGCCCCGGCTCGTCGGATTCGTCGCGCTCGTCGTACCCGCGGTCCTGTCGGCGGTCCTGGCTCGCATCCGGATGGGTCCGGCGCGGGCGGTTGGCCTGCGCCGCGACGGGCGGCAGGTCCTCGTCCGCCTCCTCGAGGGCGGGGCCGACGCGGCAGGCGGCCGTGAGGCTGAGGATCGCGACGCCGGCGTAGACGAAGCCGACCAGCGCCGCGCCGGCCTGCGAGATCGCGCCGACGATGGTGCGCGCGGCCGACATCAGAGCGTCGCCCGCGACGCCCCCGAGCCCGGTCGGCAGCGGCCAGCGGGCGGTCGGCGGCAGGGCGCTGGCCACCGCGCTCGCGGCGCAGAAGCCGATGATCCAGAGCGCGATCCGCATCCCGCCGTTCGGCAGGTCGCGTTCGCGCATCAGGCGGATGCCCCACAGGGCCGGCGGCAGCACGAAGGCGAGCGCGCCGAGGCCGAGGATCTGCATCGCGAGATCCGAGACCACGGCGCCGGGCTGGCCGAGGACGTTGTGGGCGAGGTGGTCGGTGGCGTGGTTCAGGCTGGGGTCGTCGATCGACCACGTCGCCAGCGCGACGGTCAGCCCGATCGCACCCGTGAACAGGACGAGCCCGCCGAGTTCCGTCAGCCGCCGCGCCAGGAACGGGCGCAGCGTGTCGACGAAGGTATCGTAGGGCGACGCGGGGCGGCGAAGCGAGCGCATGCGGGACCGGACGCGAAAGGAGACTCTGACCCCGGAGGCTAGGCCCCTTCCGTTAACGCGCATTTAAGGTTGAAAAAGTCCTGACGCCTCCCTGCCGGCCTTCGCCGAGAGGCAGCACGTTCTCGGAACGCGCGGCGATCGGGCGCGACCCGTCCCCGCCGTCGCGATCCCGCGCGGGACGTCCGCGAGGGTGCAAAACGCGATTCGATATGGCAAACCGGGGCCATGCAGATCGACGGACGCCCCTACAGGACCATCTTCCCCGACCCGGACGGCGTCAGCGTCCAGGTCATCGACCAGACCCGCCTGCCCTTCGCCTTCGAGCTGCAGCGGCTGGCGAGCCTCGACGGCGCCGCACGCGCGATCCGCACCATGGTGGTGCGCGGCGCGCCGCTGATCGGCGTGACCGCGGCCTACGGCCTCGCCTTCGCCATGCGCGAGGACGCCTCGAACGCCGGCCTCGACCACGCCGTGGCGGCGCTCGCCGCCACCCGCCCGACGGCGATCAACCTGCGCTGGGCCCTCGACCGCGTCGCCGGCAACCTGCGCCAGGTGCAGGCGCCGGAGCGGTTCGCCCGCGCCTTCGCCGAGGCCGGCCGCATCGCCGAGGAGGACGTGGCCAGCTGCCGCGCCATCGGCAACCACGGCGTCGGCCTGATCGCCGAGATCGCGCAGCGGACCGGCCGGACCGTCAACGTCCTGACCCATTGCAACGCCGGATGGCTGGCCACCGTCGACTGGGGCACGGCGCTGGCGCCGATCTACGTCGCGCACGAAGCCGGCCTGCCGGTCCACGTGATCGTCGACGAGACCCGGCCGCGCAACCAGGGTGCCGCGCTCACCGCCTTCGAGCTCAACGGCCACGGGGTGCCGCACACCGTCGTCGCCGACAACGCGGGCGGCCACCTGATGCAGCACGGCCAGGTCGACCTCTGCATCGTCGGCTCGGACCGCACCACCGCGTCCGGCGACGTCTGCAACAAGATCGGTACCTACCTGAAGGCCCTCGCCGCCCACGACAACGGCATCCCGTTCTACGTGGCGCTGCCGTTCTCGACGATCGACTGGACCCTGCGAGACGGCGTCGCCGAGATCCCGATCGAGGAGCGCGACGCGCGCGAGGTCACCCACCTCACCGGCCGGCTGGCCGACGGCGGCTTCGCCACGGTCGAGGTGGTCTCGCCGGGCAGCCCCGTCGCCAACCCGGCCTTCGACGTCACCCCCGGCCGTCTCGTCACCGGCCTGATCACCGAGCGCGGCATCGCGCGGGCCGACACCGAGGGGCTGCTCGGCCTCTATCCCGAGCGGCGCCAGGCCGCCTGAGGGGAGGTTTTCGACGATCACCTCCGCGCCTCCCATTCTCGCCTGCCAGCGGCACCTGTTCGAGGTGCCGGCGGAGGTCGCCTACCTCGACGCCGCGGCCTGGTCGCCGCTTCCGCGCAGCGTGCGGGCGGCGGGCGAGGCCGGCATGCGGGTCAAGAGCCTGCCCTGGGCCCATCCGCGCTCCGAGGTGCCGCCCTGGACCGAGCGGGCGCGCCGCGCGGCCGCCGGCCTGATCGGCGCGTCGGCCGACGACGTCGCCGTCGTCGGATCGGTGGCCGACGCGATCGCCATCGCGGCTCGGGGGATCGTACCGGTCCCGGGCGGCCGCATCCTGCGGGTGGCCGAGGAGTTCCCGTCCCTCTGCTACGCCTTCGACCGCGTCGCCGCCGAGTCCGGCATGGTCGTCGAGGCGGTGCCGCGCCCGGCCGACGGCGACTGGACCGCGGCGCTCCTCGAAGCGGTCGCCCGCCCCGGCGCGCCGCCGCTCGCGGTCGCGACCCTGACGCCGCTGCACTGGGCCGACGGCACGGTCATCGACCTCGACCGCCTCGCCCCGGCCGTCCGCGCGGCCGGCGCCGCCCTGGTGGTGGATGCGACCCAGGCGGTCGGCGCCGTGCCCATCGACGTGGCGCGGTGGAAGCCCGACTTCCTGGCCTTCCCGACCTACAAGTGGGTGCTCGGCCCCTACAGCCTCGCCTTCCTCTATGCGGCGCCTCACCGCCAGGACGGGGCGCCGCTGGCGGAGAACGCCGGCAACCGCCCGCCGGCCGTGGGCGCGCGCCGCTACGACCGGGGCGAATGCCACGATCCGGTCGGCCTGCCGATGGCGGCCACGGGGCTGGAACTGGTCGCGGGCTGGGGTATGCCGGCGATCGCGGGCCGGCTCCGGGCCTCGACCGACCGCCTCGCCGACGGTGTGGAGGCCCTGGGCCTCGCGGTTCCGCCGCGCGCGTTGCGCTGCCCGCACATCCTGGGCCTCACGGTGCCGGGCGTCGACGCGGAGGGTCTCGTCGCGCAACTGCGAAATCGGAACGTCTTCGTCAGCGCCCGGCTCGGCCGCCTTCGGATCAGCCCGCACGTCTGGGTCGACGAGGCCGACCTGTCGCGGGTGCTGGCGGCGCTGGAGGCGGTGCTGCCCGGTCGCGGCGGCGGTTAGCTGACGCTCCGGGCAGCCCGAAGCGTCAGTGCCCGGCCGGCGTCGACCCGGCGGTGGCGAGGCTGCGGCGGCTCTCGGCCTGGCCGCTGACCTCGCCGAAATACTTGGTCGAGTCGCCGAGCTGCACCGAGGGCTGGCAGTACGGCGTGCAGGAATACGAGTTCCGCTCCTCGGCGCCGCGCTGGACGGTGATCACCGATGTTTGGGAGGCCTCGACCCGGATCGTCGTCTCGGCCAGCATCGCGCCGGCCGCGTCGAGGGCGATCAGGTTGGTCGCGCCGAAGCTCTTGCCGGTCAGCACCAGCACGCCGTTCTTCTGCAGCGTCACGTCGGCGATGATCGGGTTGCCGACGATCACCGTCTGCGTCCGCTCCGGCAGGCGCATGACCTTGGCGTTGTCGACCACCACCGTGACGACCGGGAGCGTCTCGGCCCGCAGCGCCGGGGCTGCTGTGACGAGCAGCGCGACGGCAAGGGCCGCGCTCGGCAGGCGCTTCGCCTTCGAGGCATGCAGGGTGAGGCGGGGCTGGGTCGGGCGCATCGGCTGTTCGAACTCATCCATACGCTGGGGTGCGGGGCCGAGGCGTCGCCGCCGCAGGCAGGTGCAGTGCTACGGAGCTGGCGACCCGCTCGTCACAAGAGACAACACGGATTTGGTGAAAGAAGCGCTAAAGCGGCCGGCACGGTTCTCGCCAAATCTTACGCTTTCTTCACCATGCCGAAGGTCTTGGCCTCGGTGACCGCTTTCGCGGACCGATTTAACCGAATGGCAAGGCGAGGCGGCCATTCTTCGTCTGCCGCCGATCGAAACAGCAGATCTTCGACGGTTCACCTCGCAAGTGTGTTCGACCAAGGATCACAACCATGAAGACCATGTTCAAGAAGTTCGCTTCCGACGAGTCCGGCGCCACCGCCATCGAATACGGCATGATCGCCGCCCTCATCGCCGTCGTGATCATCGGCACCCTGAAGGTCATCGGCACCAAGCTGAACGGCGCGTTCACCAACATCTCGACCCAGCTCGGCTGATCGGTCGGCTTCGGGCAACCGAAGACGGCAAAGTCGGCGGCAACGACCCGATCCCCCGGCTCCCCATGGGAGGCGGCCAGGGGATCGGGCGACGAAGGCGGCGGACCGCCGGTTCGTCGCGGAAGCGGAACGAGACATCGGGGTGCGATGCGTCCGGTCGCGGTCGCGCATGCCCTGCCCCCTCGCGGGCCAAAGCCGATCCCGCGGTGGCGGGATCGGCTTCGCGTCGTCGACCGCGAGGCCGGCGTCTTGCGCGACGCCCCGGCTCTCCCGGCCGTAATTTGCGCTTTCTTCATGCCCTCGCCCGACACTGGGGCTCGAACGCCACGTCGACGGCGGCAAGGATGATGGCAACGGTCATGGCGAGCGTGATGGCAAGCACCGGTCTGGCGGGCTTCGGGCTCCTGGTCGTCTTTCCGTTCTTCATGGCCTACGCCGCGGCGAGCGACCTCCTTACGATGCTGATCCCGAACCGCATCTCGCTGGCGTTGATCGCCGGCTTCTGCGCGGTGGCCGCCACCGGCCTGTTCAGCCTGCCCGAGATCGGGATGCACCTCGCGGCGGGCGCGCTCGTGCTCGCCGTCACCTTCACCCTGTTCGCGCTGGGCAAGATCGGCGGCGGCGACGCCAAGCTCGCGGCGGCGACCGCGCTGTGGATCGGGTTCGACCAGCTCCTCGACTACCTTCTGGTCGCCTCGATCTTCGGCGGGGCGCTGACCCTGGCGATCCTGCTCGCGCGCAGCCATCCCCTGCCTCGGACCGTCGCCCGCCTGCCCTTCGCGCTGCACCTGCACGACGCCAAGACCGGCATCCCCTACGGTATCGCGCTGGCGGCCTCCGCCCTGATGATCCTGCCCGAGACGCTGGTCTGGACGCGCGCCCTCGGCGGTTGATTCCGGGGCCGTCCGCAACAGGACATCGGCAAAAACCGGGCGGTCATCGCTCCTTAACCCTAATTTGAGGACTTCGCCCCTACCGTCGGGAAACGGATGGCACTCCTGCCGTCCCCTGCTTTGGCCCGACGATGAAACCAGCGCGTCTTGCCGTCCTCGCCATCGCCCTCGTCGCGGGCGGTGGAGCGGCTCTCCTGATGAGCGGCGGCGACCCGCCGCCCCCGCCGACGGTCGTCAAGGTCGAGGCGCCCGCGGCGCCGACCACCGACGTCCTCGTCGCGGCCGCCGAGCTGCCGATGGGGCAGGTGCTGCAGCCGGCCGACCTGCGCTGGCAGAAATGGCCCGACGACGCGCTGACCCCGGGCTACATCACTCGCAAGGACGTGCCGAAGGCGCTGGAGGAGACGGCCGGCGCGACGACCCGCTCGGCCTTCCTGTCCGGCGAGCCGATCCGTCCGCAGAAGCTCGTGCGCCCGGACAGCGGCTTCATGGCCGCGATCCTGCCCGCCGGGATGCGCGCCGTGGCGATCGTCACCGACAGCCGCGGCACCAACTCGGCCGGCGGCTTCATCCTGCCCAACGACCGCGTCGACGTGATCCGCACCTTCCGGGACGAGGAAAACTCGAAGTCGACCGGCAGCGACGTCCAGGTCTCCCAGACCATCCTGACCGACGTGCGCGTCCTCGCCGTCGGCCAGCTGATCCAGGAGAAGAACGGCACCAACGTCGTCACTGGCGAGACCGCCACCCTCGCCCTGACCCCCGGCCAGGCCGAGAAGATCACGCTGGCCCAGAAGGTCGGCTCCCTCTCGCTCGCCCTGCGCAGCCTCGCCGATTCCGGCCGTCCGCCGGAGGCCGAGGCCGCTCCCCAGGAGGCGGCCCTGACGGTGATGCGCTTCGGCGTCAGCCGGCAGCAGACGCGGTGAGCCCCAAGATGCCCGAACCGCACGATGAGGTGCAGCCGATGACGGAGTCCGGATCCATGGCCGCCGGCCCTCCCGCGGGCGCCCTCGCCCACCCACGCGCCCGCTCGCTCGCCGCCCTGCTCGCCCTGGTGGCCGCGGTAGGGACCGCGCCGGCCTCGGCGCAGGAGCGGGCGGTGCTCGGCCCCGCCCCGGTGCTGTCCGTGGGGCAGGCCGAGGCGACAACGACCCGCAAGATCGAGCTGACCGCGGGCCGCTCCGTGATCGTCGACCTGCCGCGCGACGCCAAGGAGGTGTTCGTCGCCAACCCCGCGGTCGCCAACGCCGTGGTGCGCTCGACCCGCAAGGTCTTCGTCATCGGCATGGCCGACGGTGCGACCTCGATCTTCATCCTCGACGCCGAGGGCCGCCAGATCGCGGCGCTCGACGTCACGGTGGCGCGCGACCTCAAGCTCGGGGCGCTGCGTCAGCTCCTCGGGCAGAGCATTCCCGGCGGCCGCTTCGACGTGCGCGTCACCGGCGATTCGATCCTGCTGTCGGGGTCGGTCGGCTCGTCGTCGGAGGCGCAGCAGGCGATCGACATCGCCAACGCCTTCGTCGGCGTCTCCGGGGGAGGCGGCGCGGGTGCCGCCGCGGGCGGCGCCGCCACGCGCGGCACAGTGATCAACAACCTCACGATCCGCAACAAGGATCAGGTGATGCTGCGCGTCACCGTGGTCGAGGTCGCGCGCACCGTGCTCAAGCAGTTCGGGATCAACGTCAGCGGCAGCTGGTCGGGCCTGAACCTCGCCAACGTGACGCCGCTCGCCCTCTCGGGCGGCCAGTTCCCGAGTGGGAACCTCATCTCCGGCACCCTCAACGGGACGGGCGGAGCCAGCATCACGGCGACGCTCCGCGCCTTCGAGCAGGCCGGCGTCTCGCGGGTGCTCGCCGAGCCGACGCTCACCGCGATCTCGGGCGAGTCGGCGAACTTCACCGCCGGCGGCGAGCTGCCGGTGCCGTCGAGCCAGAGCTGCACGCCGAGCCTCGTTGCAGGCACCCAGCCGACCTGCGTGGTCGGCATCACCTTCAAGCCCTACGGCGTCACCCTCAACTTCACCCCGGTGGTGATGGCCGAGAACCGCATCTCCGTGCGCGTCGGCACGTCGGTGAGCGAGATCGACCCGCAGAACTCCTACTCGTTCGTCAGCGGCAACACGACCTCGGCCGTCCCCGGCCTGACGGTGCGCAAGTCGGAGACGACGGTCGAGCTCGCCTCGGGCGCCACGATGATGACCGCGGGCCTGATCCAGCAGAAGAGCAAGGCGGCGATCACCGGCCTGCCCGGCCTCGTCAACCTGCCGATCCTCGGCGCCCTGTTCCGCTCGCGCGACTACCAGCGGCAGGAGACCGAGCTGATGATCATGGTCACCCCCTACATCGCCAAGGCGATGGAGCCCCGCCAGGTGACGCGCCCCGACGACGCCTTCGTCGACGCCACCGACGGCCAGGCGATCCTGCTCGGACAGATCAACCGCGTCTACGGCACCGTCGGCACCGCTCCCCTCGGGCGCGGCTACCGCGGCCGCGTCGGCTTCATCACCGACTGAGAACCCCTCGCGTCGCGGCGCCCGGTGCCGCGCGATCCCCTCAACCCGACCCGGCGCCGCCCCGCCCCAGGACCGAACCGATGACGTTGTCCGGCTTGCCCTCCCCCATTCGACGGACGCCTGCCCGGCGGAACCTGGCCGTCGCCCTGCTCGCCTCCCTAGGCGCCGCGCTCGGCGCCTGCCACGCCGACCGCGCCGTCACCGGCTCGATCGTGCCCGCCGACTATCGCGCCCGCCACCCGATCGTGCTCGCCGACGGCAGCCGCGTCCTCGACGTGTTCGTCACCGGGATCGGCCACATCGACCCGCGCCAGGCCGCCGACATCGACGCGTTCCTGCTGGAATACCGCCGCTACGGCCGCGGCAGCCTGGTGATGGACCTGCCGCGCGGCGTGGCGCCGGACGTCGGCGCCGGGGTCGAGCGCACGGCCGCCGCCATCCGCTGGCTCGGCGCCGAGGGCGGCGTCCCCCCCCGCGAGATCGTGCTCTCCGGCTACCCGGTGGCCGACCCCGGCCTCGCCAGCCCGATCCGCCTCAGCTTCCACCGCATGGAGGCGCACGTCGCCGACAAGTGCGGGCTCTGGCCCCAGGATCTCGGCGAGAGCAGCCCGGTCGCGAACTTCCGCAACCAGCCGTCGTGGAACCTCGGCTGCTCGACCCAGGCGACGATCGCCGCGCAGGTCGCAGACCCGGTCGACCTGGTGCGCGGGCGCCCCGAGGGCCGCATCGACACGATCCGCCGGGTCAAGGACATCGGCCAGCTCCGCGAAGGCAAGGATCCGTCAACCGCCTGGCGGCAGGATGGCAAGACCAGCGTCAAGTCCTCCGTGGCCGAGTGACCCGGCGGGCGACGCCGCCACCCGGCGCCACCCCCTACCCCGACACACCGTTCCCGCGCTCCCACGAACCCGAAGGCCTCGTCATGGCGGACCACCCCGAGACATCTGAGCGGATGATCGCCCCGGTGCCCCGGATCACGATCCAGGCGTTCTGCGAGACCGCGGAGACCGCCGCGATGATCGAGGGCGCCGGGACCGACCGACGCATGCAGAAGGCCCTCCTGAAGGTCCAGATGGGCGGCGGCGCGGCGGCGGTGGAAGCCTACCGCCACGCGCCGACGCCCAACGTCATCATCATCGAGACGCAAGGGCCGAAATCCCGGCCGATGGAATGCCTCGACGCCCTCGCCGAGGTCTGCGACGCCGGCACCCGGGTGATCGTCGTCGGCCACGTCAACGACGTGGCGCTGTACCGCCAGTTCATTCAGCGCGGCGTCAGCGACTACCTGATGGCGCCGGTCGAGCCGCTGGCGCTGATCGCCTCGCTCTCGGACCTGTTCGCAGCCCCCGGGGTGAAGCCGGTCGGGCGGACCATCGCGGTCTACGGCGTCAAGGGCGGCATCGGCGCCTCGACGGTCGCCCACAACCTCGCCTGGTCGATCGCCCGCGGCCAGGGCGCGCAGACGGTGATCGCCGACCTCGACATCGCCTTCGGCACCGCCTCGCTCAACTTCAACCAGGATCCGCCCCAGGGCATCGCCGAGGCGGTGTTCGCCCCCGAGCGCCTCGATTCGAACCTGGTCGAGCGCCTGCTCTCGAAGTGCAGCGACCAGCTCAGCCTGCTCTCGGCGCCGGCGAGCCTCGACCGGACGATCGACCTGTCCGAGCCGGCCTTCGATGCGCTGATCGACCACCTGCGCGCGGCCGTGCCCTGCATCGTCCTCGACGTGCCGCACCAGTGGTGCGCCTGGTCGAAGCGGGTGCTGACTGCGGCCGACGAGATCCTGATCGTCGCCGGCCCCGACCTCGCCTCCCTACGCAACGCCAAGAACCTGCTCGGCGCGCTGCAGCAGGGCCGGCCCAACGACGCCCGGCCCCGTGTCATCCTGAACGGCATCGGGGTGCCGAAGCGCCCCGAGATCGGGGCCGCCGAGTTCGCCAAGGCGCTGGAGGCGCCGCTTGCCGCCAGCATCCCGTTCGAGCCGGCCCTGTTCGGGACGGCCGCCAACAACGGCCAGATGATCGCCGAGGTGCAGGCCGGCTCGAAGCCCGCCGAGATCTTCGCCGACCTCGCGGCGGCGCTGCTCGGCCGGCCCGAAGCCAAGCGCGCCCGGCCGAACCTGCTCGAACCGCTCCTGGCGAAGCTCGCGCGGCGGAAGGCGTCCTGATGCCGGCGCTTACGCGGCCTGCCGTCCCGGCGGACGATCCGACCTTCGCACCGCCCGCACTACTGCGCGGTCGCGCACCCGCGCGCCCGCGCGCCGCCATGCCATCCGAGGATCCGTTCCATGTTCGGTAGGAGGCAGGGCGCCACGGCGGCGCCGACCGCGCCGCCGGTCGTCGCGCGCGCGACCGCACCCGTGCTGGTGCAGGAGAACGTGGCCGCCAAGCGCATGGATGCGTCGGCGCCGGTCGCCGCGCAGGACAACCCGCGCTCTGAAGACTACTACCGCACCAAGAGCATGATCTTCGGCGCGCTGATCGAGGCGATCGACCTCGCCCAGCTCTCGCGCCTGGAGCCCGAGTCGGCGCGCGAGGAGATCCGCGACATCGTCTCGGAGATCATCGGCCTCAAGAACATCGTGCTGTCGATCGCCGAGCAGGAGGAACTGCTCGACGACATCTGCAACGACGTGCTCGGCTACGGCCCGCTCGAGCCGCTGCTCGCCCGCGACGACATCGCCGACATCATGATCAACGGCGCCAACCGCGCCTTCATCGAAGTGAGCGGCAAGATCCAGCTCACCAACGTGCGCTTCCGCGACAACCAGCAGCTGATGAACATCTGCCAGCGCATCGTCAGCCAGGTCGGGCGCCGGGTCGACGACGCCTCGCCGATCTGCGACGCGCGCCTGCCGGACGGCTCGCGCGTCAACGTCATCGCGCCGCCGCTGGCCATCGACGGCCCGGCCCTCACGATCCGAAAGTTCAAGAAGGACAAGCTCACCCTCGACCAGCTCGTGCGCTTCGGCGCGATCTCGCCGGAGGGGGCCGAGATCCTGAAGATCATCGGCCGCTCGCGCTGCAACATCGTCATCTCCGGCGGCACCGGCTCGGGCAAGACGACCCTGCTCAACTGCATCACCGCCTTCATCGAGAACGACGAGCGGATCATCACCTGCGAGGACGCGGCCGAATTGCAGCTGCAGCAACCGCACGTGGTGCGCCTGGAGACGCGCCCGCCCAACATGGAGGGCCAGGGCCAGGTCACCATGCGCGACCTCGTCAAGAACTGCCTGCGCATGCGGCCCGAACGGATCATCGTCGGCGAGGTGCGCGGACCCGAGGCCTTCGACCTTCTCCAGGCGATGAACACCGGCCACGACGGCTCGATGGGAACGCTCCACGCCAACTCGCCGCGCGAGTGCCTGTCGCGCATCGAGTCGATGATCTCGATGGGCGGCTTCACCCTGCCCTCGAAGACGCTGCGCGAGATGATCTGCGGCTCGATCGACGTCGTGGTGCAGGCCACCCGCCTGCGCGACGGCTCGCGCCGCATCACCCACATCACCGAAGTGCTCGGGATGGAGGGCGACGTCATCACCACGCAGGACATCTTCCTGTTCGACATCCTCGGCGAGGACGCCAACGGCAAGCTGATCGGGCGCCATCGCTCCACCGGCGTCGGCCGGCCGAAGTTCTGGGAGCGCGCCCGCTACTACGGCCTGGAGCGCCAGCTCGGCGAGGCGCTCGATGCCGCCGCGGCGGCGGGGGGCGCCCCGTGAACGGCGGGAACCTGCAACTCGCCGTCGGGCTCGTCTTCGTGACCGCGCTGGCGCTCGGCTACGTCTTCCTGATGCCGCTGATGATGGGCGAGCGGCGCGCGGCCCAGCGGCTCCGGACCATCAGCGCGTCGGCGACCGGCAGCGCGATCCGCGGCGTGAGCGTGAACCGGCGCGAGCAGGTCGCCAAGACGCTGGGCGAGATCGAGGCCAAGGCCAAGGGCGCCGCGAAGGTGACCCTCGAGCTGAAGATCGCGCGGGCCGGCCTGGCGTGGTCGCAGCGGACCTACTGGATGATGTCCGCCGGGCTCGCGGTGTTGGTCGGGCTGCTGGTGCTCGTGGTGAGCGCGAATCCGGTCGCCGGCCTGGGCGGGGCCTTCGTCGGCGGCCTCGGCGTGCCGGCGTTCCTGCTGCGCCACCTGCGCAAGCGCCGCATCGCGAAGTTCCTGAGGGAGCTGCCCAACGCCGTCGACGTGGTGGTGCGCGGCATCCGCACCGGCATCCCGGTGGGCGATTGCTTCCGCATGGTCTCCCGCGAGGCCGAGGAGCCGGTGCGCTCGGAGTTCCGGGTGATCATCGAGACCCAGACGCTGGGCCTGTCCCTCGGCGAGGCGGTCTCGCGGCTCTACGAGCGGGTGCCGGTGCAGGAGGTGAACTTCTTCTCGGTCGTGATCAACATCCAGCAGCAGTCGGGCGGCAACCTCTCCGAGGCGCTCTCCAACCTGTCGCGGGTGCTGCGCGAGCGCCGGAAGATGGCCGGCAAGATCCAGGCGATGAGCATGGAGGCCAAGTCCTCGGCCGGCATCATCGCCGCCCTCCCCTTCGTGGTCGCCGGCATCACCTCGCTGACCAGCCCCGACTACATCTCGCTGCTCTGGACCACCGACATCGGCAAGCTCGCCCTGCTGGGCTCGGCGATCTGGATGGGCCTCGGCATCCTGACCATCAAGAAGATGATCGCGTTCGACTTCTGAACGCCCGCGGGCTCCGCTCGCCGCCCCCCTCCGGACGCCCTTTCGGGAAGCCCCGTCGCCATGATCGACCTCATCGCCCAGAAGGTCTTCGACCCGCGCAACGTGGCCATCGCGCTGACCGCGATCGCGGCGGCGGCCACCGCCTTCGCCGTAGCGCAGCCCTTCCTCGAGAGCGACAACCTCGGCAAGCGGATGAAGCTCGTCAGCGACGAGCGCGAGGTCATCCGCCGGCGGGAGCGCGAGCGGCTCAACACCAAGGCGACGCTGCGGATCGAGCCCAAGGCCTACATGAAGCAGATCGTCGAGCGGTTCGACCTGCGCCGCTGGCTCGGCACCGACACGGCCAAGCGCAAGCTCTTGATGGCCGGCTATCGCGGCCAGCAATCCGAGACGACGTTCCTGTTCTTCCGCCTCGTCATGCCGGTCGCGGCGACGCTGGGATCGATCTTCTACCTGTTCGTGCTGGAAGCCCTCGACCAGCCCTACCTGATGCGCATCGGCATCGTCATCGCCTGCGCCTACGGGGGCATCAAGGCTCCGGAATTGTACCTCGTCAACACGTCGAACAAGCGCAAGGCCGAGATCAAGCGGGCCTGGCCCGACGCCCTCGACCTGACGCTGATCTGCGTCGAATCGGGCATGGCGATCGAGCACGCCTTCCGGAAGGTTAGCACCGAGATCGCCGCCACATCGGTGGTGCTGGCCGAGGAACTGGCCCTGATGACGGCCGAGATGTCCTTCCTGCCGGACCGCCGGCAGGCCTACGAGAACCTCGCGATGCGCGTCGGCCTCGAGCCGGTGAAGGCGGTCGTCACGGCCCTGATCCAGGCGGAGCGCTACGGCACCCCGGTCGGCCAGGCGCTCCGCATCCTGGCGCAGGAGAGCCGCGACCAGCGCATGACCGACGCCGAGAAGAAGGCCGCCTCGCTGCCGCCGAAGCTCACCGTGCCGATGATCCTGTTCTTCCTGCCGGTGCTGTTCGTGGTGATCATCACCCCGGCGATCATCCAGGCGATCCGCTGAGGCGGAGCGTCCGCCCGACGCGGGAAACGCCAGCGAATCCTTGACACGGCAGGTGCCGATCCCCTATCCACCGGGCACAACGCGCGGCTTCCTCGCAGAAGGCCGTGCGTTTCGCGTTGCGGCAGCCCCCGGGCAGATCGCGACGAACGCATAAGAAGTCGGTCCAGGGCGCGTCCCGGAGGCCGTTCGAACCACGAGAGAGACGATGTTCGCAGTCATCAAGACGGGCGGCAAGCAGTATCGCGTTGCCGAGAACGACACCATCACCATCGCCAGCCTCGAAGGCGACGAAGGCTCCGCCGTGACCTTCGGCGAGGTCCTCCTGTTCGCTGACGGCGACGCGACCCAGGTCGGCGCGCCGCTCCTGTCGGGCTTCAGCGTCACCGGCGAGATCGTCTCCCACGGCCGCGACAAGAAGGTCATCGCCTTCAAGAAGCGCCGCCGTCAGAACTCGCGGCGCAAGCGCGGCCACCGCCAGCACCACACGGTCGTGCGCATCACCGGCCTCACTGCCGGTTCGAAGAGCGCGTAAGGGCCGCCGAGGCCCCCACGCGATCCGCACGTCCCGATCCCACGTCATTCGAAAGACTGAACCATGGCACACAAGAAAGCAGGCGGCTCGTCCCGCAACGGCCGCGATTCGGCCGGCCAGCGCCTCGGCGTGAAGAAGTTCGGCTCGGAGGCCGTCATCCCGGGCAACATCATCGTGCGCCAGCGCGGCACCAAGTGGCACCCCGGCACCAACGTCGGCATGGGCAAGGATCACACCCTGTTCGCCCTGACCGAGGGCCGCGTGGAGTTCCAGACCAAGCGCGGCCGCGCCTTCGTGGCGGTGGTGCCGCTGGCGCAGGCGGCAGAGTAGACGGCGGGCGCCTCGTACAGGCGAAGCAGGCCCCGCCGGTGTCCCACACCGAACCGGCGGACCTGTTTCTCGCATCCTGGCCACGAGGCCCGGAGTCGAACGGAACACGCGGGGGAGGATGGGGCGCCATCCTCCCTTTCGTCGTCTCAGCGCAACGGTTCTCCGCTACGGAGGATCGCGGCGGAGGAGCCCGAACGATGTTCCCCGATCTGACCCGCGACGACGTCTTCCGCATCGAGACCCGCAGCCTGTGGCTGCGCTGGCCGCGCGCCAAGGACGTGGATGCGATCGTGCGGCTCGCCGGCGAGCGGGCGGTGGCCGAGATGACGGCGCGGATCCGCCACCCGATCGACCGCGCGGAGACTGAGGCCTTCGTGATCGAGGCGCGGCGCTGCAACGCCCTCGGCGACGGGCTCGCGATGGCGGTCTCGCTCCGCTCCGATCCGGCCGGCCTCGTCGGCTTCGTCGGAATCCGGTCCGATGCCGCGGTGGACGGCGCGCGCCTCGGCTACTGGCTCGGCCGGCCCCATTGGGGCCGCGGGCTCGCCACCGAGGCCTCGGTGGCCATGGCGCACGCCTACTTCGCCTATGCCGGCGGCACGGCGCTGACCGCCGAGGCGCGCGTCGAGAACCCGGCTTCGCGCCGGGTGCTGGAGAAGGTCGGGTTCGTCCGCACGGGCACGGCGACGGAGTATTTCCCGATCCGCGGCTGGGAGATGACCTCCGACCGCTTCCGGCTCGACCGCGCCGCGTGGTCGGCCCGGGCCGACCGGGTCGCCTGCGACCGGGCCGCCTGACGGCATCTCGGTGCGACACGATAGGGTTCGAGGCGGGGTTCGCACGGCGTGCGACCCCGGCCGCGGACGGACAGGGCCGCACCGAAGCGGCGTGAACGGACGAAGCGGGCCGCCACCCGCCTCGATCAAGAGACGAGCGACACCGTGAAATTCCTCGACGAAGCCAAGGTCTATGTCCGTTCCGGCGACGGAGGCGCGGGGTGCGTCGCGTTCCGGCGCGAGAAGTTCATTGAGTTCGGCGGCCCCAACGGCGGCGACGGCGGGCGCGGCGGCGACGTCTGGGTCGAGTGCGTCGAGGGCCTGAACACGCTGATCGACTACCGCTACCAGCAGCACTTCAAGGCGCGGAAGGGCGAGCACGGCATGGGCTCGAACCGCCACGGCGCCAACGGCGCCGACGTGGTGCTGAAGGTGCCGGCCGGCACCCAGATCCTGGCGGTCGACGGCGAGCACCTGATCGCCGACATGACCGAGGTCGGCCAGCGGGTCCGGCTCGCCAAGGGCGGCAACGGCGGCTTCGGCAACGCCTACTTCACCACCTCGACCAACCGCGCCCCGAAGCATGCCAACCCGGGGCTGGAGGGCACCGAGCAGTGGATCTGGCTGCGCCTCAAGCTCATCGCCGACGCCGGGCTCGTCGGGCTGCCGAACGCCGGCAAGTCCACCTTCCTGGCCACCGTGACCTCGGCCAAGCCGAAGATCGCGGACTACCCCTTCACCACCCTGCATCCGGGCCTCGGCGTGGTGCGCTCGGACGCCCGCGAGTTCGTGCTCGCCGACATCCCCGGCCTGATCGAGGGCGCCCACGAGGGCGTCGGGCTCGGCGACAAGTTCCTGGCCCACGTCGAGCGCTGCCGCGTGCTGCTGCACCTCGTCGACGCCACCTGCGAGCATGCCGGCAAGGCCTACAAGACGATCCGGCGCGAGCTCGAGGCCTACGGCGAGGACCTCGCCGGCAAGCCGGAGATCGTGGCGCTTTCCAAAGCTGACGCGATCGACGCGGACACCCTCAAGGAGCAGGTCGCCCGCCTGAAGCGCGCCGCCAAGCGCAAGCCGCTGGTCCTGTCCTCGGCCTCGGGCCAGGGCGTGCCGGAGGCCCTGCGCGCGCTCCAGGGCGAGATGGACGCGGCCGCCGAGGCGGAGCGCGTCCCCGAGCCGGCCTGGCAGCCGTGATGACGGTCGGCCCGACCTCGACTATGGTCTCGCGCTGGACGGTGTCCTGGTGGAGCGGACGGTGATCGAAGCTCTGATCGTGGAGCGAGACGAGGCGCTCGGACTTGCCAAGGAGTTGGCCGAGCGCACAGGCACGTCGGTCGAAGACGCGGTGGTCTCCGCGCTTCGCGAAACCCTGCCGGCCGAAGGCCTGTCGCCTCAGCCTCCGCGCGTTCCATCCTTGGAAGATCTGACGCCGGAGCGCCGCCGCCGGTACGAATCGTTACGGGGCTTCGTCCGTGAGATCGCAGATCGCAGATCGCAAGGTGCCGGGGGCGACCTCGGACCATCGCGATCTGTACGATGATCACGGCCTTCCGATCTGAGGCGCCCCGTTGATCGCGATTGATACGTCGGCGATCGTGGCCATCCTGATGCGGAAACCGGAAGCGGATGCTTTCCTCCGCTTGATCCTCGGCGAGCATGTCATCGTCGGAACGTCGACGCTCATCGAGACGTGCACGGTTCTGGAGCAGAAACTACCCGGCCAGGCGCGCAGGGCGGTCGATCGGTTTCTCGACGACAGCTTGATCAACATCGTGGCCTTCGATGCGGCGATGTTCGAGGCCGGCGCCGACGCTTTCCTGCGTTCCGGGAAGGGCCGCGGCCATCCGGCCCAGCTGAATTTCCGCGACTGCTTCACCTACGCCGTCGCCAGGACGTATGCGGTGCCGCTCCTGTTCAACGGCGACGACTTCGTCCACACCGACTTCGTCCCCGCATTCGTCCCGGCGTCATGACCCCCTCCCTCGATCAATTCCGCCGCGTCGTCATCAAGGTCGGCTCGGCCCTGCTGGTGGACCGCGCCCGCGGGCGGCTGCGGCATGCGTGGCTCGCGGCGCTTGCCGAGGACATCGCCGACCTGCATGCCCGCGGCGTCGACGTGCTGGTGGTGTCCTCGGGCAGCATCGCGCTCGGGCGCACCGTGCTCGGCTTCGCTCCCGGCGCCCTGCGCCTGGAGGAGAGCCAGGGCGCGGCCTCGGTCGGGCAGATCGCCCTGGCGCGGCACTGGGCCGAGGCGCTCGGGCACCACGGCATCGTCGCCGGGCAGATCCTGGTGACGCCGCAGGACACCGAGGAGCGCCGCCGCTATCTCAACGCCCGGGCGACCGTGCTCAAGCTCTTGGAGATGCGGGCGGTTCCTGTCGTCAACGAGAACGACACCGTGGCGACCTCCGAGATCCGCTACGGCGACAACGACCGGCTCGCGGCCCGCGTCGCCACGATGATCGGCGCCGACGTGCTGGTGCTGTTCTCCGACATCGACGGGCTCTACACCGCGCCTCCGAGCGCCGACCCGGACGCGCGCCACCTGGCCGTGGTCGAGCGGATCACCCCCGAGATCGAGGCGATGGCCGGCGGGCCCGCCTCGGAGCTGTCGCGCGGCGGCATGCGGACCAAGGTCGAGGCCGCCAAGATCGCGGTGTCGGGCGGGACCCACATGATCATCGCCGACGGCCGCGAGAAGAACCCGCTGCGCAGCGTGGTCGCGGGCGGCCGCTGCACCTGGTTCTTGTCCGGCTCCACCCCCACCGCGGCGCGGAAGACCTGGATCGCCGGGTCGCTCGAGCCGCGCGGCACCCTGGTGATCGACGACGGCGCGGCGCGGGCGCTCGAAGGCGGGGCGAGCCTGCTGCCGGTGGGCGTCTGCGGCGTCGAGGGAAGCTTCGGCCGGGGCGACGCGGTGCTGATCCGCGACCGTGCCGGCCGGGTGCTGGGCCGCGGCCTCGTCGGCTACGACAGCACGGAGGCGGCGCTGATCCTCGGCCGCCCGAGCGCGCAGATCGCCGACCTCCTCACCTATCCGGGACGCGCGTGGATGGTGCATCGCGACGACCTGGCGATGTTCTAGGCTCGCTCCTGCGTCGTCCGAGATCGGGTGACCGTTTCGAAACGTTCCGATCTTCGCGCCAGCGCTTGTTTCGTCGTCCCCGAGGATGCAGATAATCCGCAGCTTCGTAGGCGGCTCGCTTCGGGCTGCCGAACTGGGGTTGTACCGGTGCCAGTCCTGAACATGCGATCCGACTTCGCGTCGGCCGACGACCTCGCCGAGACCATGAACGGGATCGGCCGGCGCGCCCGCGCCGCCGGCCGCAAGCTCGCGCTGGCCTCGGCCGAGACCAAGGACGTGGCCCTGCGGGCCATCGCCGAGCGCCTGCGCGCCGACCGCGTCGTCATCCTGCGCGAGAACGCCCGCGACGTCGCCGCCGCGAAGGCGGCCGGGCAGAGCCAGGCGCTGATCGACCGCCTCACCCTCGACGCGGGCCGCCTCGCCGCGATCGCCGACGCGGTCGAGAAGATCGGTGCGCTGGCCGACCCCGTCGGGCGCCAGGTCGCCGCCTTCGAGCGTCCGAACGGGCTGCTGATCGAGCGCATCGCCGTGCCGCTCGGCGTCGTCGGCGTGATCTTCGAGAGCCGCCCCAACGTCACCGCCGACGCAGGGGCGCTCTGCCTCAAGGCCGGCAACGCCGCGATCCTGCGGGCCGGCTCGGACAGCCACCGCAGCGCCATGGCCATCGCCGAGTCGATGCGCGCCGGGCTCGAAGCCACCGGCCTGCCCGCGGACGCGATCCAGATCGTGCCGACGAAGGACCGCGCAGCGGTCGGCGCCATGCTCGCCGGCCTCGACGGCTGCATCGACGTGATCGTGCCCCGCGGCGGGCGTGGCCTGGTCGAGCGGGTCCACGCCGAGGCGCGGGTTCCGGTCTTCGCCCACCTCGACGGCATCTGCCACGTCTACGTGGCGGCCGCGGCCGACCTCGACATGGCGCGGACCATCCTGCTCAACAGCAAGATGCGCCGCACCGGCGTCTGCGGCGCCACCGAGACCCTGCTGGTCGACCGCGCCTGCGCCGGCACCCACCTTGCCCCCCTCGTCGCGGCCTTGCTGGAGGCCGGCTGCGCGGTGCGTGGCGACGCCGCCGTGCAGGCGGTCGACGGCCGCGTCACCGCGGCGACCGAAGCTGACTGGCGCACCGAATACCTCGACGCGATCATCTCGGTCCGGGTGGTCGACGGGCTCGAGGCGGCGATCGAGCACATCGAGACCTACGGCTCGCACCACACCGACGCGATCGTCACCGAGGATGGGGACGAGGCCGTGCGCTTCCTGGCCGAGGTCGATTCGGCGATCGTCGTGCACAACGCCTCGACCCAGTTCGCCGACGGCGGCGAGTTCGGGTTCGGTGCCGAGATCGGCATCGCCACCGGCCGCATGCATGCCCGCGGCCCGGTCGGCGTGGAGCAGCTCACCACCTTCAAGTACCGGGTCCACGGCAGCGGCCAGACGCGCCCGTGAGCCGTTTCGCGCCCGCGCGTTCTGGAGCGATAGCGATCCCGATCCTTGGCCCCGCGTGAGGGCGCGTTGCCGCCGTCCGCGCCGGGGATGCGGATCGGCCTCTACGGCGGCTCGTTCAACCCGGCCCATGCCGGCCACCTGCATGTCGGCACCATGGCCCTGCGGCGCCTTCGCCTCGATCGGCTGTGGTGGCTCGTCACCCCCGGCAACCCTCTGAAGCGCGGGCGGCCGATCGCGCCGCTGGCCGAGCGCTGCGCGCAGGCTGCCGCCGTCGCACGCGGCGACCCGCGGATCGCGGTGACCGGCTTCGAGGCGGCGATCGGTGCCCGCTTCACCCGCGACACCCTGCGCTGGCTGGCGCGGCGGCGGCCGGGCGTCCGCTTCGTCTGGATCATGGGGGCCGACTCGCTGGCGAGCTTCCACCGGTGGAAGGGCTCCGCCGAGATCATGCGGCTGATGCCGGTGGCTGTGATCGACCGGCCCGGCCATACGCTCAGCGCCCCAAGCGCGCGGGCCGCGCGGCGGTTCTCCGCCGCCCGGATCCCCGAGTCGGACGCCTCCGCCCTACCGGATATGCCCCCCCCGGCCTGGGTCTTCCTGCACGGCCCGCGCTCCCATCTCTCCTCGACGCAGATCCGCGATGCGCGCCGCGGCGGCGGAGAACCTTGAATTACCGGCCGGAACCGGCCAAAGTCCGCGGTTCTACGCACGCGCGCGCCGCCGCTGCCGCTATCCGAGGAATCAGGACGCTGTCCGAGTCGCTCCACACGGGAACCCAGGGTTCCGAGACCGCTGCCCTGGCCAGGGTCGAAGACCTGAGGACGCTCGTGCTCGGGTGTCTCGACGAGATGAAGGCCGAGGAGACGATCGCCATCGATCTCGCCGGCAAGACCTCGATCGCCGACACGATGATCATCGCGTCCGGACGGTCGCAGCGCCATGTCGGCTCGATCGCCGACCACATCACGCAGGAGATGAAGGCCAAGTCCTTCGGCACCGCCCGCGTCGAGGGCATGCCCGCCTGCGACTGGGTGCTGATCGATGCCGGCGACATCCTGGTCCACATCTTCCGGCCTGAGGTGCGCGGCTTCTACAACCTCGAGAAGATGTGGGGGGCCGACCGCCCCTCGGGCCTCTCCGCCGACTGAACGACGACGCCTTGCGCCTCCTCGTCGCCGCGATCGGGCGCCTCAAGACCGGGCCCGAGCGCGACCTGACCGCGCGCTACCGCGAACGCGCGGCGCAGCTCGGGCGCGGCCTCGGCTTCACCGGCTGCGACATCGCCGAGATGGTCGAGAGCCGTGCGCGGCGCGCGCCCGACCGCTGCGCCGAGGAGGCGACCGCTCTGTTGGCTCAGGTGCCCGCCGGCGGCGTCCTCGTCGCCTACGACGAGCGCGGGCGCGCCGACCTGCCGAGCGAGCGCGTGGCCGAGCGCATCCGCGACTGGCGCGACGCTGGGCGGCCCGCCCTCGTGGTCGCCATCGGCGGCGCGGACGGGCTCGACGGCGCGGTCCGGGCGCGGGCCGACCTCACCCTCTCCTTCGGCGCCGCGACCCTGCCTCACGGCATCGTGCGCGTCCTGGCCCTCGAACAGCTCTACCGCGCCCTCACGATCCTGGCGGGGCACCCGTATCATCGCGGTGATCCCGACGGGTGAACGCCTCGCGTGCGCCGCAATGCTGGACGACAGGGGCGGTGATGCACGGAGCCGGCAAACGCACGCCATGAGGCTGGTCACCACGGGCGCTCTCGCCGCCGCACTTGCCGCCGGCCTCGCCGCCATGCCCGCGAGCCGCCTTCGGGCGCAGGATGCTGCCGCGCCGGCCACCGAGGCCGAGCGCATTCAGCGCGCCATCGACGAGCGCGACCGCCGCGCCGACAACCTCAAGCGGGTCCAGGACGCCCTCTCCGCCAGCGTGGGCGCCAAGGCGCAGTTCGAGGCGGAGATCGCGAGCATCGGCGGCGACCGGGCCAAGCTCGACGCGGCGTTGCTCGATGCGGGCCGGCAGTCGCAGGCCACCGAGGACCGCATGAGCCGCCTGGAGGAGCGTCTGAAGACGCTCTCGGGCAGCGAGACGGCCATCCGCCGCTCCCTCGACGCCCGCCGCGGTGTGATCGCCGAGATCCTGGCGGCGCTCCAGCGCATGGGCCGCCGCCCGCCGCCGGCGGTGCTGGTCAACCCCGAGGACGTGCTGGCGGTGATCCGCACCTCGATGCTGCTCGGGGCGATCGTGCCCGAGATGCGGGGCGAGGTGGACACGCTGGCCGCCGACCTCGCCGAGCTCGTGCGCCTGCGCGGGCTGATCGCCGCGGACCGGCAGGGCCTGCGGAACGACCTCGCCGGCTGGGCGCGCGAGCAGCAGCGCCTCGCCGCCCTCGTCGCCGCGCGCAAGGCGCGGCAGGCGGAGGCCGAGGCCGGGCTCGCCGCCGAGCGCGCGCGCGCGGCCGACCTCGCCGGCCAGTCCCGGACCTTGAAGGACCTCCTCGACCGCGTCGAGGGCGAGGTCGCCACCGCCAAGCGCTCCGCCGACGAGGCCAAGGCGGCCGAGCAGCGGGAGGCCAAGGCGACGCAGGACCGCTTCGCCGCCGCCGGCATCCGCGACCCGGCCAAGCTCGCCCCGAAGGTGAAGTTCGTCGATGCGCGGGGCGACGTGCCGCGCCCGGTCAGCGGCCGCATGCTGCGCGGCTTCGGCCAGCCCGACGGCAACGGCGGGATGACGCGCGGCATTTCGCTCGCGACCCGCGCGAAGGCCGTGGTGTCCTCTCCCGCCGACGGGTGGGTGCAGTTCGCGGGGCCGTTCCGGTCGTATGGACGACTCTTGATCATCAACGCCGGCGATGGCTACTATCTTCTCCTAGCCGGCATGGATCAGATCTCTGTCGAGGTCGGTCAGTTCGTCCTCGCGGGCGAGCCGGTCGGTAACATGGGCGAGGGAAGTGCGGTCCAGCCGGTGATGAGCGGCGACGGCAGCGATCCGATCCTGTACGTGGAATTCAAGAAGGACGGCGGCTCCATCGATCCGGAGCCTTGGTGGGCCAAAAGCCCCAGCGAGAAGGTTCGCGGATAATGCGCAAGACGTCCCTCATCATGCTCGGCGCGTTCCTGGGAGCAGGCACGTCGATGGTCGCGACGCAGACCGACTTCCTGTCGGGCCCGCGCGCCGTGGCGGCCTCCGCCGAGACCTACCGCCAGCTCAGCCTCTTCGGCGACGTGTTCGAGAAGGTCCGCACCGACTACGTCGAGAAGCCGGACGAGGCGAAGATGATCGAGGCGGCCGTCAACGGCATGCTGACCTCGCTCGACCCGCATTCGAGCTACATGGACGCCAAGGCGTTCCGCGACATGCAGACCACGACCCGCGGCGAGTTCGGCGGCCTCGGCATCGAGGTCACGATGGAGGACGGCCTGATCAAGGTCGTGACCCCGATCGACGACACCCCGGCCTCCAAGGCAGGTCTGCTCTCGAACGACGTCATCACCCAGATCGACGACGACCAGGTGCAGGGCCTGACCCTCAACCAGGCGGTCGACAAGATGCGCGGCCCGGTGAACTCGCCGGTGAAGCTCAAGATCACCCGCAAGGAGTCGAAGGACCCGATCGAGGTCACGCTCAATCGCGACGTGATCAAGATCAAGCCGGTGCGCTCGCGCGTCGAGGGCACGGACATCGGCTACATCCGCCTGACCCAGTTCAACGAGCAGACCTACGACGGCCTCAAGGCCGCGGTGGACAAGCTCTCGGGCGAGATCGGGCAGGACAAGATCAAGGGCTACGTGATCGACCTGCGCAACAACCCCGGCGGCCTGCTCGACCAGGCGGTGATGGTCTCCGACGCCTTCCTCGACCGCGGCGAGATCGTCTCGACCCGCGGCCGCAACCCGGACGAGACCCAGCGGTTCTCGGCCAAGGCCGGCGACATCACCAAGGGTAAGCCGGTGGTGGTGCTCGTCAACGGCGGCGCGGCCTCGGCCTCCGAGATCGTCGCCGGCGCCCTGCAGGATCACAAGCGCGCGACCATCATGGGCACGCGCTCGTTCGGCAAGGGCTCGGTGCAGTCGATCATCCCGCTCGGCGGCTCGGGCGCCCTGCGCCTCACCACGGCGCGCTACTACACGCCGTCGGGCCGCTCGATCCAGGCCAAGGGCATCGAGCCCGACGTCGAGGTGGTGCAGGACGTGCCCGACGAACTCAAGGGCAAGGACGAGACCAAGGGCGAGGCCGGCCTGAAGGGCCACCTCAAGCAGAAGGACGTCGAGGAGCGCGGCGGTTCCTCGGCCTACATGCCGTCCGACCCGGCCAAGGACAAGCAGATCACCGCCGCCGTCGACTTCCTCCACGGCATCCAGAAGGGTGCCACCAACACCCAGAAGCCGACGATGCCGAACTGATCCTCCTGGATCGGTTGGAACATCAAGCCCCCGTCCGGCACGAGCCGGGCGGGGGTTTTTCGTGGACGGATGCCCCCGGGCCGAGGATCGGAATCCGCTCTCACGAAAAATTAACCATGGCGGCCGGAAATGGAGCCGGGGCACCGCATCGTCGCGTCAGGCGATTCTTCCACGGCGCCGCTTGTCTCGAGGGCCGGTGAGCGACTCGTCCGACGATATCCTGACGCGCCCCCTCGGGGTCGACGTCCCAGCCCCCGGCCCCAGGGCCGGGTTGGCGCGCCTGCGCGCCCGGCTGCAGACCCTCGCCCGGTCGCCGCGGGCGGTCGCGGCAGGCGTCGGCGGCGGCG
Source organism: Methylobacterium cerastii (assembly GCF_022179125.1). Lineage (GTDB taxonomy): Bacteria > Pseudomonadota > Alphaproteobacteria > Rhizobiales > Beijerinckiaceae > Methylobacterium > Methylobacterium cerastii. Next base: position 45,926 of record NZ_BPQG01000036.1, read on the forward strand.
TGCTCACCCTCCTCGGCCTCGTGCTGCTGCTGGGCGACCCGAAGGCCGGCGAGCCGCGGGTCCAGCTCGCCATCACCGTTCGCGACGTCGTGCCTGTCGCAGGGCGGCCCGCGTCGCCGGACGCGGTGGCGGCCAACGAGTCGGCTCCGGCACCCAAGCTTCAGAGCAGCGCCGTCGAGGTCGAGTCGGCCTCCGGCGTCACCGTCGTGCGGGCCGGCGGCTCGGCCGCACCCGCCGAGGCGGTGGTGATCCGCGTGCCGCAGGCCGACGCACCCAAGCTCGCCCCCGCCCCCGATCCGCGCCTGACCGAGCGCGGGCGCCACGGCACCCTGCCGAAGCTCGGCGAAGGCCGCATCCGCCCCCTCGACGTCTACGCCCGGCCCGAGGAGCCCGGCACCGGTCCGCGCATCGCGATCGTGCTCACCGGCCTCGGCGTCGGCCAGGCGGCCACCGCGAGCGCGATCGTCAAGCTGCCCCCGGCCGTCAGCCTCGCCTTCTCGCCCTACGGCAACGACGCGGAGCGCAGCGCCGCGCGCGCCCGCGCCTTCGGCCACGAGATCCTGCTCCAGGCGCCGATGGAGCCGTTCGACTTCCCCGACAGCGACCCCGGCCCGCAGGGGCTGCTCACCTCCGCCAAGCCCCCCGAGAACGCCGACCGCCTCGCCTGGGCGATGAGCCGGTTCTCGGGCTATGTCGGCGTGACGAACTTCATGGGCGCCAAGTTCATGGCGGATGCGGCCGCGTTCGAGCCGGTGCTGCGCGACATCGCCGCCCGCGGCCTCGGCTTCCTCGACGACGGCACCAACGCCCGCGGCGTCGCCCGGGATCTCCTCGACAAGGCCAAGGTGCCGGCGGCCCGCGCCGAGGTCGTCCTCGACGCCGTGCCGCGGCCGGAGGCGATCGACCGGGAGCTGGCCCGGCTCGAGGCGCAGGCCCGCACCAACGGCTTCGCCCTCGCCTCGGGCAGCGCCCAGCCGATGACGATCGAGCGGATCGCCCGCTGGAGCCGCGAACTCGAGGGCCGCGGCATCCGCCTCGTGCCGGCGAGCGTGGCGCTCCGCGGCGGCAAGGCGATGCGGGTGACGAAGGCGGACTGATCCCGGCGGCGCCGATAACATGTGTCTCGACGTTGCCGCGCCGGTTGGCCCTCCCTATGGTCGCCGCCGATGAAGACCGACAGCCCAACCCGCGATTCCGCCGAAGACCTGCCCTATCGCCCGTGCGTCGGGGTCGCCCTGATCAACCGGGCCGGTCTCGTCTTCGTCGGCCGCCGCAAGCCGGAGGCCGGCCCCGAGCACGTGTCGGGCAACCTCGCCTGGCAGATGCCCCAGGGCGGGATCGACGACGGCGAGGCGCCCCAGGCCGCGGCCCTGCGCGAGCTTCACGAGGAGACCAACGTCGACGCGGCCTCGGTCCGCCTGCTCGCCGAAGCGCCGGACTGGCTGTCCTACGACCTGCCGCCCGAGGTGCGGAAGCAGGCGTGGCGTGGCCGCTACCGCGGGCAGACGCAGCGCTGGTTCGCCTTCGCGTTCCTCGGCGACGACGGCGTGATCGACGTCGAGCATCCCGGCGGGGGCGCCCACAAGGCCGAGTTCGACGCGTGGCGCTGGGTGCCCTTCCCCGAGCTTCCGGGGCTGATCGTGCCGTTCAAGCGCCCGGTCTACGAAGGCGTGGTCGCGGCGTTCGCCCCCTTGAGCACCTGGTCGGCCGGCGCGTGAGCGCGGCGGCGGTGCGATAGGCCGCGCGATGCGCTGGTGGGCGATTCCCCTCGTCGCGGTGCTCGGCTGGTTCGCCTTCACCCTGACGCCGCTCTGGACGCTCTACGACCTCGCCCAGGCGGTGAAGGCGCACGACGTCGGCTACGTCCAGAGCCACGTCAACTTCCGCACGCTGCGCCTGTCGCTGGTCCGCCAGACCACCGCGGCGTTGCGCGCCGCCTCGGACACCGATCCGGGCCTCGAGCCCAAGGACCGCCAGCGCCTGAACGAGGCGGCGGTCGGCGTGGCGATGGCCCTCGCCGAATCGATGGTGACCGCCGAGACCGTGCTCGACCTGCTCGACGACGGCTGGCCGCAGAGCCTCGACATCCAGCGACCGGACGGCGTGAAGCCGGCGGGCCTCCGGCTCGACCGTATCGCGCGGGTGTTCCCGTTCTGGATCGCCTCGGAGATGCGCGGCTTCCGCACGGCGGTGATCGTGATCCCGCCCGACGCGCCGCGGGAGGACCAGCTCCGCGTGCGCCTGCGCCTGCGCGGCTGGACTTGGCGGCTCGTCGACATCGAGGTCGCCGAGGCCCTGCGCGAGCAGATGGCCCAGCGCCTCGGGCGGACGCTGGCCCGCGCCCGCGCCGGCGAGCGGGCGCCCGCTACCCAGCACTGAGGCGTCGGGCCGCCGCACTCAACCGTGAGCGTCGTCCCGCAAGCGGTTGGAGAAGCGGGCGTTTCCCAGGCCGGTGCCGACGGTGAGCACCCCCCAGTGGTCCAGCTCGGTCATGTTCGGAACTTCGCTGAGCCCTTGCACCACCGCATCGTTGTGCATCACCACCGTGGTCTCGTGGCCGCCGATCTCGGGGATCGCCGCCGCGATCTCGCTCGGCAGGTGGAAGCGGCTGCTTTCCCAGTTGCCCGGCAGGTTCTGGCCGCCGCGGGTGATGGTGCCGTCCGCCTCGATCAGCCCGGGACAGCCGACGCCGACGAAGGGGGCGAGCTTGAGCCGCGCCCGCCCGGCGCGCTCGATCAGGCCGCGCAGCATCCGCACGAGCTTGGCCACCGCCTCGTCGCGGCTCGGCTGGGGGGCCTCGTCCCGGTGGCGCCACAGCTGCGAGCGCCAGACCGCCGCCCGCGACAGGTCGGGCGCCTTGCGGCTGTTGGTGACGAGCACCCCGGCGCGGATGTTGCTGCCGCCGATGTCGACGGCGAGCAGGCTGTCGTAGCCGGAGAACATCCACGACGGGGCGAGGTGCGCCGCGCCGATCAGGCCGGCCTCGTCCGGGTGGTTGCGGATCGGCCGCAAGGTGATGTCGACGCCGCCCGCGCGCAGGATCGCCGCGGCGCGGCCGATGGCGAAGCGCCCGGCCTGGCTGTCGCTGAAGCCGCCGCCGACCACGATCGCGCGGGTGTCGCGCCACGCCTTCTGCCGGAGGAACCGCCGCACGACGGTGGCCAGCTCCTGCGCGAAATCCTCGACCGCGCCGAGGACGACGCCGGAGGCGAGCGGGTCGTCCGACAGCATCAGCCGGTCGAGGCGCTTCTTGCCGACGTCGCGGCTCGGCACGTCGCCGAGCGGGTCGTCGCCGACTTGCCGCAGCTTCTCGCGCCAGTCCTCGACGAGGTCCCGGAAGGCGCCCTTGGAGACGCGGTCGCCGATGAAGCCGTCGTCGTTGGCGAGCTCGATGTTGTAGTCGTCCACGTGCACAGAGGGCAGCTCGCCCGCGGCGTGCGCGAGCGTCCGGTGTTCGGCCTTGGCGTCGGTCATCGTGCCTCGAATGGACTGTGTCGTGCGGGCGTCGGCCGGGCGGGAATCAGGCCTTGGGCAGCATCCGGTCGCTGATGATGCGGCGCTGGATCTCGCTGGTGCCCTCGAAGATCGTCGTCAGCCGCGCGTCGCGCCAATACCGCTCGACGCGGCGCTCGGTGGTGTAGCCGTTTCCGCCGTGGAGCTGCATCGCCTGGTTGGTGACGCGCACCGCCATCTCGGTGGCGAGCAGCTTCACCATCGCGGATTCGCTCTCGGCCGCGTCGCCCTGGTCGAGGAGGTGGGCGACCTGGCACCAGAAGGCGCGCGCCTGCGCCACCTCGGCGGCCATGTCGGCAAGCGCGAAGCGCAGCGCCTGGAAGTCGCCGATCGGGTGGCCGAACTGCTCGCGCTCCTGCAGGTAGGCCTGGGTGTCCTCGACCGCCGCGCGCGCGACGCCGACGGCGCGGGCCGCGGTGTGGACGCGGGCGATGTTGAGGCCGCGCTGCACCGAGGCGAAGCCGCCGGAATCCGCATCCGCCCCGCCGTCGCCGTAGAGCCCCGTGAGCCGGTCGCTCTCGGGCACGCGCACGCCGTCGAGTTCGAGCTGGAACGTCAGGAAGCCGTGATAGCCGATCTTGTCGATGACCTGGCCGGTCATGCCCTCGGGGAATTCCCCCGGCGGCTTGACCACGAGGAACGGCTCCAGCCCCGCCGAACGCGATTCGCCGGGCTCGGGATCGCGGGTCCGGGCCAGCACCTCGATGAAGTCGGCCGCGCGCGCGAAGCCCGCCCAGCGCTTGGTGCCGGTCAGGACCCAGTGGTCGCCTTCGCGCACCGCTCGCGTCTGCACGCCGGCGAGGTCCGAGCCGGCGGCCGGCTCGGACAGCGCGATGCCGCCGATCCATTGCCCCCGCGCCGACCGCGCCAGGAGGTCGGCGCGCCGCCCGTCGTCGAGCACCTGCGTGCCGAGCCCCTGCCCCCGCGCCAGGATGCTGCCGACCGAGAGCCACGCCCGCGCGAGCTCCTCGGAGACGAGGCAGTACTCGAACACGCCGAGCCCCATCCCGCCGTGCTCGGCCGGGATCGTCAGGCCGAACCAGCCCTTCTTCGCCATGGCGTCGATCAGCGAGCGCGGCATCTCGGCCTTCTGCGGGTCGAGTTCGTCGGCCAGCGGCATCACCACCTCGCGGGCGAAGGTGCGGGCCTCGGCCTGGAGCGCGACGCGCGCGTCCGTGCGCCAGGGCGACATCAGCTCCGGCGGCTTCGGGGCGTGGCGGTCCGGCTGTCCGGACGAGACGGCGGGGGCGTTGGAAATGTGATCCTCCCGGGCGATCGGTCTGCCGCTGGCCGTTCTTCGGGCGTGGCCGGCTGGCCTGCAGGACCCTGGAGGCAATGCGCCGCCTCCGCAACGCCCTATCGGACCCGTCGGCGCATCTGCCACCCGGCATAACGCTCGCGAGCGTGCTCCAGGGCCGCGGCGAGCGGGAAGAACCGGTCGGGCGAGGCCTCCACGAGCCGGTGCGCGATGGCGCGACGCCCGGTCCAGAACATCTCGGCCAGGCGGTAGTCGGGGGCGGCGCAGGAATCGATCCGGTCGATCGCGCCGTCGCGAAGCGCGGCCTCGGTCAGGCGGTGGACGAGCCGGACGCCCGGGGCGCCCGCGGCCTCCGCCTCGTCGTAGGAGACCTTCAGCACGAACGCCTCCGTGCCGCTGCGCGGCAGGATCGCGGCGGCGAGCGTGCGCCCGTTCCGCCGCAGGCGCACGATCCGGATTCGCCCCTGCGCGCCGAACCCGGCGACCATCCCGCGCATGAACGCGGCCTCCGCCGGGCGCTGGCCGAGCGCCGTCCCCGCACGGCCCTTCCAGCCCGCGGTCTCGAGGGCGACGTAGTCGTCCAGCGCGGCGGCGAGGGCGGCCGGATCGGCGACGGTCTCGAACGCGACGGCGCCGCCGGCCTCCAGGCGCTCGCGCCCCAGGCGCAGCTTGCGCCGGCCCTTGCCGCTGACGTGGTCGAGGTAGCCTGCGCGCCCCGCCGGCTTCAGGCCGGCGAGGTCGAGGGCGCCGCGGGCATGCGCCCAGTAGGCGGCGTCGCGCCGGTTCGTCCGGGCCGCCAGCAACTCGGCGAAGGGGCCGTCCGCGGGGGCGTTCAACAGCAGGAGCCGCGGCGACAGTCCGAGCGCGCGCGGCGCGTCGCACAGCGCTTGGAGCGCACGCGCGGGCTCGGTACCGTCGAGGAGCGGCACGCCGAGCGGGCAGAAACCGTGGGTCCAGCCGACCAGCACCGGCAACGGCACGCCCCAGCGGGTGCGCGAGCTCCGGAACGGCCATAGGGCGAGCCAGCGCGCGCCGGGCTCCTCCGGCGGCCGGTCGGCGACGACGAGCAGCCGGACCCCGTCGCCGAAGGCCCTCGCCGCCGGCAGCGCGTAGTCGGCCTCGTAGAACGGGTTGGGGACGCAGGCGCCCGCGCCGAGCGCGCGCCACGCCGCCGACGCGGGCGAGGCCGGATCGAGCGGGCGCAGGGCGGCGAACAGGCCGCCGGGCACCATCGCCGTCGGCCCCGCGCTCATCCGGCGACGCGGCCGAGGCGGTGGCGGACGACGCCTGCGACGCCGACCACGTCGTAGCGCCACACGGCCGCAAGGAAGCCGAGGGTCAGGACGACGAAGCGCAGGATCTGGATCGGCGCGCCCTCCCCGCCCGGGAGCCAGGACAACGCCGTCGGGACCAGCCCCGTCGCGAGCGCGATCGCAGCGATGCCGGCGACGTCGGCCAGCGGCAGCGGCATCGCCGGCAGGCCGGACCCGCGCCGGTTCGCCCCGAGGACGAACACGAGGCAGGCCGCCGCCTGCCCAGCCGCGAAGGCGATCGCCGCCCCGGCGACCCCGAGATGCGGGATCAGCGCCAGCGAGAGCACAGTCACCGTCGCCAGCGTCGCGATGGAGGCGACGGCTTCGAGCCGGCTCGAGTCGGTGAAGTAGATGATCTGCCCGAAGTAGTAGGCGCGGAACATCATCAGGACGCTGGCCAGGATCAGCACCGGCGCCAGCGAGCGCGCCTGGTCGCGGTAATCCGGCCCGAGCAGGATCGAGACGACGATCCCGTCGAAGTTGAGGTAGAACGCGGCCCCGAAGGCCGCGACCACCGCCATGGCGCGGGCGGCGTCGCACAGCACCGCGGTTGCCGCCGCCATCCCCCCGGCGCGCGCCTCGCGCTTGGCGATCGAGATCAGCGACAGGGCGAGCGCCTCGCCGAACACGACGAAGCTCTGCTTGAGGAAGTCGGCGATCGCGCCGTAGGCGCCGAGATGCTCCGGCCCGATGGTCTTCACGATGATCAGCCGGTCGACCACCTGGGCCAAGGCCGCGATGCCGAAGGACAGAACCAGCGGCCAGCCGTAGGCGATGAGGCGCAAGGCTTCCGCACGGCTGCCGCGCCCCGGCATCAGCGGCACGACGGTGGCCGCCGCCGGGATCGACGACAGCGCGTAGGCGGCGGCCACAGCCAGCGAAAGGTGCACGGCGTCGCCCGAGACCGTCAGCACCGCGCCGCCGAGGCCGAGCATGAGGATTCCGCGCAGGATCACCGACATCGCCACCGCGACGGCCTTAAGCCGGGTGCGCGCGATCTCGGTGGCGCCCTCGAACAGGGTGGTGCCGAAGGCGAGCGCGACGATGGCTGCGGCGATGCGTGGGGAAACGATGTGAAGCGCCACCGCGAGCGCGCTGCCCACCGCCGCCAGCGTCAGCGTGCACAGGAGGATGCGCAGGACGGTGCCGACCTGCGCCCCCTCGCTCGCCTCGTCGTAGAGGGCGAAGAACGCGAATTTCGGCCACTGGCAGGTGGCGCCGTAGAGCACCAGCGACCACGACAGGATGTAAAGGTAGGTGCCGTAGCTCTCCGGCGGCGCGAGCCGCGTGAACACCGCGACCGAACCGAGGTTGATCGCCGCCGCGAAGCCGCGGGAGCCGACGTAGATCGCCGTGTGGTGCGTGATCATCCGCAGGTGCCGTGCAGGCGCGCTGCGCCGCGATCCCGGGATGGGGCTAATCCGCTCCATCGCGGGACGACTCGGGACGGTGTGCGGGGTCGCATGGGCGGACGCTGCACCGGTCGTGCCGTGGCGTCCATCCCGCATCGCCGCGACGGTCGACCGGCCGTTGACTTCGCAACTGCGAAGGCGCATAGCCAACGGGCAGCGTCAGCGGCCGACAGATGGGTCCGCTTGAGAGGGCTGCGTGACGGATACGAGGGACGGCGCGGATCGCGCCTCTCCGAATGTCCGGCCCCTCTCTTCATAACGTGCATGCACCCGGGCCGCCCCATCACGCGGGCTGCCTCCTGCTCTACGGATCGCACCTCAACGGTACTTCGCGGCGCCGCTCGACTTGAGCCGGTCCCGTATCCGCGATCCGGCTGCCTGAGAAGTCATACCTTGACCCAGTTCACTGATTTCGGCCTCGCCCAGCCCGTGCTGAAGGCGCTCGAAGAGGCCGGCTACCACACCCCCACCCCGATCCAGTCGCAGGCGATCCGCCCGGCGATGGAAGGCCGCGACCTCTGCGGCATCGCCCAGACGGGCACCGGCAAGACCGCCGCCTTCGCGCTGCCGATCCTGCACCGCCTCAGCCTCGAGAAGCGCCATGCGCCGCGTCGCGGCTGCCGCGTGCTGGTGCTTTCGCCGACCCGCGAGCTCGCCAACCAGATCGCCGAGAGCTTCTCCGACTACGGGAAGCACCTGCCGCTGACCAACACCGTCGTGTTCGGCGGCGTCACCATCGGCCGCCAGGAGCGGGCGCTGGCGCCGGGCGTCGACATCCTCGTCGCCACCCCGGGCCGGCTGATCGACCTCGTCGATCGCCGCTCGCTGACGCTGGAGGGCGTCGAGATCCTCGTCCTCGACGAGGCCGACCAGATGCTCGACCTCGGCTTCATCCACGCGCTCAAGCGCATCGTGAAGATGCTGCCGGCCAAGCGCCAGAGCCTTTTCTTCTCGGCCACCATGCCGAAGAACATCGCCGGCCTCGCCGACCAGTACCTGCGCGACCCGGTCCAGGTCGCCGTCACGCCGGTGGCCACCACCGCCGAGCGCGTCGAGCAGCAGGTGATCTTCGCCCATACCGGCGCCAAGCAGGCGCTGCTCGCCCACATCCTGCGCGATCCCAAGATCGAGCGCGTACTGGTCTTCACCCGGACCAAGCACGGCGCCGACCGCGTCGTGCGCGGCCTCGACAAGGTCGGCATCGCAGCCTCCGCCATCCACGGCAACAAGTCCCAGCCGCAGCGCGAGCGCGCGCTGGCCGCCTTCAAGGACGGGCAGTGCCGGGTTCTGGTGGCGACCGACATCGCCGCCCGCGGCATCGACGTCGAGGCGGTGAGCCACGTCGTCAACTTCGACCTGCCGAACGTGCCCGAGAGCTACGTCCACCGCATCGGCCGCACCGCGCGCGCCGGCGCCGACGGGCTCGCGATCTCGTTCTGCAACGACGAGGAGAAGGCGTACCTGCGCGACATCGAGCGCATCACCCGCCAGCGCATCCCCGTCGGCGCCTTCCCCGAGGGCTTCACCCCGCCCACGCGCCAGGAGGCGGCCGAGATCGCCCAGGCCGAGGAGCGCCGGCCCGACACCCGCGGCCAGCGCCCCGGCGGCGGCCGCCCGGGCCAGCGCCCCGGCGCCCGTCCGGGCCAGGGTCGCCCGTTCGGCGGCAACCGCGGGGCCGAGCCCGGCCGCGGTCCGGGCCGTCCCGACGGCGCCCGCCAACCCGACACCCGCAACGCCCGCCCGCAGGGCGAGCGCCCGAGCAACGGCCCGCGCCCCGAGCGCGCCGCCGGCGACCGTCCGCGCCAGCCCACCGGCAACCGCCCGCGCGGCGGCGGCGGTGGCAACGGCGGCAACGAGGGCCGCGCCATCGGCTGGCTCGACCGCAGCCCGCGCTCCTGAGGCGTCCCGCTTCTTCGCGACCAACTGAAGAAGGCCGCCCCGGAACTCCGGGGCGGCCTTCTTCGTCTCGGCGCCGGCACGCGTCGCCTCCGGCTGCACGGGAGCATTGCCGGGCACGACGTCGCGCCCCATCTCGACGGCATCGAGATAGGAGCAGCCCCGATGCGATTCGAACTCTACCGCGATGCGCCGGGCCATTGGCGCTGGCGCCTGCGGGCCCAGAACGGCAACGTCGTCGCCGATTCGGGCGAGGGCTACGTCCGCCGCGAGGATTGCGAACACGGTATCGCGCTGGTGCGCCAGAGCGGCACCGTACCGGTCGTCGACATGACGACGCAGATCGCCTGATCCCGGCGGAAACGCCGCGGCGGCGACGAAACGCTTTCCGCAGTTCGTGCGTTCTAGCGGCTCGGGCTCCATCCGCGCTCGTCCGTCTCCCGTCCTTGAAAGAATTGAGATCGCCATGAGGAAATTCCTGCTGGCCGCCCTGCTGGTGCTGGGCTTCGCCGCCGCCGCCCCGCAGGGTGCATCCGCCGCCCCGGTCGGTCCCGGCCTTGCGCTCCAGACCGAGGCCGCCCCGGCCGTTGCCGAGAAGGCGCAATACTTCTACCGCCGCCGCTTCGGGCCGCGCCCGTTCTACCGTCGTCCGTATTACGGCCGCCGCTTCTACGGCCCGCGTCCGTTCTACCGCCGCCCGTATTACGGCCGCCGCTTCTACGGCCCGCGTCGCCGCTTCTTCTACTGATCGCAAGATCATTCCGTACCGAAGTCCAGAACCCGGCGGCCCATGGGGCCGCCGGGTTTTTTGTCGTCTATGGAAGCGGGCTGCGTCGGCCGTCGATCTGGTGTAGGCTCGCCGCTTCGGGACGGCCGGCATCAGATCGGTCCGCCCGGGAGGAACGCCCCATGGACGATATCGCCACGCGCGAGGTGGTCGCGCGCGACCTCTGGCAATCGATTCCGCTGGAATGCGTCGTCTGCGCCGTCGCCGTCTTTCTGGCGGCCGGCCTGAAACTCTCCGGCCTGATGCCCTGACCCCTTTCGACGCCGCCGCGTTCGCGCATAATCGGCGCCGCGCCTAGCGCCAAGGACGAGGATCGCATGGACCGGGACAGCGCCGAGGAACCGAAGGGCGACCTGACGGTCCGCACCATCGCAATGCCGGCCGACACCAACGCCAACGGCGACATCTTCGGCGGCTGGGTGCTGTCGCAGATGGACCAGGCCGGCGGTATCGCCGGCGTCGACCGGGCCGAAGGCCGCGTCGTCACCGTCGCGCTCGACGCGATGACCTTCATCCGCCCGGTGCGGATCGGCGACGTGCTCTGCGTCTACACCCGCATCGGGCATGTCGGACGGACCTCGATGAAGATCGAGGTCGAGGCCTGGGCCCGGCGGTTCCGGACGCAGCTTCGCGAGAAGGTGACTTCGGCGACCTTCACTTTCGTGGCCATCGACGACGAGGGCCGGCCGAGGGCGATCCCCAAGGCCGCGCCCGCGCCTGAGGCGGTGCTCACGGACGCGTGATCGACGGGTTCCGTTACAGCCCGGTTCCGGCTAAGAATCAGCCGAGCGGATCCCGGAGGGGGCGGGAGGACGCGTGAGCAGGCTCAAGGAGCCCCGCCGTTGCCCGATCCGTCGAAGCACGCCGCCGACCCCACCCGGCGATCCGACAACCTGACCTGGCAGACGCTCCAGCCCCACGAGACGCGCTGGCGCAGCCTGAACCAGCGCCCGGCCATCGCCTGGTTCACCGGGCTGTCGGGCGCGGGCAAGTCGAGCATCGCCAACGCTGTCGATCGGGCGCTCACCGAGGCGGGCCGGCACGCGATGGTGCTGGACGGCGACAACCTGCGCCACGGTCTCAACCGCGACCTCGGCTTCACCGCGTCGGATCGCGTCGAGAACATCCGGCGGGCGGCCGAGACCGCGCGGCTGATGGCCGAGGCGGGGCTGGTGGTGATCGTCTCGCTGATCTCGCCCTTCCGCGCCGAGCGCGAGACGGCGCGGCAGATCGCCGGCGACATCCCGTTCCTGGAGGTCTTCATCGACACGTCGCTGGCGGTCTGCGAGGCCCGCGACCCGAAGGGGTTGTACGACCGGGCGCGTACCGGCGCGATCCCGAATTTCACCGGGATCTCCGCGCCTTACGAGGCGCCGCTCGCCCCCGACTTGACCCTGGCCACCGATGGCTTGAGCGTCGCGGCCTCGGCGGAGCCCCTGATCGCGGAGCTGATGCGGCTCAGCGCCGCCTGACCTCCCGCGCGGGACGCCTCACTCCGCGGCGAACAATCCCCATCCGGCCCCCGCTTCGGATTGCTCCGGTGGCGCGGCCTCCGCCACGTCCGCCTTCGGGTCGCCCGGCGCCGTTTCGCAGCCGAGTGCCGGCAGGGCGACGATGCGGTTCTTCGAGAAATCCACGCGGCAGACGATGGCGTTGCGGCTCTCCATGTAGCCGAGCAGGCGCCGGGCGCGGCCGGGCGAGCGGCTGCCGATGGCCCGGGCCAGCGCCGCATCGCCCGGGCACGGCTCGCCCGCGAGCGCCGCCCGCGCCAGCAGCAGGAACAGGCCCTGGACCTCCTCCGGCATGCCGGCGGCGGCGTCCTGCGCCTGGGTCCAGCGCGCGTCTCCGTCCGTCGCGGCGGGCGCCGCCGCGTCGATTCCGGCCCGCGCCACGCTCAGAGACCGGCGGAACGCCTGGAGGCCGACGCGCTCGCCGTCGAGCCCGCGCATCCGGCAGCGGACAAGGAAGTCCTGGTAGACCACGGCGACGGATTGGCGCCCGGCCTCGGGCTCTGCGACGAGCCCGCGCAGGATCGCGTCGCAGCCGGCGCGGTTCTCGGCCTCGTCGAGGACAGGCGGGGCGGTCGCCGGCTCGGGCCGGTGGGCGGCCAGCTCGCGCATCAGGTCGGCGGGGCTGACGCGGGGCGTGGCCGGCGCGCGCGAGGCCCGCGTCGGGTAGGCGAAGCCGGCCTCGGCCGGCGCCAGGATCTGGGCGCGCAGGTCCGCATCCGCCGCCTGGGGCAGCGGGATCAAGGTTGGCGAGGCCGCCCGCGACGAGGTGGTCACCGGTCCGATCCGAAGCGCGAGCGGCCGGCGGCTGAGGGCAGGCCCGAGCGCCACGAACTCGCCCCGCGCCAGGTCGCGGAAGCGCTCGGCGCCGCGCCGGTCGAGGCCGAGGAGGTCGGCGGCGCGCGCCATGTCGATGTCGAGGAAGGTGCGGCCCATCAGGAAGTTGGTGGCCTCGGCCGCGACGTTCTTGGCGAGTTTGGCCAGGCGCTGCGTCGCGATGATGCCGGCCAAGCCCCGCTTGCGCCCGCGGCACATCAGGTTGGTCATCGCGCCGAGCGCGATCTTGCGCGCCTCGTCGGAGACGTCGCCGGCGGCCGCCGGCGCGAAGATCTGCGCCTCGTCGACGACGACGAGGCAGGGGTACCAATGCGCCCGCTCGGCCTCGAACAGCCCGCCGAGGAAGGCGGCGGCCGCGCGCATCTGCGCCTCCATGTCGAGGCTCTCGAGGTCGAGCACCACCGACACGCGGTGGGCGCGCACGCGGGCTGCGATCGCCTGCAAGTCGCCTTCGCCGTGGCTTCCGTCGACGACGAGGTGGCCGTGCGCCTCGGCGAGGGTGACGAAGTCGCCCTCGGGGTCGATCACCACCTGCTGCACATGGCCGGCGCTCTGCTCCAGCAGGCGGCGCAGCAGGTGCGACTTGCCCGAGCCGGAATTACCCTGGACCAGCAGGCGGGTGGCGAGGAGCTCCTCCAGGTCGAGGCGGGCCGGCTGGCCGATGCCCTGCCCGTCGAGCCCGAGCCCCATCTCGATGCCGAACGCCATCGCCGCTCCGGTTGCTCGCCACGGGAAATTCCGAAGGCCCCCACTAACACGCGAGCGCATCCCTGGATGCGGCGGAGACGCCGCGCATCCACAGGCGTGGGGTCGCGGCCACAGGGTCAGAGCGGCTTGCGGTAGACCACGAAGCCCGACCGGTCGCCGACCTGATCGTAGAGCCGCATCGCCGTCGCGTTGGTCTCGTGGGTCTGCCAGTAGACCCGCGGCGAGCCGGCGCGGCGGGCGTCCGCGTAGACGGCCTCGATCAACGCACGTCCGGCCCCGCTTCCGCGCGCCTCCTCCGTCGTGAACAGGTCCTGCAGGTAGCAGAACGGCGCGATGGCCGTGGTGGTGCGGTGATAGAGGTAGTGCGTCAGGCCGATCAGCCGTCCGGCGCGCTCGGCGACCAGGGCGTGCATCGGCTCGTCGGCGTCGAAGAATCTGTCCCAGTTGGCCTGCGTCACCGCGGGCGGGATCGCCGCCGGGCCGACGCGCTCGTAGAACAGGTTGTAGCCTTCCCAGAGCGGCAGCCACTGCGCGTGGTCGGCGCGGGCGACGGGGCGGATGACGAAATCCTGCGGCATGAGGCCGATCCTGCACCCGCCCGCCTCCCCGCTCAAGCCGTGCGGCGCCGCCGCGTTCGTGGCATGCTCAGGCCCATGCGCAACGCCATTACCGACATCGCCGGCATCCGGGTCGGGCACGCCGCGGACGCACGGATCGCCAGCGGCGTCACCGCGCTGATGTTCGACCGGCCGTTCACGGCGTCCGTGGACGTCCGCGGCGGCGGGCCGGGCACCCGCGAGACCGACCTTCTCGATCCCGAGCGCACCGTGGAGGGCGTCGACGCCATTGTGCTGTCGGGCGGCTCGGCCTTCGGGCTCGACGCCGCCGCGGGCGTCGTCGCGCGGCTCGCCGAGACCGGGCGCGGCTTTCCCGTCGGCGGGATGCGGGTGCCGATCGTGCCGGGCGCGATCCTGTTCGACCTCCTCAACGGCGGCGACAAGGCGTGGGGGCGCTATCCGCCCTATCGCGAACTCGGCTACCTGGCGGCGCAAGCGGCCTCCGAGGACGTCGCGCTCGGCTCGGTCGGGGCCGGCACCGGCGCCCGCACGGCCAACCTGAAGGGCGGCCTCGGCTCGGCCTCGGCCGACATCCCCGGCACGGGCTTCCGGGTCGGCGCGCTGGCTGCGGTGAACGCCTTCGGCCGGGTGACGGTGGGTGACGGCCCGCATTTCTGGGCGGCGCCGTTCGAGCGGGGGGCCGAGTTCGGCGGCCTCGGCTGGCCCGCCGCGATGCCGGAGGGCGCCCTCGATTTCCCCGTCCGCACCCTTCCCGGCGCCGCGACGACGCTGGCGGTGGTCGCCACAAATGCGGCGCTGACCAAGGCGCAGTGCAAACGCCTCGCGGTGGCGGCGCAGGTCGGCCTCGCACGGGCGATCCACCCGGTGCACACGCCGCTCGACGGCGATGTCGTCTTTGCGGTCGCGACGGGGGCGGTGCCGCTCGCGGACCCGGTCGGCGACCTCGCGCGGCTCGGCGACATGGCGGCACAGGTGCTGGCCCGCTCGATCGCGATCGGCGTGTTCTCAGCCGCCGGCCTCGACGGGATCGGGACGCCCGGCCTCCCTCCGGCTTGGCGGGACCGGTTCGGCGCGGGCGGAACCCGAGGCTAGACGCCGAACAGGGCGAGCGCGAGCCTCAAACTTCGTCGCGGGCGTCCTGCAGCAGCTGGGCGAGTCCGGCATCGACCTCGGAGCCGAGCATGGCGCGCTCGGCGTCGGTGAGGTCGCGCGCCCATTTCGGGCCGGCGAACCCGGCGGCGCATTTTTCGCGCTCGCCCGCGATGTAGGCCTCGACCTCGTCGGGCCGGGTCCGCATCGCGTGGACCATCCCGAACCACGCCGCACGCTCGACCACCGCGAGGCGGGCGCGCAGCCGGATCATCACGGCCCGTTCGGGATCGACGGCGTCGCTCATCTGCGTCCGACTCCTAGCGCCGCGGCTCGCACCGCGTCTTCACGTAGCTGTCCTTGGCGTTGCCGAGGCCGGCGTTGGCAGCCAGCACGGGACCCTGGATCAGGCATTCCTGCAGGGTGTGGGCCGGGCCGGTCACCACGTCGAGGGCGTTCTCCCGGCTGCAATCCTGGACCTGGACCGACGAGGCGCAGATCAGGGCGACGACGACGATGGCGTTCATGGCGCGCTCCTCGGCCACGCCTTCCGGAGCGCGTGCCGGGAATGCAAGGGGCGGGACCGGAGGAAGGTTCCCGACGGGCTACCTGCGCCGATGGTCGCGCGCCCTTTACCCTTCCCGCGCGGCGAGCGCGTCGAGCAGCCCCTGCATGCCCTGCGGCAACGGCGCCGAGGCCTCGCGGGCGTAGAGCACGCGCAGCTGGCGCCCGATCTCGGCGATGCTCAAGGAGCCCTTCTCGATCACCCGGTCGGCCTGGGCCTGGAGGCTCTGGCGTTCGGCGTCGGTGATCTCCTTGGCGGTGAGCACCACCACCGGCACGTCGCCGTCCGGCCGCGCCCGCAGCGCCCGGAGGAACCCGAACCCGTCCATCTCCGGCATCATCAGGTCGAGGAGGATCAGGTTCGGGCGCTGCGCCTCGAAATGCTCCAACGCCACCCGGCCGTTCTCGGCCTCGTCGACGCCCCAGCCGTCGCGGACCAGGGTCCGGCGCAGGCGCTCGCGGGCGTCGGCGTCGTCGTCGACGACGAGGACCCGGGCCTCGACGCCCTCCGGCCGGTAGCGGTCCATCAGGCCCTTCAGCCGGTCCCAGTCGATCGGCTTGACGAAGTAGTCGGTGGCGCCGAGCGCCTGGCCGAGGCCCTGCTCGGCCACCACCGAGGTCATGATCACGGGGATGCCGGCGAGCTCGGGATCGTTGCGGACGGCGTGAAGCACCGCCCAGCCGTCCATGCGCGGCATCTCGACGTCGAGCAGGATCGCCCGCGGCTTCAGGGCCCGCGCCAGGGTCAGCCCGGCGCGCCCGTCGCTGGCGGTACGCACGCGAAAGCCCTCGCGTTCGAGGAAGCGCTGCAGCAGCTCGCGGGCCGCCGGGTCGTCGTCCACGAGCAGCACCGCGTCGTGCTCCTCGTGCGTGGACACCGGGGTGGGGATCGCGAGCTCGGCGGCGACCTGCGCCTCGTCCTCCACCGCGAGCGTCGCCGGCAGCCGCAGCGAGAAGGTCGAGCCCTCCCCCGGCACGCTGGTCACGCCGATGTCGCCGCCCATGGTGCGGCAGAAGGCGCGTGTGATGGCCAGCCCGAGGCCGGTGCCGCCGAACTGGCGCGTGGTCGACTCGTCGGCCTGGGCGAAGCGCTCGAACAGGCGCCCGATCTGCTCCTCGGTGAGCCCGATCCCGGTGTCGGTCACCGAGAATCCGAACCAGTCGGCTCCGGCCTCGCGATGGCGTGCGACCGTGAGGGTGATCGTGCCGCCCTCGGTGAACTTCGCCGCGTTGCCGATCAGGTTGAGCAGGCACTGGCGGATCTTGGTCTGGTCCTGGTGCATCGTGCCGAGGTCGTCGGCGAGATCGAGGACGAAGCGGTTGCCCTTCTTCTCGACGAGCGAGCCGGTGGCGTCGGAGACGTCCGAGATCAGGTCGGCGACCGCGAAGGTTTCGCCCGAGGCGGTCATGCGCCCGGCCTCGATCTTCGAGATATCGAGCACGTCGTTGATGAGCGAGAGCAGGTGGCGGGCCGCCGCCTCGATCTTGCGCAGGTCGGGCAGGAGGGCGGCCTGGCCGATATCCTCGAGCTCTTCGCCGAGCATCTCCGAGTAGCCGATCACCGCCGAGAGCGGGGTGCGCAGCTCGTGGCTCATGTTGGCGATGAACTGGCTCTTGGCGAGGTTGGCGGCCTCCGCCGCCTGGCGCGCCCGCTCGACCTCGGCCTCCGCTTCCTTCCGCTCGGTGACGTCGGCGTTGGAGCCGACCCATTCGCGCAACGCGCCGTCGGCGGCCAGCACCGGCACGCCGCGCACCTCCATGTCGCGCCACTGCCCGTCGTGCCGGCGCAGGCGATACTCGACGGCGTAGGGCGTGCGCGCCTCGATGCAGCCCGCCCAGACCTCGGCGGCATGCGCCCGGTCGTCGGGGTGGACCGCGTCGATCCAGCCCCAGCCCTGGAACGCCTCTTCGGACTGGCCGGTATAGGCGCTCCAGCGCGGCTGCGGCGGTAGCAGGGCGCCGGCCGCGTCGGTGTTCCAGATGACGGCGGTGGAGGCGTCGACCAGCGCCCGGAACCGCTCCTCGGATTGCAGCAGCCGGTCCTCGGCCTCCTGCTTGTGGGTGATGTCTGTGTTGGTGCCGTACCAGCGCAGGATGCGGCCGTCCGCGTCCCGGTGCGGCATCGCCTGCGACAGGAACCAGCGGAAGCTCCCGTCCCGGCCGCGCAGGGGGAAGGTGTCCTCCCATGCCGCGCCCGCGGTGATCGCGGTGCGGAAGCGTTCGGTCACCGCCTCGACGTGGTCGGGATGATGGACCGCACGCCAGCCCCAGCCGCGCATCGTCTCGAGGGTCGTGCCGGTGTAGTCGTACCAGCGCCGGTTATACCAGACGATGTCGCCCGTGGCGGTGGCGATCCAGGCGAGCTGCGGCAGCGCCTCGGCGAGGTTCTCGTAGTCGGCCTGGGTGACCGTGGCGGGCTCGGCGGGATCACGCATCGCAACACTCGGACTGGCTTCCCGTGGCAAAGGCCGGGCGCGGCCGCGTTATACACGCATCGCGCGCGGGGTCGGCGCGGCGGTTTCGCCGGGTGCGCGCTCCCGGGCCGCCCGCCCGGCGCGGAGCAGGTCGAAGGCGTAGAGCGCCAGCGCCAGCCAGATCAGCCCGAACATCGGGATCGCGTGCGGTGCCACGTGCTCGCCGTAGGCGAGGACGCTCAAGGCCAGCAGGCAGGTCGGCGCGATGTACTGCATCAGGCCGAGGGTCGCGAGGCGCAGGCGCTCGGCGGCGGCCGCGAACCAGATCAGCGGCAGCGCCGTCGTCACCCCGGTCAGCGCCAGCAGCGCGAAGTCCCGCGGGTCGGACGGCAGCACGGGCTCGGGCGAGGACAGCGCCCAGGCGAGCGCCGCCGGCGTCAGGATCAGGGTCTCGGCCAGGAACCCCACCGCCGGGTCGACGCCCACCACCTTCCGCACCAGCCCGTAGAGGGCGAAGCTGATCGCGAGTTCGAGCGCCACCAGGGGCAGCGTGCCGGCGAGCACCACGGCGATGCCGACTCCGGCCGCGGCGACGCCCACGGCGACCAGTTGCAGCGGGCGCAGCCGCTCGCGCAGGACGAGCGCGCCGAGCGCCACGCTGACCAGCGGGTTGATGTAGTAGCCGAGGCTTGCATCGAGCAGGTGGCCGCTGTTCACCGCTTGCAGGTAGAGGAGCCAGTTCACGCCGATCAGCCCGGCCGAGGCGAAGAGCAGCGCGTGCCGCGGCCGCAGCGGGAAGGGCGTGCGTACCCGGTTGCGCCACAGCAGCACCAGCAGGATCGCGAACAGGCACGACCACAGGATGCGAACCGACAGGATGTGGCTCGGAGAGAAGCCCGAGAGCAGACGGAAATGGACCGGGACGACGAGGCCCCAGCTCAGATAGGCGCCGAGCGCGTAGACGAGGCCCACGGTGTCCGTCCCGATCGCGTCCGCCGGCATCCGCTGCGGACCTGCCCCGGAGCCTTACCCTGTGCCGGCGGCGGGCGTCACGTCCGGCGGCGCAGGCCAGCCATCCGCGCCGTCAGCGCTTCGAGGGCAGGATCGGGTCGCCGCGCATCAGGGCGTTCAGGCGCTCGGTGTCGAACCCGTTCGGGATCTTCGCCGGCGCGGGCTTCACGGCCGCGACGGGTTTGGGCTGCACCGGGATCGATCCGGTCGCCGACGGTTCGGGCAGGACGATGCGGGCGACCGGGCTCGGCGCCATGTGGGCCAGCCGGTCGGCGCAGACGAACCCGATCACGAGGATCGAGGCGCCGGCCGAGACGCCGGCGGCGAGGAGACGCAGGATACGCAAGCGACGGGTTCCGACAACGCGAACGACGACGGAGCCGAGGATGGCCCAAGGCCGTTAACGAAGGGACACTCGACAGGAGATCGCATGAAACCCGAAGCGAACGCCCAGGCCACCGCCAGCGACAGCCCGTTCATCCAGGGCCGCAACGCCCGCCTCTACGGCAAGCCGATCGACGACTGCCCCTACGCCGAGGGCTCGGAGGAACGCACCGCCTGGCTGCAGGCCTACGAGGAAGCCACCGTCACGGACGCCGGTTGACCAAGAGGCTTGCGAAGGGGCTTACGAAGGAGCTTGCCGGGGGGGCTGCCGAGTCGGGCGCTTGACCTCCGCCGGGTTGCCGGGCTTCGTCGCCCGATCGCAGCCCGAACCCATGGCGACCATGTCCAAGCCTTCGTCCAAGACCGCCGAGTCGTTCGGGGTCGCGACGCGCCTCGTCCATGCTGGGCGCGATCCGTCGGCGCAGCACGGGTTCGTCAACACGCCGATCTATCGCGGCTCCACCGTGCTGTACCCGACCTACGACGACATCGTGCACCGGCGCGGGCGCTACAATTACGGCACCAGCGGCACGCCGACGATGGACGCGCTCACCGACGCGTGGACCGCGTTGGCGGGCGCGGCCGGCACGGTGGCGACGCCCTCGGGCCTGTGCGCGCTTTCCGTCGCGCTGATGGCCTCGGTCTCGGCCGGCGACCACCTGCTCGTCGCCGATTCCGCCTACCGCCCGACCCGGATCTTCTGCGACGGGCTGCTCGCCCGCTTCGGCGTCGAGACGACCTATTACGACCCGCTGGTCGGCGCCGGCATCGCGGGCCTGATGCGCGACAACACCAAGGCGGTGCTCGTCGAGGCGCCGGGCTCGCAGAGCTTCGAGATGCAGGACGTGCCGGCGATCGCCGAGGCGGTCCACGCCCGCGGCGGCACCGTCATCATGGACAACACCTGGGCGACGCCGCTGCTGTTCCCGCCCCACGAGCGCGGCGTCGACATCGCCGTCGAGGCCGGGACCAAGTACCTCAGCGGCGGCTCCGACCTGCTGCTGGGCCTGACCTCGGCCAACGCCACGCATTTCCCGGCGGTGCGGCGGACCTTCGACCAGATCGCCCCCTGCGCCGGCCCCGAGGACATGTTCCTGGCGCTCCGCGGCCTGCGCACGATGAGCCTGCGGCTGCGCGAGCACGGCCGCGCCGGCCTCGAGATGGCGCGGTGGCTCCAGGCGCGGCCGGAGGTGCTGCGCGTCCTCCATCCGGGTCTGCCAGAGGATCCCGGCCACGCGATCTGGACACGCGACTTCTCCGGCGCGTCGGGACTGTTCGGCGTCATCCTCAAGCCGGTCTCGGAGACGGCCCTTGCCGCGATGCTCGACGGCCTGGAGCTGTTCGGGATGGGCTTCTCCTGGGGCGGCTTCGAGAGCCTCGTGATCCCCTTCGACTGCAAGCCCTACCGCACGGCGACGCAGTGGGCGCCCGGCGGCCCGGCCCTGCGCTTCCACATCGGGCTCGAGGACGTCGCCGACCTGAAGGCAGACCTCGACGCGGGGTTCTCGCGGTTGCGGGCAGCGGGCTGAGGCGGCCTCACGGTACCCGCCATTCGCCCTGCCACCCCTCCCCTTCGCGCCGCCAGCCGGCGCGGCGGTGGCCGCGGCGGTCGAGGTAGAGGAAGTCGAGGGCTTCGGCGCGGACGAGCACGGCGGCGAAGTTCGGGCGGCCGGGCGGCGCTTCCGTTTCGTCGGGCAGCGCGTAGCCGCCGCCGGCCTCGATCGCGGTGCCGGGCGCGGGCGCGATGCCGTAGCAGACCCGGCTCATCGGCCGCGAGCCGTCCCAGGCCGCGTCGGCCACGGCGTCGTCGAGGTGGACGTGGGCGCTGCCCTCGATCCGGATCTGGACCTTGGCGGCGCGATCGTAGGCGTGGAGGGCGCAATGCCGCCCGGCGGCGACCTCGGCGGCCTTGTCCGAGCGGCGGTCGCAGTGGAAGCGCAGGATGCCGGTGGCGGCGTCGGCCTGCCGCAGCACCACCGTGCGGCTGCGCGGCCGCCCTGTACGGTCCAGTGTCGCGACGCTCGGCGTGTGGAACGCGCTCCGCCCGTGTGCGACTCCGTCCGCCAGCAGCCGCCACAGCTCGGCGAAGGCCGCGTCCAGGTCGGCGTGGAACGTCGGGAGCGGGTCGCGGGCATCGTCCTGTGGCATCGGGCTCCGGGCGGCGTGGGGGTTGGACGGGTCGAGACGAAACACGGGCGCAGCGCCGGATCAAGCGCGGCGTCGCCGCGTTGCGCGCGCAACGCCGAACCGGAAAAACTAGGCGGCGTGTCCTAGCGTGCCTTGACGCACCCCTATCATTTGTTACGAATCGGCATCGCGTCGGCAAGCGTCGCGCGGCTTCCGCTCTCAGAGAGACGTCGACGATATGCCGTGGATGATGGCCATGCTGTTCGGGCTGCCCTGTGCCCTCGGCTTTCTCTGCCTCTACGCCGACCGCCATCTCGCCCGGTTCTCCGACGCCCACGACGACCTGTGGACGCTGCCGCGACCGTCGTCCCTGCGGCGCTGATCGCACAGCGGTCCCCGGGACCGGTCGGCTCGAGCGGAGCGCCCGCTCAGCCGGCCTTGGTCTCGGCCGCGCGCCGGTTGCGGAAGATCAGGGCGAGGTTGCGCAGGTAGATCCCGGTCGAGAGGCCTTGGCCGATGATGATCACCGGCTCGCGGCGCACGAAGCCGTAGACCAGGGTCATGATCCCGCCGGCGATCGACAGGAACCAGAACGAGAGCGGGATCACGCTCCGGCCCGCCCGCTCGCTCGCGATCCATTGCAGGATGAAGCGCGACCCGAACACGAGCTGCGCGACGATGCCGAAGACCAGCCAGAAGTCGAACCGGGTCACGAACACGTCGTAGAAGTAGTCCGGCAGGTCTTTCGCCAACTGGATCAGCATCAGGTCCGGACCTCGGTGACGGCGGGCGTCGGCCGCTTGCGGCGGATCAGCCACCAGACGCCGGCGAGATCGAGCAGGCCGACCCAGAGCCGGTCGAACAGCCCGTAATTCGACACGCCGGTGAAGCGCGGCCGGTCGACCACGTCGCGGTGCACGATGGCGAAGCCCTCGCGGACCACGAGCGCCGGCATGAACCGGTGCAGGGCGTCGAAGTACGGCAGGCGCAGGTAGACCGCGCGGCGGAAGACCTTGAGGCCGCAGCCGGTGTCGCGGGTGGAATCGTTGAGGATCTTGCCCCGCACGCCGTTGGCGATGCGGGATTGGATCATCTTGAAGCGCCCGTCCTTGCGGCCCTTGCGCTGCCCTTGAGCGAGGCCGGCTCCCTCGCCCGCCTGCTCGAGCGCCGCCACCAGGACGGGGATGAAGGCCGGGTCGTTCTGGCCGTCGCCGTCGAGCGTCGCGACGATCGGGCCGGCCGCCGCCGAGACGCCGCTGCGCACGGCAGCCGACTGGCCGCCGCTGCGGGCGTGGCGCAGCACGCGCAGCCACGGGCGGCCCTGCCGCGCGGCCTCGAGCGCGGCCGGCGTCGCGTCGGTGGAGCCGTCGTCGACGTAGATCAGCTCGAACGGCGCCAAGCCTGCGCAGGCGGCCTCGATCTCGGCGACGAGGCCCGCGATGTTGCCGGCCTCGTTCTTCACCGGCACGACGATGCTGAGGCGGGGGGAGGTCGGGTTCATGGGGCCACCGTCTGAGCCGCGGGCGTCACCGCATAGGCGGTGAGGTCGACCCGGCGGCCGGCGTTGATGTTGAAGCCCGATACCTGCCCGACCGCCTTCGGCCCGGCGCCGCCGACGGGCCACGCGTCGGCGAAGTCGGCGGCCGAGCGCTGCTCGACGAAGACCAGGCGGCAGCCGCCGGCGTTGAGGAAGGCCAGCGCGTCGGCGCCGGTGTTCGGGGTGGCGAGGTCCGTTCCGATCAGGAACACCAGACTCGGCTCGCGGTAGCCGAGGCTTGCGACCTGCGGCCGGCACGGCAGCGCGTCGCCGATCGCGGCGAGCCGATTCGAGACCTTCAGCGCCGGGATCTCGGTCTGCGCCAGCCCGAGCACCGCGGGCGAGAGCAGGCAGGCGGAGAGGATCGCGAACACCATCGCCCGCTCCGGGCCGCCCCGCGCGTAGGCCATCCAGGCGGCGCAGGCCAGCGCACAGGCGGTTCCGAGCAGCGGCAGCGACAGCACGGGCAGCACCCGATCGAGGCGCCACGCGACCGCGACGAGGCCGATCGTCAACCCGACGGGAATCGCCGGCACGAGCAGCGCCACCGCGCGCGCGCCGCGCCGCGTCGGATCGAGGGCGCCGGCGCGCAGCGCCAGCACGGCGAGGGTCGCCACCATCGGCATCAGCGGCAGGACGTAGTGCGGGAGCTTGGTCGGCACCGCCTCGAACATCGCCCAAGCCGGGACGATCGACGCCAGCAGGAAGGCGACGGCATCGTCCCCGCGGCGGCGCCACGCGAACGGGATCGCCAGGGCGGCGAAGGCGGCGCCGGGCCAGAAGGTCGCGAAGAACACCAGCGCGTAGGTGCCCGGCGGCGCCCAGTGCTTCTCCTTGGCGCTGCCGACCTTGGCCAGCATGTCGTGGCCGACGGCTTCGGTGAAGAAGGCGCCGCCGCTGCGCCAGGCGATCGCCAGGAACCACGGCGCGACGATGAGGGCGACGATCGCGAGGCCGGACCACGGGCGCAGCGACAGGATCCAGCGGCCGGAGCGCGCCTTCCACGACAGCGCCAGCATCGGCAGGCCGACGAACAGCGGCACCATCGGGCCCTTCACCAGGATGCCGAGGGCCAGCCCGAGCCAGAACGCGAGCCGGCCTGCGGTCGAGGGCCCGGGGCCGGACCGGCCGAGCCAGGCGCGGGCGAGCGCGCCGAGCGAGGCGACCGAGCACGCGGTCAGCAGCGCGTCGGTCTTGGCGAGGTGCGCTTCGGCCGCGAGCATCAAGCAGGCGCCGAACAGGGCGCTGGCGAGGAAGGCGCCGCGGCGGGCGAGGAAGGCGAGCGCCGCCCAATAGGCCAGCAGCGCGGCGGCGGTCGCGCCGAGCAGCGAGGGGATGCGGTAGAGCGCGATCGCGGTCCGCGCCTCGGGCACGCCGAGCGCTTCGCCCGCCGCCACCGCGGCGGCCTGCGCCCAGTAGATGCCCACCGGCTTCTTGTGGCGGGCCTCGCCCTGGAAGCGGATGTCGACGCCGTCGCCGGTCTCGAGCATCTGCTTCGAGGCCTGGGCGAAGCGCGGCTCGTCCCGGTCCATCGGCTGCAGCGAGATCTGGCCGGGCAGGAAGCAGACGAGGCAGAGCGCGAGGAGCCACGCGCAGGCCCGCGCATGGCTCGCCGACACGGTGTTCAGGAGGAAGTCGCCGAACGCGAAGCCGGGGCCGGGCCGCGCGGCAAGGACGGGTCGCCCCGCGGCTTCGCTGGGGGTCATGGGCGCCGTGCGGACGGGAGGGGATAAGCCGAGAAGGCGGTCATGCGCGGCTCCGGAACCGGCAACCGGCCTCGTCGTTCGGTCGATGCCCAGACGGGCGGCGGTGTCGATGATGCGGGCGGGATTGTCAAATGCCGGCCCCGCCGCCAAAGCCGTGGGGCCGGTCACAGGATGCGGGCTACGCCCGGTCGACGCTGGCGGCGGTGATCTCGGCGATCTTGGTGGCGCCGGCCTGGCGCATGATCGTCTCGAACTCGCGTTGCAGGATGTTGAGGACCGCCTCGACGCCGGGCTGGCCGAAGGCGGCCAAGCCCCAGACGTAGGGGCGGCCGACGCAGACGGCGGTGGCGCCCAGCGCCAGCGCCTTGAGCACGTCGGTGCCGCGGCGGAAGCCGCCGTCGATCAGCACCGGCACCCGGCCGTTCACCGCCGCCACGACCTCCGGCAGCACGCCGATGGTCGATTGCAGGCTCTCCTCGGCCCGGCCCCCGTGGTTCGACACGATCAGCGCGTCGACGCCGTGGTCGAGGGCCGTCTTCGCGTCCTCCTTGGTGACGATGCCCTTGAGCACGAGCTTGCCCTTCACGATGCCGCGCAGGCGCCGCACGTAGTCCCAGGTCATGCCGGTCCCGTAGAGGTTGGTCACGCGATCGACGTCGATCCCGTCGAACATCGGCTTGCGGCTCACCTCGTTCTTGAAGCCGGGCGTGTGGCAATCGGTGCAGGTGCGGGTGTCGGTGCGGCGCTCGCGGAACAGGGTCTCGGTGTTGCGCCCGCCCTGGCGGTCCACCGTCAGCACGATGGCCGGCGCGCCGGCCTTCTCCGCGCGCTTCACCAGCGCCTCGGTCACCGCCCAGTCGTCGGTGGGGTAGAGCATGAACCAGACCGGGGCGCCGCGCTCCTTGATCACGTCCTCGATCGCCGACGACCCCACCGTCGACAGGATCATCGGGTGGCCCTTCACCCGGGCGGCCCGCGCCACCGCCAGCTCGGCGTCCGGGTGGAACGCGCCCTGGCTGCTCACCGGCGCCAGCGCAATCGGGCTCGCCCAGGTCTCGCCGAAGATCTTCACGCTCGTGTCGATCTTGCGCACGTCGATCAGCCGGCGGGCGCGGATGCGGATGTGCTCGAACCCGTCGCGGTTCGCCTTCAGGGTTTCGTCGCCGTCGACGCCGCTGGCGAGGTAGCCGTAATGGGCCGGCGGCAGCTCCTTCTTGGCTACCATCTCGAAGTCGAACACGTTGAGCGCCTGGGCCGGCGCGGCGATCAGGTCGCCGTTCATCACCGGCGCCTGCCGCAGCACGTCGTAGCTCTGGGCGAGCGCCCCCGAGGCGCCTGATTCGAGCAGCGTGGCGAGCGCGCCGACCGCCCCCGAGGCGAGGATCGGGCTGGCAGAGAAGAACTCCAGCAGCTTGCGGCGGCTGATGGCAGGATCGGTCGCGGCAGCGGGCCGGGGATGCAGGCGGTCGGACATATGATTCTCGAAAGGCCAAGTTCTACAGAGACTTGTGCTTGGCCTTCGGCGAGCTTGGCAGCAAGGCGCGCCTGCGCACGGCAGGTATGTTGCAGCGCACAAGATGCTGTTTTGTCACGGTGCGATCGCGGTGATAGGATCGGGTCTGCGGATTCGGCCGACTTGCCGAGCCGCCGAGGTGAGCGCTGGATGCCCTTTCAGATCGGATTGCTCGCCTTCCCCGGCGTTCAGCAGCTGGACCTGACGGCGCCCTACGAGGTCTTCGTCGGCGTGCCCGGCGCGGAGGTTCACCTCGTCGCCGCGAGCCTTGCGCCGGTGCGCAGCGCGACCGGGCTGATCCTGACGCCGACCACGACCTTCGCCGATTGTCCGGCCCTCGACGTGCTCTGCGTGCCCGGAGGCGTCGGCGTGAACGCGTTGATGGTGGACGACACGGCCCTCGCTTTCGTGCGCCGACAGGCCGAAGGCGCGCGCTACGTCACGTCGGTCTGCACGGGCGCGATGGTGCTCGGAGCCGCGGGCCTGCTTCACGGCGTCCGGGCGACGACCCATTGGGCCGCGCACGATCTGCTGTCCGCCTTCGGAGCGATCCCGGTGCGCGAGCGCGTGGTGCGCGACGGACGCTTCGTGACCGGCGGCGGCGTCACCGCCGGCCTCGACTTCGCCCTGACGCTCGCAGCCGAACTCGTCGGCCGTGAGCGCGCCGAGGCGATCCAGCTCGGGCACGAATACGCTCCAGCCCCGCCCTTCGACGCCGGCACGCCCGAAACCGCTTCGCCCGCCGTGCTGGCGGCGGCACGCGCGCGCATCGCCCCGAGCCGGGCCGAGCGCGAACGCATCGTCGCGGCGCTGACCGGCGTGGCCGTGACGCGAATGGAATGGGAGTAGGCCTGAGCGTCGTGTGGAAGTATCGTCGCCGCCGATATTTTTGTGTCTGAATATTTCCAAGATGTCGAGTTTCGTTTCTAGGGCGGCATCATGGATTCATCAGATATAATTCGTTACACACCGTGTATTAACGATAAAATCTCTAATCAGGGTTGGCTCGGGAGCGGTCGGTCGGCACGCCGACGTCGGTGTTCTTATCGGGCGCGGCCGTTCCCTGAAGGAGATCTACGATGAGCCTGATGGATGCGCTCTCGAACGCCATCACCGGCACATCGGCGCAATCCTTCGCGCTGAACAACATTTCCGGGAACATCGCCAACAGCACAACGGCCGGCTTCAAGAACACGGATACGAGCTTCGCCGACATGCTCGCACAGACCGAGGCCGGCACGCAGCCCGCCGGCGGCGTCGCGATCAGCACGCGGTCGAACCTCGGGCTTCAGGGCACGGTGGGATCGACCGGCATCGCGACGAACCTCGCCATCGGCGGCGACGGCTACTTCATCGTCCGGCAGAATCTCGGGACGGCATCGACGCCGAGCTTCGGGTCGGACCTCGCTTATACCCGGCGCGGCGACTTCGCGCCGGATGCCAGCGGGTATCTCGTCAACGGGACCGGGTATTACTTGTTCGCCGGATCCTCGAAGGGTGCGCCGGTCCAGATGCCGCCCACCGGCACGAGCGCGCTCTCCAGCCTGTCGGTCTCGCCCGCCGGCGCCCTCACCAGCACCCTGTCGGATGGCAGCACCCAGGCGCTCGGAACCCTGACCCTGGCCCAGTTCGGCGCGCGGGACACCCTCGCCTCGCTCGACGGCGGCGCCTTCGTGGCGACCGCGAGCACCGGGGCGCCGAGCTTCGGCCTGAACGGCGCGACCGTCACCGCCGGCTCGGTCGAGCAGTCGAACGCGAGCATCTCGGATCAGTTCTCAAAGATGATCGAGACCCAGCAGGCCTATACGTCCAACACCAAGGTCATCGGCACCGTCAACGAGATGCTGCAATCCGCCATCGCGATGTACGTCTGACGCAGCCGCGCTGATCTCAACGCGCGGTGCGGAACACCTGAAGGTCGAGGTCCCGCACCTTCTTGCGCAGGGTGTTGCGGTTGACGCCGAGCAGCTCCGCCGCACGGATCTGGTTGCCCCGGGTGGCGGCCAACGCCGCGCCGATCAGCGGGCCTTCGATCTCGCGCAGGATGCGGTGGTAGAGGCCGGGCGGCGGCAGGGTGTCCCGGTAGTTGGAGAAGTAATCCGACAGGTGGCGCTCCACCGCGCCGGACAGGGTCTCGTTGTCGGCGCCGGCCTTGCGGGCGGTGCCGTTGCCGGCCGAGGCCGGGGGGCTGAGCGGCAGCGTATCGAGCTCCGCCTCGATGACCGGGCCGGTGATGGTCTCCTGCGGGTAGAGGGCGGCCAAGCGTCGGACGAGGTTCTCGAGCTCGCGCACGTTGCCGGGCCAGCGGTAGCGCTTCAGCCGCTCCATCGCCTCGCCGTCGAGCATCTTTCGCGTCAGGCCCTCGCGCTCGACCTGGATGAAGAAGTGGCGGACGAGGTCCGGCACGTCCTCGGAGCGCTCGCGCAGCGCCGGCAGCCGCAGCGGCACCACGTTGAGCCGGAAGAACAGGTCCTCGCGAAAGATCCCCTGCTGGATCGAGATGCGCAGGTCCTTGTTGGTCGCGGCGATGATGCGGACGTTGGTCTTGATCGGCACACGGCCACCGACCGTGGTGTACTCGCCCTGCTGCAGCACGCGCAGCAGCCGGGTCTGCGCCTCCATCGGCATGTCGCCGATCTCGTCGAGGAACAGCGTGCCGCCCTCCGCCTGCTCGAAGCGGCCGGCGGAGCGCTGCAGCGCGCCGGTGAAGGCGCCCTTCTCGTGGCCGAACAGCTCCGATTCGATCAGGTCGCGGGGGATCGCGGCCATGTTGACCGGCACGAACGGCCCGGTGCGGCGGCGGCCGTAATCGTGGAGCGCGCGCGCCACCAGCTCCTTGCCGGTGCCGGATTCGCCGGTGATCATCACGGTGAGGTCGGTGGGCATCAGCCGGGCGAGCGCCCGGTAGATCTCCTGCATCGCCGGCGAGCGCCCGACGAGCGGGATGTCCTCGTTGTCGGGGGCCGAGGCGGCCGCCGCCGTACCGCGGGGCCGCGACAGCGCCCGGCCGACGATGGCGATCAGCTCCTTCAGGTCGAAGGGTTTCGGCAGGTACTCGTAGGCGCCGCGCTCGGACGCGCGGATCGCGGTCATGAAGGTGTTCTGCGCGCTCATGACGATGACCGGCAGCTCCGGCCGCACCCGCTTGATGCGCGGCAGCAGGTCGAACACGTTCTCGTCGGGCATGACCACGTCGGTGATGACGAGGTCGCCCTCCCCTTGCGCCACCCAGCGCCACAGGGTCGCGCAGTTGCCGGTGGACCGGACTTCGTAGCCGGCCCGCGACAGCGCCTGGTTCAGGACGGTGCGGATCGCGGCGTCGTCGTCCGCGACGATGATGTGGCCGTTGGGCATGACTCTTACTCGGGCTCCGCGACCGCTTCGCGCCCGTCGCGGGCGCTCGACATGGGCAGCAGGATTCGGAAGGCGGTGCGGCGGGGGGCGGGATCGCACTCGACGATGCCCCCATGGTCGCCGACGATCTTGGCGACCAATGCAAGTCCGAGGCCGGAGCCTTGCGCCTTCGTCGTCACGAACGGATCGAACAGGTCCGGCAGCAGGTCTGGCGAGATGCCGGGGCCGTTGTCGCGCACCGCCACCTCGATCGGCAGGCTGACGCGCTCGCGCGAGCCCGGGACCTGGAGGCGCAGGCCGGTGCGGAAGGCGGTCGACAGGGTGATCTCGCCGTCGACCGCGTCGGCGCCGATCGCTTCCGCCGCGTTCTTCACGAGGTTCAGGATCACCTGGACCAGCTGGTCGCGGTTGCCGAGCACCGGCGGCAGCGACGGGTCGTAGGTCTCGACGAAGCGGATGTGGCGCCCGAAGCCGGATTGCGCCGAGCGCTTCACCTGGTCGAGCACCCCGTGGACGTTGACCGGGCCGCGCTCGACCGGCCGCTCGTCGCCGAACAGCTCCATCCGCTCGACGATCCGCACGATCCGGTCGGTCTCCTCGCAGATCAGGCTGGTCAGCACCCGGTCCTCCTCGGGCCCGGACTGCTCGAGCAGCTGGGCCGCGCCGCGGATGCCGGCGAGCGGGTTCTTGATCTCGTGTGCGAGCATCGCGCCGAGCGCCACCATCGAGCGCGCCGCGCCGCGATGCGTCAGCTGGCGGTTCATCTTGTCGGCGATGGTGCGCTCCTGGAGCATCAGCACCACCGCCTCGGCGTCGTCCCCGAGCGAGGTCGCGAACACGTCGACGCTGCGCTCGGCGCCCGAGCGCGGCTGGGTCAGCTCGACCCGGTACTCGCTGACGCTGGAGCCTCGGCGGCGCACCTCCGCCACCAGCGCGATGATCGGCGAGGCGAAGGGGATGATGTCGCGGAGCCGACGCCGCTGCATCAGCCGGGCGGAGTAGTCGAAGAACGCCTCGGCCGCGTGGTTGCAGTGCATGATGCGATCGTCCGCGCCGATGGTCAGCACCGGCAGCGGCAAGGCGTTGATCACGGCCTCCGCGCTCGGCATGCCGCGCGGTCTCGCCGCAAGGTCCTTGCTCGAAGCCTCATGGCCGACCGGCACGGCTTCGCCCCTACTTTCCCCGTCGCTCATGCGGCCTCCGCGATCGCCGGGGCGGCCTCGAAAGCGGCCCGCAGGAGCCGATCCGCCACCTCCGGGTCGGTGGTGGTCAGGAGCCGCGTGCGCTCGGATGCGCCGAGGCCGCCGGCGGCCTCGGCATAGGCCGCCAGGTGCTTGCGGGCGTGACGCACCCCCATGTGTGGGCCGTAGAGCGCAATGAGCCCAGCGTAGTGCGACGCCGCCAGCGCCGCCCGCTCCGTCCGCGAGAGCGACGGCACCGGGCGCCCGGCCAGGCCCGCGGCGATGGCGCCGACGAGCCACGGCCGCCCGACGGCCGCGCGGCCGACCATGATGCCGGCGGCACCCGAGGCCGTCAGGCACGCCCTGGCGGTGGCCAGGTCCGTCACGTCGCCGTTGGCGATGACGGGGATCGACACCGCGGACACGACCGCGCGAATCGCCGCCCAATCGGCGTTGCCCTTGTAGAATTGCTGGCGGGTGCGGCCGTGCACGGTCACCGCGTTCAGCCCCAGCGCCTGCGCCCGGCGGGCGAGGTCCGCGGCGTTCAGGCTCTGGTGGTCCCAGCCGAGACGCATCTTGACCGTCACCGGGATCGACACCGCCTCGCGGACCGCCGCAAGCAGGCGGCCGGCGTGGTCGAGGTCGCGCATCAGCGCCGAGCCGGAGGCGATGCCGGTGACGACCTTGGCCGGGCAGCCCATGTTGACGTCGATCACGTCCGCGCCGTTCGCCTCGGCGATCCGCGCGGCCTCCGCCATCGGCTCGGGCGCGCAGCCGGCGAGCTGGACGATGTGGGGCGCGATGCCCGAGCCCTCCGCGCGAAGCCGCGCCTCCTCCGACCCGCGGGCGAACTCGGCGGCCGCGACCATCTCCGACACCACCGCGCTCGCGCCGGCGCCTTGAGCGATCCGGCGCATGTGCAGGTCGGTGACGCCCGACAGCGGCGCCAGCAGCACCACTGGGTCGACCGAGCGCTCCCCTCGCAGGACGCTCAAATAATGATCAGCCATCATTCTGCACAACAAATAGACAAAAGCGGTTCGATGCAAGCCCCAAGGCGGGGGTCGGGCGGGGAACCGCGCGATTTGATTTCGCTTCATCCCCCGCTTAAACGACAGGCAGATTTTTGAGGACCCGGACCGGCCGCATGGCAGGCGGTCGCGGCCACGGCACGACGGAACCCCAGCCATGTCCGAACCTGGATCGAGCGTCGCCGCCGTCGTCGTGGCGGCCGGTCGCGGCATCCGCATCGGCGGCGGGATGCCCAAGCAATACCGCCGCGTCGGCGGGCAGGCGGTCCTCACCCGCACCCTCGACGCCCTCGGGGGCGATCCCGTCATCGGCCGCATCCAGGTGGTGATCGCGGCCGACGCGGCGGCGTTCTTCGAGACCTGCCGCGCCGAGCTGTCGCCCGCCGTCGCCGACAAGCTGCTGCCGCCGGTCGAGGGCGGCGCGACCCGGCAGGATTCGGTCCGGGCCGGCCTCGAGGCGCTCGCCGCGGCCGGGGCCCCGGACGTCGTCCTCGTCCACGACGCGGCCCGGCCTTTCGTCGATTCCGAGCTGATCGCGCGCGCGGTCGCCGCCGGCCGCGACCACGGCGCTGCGGTGCCGGGCGTGGCGGTCGCCGACACGATCAAGCTCGTCGAGGACCGGGACGCCATCGGGCGCGTGCGCGAGACCCCGGCCCGCGAGAATCTGCGCGCGGTGCAGACGCCGCAGGCCTTCGCCTTCGGCCTGCTGCGCGCTGCGCACCGGGCCGCGGCCGAGGAAGGCCTCCACGCCTTCACCGACGACGGGGCACTGGCCGAATGGGCCGGGCACGCCGTCGTGGTGTTCGCCGGCGACCTGCGCAACCGCAAGATCACCCAACCCGCCGACCTGATCGAGGCCGACCGGGCCTTCGCCGGCCCGTCCGCCACGGGCTCGGGCGCGGAGACCGCCAAGGACATTGCCATGACCACCTACGTGACCCGCCTCGGCACCGGCTTCGACGTGCACGCCTTCACCGAGGGCGACCACGTCTGGCTCGGCGGCGTGAAGATCCCGGCCGACCGCGGCGTGCTCGCCCATTCCGACGGCGACGTCGCCCTGCACGCGCTGACCGACGCCCTGCTCGGCGCCATCGCCGACGGCGACATCGGCACGCATTTCCCGCCCTCCGACGAGCAGTGGCGCGGCGCGTCCTCGGACAGGTTCCTCGCCCACGCCTGCACGCTGGTCCGTGCGCGCGGCGGCCGCATCGACCACCTCGACATCACGGTGCTGGCGGAAGCCCCCCGCATCGGCGCCCACCGCGAGGCGATCCGCGCGCGCATCGCCGAGATCTGCGCCGTGCCGCTCACCGCGGTGTCGATCAAGGCGACGACGACGGAGAAGCTCGGCTTCGTCGGCCGCGCGGAAGGCCTCGCCGCCCAGGCCGCCGCCACGGTGCGGCTGCCGGAGGACGCGGAGGCCGACCCCGTCGACGCCCAGGCCGAGACGGCCATGCGCCAGGGCTGACGGCCTCGGGCCGGCACCGCCGGACTTCCTCATCCCGATGATCCGGTGCAGGATGCGGAAATGACGGATCTTCTCGAACAGGCGGTCGCCGCGGCCCGGGGCTTGGCCCCCGACCGGCAGGACGACATCGCCCGCATAGTCCTGAGGATCGCCGAGGAGGCGCGACGGCCGGCCGCCCTGACCGCCGAGGACGAAGCGTCGTTCGCGATCTCCCGCTCCCAGTCCGCCCGCGGCGAGTTCGCCACCGACGACGTGGTGCGGGCGGTCTGGGCGAAGCACGGCTTGTGAAGCTTCGCTTTACGCCTGCGGCCCTCGCGGAACTTGACGATACGCTAAGCTACGTCCGCGCGCTCGCCGCATGGCGCCGATCGGGTCCAGGCACGGCTGCGCGCCACGTTGGACCTGTTGTTGCTTCATCCCGAGTCTGAACGCGGCACGCGCCTGCCCGGGCTGCGCTGGATCGCAGCCAACCCGTATCCGTACGTCGTCTTCTATGAAGTCTCGGGCGATACCATCGTCGTCATCGCGATCCGCCACGCCGCCCGCGATCCCGATTCGATGCCGGACGGCGAGGAGACCTGAGCGATGTTCGACGACGCCCTCCTGGCCCGCGCCACGGCTCTGGTCGCGGCCTACGCCAAGGCCGGCACCCGAATCGCGACGGCGGAATCCTGCACCGGAGGCCTCGTCGCCGGCCTGCTGACCGCGGTGCCCGGCTCGTCGGCGGTGGTCGAGCGCGGCTTCGTCACCTACTCGAACGAGGCGAAATCCGAGGCGATCGGGGTGCCCGCCGAACTCATCGAGGCGCATGGGGCGGTCAGCGAGGCCGTCGCCCGCGCGATGGCGGACGGCGCGCTCGCGGCCTCGCGGGCCGACGTGGCGGTGGCGATCACCGGGATCGCCGGGCCCGGCGGCGGAAGCGCGGCCAAGCCCGTCGGCCTCGTGCATTTCGGCCTGGCGACAAGAGGTGGCGTACACCACCTGGAGCGGCGCTACGGCGACCTCGGCCGCGCCGAAATCCGACGCCGCGCGGTGCTGGACGCGCTGGACCTACTGGAATCGGCGCTCTGAAGCTGAGCCGCGCGGTTCAGCGACGAGACGAGCTGGACCAACCCTCGCGGAAGCGACGCGCCCCAAACCGCCTGAACCGCCCTCAGGCGGTGCCGTAGACCCGGTCCGCCCGGCTCTCGAAGGCGTCGGTGAACTTGCGGAAGGCGCGGTCGAACATCGTGCCCATCAGCAGGCCGAGGGCGAAGCTCTTAAATTCGTAGGTGATAAAGAAGTCGACGTCGCAACCGCCGTCGCGGCCGGGCTTGAACGCCCAGCGGTTCTCGAGGTGCCGGAACGGGCCGTCGATGTACTCGGCGGTGATCTTGAGGTCCGCGGGGGCGAGGCCGACGCGGGTGGTGAAGCGCTCGCGGATCGCCTTGTAGCCGACGCCCATCTCAGCCACGAGCACCTCCGTCCCCTCCCCGGTTCCAGGCTGGCGCCGCAGCACGCGCAGCGATTCGCACAGCGGCAGGAACTCGGGGTAATGCTCCACGTCGGCGACGAGGTCGTACATCTGCTGGGGCGAGTGACGCACCCAGCGGGTGATCCGGAAGGACGGCATCGACGGCTCAGGCTGTGAAGGGGGCGGAGGCGAGAGCTCCCGCGGGCATCAGCGCGCCGCCCCGCTGCGCGGTTCCCTCGGACGAGGTCCGCACCATCGCCGCAGCCGCCTCCGCCGGCACGCCGAGCCGCGCGTTGCGGGCGGCCCGCAGCTTCGAAAAATCCTCGCCGGCATGGTGCGACGAGCGGGTCAGCGGCGTCGCCGAGACCAGCAGGAAGCCCTTGGCGTAGGCGGTGGTCTCGAAGGCCTTGAACTCGTCGGGTGGCACGAAGCGGATCACCTCGTGGTGCTTCTTGGTCGGCTGCAGGTACTGGCCGATGGTGAGGAAGTCGACGTCGGCCGAGCGCAGGTCGTCCATCAGCTGCACGACCTCGTTCCGCTCCTCGCCGAGGCCGACCATGATGCCGGACTTGGTGAAGATCGACGCGTCGAGCTCCTTGACCCGCTGGAGCAGGCGCACCGAGTGGAAGTAGCGGGCGCCGGGTCGGACCGTGAGGTAGTTGCCGGGCACCGTCTCGAGGTTGTGGTTGAACACGTCGGGCCGCGCCGCGACCACGGTCTCCAGCGCGCCGTCCTTGCGCAGGAAGTCCGGCGTCAGGATCTCGATCGTGGTGCCGGGGCTGAGCCGGCGGATCGCCGCGATGGTGCGGGCGAAGTGCTCGGCCCCGCCGTCGGCGAGGTCGTCGCGGTCGACGGAGGTGATGACGACGTGGTGCAGGCCGAGCTTGGCCACCGAGTCGCCGATCTTCTCCGGCTCGTCGGCGTCGAGGGCGCCCGGCAGGCCGGTGCGCACGTTGCAGAAGGCGCAGGCCCGCGTGCAGGTGTCGCCCATGATCATGAAGGTGGCGTGCCGCTTCTCCCAGCATTCGCCGATGTTGGGGCAGCCGGCCTCCTCGCAGACCGTCACGAGGCCGTGCTCGCGCACGATCGCGCGGGTCTCGGCCCAGGCGGGGGACCCCGGCGCCTTCACGCGGATCCAGTCCGGCTTGCGCAGATGCACCGGCTGGTCCGGCCGGTGCGCCTTCTCCGGGTGGCGGATGCGGGGCGCGAGCGGCGGCCGCGGATCGTTCTTCAGCAGATCGAGGACGGTCGCCATGCCACACCGCGTGCGAGGCACCCGCGGCGCGGGCATCGAGGGAGAGCTTCGACTTAAGGCGTCCGGACCCGTGCCGCAAACCGCCGCGACCGCAGGTCGCCCACGAACCCGAGACAGGGCTTGCGGATTCGTCACGGCGGACCGGCCCGCGCGATCGGCCGCAACCGGCCGCCGGAACCCGGCGGGACCGATCCGGTTCCCTCGGTTTCCAGCCGTACGCGGCCCGCATCGAAGGACGATCGCTTGACCCGGATCCTGCGCCTCGCGCTCGCCGCGCCCCTGTCGCTCGCGCTCGGCGCACACTTTGCGCTCGGCGCCTCTGTCGCCCTCGCCGCCCCCGGCCCGGAGGACAAGCCGGCGCAGAGCGACGGGCTGGTGGTGCCGGGCACCGGACCGGGCACTAGCGCGGGCGGCGGCCCTTCCGACGTCGGGATCAAGCGCGCCGGATCGAAGGCGGATGCCGAGGGCCGCAACAAGCTCGTGCCCGCCGGCTTCCTCACCACCGACGTGATCGGCATCAAGGTCTCGGACAATGCCGGCAACGCGCTCGGCACCGTCGTCGACCTGGTGATGGAGGACGGGCGCACTCTGACGGCGGTGGTGCTCGACATCGGCGGCTTCCTCGGCGTCGGCACGCGCTACGTCGCGGTGCAGCCGGCCGCCCTGATCCTGTCGCCGGGCGGCGACCGCTACGCCGCCACGCTGGACATGAGCAAGGAACAGCTCGGGGCCGCGCCGGATTTCAAGTACAGCAAGTACAAGCCCCAAAACTGACGCCTCGTCAGGTGGTTGCTGTCGGTTCCGGAGCTTAGGAGCCGGCCGATCCCGGCCCTGCTAGGGCGCCGAAATCCGCCTTCAAGAATGTCGCTTACGGTCAAGCTTGGCTATGACGCCGTCCACGGGATTCTCGGTGGGAACGGTGATGGTCGAGGCCTTGCGGAAGGCGATCCGGTTGCGCGCGACGCGGCGCTCGCGCGACCTGCGGATCGGCACCAGCGGCTGCGCCCGCACGCCGCCGGCCGGCATCGCCGACCGCGCCGCGCCCTCCGCCCACAGCCTCACGGCCCGCGAGCTGATCGCGATGGCGCAGGCCGCGCGCCGGACGCGGAGCCCGGAGACGCGAGAGGACTGAGGTGTCGTAGAGCATGTTCGGTGATCTCTGGATCACCGAACATGCTCTATCTTGTTGTGTGGTCGCATTTTCCTCACGCGAGCCGGCATCCACCTCGCTCAAAAATGCTCTAGCCGCCGCCCGGGGCAGCGCCGAGGCCCGCCACCTGGCAGATGTCGCGGGCGGGTTCGGCCAGCACCGTCTGGGCGGCCGCGACTTCAGGTTGCGCGGGCGCAGACGCGGCGAGGGGCTGGGCGGCGGGGATCGCCTCGGCCGGGATTGTCTCGGCAAAGGCCATCGCCGTCGGGGCGGGAGGCGGCGTCTGGCTTGGGCTACCGGCCTTGCGCTTCTCGTAGAAGGCGTTGCCGCCGGCCACCGCCACGTAGTGCATGTTGTCGTAGGGGTATTTCCGGCCTGCGGTGTGGAAGTACATCGCCCGGCCGACCTTGGGATGGCGTTCGCCGGCCAGGATCGCGTCCGCCGCGTCGGCGACCTTCGACAGATCCTTCTCCGCCATCGGCTTCGTCAGCACGCCGGCCGCGAATTGCCGTGGCTGGCCGACCACCGAGCAGATTCCGCCGTTCGGGAAGGCGGCGTTCTCCAGGCGGTTCATCACCACCGTCCCGACCGCGAGAAGGCCCTCGGGGTCGCTGCGGTTCGATTCGAAGTACATCGCGCGGCCGAGGCAGTCGCGCTCCGCGTCCGACACCACCATCGGCTTGCCGTGCGTCGCGCCGGTGACGAGGGCGGTGTTCGCGCTGGTGTTGCAGGCGCCGAGGCTCGGTCCGAGCAGCAGGACCGACAGGGCCGGCACCGTCCATCTCGCCCGAACACCCTGCATGCCGTCCCGCCTCCCAGCCCGTCGCCCCGCCGATGCGACGCGTTCCGGCCAAGCTCTGTCCGAAAGGCGCGGATTTTGTGGCGCCCGGATTTTTCGGCGTGGTGGTGAACCGACGGTTGCATCAGCGCGGCTGGGCTTGCGCCTTCAGCATCGCCGCGGCGGCTTCGCGGAACGCGGCGGTCGGCACGGCGACGGACGGGGCTCGCCCCTCCTCCGGGTTGCCCGCCACGAGCACGCCGACCACCACGGGGCGTCCGCCTTCGACCTGCAGCAGCGCCGAGCCGGATTCGCCGGGCACCGCGCGGCAATCGTGCAGCAGCAGCGGCGCCGGCCCAGGGTTTCGCCACGCGCTGCAATGCCCCTGCGCGGTCATCAGCTGCGGCTTCAGCCGGCTGTAGCCCGCCCGCCGGATCTCGCGGCGGATCGCGGCCGGGTCGGCGTCGGGGGCTGCATCCTCCAGCGTCAGCGGCGTACCGGGGATCGGCTCGACGAGCTCCACGAGGGCCCAGTCGGCCTGCATGTTCGGTTGCGCGGTGCCGTAGGCGTAGGCGTAGTCGTCCGGCTTGCGGTAGGCGGCGGCCAGGCTGTGGGCGCGGTAGGTGCCCTGGCGATAGCCGGCCACGAAGTGGACCACGCCAGGGTTGACCCAGCGCTTGCGCGGTTCGTCCCACAGGCAGTGGGCGGCGGTGAGCGCGAGCCGCGGCCCGATCAGGGTCGCGGTGCAGGATTGCAGGCGGTTGGTGCCGAGCACCACGTTGAGCTTGCCGATCGCGCTGTAGGGCCAGGCCTCCGCCTCGATGGCAATGTCCTCAGCGCGCGCGGCGCCGGCCCACAGGCCCGCGCAGAAAAGGACGAGGGCGCGCTCCGGCCTCAACCCGCCACGTGGCGGGCGAACGACGCGAGATCGATGTTGCCGCCGCTGATCACCACGCCGACGCGCTTGCCCCGCACGTCGAGGCGGCCGTGCATCACCGCCGCGGCCGCGAGGCAGCCGGTCGGCTCGACGACGAGCTTCATGCGCTCGGCGAAGAAGCGCATCGTGGCGACGAGCTCGTCGTCCGTCACAGTGACGATGTCGGCGACGCGCTCCTGAATGATCGGGAAGGTCATCGATCCGAGGAACGTGGTCTGCGCGCCGTCGGCGATGGTCCGCGGCACCGGGATCGTCACGATCCGCCCCGCGCGGAACGATTGCTGTCCGTCGTCGCCGGCCTCCGGCTCGACGCCGACGACCAAACAGCCCGGCGCGCGCTCGGCGGCGACCAGCGCGCAGCCCGACAGCATGCCGCCGCCGCCGAGGCAGACGACGAGCATGTCGAGCGGCCCGGTCTCTTCGATCAACTCGAGGGCCAGCGTCCCCTGGCCGGCGATCACGTCCGGATGGTCGTAGGGCGGGATCAGGGTTAGGCCACGCGCCTCCGCCAACGTCCGCCCGAGGGCGACGCGATCCTGGGTGTAGCGGTCGTAGCGCACCACCTCGGCGCCGTAGCCCTGGGTCGCCGCGACCTTCATCGCCGGCGCGTCCTCCGGCATCACGATGGTGGCCGGCACGTTCAGGATGCGGCTCGCCAGGGCGATCGCCTGGGCGTGGTTGCCCGAGGAATAGGCGATGACGCCGCGCGCCCGCGCGTCTTCGTCGAGCGCCGCGATCGCGTTGTAGGCGCCGCGGAACTTGAAGGCGCCGGCCCGCTGCAGGTTCTCCGCCTTGAAGAACAGGCTCGCCCCGGTGCGTTCGTCGGCGGTGCGCGAGGTCAGCACCGGGGTGCGGTGCGCCACGCCGGCGATGCGCTCGGCGGCGCGCGCCACGTCGGCGAAGGTCGGCAGGCGCTGGGTCGCATCGGTCATCGGCGGCTCGCTGGGGCGCCCGCACCGCTCGCGCCCCGGGCGCGACCCTTCGGCGAGGGAGCCTCGGCCACATCCTATACGCGCTGCCAGGCGGCTCCGGCACCCTCGGCGCGATCGGAGCCAATCGGCCGCTCGGCTCTTATCTCCCGGTCAGCCCGGTTGGTTGGGCTTGGTGGCTTGCTAAACAGGGATTCACGGGACCATGCGGACAGGTACGAAGATCGGGCTCGGGGCGCTGGCGGTCCTTCTCCTCGGCGGTGCGGCCTTCGTGCGCTTCGCGGTCTATCCCGAGAGCGCGTCGCTCCAGCTCGCCGACGGCCAGGGGGCGAGCCCGACCCTGCCCGCTCCGAACGCC
The DNA here is from genome assembly GCF_022179125.1 of Methylobacterium cerastii. GTDB lineage: Bacteria > Pseudomonadota > Alphaproteobacteria > Rhizobiales > Beijerinckiaceae > Methylobacterium > Methylobacterium cerastii. Next base: position 85,975 of record NZ_BPQG01000036.1, read on the forward strand.
ACGCCGCTGCCCACCGTCAACATCGCGCCGGCCGCGGGCTGGGCGAAGGGTGCGAAGCCCGCGCCTGCCTCCGGCCTGTCGGTCGCCGCCTTCGCCGAGGGGCTCGACCACCCGCGCTGGCTCTACACGCTGCCGAACGGCGACGTGCTGGTTGCCGAGAGCAACACGCCGCCCTCCGACGGGAAATTCCCCGGCGTGAAGGCCTGGATCGCCGGGAAGATCATGGATCGGGCGGGCGCGGGCGTGAAGAGCCCGGACCGGATCACGCTGCTGCGCGACGCCGACGGGGACGGCGTCGCCGAGGTGAAGACGGTCTACCTCAAGAACCTGACCTCGCCGTTCGGCATGGCGCTCGTCGGCAACGATCTCTACGTCGCCAACGCCGACGCCCTGGTGCGGGTGCCCTACGAGGCGGGCAAGACCGAGAACGGCGCGACTCCGGAGAAGGTCGTCGACCTGCCGGCCGGGATCAACCACCACTGGACCAAGAACGTCGTCGCGAGCCCTGACGGTACCCGCCTGTTCGTCACCGTCGGCTCGAACAGCAACGTCGCCGAGAACGGGCTCGAGGCCGAGAAGGGCCGCGCCGCGATCTGGGAATACACTCTCGCAACCAAGACCTTCCGCGAATTCGCCACCGGCCTGCGCAACCCGAACGGCCTCGGCTTCGAGCCCAAGACCGGCACGCTCTGGGCCGCCGTGAACGAGCGCGACGAGATCGGCAGCGACCTCGTGCCGGACTACGTCACCTCGGTGAAGGAGGGGGGATTCTACGGCTGGCCCCACAGCTATTACGGCCAGCACGTCGACGACCGCGTCAGCCCGCAGCGGCCGGACCTCGTCGCCAAGGCGATCGTGCCTGACTACGCGCTGGGCCCCCACACCGCCTCCCTCGGCATCGCCTTCTCGCAGGGCGCGAACCTGTCGCCGGCCTGGACGAGCGGCCTGTTCGTCGCCCAGCACGGTTCGTGGAACCGGCGGCCGAAGAGCGGCTACAAGGTGATCTACGTGCCGTTCGCCGACGGCCGCCCCGCGGGCAAGCCAATCGACGTGCTCGCCGGCTTCCTCGACGCCGACGAGAAGGCGCAGGGGCGCCCGGTGGACGTGGTCTTCGACAAGACCGGGGCGCTGCTCGTCTCGGACGACGTCGGCAACGCGGTCTGGCGCGTGACGGGGGCGACCGCCTCGCAGTGAGGGCTCGCGGTCAGATGTGCGCGTACGGGTGAAGTCGAGCGTGGAGATGGTGCTGCCGCGGCCCTGACTGAGGCTGTCCCCAGCGCCTTCGGCGGCGCTGGGAACCGTTGTGATGGTGGCAGGCTTCCGGGATTGGGTCGGTGAATAACTTATGCCGCATCCGTTCATCCTGCACACAGACAGGGTATGCGATGTGCGATCACGGCCTCCGTCGCTGGAAAAACGAGCTTCCGTGAAGATCGCCCTCATCGCCCACCTGAAGTTCCCCATCGCGCAGCCGTATCCGGGCGGTCTGGAGATGCACACGCATCTCCTCGCCGGCGCCCTGAAGCGACGCGGCCACGACGTGACGCTGTTCGCGTCGGAGGGATCCGATCCGGCACTTGCGCCGGTCTACGTCTGCCAGCCCACCGGCGACGGCCTCGGCGATCCATTGCGGCATGCTTCGATCGACCGCGCCGAGAACGCGGCCTATGCGCGGATCATGGACGCGGTGCGCAACGGCGACTTCGACATCGTGCACAACAACAGTCTTCACGATCTCCCGCTGCGCCGAAGCCGAGACCTCGCGATCCCGATGGTGACGGCCCTGCACACGCCGCCGTTCGAATCCCTGGAGGCGGGCGTGCGCGCCGCGCACGCAACCATGCCCTTCGCCGCCGTCTCGAACCACACCGCCGACGCCTGGCGCGAGATCGTCGCCGAGCCGGTGGTGATCGGCAACGGCGTCGAGCTCTCGGTCTTCGTCTACTGTCCGGCGCCGGACCCGGTGCCGTACGTGTTCTGGTCCGGCCGGATCGTGCCCGAGAAAGGGCTCCATCTGGCGATCGACGCCGCACGCGCCGCCGGCCTGCCGCTGCATTTCGCCGGCCCGCGGCCGAACCCCGCCTACTGGGCCGACTGGATCGCCCCGCGGCTCGGGGACGACCTCACCGATCTCGGCCACCTCGGCCATGCCGACCTCGCGCGCCACCTCGGCGGGGCGCGGGCGGCTTTGGTGACCCCGCGCTGGGAGGAGCCGTTCGGCCTCGTGGTCGCCGAGGCGCTGGCCTGCGGCACCCCGGTCGCCGGCTTCCGCCGCGGCGCGCTGCCCGACATCCTCGACGCGTCGTGCGGCGCGCTCGCCGAGCCCGACGACGTCGCGAGCCTGTCCGACGCCATCGTCCGCGCCGTCGCCCTCGACCGCCGGGCCTGCCGCCAGCGGGCCGAGGACCTGTTCGACGCCGACGCGATGACCGCCGGCTACGAGGCGCTGTACGAGGCGGCGCTCGCCGCCCACGACCTTTCGCGCCTTCCGCCGCCGCGCCTGCGCCGCGTCGCCGGGGCCCAGGCCTGACCATGCGCCCGTCCGAACAGGCGGTCGTCTGCGTGCCCGCCCGCGACGAGGAGGTGTGCCTGCCGCGCCTCCTGCGCTCGCTCGCCGCCCAGGACGGCATCGCGGCCGACGTGCGCCTTCGCGTCCTGATCGTGGCCAACAACTGCACCGACGGCACCGTCGCCGCCGTGCGCGCGATGCAGGCCTCCGACATCGCACCCACGCTCGCGATCCGTGTCGTCGAGGCGCATCTGTCGGGTGCCGAGGCCCATGTCGGGACCGCCCGGCGGATGGCGCTGGACGCCGGTGCCGCCTGGCTCGAAGCCGACGGATGCCCCGACGGGATCCTGCTCACCACCGATGCCGACGCGCGGGTGCCGCGCGGCTGGCTCGCGGCCAACCTTCGGGCGCTCGAAGGGGCCGAGATCGTCGGCGGCCGCCTCGTGATCGACCCGGAGGACGCGATCGACCCGGCGCTCGCCGACCTGCACGCCCGGATCGAGCGCTACTGGGCCTCCGTTCGCCGGATCGAGGACGCGCTCGATCCGCCGCCGCACGATCCGGCCCCCCGGCACGGCGACCATACCGGTGCGAGCTTGGCGCTTCGGGCCGCCCTCTACCGGAGCGTCGGCGGCCTGCCGGCCCTGCCGCGCGGCGAAGACAACGCGTTGGTCGCCCGCGTCCGCGAGGCCGGCGGCCGCCTGCGCCACTGCCCCGACGTGTCGGTGATGGTCTCCGACCGCGCCGCCGGCCGGGCCCAGGGCGGCATGGCCACCGAGATGGTGCGCCGCGCCGCGACCGCACGCGCCGGACTGCCCTACCGCCTCCCCGCGCCGCGCCATTGGGAAACGGTGATCGCCCGCCGTGCCGCCCTCCGGCGCACCTGGCTCGGCCTGGAGGGCACGGCGCGCCACGCGGCCCTGGCGGCGTTCGGCCTGACCGCGGCGGACCTCGCGGCCATCGATCCCGACGCCTGCGTCAACGACATCGCCTTCGTCGAGCGGGCGAGCCCGCTTTGCGAGGCCGCCGACGGGCCTGCCCCGGAGATGGATCTCGACGACGCGCTCGCGGGCTTCGACGCGATCCTGCGCCCGAGCGCGGCGGCGTGACGCGACCAGTCGGCTACTACGTCCACCATCAGGGCGCCGGCCACTGGCAGCGGGCCTGCCTGATCGCCCGCGAGATGAAGCGGCCGTGCACGCTGATCGGCACCCTGGCCGCATTCGATCGCGGCGGCGCGCCCGGGGCCACACTCGACCTGCCCGACGACCGACTTCCGGAGGGCGGGTTCGACGGGCGCGACGGCGCGGAGACGCGCCCGGAAGCGTTCCACTACGCGCCCCTCGGTCTGCCGGGCCTGCGCAACCGGATGGCGGCGATCGCGGCCTGGATTGCGGAAGCCGACCCGGTGCTTCTGGTGGTGGACGTCTCGGTCGAGGTCGCGCTGTTCGCGCGGCTGCTGTCGGTACCGGTGCTGATGGTCCGGCTTGCCGGCACCCGCGACGACCAACCCCATCTCGAGGCCTTCCGCAGCGCCGAGCGCCTGATCGCCCCGTTTCCGAGCGTCCTCGACGGCCCGGCCCTCCCTGCCTGGGTCCGCGACAAGACGCATTACGCGGGCTTTCTCGGCGCGACCGCCCGCCCCGGCCCCGCGCCGGAGCCCGACGGCCCGATCGTCGTGGTGTTCGGCCGCGGCGGCGCGGGCGGAACCGTGGCGGCGCTCGCCGCCGCGGCGCGCGCGGTGCCGGAGCGCGCCTGGCACGTCCTCGGACCCGTGGCGGGTGCCGCCCTGCCCTCGACCCTGCCCCCCAACCTGCACCTGCACGGATGGGTCGCCGACATCGGCCCGCACCTCGCTCGCGCCGCCCTGGCCGTCGGCGGCGCCGGCGACGGCGTGGTCGCGGCGGTGGCGGCGGCGAGGCGGCGCTTCGTCTGCCTGCCCGAACCGCGGGCCTTCGGCGAGCAGACCGAGAAGGCGGCCGCGCTCGAACGTCTCGGCGCGGCCGTGGTCCGCTCGTCCTGGCCCGAGGCCGGCGAATGGCCCGCCCTGGTGAAGGCCGGCCTCGCCCTGGACCCCGCGGCGATCTCCGCCCTGCACGATCCCGACGCGGTGCCGCGCCTCGCCGCCGCGATCGAAGGCATCGCCGCCGGCCTCGAAGCGAGCTGAATCGGCGTCGGCGGGCCGAGCCTCAGAACGGCCGGTGCGCCGGCACTTGCGCGGCCGCGATCTCGGCCTCGGTCGGCTGCCGCAGAACGGTGAGTCCGCCGCCTCGGTCGGCCTCCACCAGCCCGAGTTCGGCGAAGGCGTCGAGCCAGCCGTCCATCGGCCAGATCCCGTGGCGGTCGTGGAAGCGCCGGGCGTTGGCGACGATGTCGGAGAAGTGCTGCAGCGGCGGGTCGCACGACAGGTGGTGCTGGTGGAAGGCGTGCATCCCACCCGCGAACAGCACCGGCACCCCGGCCCGCTCCGCTCGGAAGGCGAGGTCTGTGTCCTCGGCGCCGTAGCCGATGAACCCCTCATCGAAGCCGCCGACGCGGTCGTAGGTCGCCGCCCGCACCGCGAAGGCGAGCGACCAGAACAGGCCGGGCTGCGGCGCCGGGATCACGCCGGCCTCCGGGAAGAGCCGCGCGGGATGGCGGTGCCCGACCCGGTCGAGGCCGGCTTCGGTCCAGCCGTCCGCGACCGCGCCGCCGGGCAGGTAGCGGATCTCGCAGCAGATCAGCCCGTCATGCTCGGACACGGCCGCCGCGAGTCCGGAGACCAAGCCGGCGGACGGGATGCAGTCGACGTCGAGGTATACCAGGATGTCGCCGGAGGCCGCGCGGCGCCCGGCGTTGCGGGCCGCGGCGAGCGGCAGGCCGTCGAGGCTCAGGTGCGTGCGCCGGATCGGGAAGCCGAGATCGGGAAGCGTCGCCTTGTCGCCGCCCATCTCGACGACGACGGCCTCGTCCGGCGGGGCGCAGCGCCCGAGGCCTTCGAGCAGGCGCGCGAGGTGGTGCCCGCGGCCCTTGTTGAGGGTGACGACGCTGACGCTCATGCCGACGCCTCGTCCACGTGAAGCACCTCGAGGCGGTACGCGTCGGTGCGGGCCTGATGCACGACCTGGGCGAAGCGCACTTCCGCGATCAGCGCCTCGGCCGCACCGTCGCCCGAGAGCGGATAGTCTGTCTCGCCGAGCCAGTGCACCAGCACGATGTCGCCGCCGGGCAGGATCGATGCGCCGATCCGGGCCGCGATCCGGGCGATGTCCGCGCGGGTGAAGAAGTAGGCGACCTCCGAGAGCACGATCAGGTCGAACCGGCCGGACGGCCAGGCGTCCGGGATCGCGCAGGGCTCGAAGCGCACCCACGGGGTCGCGGCGTTGCGGGCGCGGGCCGCGCTCAGCGCCGTCTCGACCACGTCGACGCCGAGCAGCGTTTCGCAGCGCGGCGCCAGACGTTGCGTCAAGACGCCGATCGAGCAGCCGATTTCGAGGCCCGACGCGTAGCGGTCGCGCGGGAGCGCGGCGAGCGTCGCCGCGTACTTGGCCGCCTCGTAGGCGCTGGTGGTGAAGCCCCATGGGTCGGGATCGGGGTCGGCTCCGTAGAGCCCGGCGAAGTAGTCCGGCGTCAGCGAGGCGTCGCGGCGGGTCATGCTGCCAGGTCCACGAAGCGCTCGTAGGGGCCGCACAGGCGATCGACCATATCCTCCGAGAGTCGGAAGCCCTCGGGATCGTCGGCGATCAGTCCGGTCGTCTGCGAGGCGTGGGCCGCCACCGCGCGGCGCTTGGCGGCGCGGTGGGTCGACACGTCGAGCCGGAACCCGGTCGGCGCCGGCCCGACCTCGCGCTCCGGTGGCAGGGTCCAGCCCCAGACCGGGTAGGCGTAGGCGCGGATGCCGGGAAGCATCGGGCGGGCGAGCCCGACGATGTCGGCCGCCGCGGTGTGATCGCAATGCGGGTCGTGCCGCCAGGTGACGAACACTGCGTCGGCCCCGCTTGCGCTGACGGCGTCCGCGACCGTCTCGGCTGCGGCCTGCGCCGTCGCGCCGGCGCTCGGCACGTGCGCGTCGGGCAGGCGCAGGAAGGTGACATGCTCCGGTGCCAGCCCGAGCTCGGCCACCGCCCGGCGGGTCTCCTCCTCGCGCAAGCCGCGCAGCCGCTCGGGCGGGTACAGGTGGGAGTTCGGATGCGAGCCGCAGCCGTCGCTGACCACGACGAGCCGCACCGGCAGGTCGCGCGCCCGCGCCTCGGCGATCAGCCCGCCGCAGCCGAGGCTCTCGTCGTCGGGATGGGGCGCCACCACGACGAGGCCGCGCGTCGCCATCGCCGACAGGTCGGCGACGGGAAGGCTGTCGAGCAGGGGCAGGAAGGCGTCGGCGCGCATGAAGTCGTCTTCTCGGGTCGGTCGGCGTCAGGCCGGTTCGGAATCGTGCCAGAGCGCGTGGACCGGGGCCTCGGACTCGGCGACGTAGGTCGCCGCGCCGGCAAGCGCCCCGTCGGGGGCCGGCTGGCGCAGATAGGTCGCGAGGTCGCGCGCCAGCCGCTCGAGCGGGTGGGCCTCGAGGAAGCCGGAGAGCCCGACGGAGCGCTGGGCCAGCTCGATCGCGTCGAGGCCGGCCCGCTCGACCGCGCCGCGGGCGAGGGCGACGTAGGCGACTGCGCGGTCGCCCGAGACGGGCTCGGCGGTGGCCATGTGGCCGGCGCGCTCGACGAACAGGCGCGCGGTCTCGGCGGCGGTAGCCGCCTGTCCGAGGCGGGCGCGCTGGTGCGGGTCGGCGCCGCGCCCGGTGGCCGCCAGATGGCCGCGATGTGCCTCCAGCACCGCTTCGATCCCGCCGCACTGCACCGCGAGGAAGCGCCAGGCGCCGGCCGCGAAGAACGGCTGGCGGTAGTAGTCGTCCGGCGCGCCGACCCGGTCCAGGGGGTTGACCCGCAGGCCCGTGAAGTCGACCGTCCCGGTGGCCGAGGCCCGCATCCCGTGCGCGCGCCAGCCGGACAGGTCGGCGCGGGATTCCGGATCGAGTGGCACCACGAGCATCTGGCGGCGCCCGTCGGGCAACCGCGCCGTCACCAGCGGCCGCGTCACGTATCCGGCCCCGGACGCGTAGGACTTCGCGCCGGTGAGCACCGGGTCCGCCTCGGGGCCGATCGCGAGGCCGCCCGGCTCCGCCGGCTCGGTGTTCCACACGCCGAACAGGTGTCCGGCGCGGGCGTCGGCCGCGAGCCGGGCGCGCACCGGGTCGCTGCCGTAGCGCAGCACCAGCGCCAGCGCGTTGACGTGGCCCTCGTAGATCCGGCCGACCGCGAGGTTGCCGCGGCCGATCCCGCGCAGCACGTCGCGCAGGCGCTCGGTGCCCGCGGGCGTGCACAGGCCCGCCCCGCCCAGCGCCTCGGGCAGCGGCGCGGCGAGCAGGCCGGCCCCGCGCAAGGCCGCCATCGCCTCCACCGGGAAGCTGTCGTGGCGATCGGGGGCCGGCGCGCGCGCCACAGCGGAGGCGGCGAGCTCGGCGAGGCCCACGGGACGCGCGTTTACCTGGGCGATGGGGAAGGGAATCGTCATGTTCGGGTCCGCAGGATGCAGCGTGCGCGTGAACGCGCCATGTACGGACGCGCGTCGGACCAATCAGCCCCGCGGTTCGTCGTTCCGGTGCGCCCTGCGGCTTGACCGTCGCACCAGCATGATCCTTGCTCCCCCACGAACCGATGCTTGAAACGGGCGCTTCGGGCCGCCGGCATGCGAGAGGGACCATCGTGCTCCTGACCCCCCGCGAAAAAGACAAGCTCCTCGTGGCGATGGCCGCGCAGGTCGCGCGGAACCGCCTCGCCCGCGGCGTCAAGCTCAACCACCCGGAGGCGATCGCGCTGATCACCGACTTCGTGGTGGAGGGCGCCCGCGACGGGCGCTCGGTCGCCGAGCTGATGCAGGCGGGCGCCAACGTGCTCACCGTCGACCAGGTGATGCCGGGCATCAGTGAGATGATCCACGACATCCAAGTCGAGGCGACCTTCCCCGACGGCACCAAGCTCGTCACGGTGCACCATCCGGTGCGCGGCGTGGCCTCCCCCGACGTACCCGGCGCGATCACCACGCAGCCGGGCGAGATCGTGTTCAACGAAGGCGCCGAGCGCACCCTGGTCGAGGTCGCCAACGTCGGCGACCGACCGATCCAGGTCGGCTCGCATTACCACTTCTTCGAGGTCAACCCAGGGCTGCGCTTCGACCGCGAGAAGGCGCGCGGCCAACGCCTCGACATCGCCCCGGGCACGGCGGTGCGGTTCGAGCCGGGCTCGACGCGGGAGGTCGTGCTGGTGCCGCTGTCCGGCGGGCGGACCGTGTATGGTTTTCGCGGCGACGGGATGGGGGCGCTGTAACGGAGATCGGGTCCACCGTACGGACGGATTTGGAGATGGACGATGGGAAAGTTCGAGACGACCATGTCGATCCGCGGGGAGGTGACGGTCCCTTTCCCGGTGCGGGAAGCGCTCAAGCTTAGGCCGGGCGATACCGTGATCTTCGATCAGGACGAGGCGGGTCGCGTCCTGTTGCAGGCGCAGCCGGGCTTGGGCCGAGAACGGGCTGTGACGCCGAGCGACCTGTCTTCGATGCCGTCGATCGGCATTGCCGCACGGCGTCGCGCCGTTGCGCATGCCGATGGCGATCCGATTGGAGATTACCTCGTTTCCGAGGACGAGCGGACGAAGACTCGCGCATGATCGGCGTCGATACGAACGTCCTGCTTCGCCATACCCTGCAGGACGACGCGGTACAGGCCCCGATAGGGACCGCCTTCCTGCTCGCTGCCGAACGGCTGGCAGAGCCTGCCCTGGTGAATCCCGTGGTGCTGATCGAGTTCGTTTGGACGTTGATGCGCCGGGAAGGATTCACGAAATCCGATCTCCTCGCGCTCATGGACGTGCTCGCGGCATCCCCGCACGTCGTGTTCACCGATCGGGCCGCGATCTGCGCAGCGATTGCCGACTGGCGGATCGGACGAGCCGACTTCCCAGATTACCTGATCGGGCATCTGAACCGCCTCGCAGGTGCTTCCACCACCGTGACGTTCGATGTCGACGCCGCCGCAGAGCCGGCATTTTCGCTTCTGACGTCCTGAACGGACACGGAGAGCCGTCTTGGCCAACATGCCCCCCCGCGCCGCCCTCCCCCGTGCCGCCTACGCCGACATGTTCGGGCCGACCACCGGCGACCGCATCCGGCTCGCCGACACCTGCCTGGAAATCGAGGTCGAGCGCGACCTCACCACCTATGGCGAGGAGGTGAAGTTCGGCGGCGGCAAGGTGATCCGCGACGGCATGGGACAGAGCCAGGTCACCAACGCCGGCGGCGCGGTCGACACGGTGATCACCAACGCGGTCGTCCTCGACCACTGGGGCGTGATCAAGTGCGACGTCGGGATCGTGAAGGGCCGCATCGTCCGGCTCGGGAAGGCCGGCAACCCGGACATCCAGCCGGGCGTCGACATCGTCGTCGGGCCGGGCACCGAGGTCATCGCCGGCGAGGGCAAGATCCTCACCGCCGGCGGCTTCGACAGCCACATCCACTTCATCTGCCCGCAGCAGATCGACGAGGCCCTGTGCTCGGGCATCACCACGATGCTCGGCGGCGGCACCGGGCCGGCGCACGGCACCTTCGCTACCACCTGCACCCCCGGCCCCTGGCACATCGCCCGGATGATCGAGGCGGCCGACAGCTTCCCGATGAACCTGGCCTTCGCGGGCAAGGGCAACGCCTCGCGCCCCGAGGCGCTCGTCGAGATGGTGCGGGCCGGCGCCTGCGCGCTGAAGCTCCACGAGGATTGGGGCACCACGCCGAAAGCGATCGACACCTGCCTGACGGTCGCCGACGAGCACGACGTGCAGGTGATGATCCACACCGACACCTTGAACGAGTCCGGCTTCGTCGAGGACACGATCGCGGCGTTTGCCGGCCGAACGATCCACGCCTTCCACACCGAGGGCGCCGGCGGCGGGCACGCGCCCGACATCATCAAGGTGGCCGGGCTCCCCTACGTCCTCCCGTCGTCCACGAATCCGACGCGGCCCTATACGAAGAACACCATCGACGAGCATCTCGACATGCTGATGGTGTGCCACCACCTCGACCCGTCGATCCCCGAAGACCTCGCCTTCGCCGAGAGCCGCATCCGCAAGGAGACGATCGCCGCCGAGGACATCCTGCACGACATCGGCGCGCTCTCGATGATGTCGTCGGACAGCCAGGCGATGGGCCGGGTCGGCGAGGTCGCGATCCGCACCTGGCAGACGGCGGACAAGATGAAGCGCCAGCGCGGCGCCCTGCCCGGCGACGGGAGCGGCAACGACAACCTGCGGGCGCGGCGCTACATCGCCAAGTACACGATCAACCCGGCGATCGCGCACGGCGTCTCGGCCCATATCGGCTCGGTGGAGCCCGGCAAGCTCGCCGACCTCGTGCTGTGGTCGCCGGCCTTCTTCGGGGTGAAGCCCGATCTCGTGATCAAGGGCGGCATGATCGCGGTGGCGCCGATGGGCGACCCCAACGCCTCGATTCCGACGCCGCAGCCGGTGCATTACCGCCCGATGTTCGGCGCCTTCGGCCGCGCGCCGTTCTCCACGGCGCTGACCTTCGTCTCGAAGGTGGCGATCGAGGACGGCCTGCGCGAGCGCCTGGGCGTCCAGAAGCAGCTCGTCGCGGTGGAGAACGTGCGCGGCGGCATCTCGAAGAAGAGCATGATCCTCAACGACGCGACGCCCGAGATCGAAGTCGACCCCGAGACCTACGACGTGCGTGCCGACGGCGAGCTGCTGGTCTGCGAGCCGGCGGACGTGCTGCCGATGGCGCAGCGGTATTTCCTATTCTGAGGTAGGATGGGAGCGTTCGAGGAGAGCCACGATGTCGAACGCCGCGCTGAAGCCGCCGCCAGTTGCCGATCCGTATGAGACGGACTTCTACCTCTGGACGCAGGCCCAGGCCGAACTGCTGCGGACCCGCCGGTTCGAAGAGCTCGACCTGGAAAACCTGATCGACGAGGTGGCGAGCGTGGGCGGCAGCGAGAGGCGCGAGATCGGAAATCGCCTCGTCGTCCTGCTGGGTCACCTCCTCAAGTGGAAATATCAGCCCGGTGCCCGCAAGAACGGGTGGACGGCGACGATCTTCGAGCAGCGCACGCAGATCGCACTGATCCTGCGGGCAAGTCCCAGCCTGAAACCACATCCGGCGAGCGTCTTCGCGGCGAGCTACCTGTCCGGCCGCCTGCTGGCGTCGAAGGAGACCGGCATCGACTTCACGCTGTTCCCAGAAGTGCCGCCGTTCACGGTCGTCCAGGCGCTCGATCTCGATTACCTGCCCAAGGAGCCCGACCTGCTGGATCAGTCCTGACCCCATGATCCGCGCCACAAGCGTCATCCGCGCCGCCGCCCTGGCCCGGGGCGAGATCGTCGACCGCATCGTCCTCGACCACGGCGACCGCCATCGCCGCCGCATGGCGATGCGCGGGGTCGGCGGGCTCGCCTTCCTGCTCGACCTGCCCGAGCCCACGGTGCTCGACGACGGGGACGCGCTGGCGCTGGAGGACGGGCGGCTGGTCTGGGTCGAGGCCGCGCCCGAGCGCCTGCTGGCGGTGCGCGCAGGCTCGGACCACGCCCTGAAGCGGCTGATCTGGCACATCGGCAACCGGCACATCCCGGCCGAGATCACGGACGACGCGGTGTTCATCGCCTACGACCACGTGCTCGCCGAGATGGTGCGGGGCTTAGGGGGCAGCGCCGAACCGGTGGAGCGCCCGTTCCGGCCGGAAGGCGGCGCCTACGCCGGCGGCCACGCCCCGGCGCATGGCCACGATGCCGGCCACCCGGGCGAGCCTGCGGGCGGCCACGCCCACCATCACGGCGACGGGCGCTACCACATCCATGATTGAACGCATCCGGCTGATGGCGTGGCTTTCGCCGACCTACCCGGTCGGCGCCTACGCCTACTCGCACGGGCTCGAATGGGCGGTGGAGGCGGGCGACGTCGCCGACGAGGCGGGCATCGCCGGCTGGCTCGGCGACGTGATGGAGCACGGCGCCGGCCGCAACGACCTGATCCTGGCAGCCCACGCCCACCGCGCCGCCGCGGCCGGAACGATGCCGGAGCTTGTCGCGATCGACGATCTCGCCCTGGCGCTGGCGCCCTCGCGCGAGCTCCACCTCGAGACGAGCCAGCAGGGCCGCAGCTTCCTCGACGCGACCCTGGCGGCGTGGCCGTGCCCACCCCTCGACGCGGTCGCCGAGGCGCTGCCGGAAGCGGTCGCCTACCCCGTCGCGGTGGGGGCTGCGGCGGCGGCGCACGGCATGGATCGGCCGGCGCTTCTGGCCGCCTACGGCCTCGCCTTCATCCAGAACCTCGTCTCGGCGGCGTTGCGCGCCGCGCCGATCGGGCAGGCCGCGGGCACCCGGATCATCGCGGCCTTGAGCCCCCGCATCGCCGCGCTCGCGGAGCAGGCCGAGGCCTGCAGCCTCGACGACCTCGGCTCGGCGACGCTTCGCCTGGATCTCGGCTCGTTCCGGCACGAGACCCAGTATTCGCGGATCTTCCGCTCGTGATCCTCTGACGGAGCTTGCCCGCATGGCATCGAACAACGGACCTCTGCGCGTCGGCATCGGCGGCCCCGTCGGCTCGGGCAAGACCGCGCTGATGGAGCAGCTCTGCAAGCGGTTCCGCGACACCTACGAGATCTGCGCGATCACCAACGACATCTACACCAAGGAGGACGCCCGCATCCTCACGGTGGCCGGCGCGCTGCCCGAGGAGCGGATCATGGGGGTCGAGACCGGCGGCTGCCCGCACACGGCGATCCGGGAGGACGCCTCGATCAACCTCGCGGCGGTGGCCGAGATGCGCCGGCGCTTTCCGAAGCTCGACCTGATCCTGATCGAGTCGGGCGGCGACAACCTCGCGGCGACCTTCTCGCCGGAGCTTGCCGACATCACGCTCTACGTCATCGACGTGGCGGGCGGCGAGAAGATCCCACGGAAAGGCGGCCCCGGCATCACCCGCTCGGACCTGCTCATCGTCAACAAGACCGATCTCGCGCCGCTGGTCGGCGCCGACCTCGGGGTGATGGAGGCGGACACCAAGCGCATGCGCGGGACGCGGCCCTACGTGTTCGCGTCCCTGCGCGAGGGCGCCGGGGCCGACGCGGTCGCGCGCTTCGTCGTCGAGGCCGGCGGCCTCGGCTAGGTCGCGCCGCGTCATACCAAATCCGGTTGATCCCTCCGGGATGGCGGATTTTACCTTCGCTCGTGCGCCGCGCGGGCTTGCCGATACGGCAGCCGCTTTAATCAAGCGGATGCCGTATCAGTGCTCGGCGTTGGCCGAGCGTGCGCGGGGCGCGGCCGTGCCGCGCGGGACGCCGCCCATCAGCGCGTCGAGCCGGCCCATGCGGGCCGAGAACTTCTGGGCGGTCTCGAAGGCGGCGCGGTCGCGCGGGGTCATCGGCTTCTGATGCGTGTCCCTGGCCTGCGCCGAGGCGATCGGCAGGGCCACGAGCACGAGGGCGGCGATGCGCAGGGACGAGGTCATGACCACCACTCCATGCCGGATGCGGCGCGCCTTGCGCGGACGCAGGCTGGGCTTCGGCAGGATTTCAACGTAGGGGTGAAACTGCGGCCAAGCTGTGCGCTGGCGCACCGCTTTGGCCGGCTGTCCGCGCCTCGACAGCCGGAACGATCGATGCGAGGTTCGCAAGGTCAACGGGTTGCGCGCGACCGCATCGTGTCGCCGGCTTCGATGGAGTGGGCATGTCGCCGGAATTGCAGGAATCGCGTGCGGCCCTGATCCTGATCGCCGCGGTGGTCGTGTCCGTGCTGATCTTCGGGGCCGTGACGCTGTTCAGCCAGATCGGCTGACGCCCCCGCACACCCTGCCTCCCGGCGCCCGACTTCGCTGCGTCTCGGCCAGGGTACCCTTGCGGGGACCGCGAGACATCGCGATCGGCATCGCCGGGGCGGCACGACCGTGAAACCCGTCGGGATCGGTAGAATGCAGCGGGGTCGAGCCTGGAGCGCGTGTTGAATTAACGCTCTATTAATTCCATCCTTGGTTGTATGTCGCCGGTTCCCGAGCGAAATTACAACCGAACCGTGGAGGTCCTCCATGCGCCCCGAAGTCATCGACCGGCCCCGTGCGTTGCCCGTCGACCTCACCGCAGCCCTGTCGGCCTCCGGCGTCGTCGGAACCTGGTCGTGGTCGGCCCAGCCCGATCGCTGCATCCTCGATGCCGGGGCCGCCGACGTGCTGGCGGGGGACCACGCGATCGCCGGGCTGCCCGTCCCGTTCGAGCGCGCCAAGGCCCGGGTGCATCCGGACGACCTGCCCAAGCTGTCGCGCCACTTCAAGCGCCTGCGCCGGAGCGGCGGCCTGTTCGTCGCGGAATACCGCACCGTCTCGGCCACGGGCCGCGTGCGCCGGATCCTCGACCGCGGCCGTCTCGTCCGCAGCGAGGCCGGGACCGTGCTGCACGGCCACGGCATCATCATCGACGTCACCGAGGGCGACCTCGACCTCGGCGCCTTCAGCGAGCGCCCAGACCCGGCGACGATCCTCGACACCGCCGCCGCGCACGCCCTCGCCTGCCGCGAGTCGATCGACCATCTCGACAACTCGGAGTTGCGTCTGCTCGTCGACGTGCTGCTCCTCAGCCTCGGCCAGCAGATCGCCGCCCTGTCGCGCGGGCAAGCACGCGGGTCGGCACGCGGGCTCGGACGCGGGCACTGATCGAAAGCGAGGCCCCCGCCTCGCGCCGTGCACGTGCGGGCTACTGAACCAGCACGGCCTGGTTGCACATCGTGCCGTCGACGGTGACGTCGGCGTAGCCGAGGCGCAGGCCGAGGATGCGCAACGTCGTGTCGAGCACGCCGTCGAGGGCCGGCGTCACCGCCATCAGTGCGGTGGACAGGAGCGGCCCGAGCAGGGGCGGCACGATCATCAGCCCGTTGATCGAGAGGGACAAGCCCTGGACGAGGCTGCCGGTCAGCGACTGCGTCAGGCCGGTCGTGGACACGGTCTTCGTGATCTGGCGCGTGATGTCGTCGTCGGAGAAGGTCAGGGTCTGGGGCGTCGGGCTGGCGATGGTCGCCCGCGCCGTGCCCTGCACGGTCAGCAGCGGCAACGCGATCAGGTTCGCGGGGCGGGTCAGGTCGGGGGTGGGGGCGCCGACCGCGATGCTGCTGCGGGACACGTTGGCGATGGCGAGCGTCGCGAGGCCGGGCTGGGCGTCCACCGTCACCTGCCGCCGGGTCGCGGCGGTCCAGGGGCAGGCGATGGTGCGTAGGGTCGCCGAGGCCTGCGCCGCCTCGACATAGATCGGCAGGGTCACAGTTCCGAGGCCGAGCGGCGCCGTCAGCGTCGTCTCGATCAGCAGGCGCACCTGCGCGGTGTGGACCGTGGCGTTCGCCGTGCCCGGCTGGACGTAGCCCGAATTCTGCCGCCGCTCGCCGATCGCCAACGTCAGGCGGGTGCCGAGCAGGCCCGGCACCGTCGCTCCGAGGTCGAGGGCGATCTGGTTCTGGCCGTTGGCGCCCGCGGCGATGTCGGCGACCACGTCCATCAGGCCGACCAGGGGACCGGCGGCGCCGCGGGCGGGGGACAGCGCTCCCGCGTCGCCGAGGTCGACGACCTGCGCGACGGGAACCAGCGCGCCGGCGTTCGGCAGCGCGGCCATCAGCTTGGCCAGGGCCGTCACCGCGGCGCCGGCACCGGAGGTGCCCTGCGCGGCGACCTTGAGGGCGGCGGTGAGCTGCCCGACGCTGGCCTTAGCGGCGACGAGGTCGGCGTAGTTCGCCGCCTGGAGGTTCAGGCCGACCGCCAGCGCGTCGAGGAAGCGGAAGGCGTCGACTTGGGTCGACAGCAGGGCGTTGTAGTCGAGGACGGAGAGCGACAGCTTGGTGCCCAGCATCGCACCGAGCAGGGCGTTGGCGACGCCGCCGTCGAGCGCCGCCACGCCGGAACCGATCGAGAGGGCCGCGAACCGGGCGCTCGCGGCCGTGCCCGTCACCTGGATCGGCACGGTCTTGGGCAGGCCGAGCACCTGCGCGAAGTGCACCGGCACCCCCGTCTTCAGCCCGACGCGGACGGCGTTGGCTGGGCTGGCGCCGGCCTGGAACCGGCCGGCGGGGGCGACCTTGGCGTCGCCGACGTAGCTGCCGGGCGAGACCGTCACCGCGGCGGCGGCGTAGCCGTTGTCGGCGAGCGACCGGCGGGCGAGCGCGTCGGCCCCGCCTGCGCCGGCGGCGGCCAGCATCGCGGCGATGTCGACCGCACCCTGCGCCTTGCGCTTGGCCTGCATCACCATGCCGAGGTCGATCCCGACCGCGGCCGCGCCCATCAAGGCGGTCGCGCCGAGCGCAACCAGCACCGCGACCGAGCCGCCCCGGTCCGATCGGAGGTCGCGCACCCGGGCCCTCACAGGCCGCCCCGGCGCACGCTGACCGTGCTGGTGAGGACGTCCGGCGGGAGCGGGACCAGCTTGCCGAGGGCCTTCAGCCCGAGGACGGAGGAATCGTAGGTGAGTGTGACCGTGTAGACGGTGGCGTCGCCCGGGCTCGTGCCGACCGAGACCGCGACGCTGCCGGCCTTGAACATCGCGCTGGCGGCGAGGCTGCGCTGCACCACGGCCTGGGCGAGGGAGGCGCGCTCGCCGTCGCTGACGCCGGCGACCGAAGCGCGGGCCGCCTCCGCCGCGACCTGGCGCAGGGTGTGCGCCGCGCCGAGATAGATGCCGAAGGCGCAGATGCCGGCAAACAGCAGCAGCAGGACCGGCGTCACCAGTGCGAACTCGACCGCCGCGTTGCCGCCGCGGCAGGCCGCCAGCTTCCTGCCCTCGCGTCCCGCCGTCGATCCCATCGCGCGACATCCCATAGCTGCATCGCAGATTAGCGATACAACTTATCGTATGGGTCTCCGCTTAAGAAATGATGTAAATACAATCCCGAGTTGTATTAACTCTCAGGCGGCAACCGCCTCCTCGCGCGCCGCCGCAAGCATCGCGGTGATCTCGCCGGCCGGGCGCGGCCGGCTGAACAGGAACCCCTGCATCTCCTGGCAGCCCTCGGCGCGGACGGCGGCGAGCTGCTCCTCGGTCTCGACGCCCTCGACTAGGGTGGTGATGCCGAGGCTGCCGCCGAGGGCGACGAGGGCGCGGATGATCGCGCCGGCCTCGGTCGCCTTGCCGGCGTCTTGGACGAAGGAGCGGTCGATCTTCATCTTGTCGAAGGGGAAGCGGCGCAGGTAGGTCAAGCTCGAATAGCCGGTGCCAAAATCGTCCATCGAGATGCGGATCCCGGTCCGGCGCAGCAGGTGCAGGGTCTCGAGGTTGGCCTCGGTCTCGTCGAGCAGGACGCTTTCGGTGATCTCGAGCTCCAGGCGGTCGGCGCGCAGCCCGCTCGCGGCGAGGGCGAGCAGCACCGTCTGCGCGAAGGTGCGATTGCGGAGCTGGACCGCCGAGACGTTGACGGCGACGCTGATCCCCTCCGGCCAGGCCACGGCGTCGCGGCAGGCCTGGTTCAGCACCCATTCCCCGAGGGCGACGATGAGACCGGTCTCCTCGGCCACCGGGATGAAGGTGGCGGGCGAGATCAGCCCGCGTTCCGGGTGGCGCCAGCGGACCAGGGCTTCCACGCCGGTGATCCGATTGCTGCCGAGGTTGACCAGCGGCTGGTAATGCACCTCGAACAGGCCCTGCCGGAGGGCGTCGGCGAGGTCGCGCTCGATCGCGCGGCGGATTTCGGCGGTCTCGTCCATCGCCGGCTCGAACAGGCAGGCGGTGCCGCGGCCCTTGGCCTTGGCGTGATAGAGCGCGGTGTCGGCGTTCTTGAGCAGCCGGTCGATGTCGTCGGCCGCGTCGTCGGCGATGGCGATGCCGACGCTCATGCCGATCTCGACGGTGTAGCCGTCGAGGTCGTAGGGCGTGCTCACCATCGCGATCATCCGCCCGGCCAGCGCCAGCGCGCCGGCGGCGTCGGAGACCCGGTGCAGCACCGCGAACTCGTCCCCGCCGAGGCGCGCCACGAGGTCCCCCGTGCGCACCCGGGCGCAAAGCCGTTCCGAGACCGCCCGCAGCAGCGCGTCGCCGGCGCCGTGCCCGTGCATGTCGTTGATCGCCTTGAACCGGTCGAGGTCGAGGCAGAGGATCGCCAGCCGGTTGGTCTCGCCCGCGAGCCGCGGCCTGCCGAGCATGTCGAGGCCGTGCTCGCGAAACGCCGTGCGGTTCGGCAGGTCGGTCAACGCGTCGTGGCGCGCCATGTGCGCGATCCGCGCCTCGTTGCGGCGCCGTTCGGTGATGTCCTCGAAGGTCGAGACCCAGCCGCCGCCCTCGATCGTGCGGTAGCACACGGCGAGGATCCGGCCGTCGGCGAGCTCGCGTTGGATCGGTTTCGGGTCGGCGTCGAGCAGGGCCCGGCGCGTGCCCTCGCACAGGGCGTCGGCCGTGGGGTCGCCGCGGTAGCGGCCGGCGGCCACCAGCATCGCGCAGATCTCGCGCTGGGTCATGCCGACGTGCAGCCTGTCCGGAGCGATGCCGAAGAGTTCGCAATACCGCTGGTTGTAGATGACGAGGCGCGCCGCGTCGTCGAACAGGCACAGGCCCTGGGTCATGTTACTCAGCGCCGCCGCGAAGCGGTTGTTCTGCTCGACGAGGCTGGCATGCGAGGCGCGCAGCTCCGCCAGCGTCTCGGCGAGCGCGCTTCGCGTCTGGCCTTCGGAGCCGATGTCGGTGCCGATGCCGCGATAGCCGCGGAAGGTCCCGTCCTGCGCGACCACCGGCTCGCCGCCGATCCGGAACCAGCGCACGTTGCCGTCGGGATGGGCGTAGGGAAAGATGAAGCCGGCGAAGGCCTCCCGCCGGTCGATCGCGGTGACGTACGGCATCCAGGACAGGCGGTCGCCCCCGTTCGCGGCGACCGCGATCCGCGACGTGCCGGTCAGCGTCTCGGCGTTGCGCCCGAGGACGCGTTCCGCCTCGGGAGACAGGTAGCTGAAGTTCTGCGACGCGTCGGTCTCCCAGAACCAGTCGGGTTCGGTCTTCGCAAGATCTACCAAGGTTCGTACGGGCATTCGGGCACCATCGATCGTGACCCTATCCTCCAAGGCAGGCATTAAGATATTATTCGTACCGCACTTCACGATCCTGCGCGTCGTGGGCGGAGCCCCGCGCCTTCCGATGCGTTGCCTGCGGACGCGCGCCGCCGGCGCTCCGGGCCGCGGTCGCGAAACGTCGGAGGAAGGCGCATGCCGAGCGGTGGCGAGGATCTGTTTTCCGGGTTCGAGGCCCTCTGGATGGAGGCGGCCTGGGGCAAGGCCTTCGCCCGGGTCGGCGGCCCGGCGGACGCGCCGCCGCTGCTGCTGCTCCACGGCTTTCCGCAAAGCCACGCGCTCTGGCACCGCGTCGCCCCGGACTTGGCGCACGACCATCGCGTGATCTGCCTCGACCTGCCGGGCTACGGCTGGTCGTCGGCGCCCCCGAGCGATTCCGGACACGAGCCTTACGCCAAGCGCCGGGTCGGCGCGGAGATCGTGGCGCTGATGGAGCGGATCGGCCATGTCCGCTTCGCGCTGGTCGGGCACGACCGCGGCGCCCGCGTCGCCTACCGCCTCGCCCTCGACCATCCGGGCCGCGTCTCGAAGCTCGCCCTCCTCGACGTGGTGCCGACGGCGGTGCAGTGGGCGCGGATCGAGGCCGCGCCGGGCATGAACCCGCACTGGCCGTTCCTGGCCGAGCCCGCCCCGAACCCGGAGACCGCGATCGGCCGGGACCCGGACGGCTACTTCCGGAGGCTGATCGCCGGGTGGACGGCGGGCAAGGACCTCTCGGCCTTCGACCCGCGTGCGCTCGACCTCTACGCCCAGGCCTGGGGCGTGCCCGAACGCATCCACGCGATGTGCGAGGATTACCGCGCCGGCGCCGGCCCCGACCGCGCGGCCGACGAAGCGGACATCGCGGCCGGCCGCACCCTGGCGATGCCGGTTCTGGTTCTCGCCAGCACACGCTACCTGGACCACGAAAAGCCCGAGACGGCGCTCGCGGCCTGGCGGCGGACGCTCGCGCCGGACGCGGTCGGCGCCGCGATCGAGTCCGGCCACTTCCTGGCCGAGGAGAACCCGTCGGCGACGCTCGCGGCGCTCCGCCCCTTCCTCGCCGGTGAAGCTCCGCCCAAAGCGTAACACGGAAGCCGACGCTCGCCGTGGTTGTGCGCCCGGCCTTCGCCTAGCATGCGCCCCGGACCGCCCGAACGGCGGCCGGACGACAAGATCACGACCTCCGGGAGGATACGCATGACCAAGGGACAGGTTCGTCTCGCGCTGGGCGTCGCGCTCGCCGCGCTCGCCGCGCCCGCCGCCGCGCAGGGCTTCTCGGACGGCGTGGTGAAGATCGGCATCCTCAACGACCAGTCCGGCACCTACGCCGAGTTCGGCGGCCGCTCCTCGATCGAGGCGGCGCGGATGGCGGTGGAGGATTTCGGCGGCTCGATGAACGGGACGCCGATCGAACTCGTCTCGGCCGACCACCAGAACAAGCCCGACATCGCGTCCGGCATCGCCCGGCAATGGTACGACCGCGACAACGTCGACGCGATCATGGAGCTGACGACCTCGTCGGTGGCGCTCGCCGTCCAGGGCCTGTCGAAAGAGAAGCGCAAGATCACCATCACCACCGGCGCGGCCACCGCCGACCTCACCGGCAAGGCCTGCACCCCCTACGGCTACCACTGGGCCTACGACACCCATGCGCTCGCCGTCGGCACCGGCGGCGCCCTGGTGCAGCAGGGCGGCGACACCTGGTTCATGCTGACCGCCGACTACGCCTTCGGCTACTCGCTGGAAGCCGAGATCGCCCGCTACGTCACCTCGAAGGGCGGCAAGATCCTGGGCAACGTCCGCCACCCGCTCTCGGCGCAGGACTTCTCCTCGTTCCTGCTGCAGGCGCAAGGGTCTGGCGCCAAGGTGATCGGCCTGGCCAACGCCGGGCTCGACACCTCCAACAGCATCAAGCAGGCGGCCGAGTTCGGCATCGTCGAGGGCGGGCAGCGGCTCGCGGCGCTGCTGTTCACCCTGGCCGAGGTGAAGGGCCTCGGCCTCAAGGTCGCGCAGGGGCTGACCCTCACCGAGGGCTGGTACTGGGACCTCACCGACGAGACCCGCGCGTTCGGGCAGCGCTTCATGAAGCGCACCGGCAAGATGCCGAACATGATCCATGTCGGCACCTATTCGGCGGTGCTGCAATACCTGAAGGCGGTGAAGGCCGCCGGCACCGACGAGACCGAGGCGGTCAACACGCTGCTGCACACGATGCCGGTGGACGACGTCTTCGCCAAGGGCGGCAAGGTCCTGCCGAACGGGCGCATGGTCCACGACATGTATCTGTTCGAGGTCAAGAAGCCCGCCGAGTCGAAGGGCGACTGGGACCTCTACAAGAAGCTCGCCACGGTGCCCGGCCCGGAGGCCTTCGCCACCGCCGAGGCCAGCGGCTGCCCGCTGACGACGGCGGCGAAGTAGGAACGGCAAGAAGGGACGAACCCGCCGACCGCGGCGGCCGACTCCCGTCCACCCCCCTCATCCTGAGGTGCGGCCGCAAGCCGCCTCGAAGGAGACCTCCAGGGATCGCGCGTCGGCTGGAGGCCTCCTTCGAGGCCCGCCAAGGCGGGCACCTCAGGATGAGGTGGCGGGTGGGAGTGACACTTGTCGAAGGGGCGTCTGGAAGACCGCCGCTCAGGCGGACGTCAGCCGCAGCACGCCCTCGCCGCGACGGTGGCCGACGGTGGTCACCGCGACCTCGGCAAGGCCCCGCTCGGCCACGAGCCCGGCCGCAAGGGCCGCGCCGAACGGCGCCGTCACCTCGAGGCCATGGCCGACCAGGTCGCCGAGGGCGTGGACCGGCCGGTCGGGTGCCAGGACCGACAGGCGCGCGCGCTCCTCGTCGGTGATCGCCGCAACGCCGGTGGCGCCCGAGACGATCGCCGCGGCCTGCGCGATGCCCGCTTGCCGCCACAGGGCGTCGAGGCTGGTCGCGACGCCGCCCGGCTCGCGCCGCGTCCGATCGCTCGCCACCGGTCCGAGCCGCGCGAGCGCGCGGGCGCCGCGCGCAGCCGCGGTCTCGGCGGATTCGAGCATCAGGAAGGCGGCGCAGCTGCCGAGGATGAAGCCCGGCGCATCCGCGCGGTCGAAGACCGGCGCGTAGTCGGGCTTGCGCAGGAAACCGCCCATCTCGTGGACGACCATCACGTCCGGCCGCTCGGCGCTGTAGGAGCCGCCGACCAGCATCGCGTCGATCTGGCCCGAGGCGATCCGCGCCTGCCCGATGCGCAGCGCGTCGACGCCCGAGGCCTCCTCGCCCATGAAGGTGCGCGACGCGCCTGTGACGCCGTGGACGATGGCGATGTTGCCGGCCAAGAGGTTCGAGAGCTGCGCCAGGAACAGCGTCGGGCGCAGGTCGTTCTGCAGCCGATCGTTGAGGTAGGCGCCGGCGTGCTCGGCCTCGCGCAGGCCGGTGAGGATCGCCCCGTCGACCGCGTAGTCGCGCTCGCCGCCGCCGGCCGCGACCACGAGATGGAGCGCCTGCTTGAACCCGGCGTCGTCCTTCACCCCGGCCGAGTCGAGCGCGAGGCCGGCGGCGTAGACGCCGAGGCGCTGCCACGCCTCCATCTGGCGCTGGTCGGACTTCTTCGGGATCTGCCCGTCCCAGGCGATCGCCGGAGCCGGGTGGACGGGATACGGCGCGAAGGTCGCCGCGTCGGTCCGTGGCGCGGCGCCGGCGTCGAGGGCGTCGAGGTGGGCGGCCAGGCCCTCGCCGACGCAGGAGACGAGGCCGATCCCGGTGACGACGACGGCGCGGCTCATTCGGTTTCTCCCGGAGCATCCCCGTCGATCACGAGGCCGATCTTCGCGGTGCGCGCGCGCATCAGGGCGTCGAGCCCGTCCGGGAACGGCATGGTGCGGAAGCGGAGCTCGGCGTCGGCCAGGAGCTTGCCGTCGTGGCGGATCGCGGCCTTGGTCACCGCGTAGCCCGAGCCGTCGTGCTCCAGGCTCGCGGTCACGGTCAGCGTCGCGCCGGGGCCGACGAAGGAGCGGAAGCGCGCCTTGTCCACCGCCATCAGGAACGGCATCTGCGCGAAGTTCAGGTGGGCGAGCACGAGGTAGCCCGAGGCCTGCGCCATGGTCTCGGTGAGCAGCACGCCCGGCACCAGAGGGTGGCCGGGGAAGTGCCCCTCGAAGACCGGGCTCTCCGTCGGGACCTGGGCCAGGGCCTCGATCCGGCCGGCGGCGCGGTCGAGGCTCACCACGGAATCGATCATCTCGAAGTATTCGAGGCGCATGGGCTGCCGATCCGCAGGCGTGTTCGGAAGGTCGTTCGCGTCGGCTCAGACCTTGGCGGCCTTTTCCGCGACCAGCGCGTCGATGCGGGCGCAGAGGTTCTTCAGCACGAAGTACTCCTCGGCCGGGACCTTGCCTTCGTTGACCTCCTGGGTCCAGCGCTCCAGCGGCAGCTTGATCCCGAACGCCTTGTCGACGGCGAAGGCGATGTCGAGGAAGGCGAGGCTGTCGATGCCGAGGTCGTCGATCGCGTGGCTCTCGGGCGTGATCTTCTCGCGCGGGATGTCGGCGGTGTCGGCGATGATGTCGGCCACGCGCTCGAAGGTGGCGGTGCCGGTGCTGGGCTGGTCTGACATGCGTTCTCGCCGAATCGGGATGGGTGCGACGGGCCGCCGCCGATGCTCGACGCGGCGCCCCCATCCGCACGGCCCGGTGGCGGAGGGCGCCCTGCGCCGCCCCGTCAAGTGGCCGCGACCTCTACACGAGGGGGTTCGGCCCGGCAACCATGTGGCCCTTCAGGCGGGCTTCGCCGGATGGCAAAGGTCCCACGGCGGCCTACATGAGCGCGCGGCGGATCGCGCCGGAGGACCCGCCTGATGGACCAGACGCTTCGTACCGATCACGCGCCGCCGGACCGCGCCCCGCCGCTCCCGCCGGTGGAGAAGGCGCGCGGCCAGGGGATCGCCCGCGTGGCGCTCGTGCTGGCGCTGTCGGCGCTCGGCCTCTGGATCCTGTCCGGCTTCCTGCCGGCGCTCGCCTGGGCGGTGGTGCTGGCGATCGCGCTGTGGCCGCTCTACGCGCGCGCCGAACGGCGGTTTCCCCCCGGCGGCCACAACGTCGTGCTTCCGCTCGTGGCGACGCTCCTCGTCGCCCTCGTCTTCCTCGCGCCGCTCGTCATCCTCGGCGTCCAGGCGGCCCGCGAGGCGCACGACGTGCTCGACTTCGTGCGCACGGCCGAGAAGGACGGCGTCCCCGTGCCGGACGTCATCAATCACCTGCCCTACGGCGCGGCCCAGGCGTCCGCTTGGTGGAGCGCCAACCTCAGCCATCCCGACGCCGGCTCCGACCTGCTGCGCAAGCTCGACAACGATTCCGTGATCGGGGTGTCGCGCAACGTCGGCAAGGAGGTGGTGCATCGCGTCGTGCTGTTCGGCTTCAGCCTCGTCGCCCTGTTCTTCCTGTTCCGCGACGGCCGCACCATCCGCGACCAGGTCCTCGTGGCGTGCAACCGCCTGTTCGGGCCGCGCGGCGAGCGGGTCGGCCGACAGATGGTCGCCTCGGTGCACGGCACCGTCGACGGCCTCGTCCTCGTCGGCCTCGGCGAGGGCGTCGTCCTCGGCATCGTCTACTACTTCGCCGGCGTGCCGCACCCGGTGCTGCTCGGCGCGTTCACCGCGGTCGCCGCGATGATTCCGTTCGGCGCGGCGCTCGCCATCGCCATCGCGGCGCTGCTGCTCGTGGCGGCGAGCTCGGTGAAGGCGGCGGTGATCGTGGCCGTCGCGGGCTTCGTCGTGACGTTCGTGGCCGACCACTTCGTGCGCCCGGCGCTCATCGGCGGCACCACCAAGCTGCCGTTCCTGTGGGTGCTGCTCGGCATCCTCGGCGGGGTCGAGACCTTCCACCTCCTCGGCCTGTTCCTCGGCCCGGCGGTGATGGCCGCTTTGATGCTGCTGTGGCGCGAGTTCACGGTCGGCGCCGACGCGAAGGCTCCCTGACATACGAACGGCCGCGGGATCCGAGATCCCGCGGCCGTTTTGCGACGACTTCGGCGGCACGGAGCTGCGTGCCGCCGGACTCGGTTCGATTACATCGGCGGGGTGAGGCCGTCCTTGCCGACGGCGATCAGCTTGCCCTCGATCTTCGAGCCGGCCTTGTCGACCACGGCGAAGATCTTGGAGCCGGGGGTGAGGATCGCCTTGTCCGCGGGCTCGAAGGCGACGATCGGTGCGGTCGGCGGCACTTCGATGGTCTTGGCCGCGCCGTCCTTGCCATAGCCGACGGTGAGCGTCTTGGTGCCCGAGGCGCCGGCCGTGTCGGCCTTCACGGTGCCGTTGGTCATCGCGCTCTTGACGCGCGGCGCGCCGGACTCGGCCTTGACCGTGCCGTTGGTCATCGAACTCTTCACCGCCGCGCCGCCCGCGGCGGTCTGGTCGGCGATCGAATCCCAGCCGTAATGGCCCTCGCCGGTGCCGCGCATCGACTCGGGGAACAGCACGACCTCGAGCGCCGTCATCGGGTTCTCGCCCTTGGTCGCCGTGCCGATGAAGACGCCGTCCTTGATCTGGTCGAGGCTCGACTTCACGACCCAGGCGAACTTGGCGCCGCCGACGTCGACGGTCTCGGTGGCCCCGTCGACGGTCTTGATCGTGACCATGCCGCCGTCGGCCTTCTCGATCGTGCCGCGGACGCGCTCCAGCGCCTGGGCGGAGAAGGCGGCGCCGGACAGGGTCATCAGGCCGGCGACGGCGAGTGTGGTGAAGGTCTTCATGTAGCGCTCCGGTTGTCGTGACCGGAGGGTTATGGGGCGCCAACGACCGCAAAACACCCTTGCGCGCAATCTATTTTTGTTTCCGAGTCGCCCGTCATCCCCGTCGGCGCAGCTCGGCGAGGTAGCTGCGCAGCAACGTCACCCGTCGCGGGCGGAAGCTGGTGCCGGCCGGCTCCGCCCCCGCGATCCGGTCTGCCCGGAACATGCGGAACGCCTCGCGCAGGCAGCACCAGGCGAGCACCGTCATCTTGTCGTCGAGGTAGACGATGGAGAGCGGCAGGATCGTGCGGACGCTCGTCGCCCCGTCCTTGTCCGCGTACCGGATGGTCACCGCCTCCTCGCGCCAGCACCCGGACCGGATCGCTGCCATGTCGACGGTCGCCGGATAGCGCGTCCCGAACCGGCGGACCTGCGAGACGGCGTGAAGCAGGTGCTGCTCGCGCCGGTCTGGCAGGGTCGCCGCAACCTTGGCCAGGACCGAGGCGGCGGCCTCCGCGAGCGCCGGGTCGCCCATGTGCCGGACCTCGCCGAGACCCAGCACCAGCGCCTCGATCTCGATCCGGTCGAAGGTCTGCGGCGGCAGCGCGACGTCCTCGACGAGGCGATAGCCGTAGCCGCGCTCGCCCTCGATCCCGGCTCCGGCGGTGCGCAGGCTGTCGATGTCGCGATAGATCGAGCGCAGCGACACGCCGGTCTCCTCGGCGAGCCGGGCCGCCGTGACCGGCGCCGGCAGGACGCGCATCGCGTGGAGCAATCGAAGCAGCCGGTCGGCTCGGGCCATCGTGCAACTGACGGAAACTGGCAGGTGGACCTGGCTAGACCATCCCCTGCCGACCCGCCAGCAGGAGCCCGCCATGATCACGCTCTATCATTCCCCCAACAGCCGATCGACCCGCATCGTCGCCCTGCTCAAGGAGCTCCATGCACTGGATCACGTGCGCATCGAGCGGGTGACGATCCCGCGCACGGACGGATCGGGGGCTCGCGACCCGGCCAACCCGCATCCCGAGGGCAAGGTGCCGCTGCTCGACGACGACGGCACGCTGGTGCGCGAGTCGAGCGCCATCGTGCAGCACCTCGCCGACCTGTTCCCGAAGTCGGGGCTCGCCATCCCCCACGGGCACAGGCAGCGCGGCGCCTACCTTGGATGGCTCGCCTGGTACGCCGGCGTCCTGGAGCCGGTGCTGATCGTCGAGGCTGCCGGACTGGACCATCCGCTCCTGAGGCAGACGTTCCGAGGCGGCGCGGAGGCCCGGGCGCGTCTGGCTTCGGCGCTCGGCGACAGCCCGTTCCTGCTCGGGGACCGCTTCACCGCGGCCGACCTGCTGCTGCACTCGCCCTTCGCGTGGTTCGGCAAGCCCGGCGTGCCGGCGATCGACGCCTGGGTCGACCGCTGCACCGCGCGGCCGGGCGCCGCCTTCGCGGCGGCCTTCGACGCGGCGCCGCCGGCGCCCTGAACTGCCGGGCCACGATCATGAAAAAGCCGCCGCGGGGCGAACCCGCGGCGGCTTGACGATGCTTCGGTTCGGGGCGGCCCGAAGGCCGCCCGGCCCGTGGTTCAGGCCGCGAGCGAGCGCAGCACGTAGGGCAGGATCCCGCCGTTGCGGAAGTATTCCAGCTCGTCCAGCGTATCGATGCGGCAGGTCAGCGGCACCTCCTGCTTGGTGCCGTCGGCGGACGTGATCTCGGCGGTCAGGGTCTGGCGCGGCTTCAGCTCGCCCGAGATGCCCTTGATCGTGATGGTCTCGTCGCCCTTGAGGCCGAGCGAGGACCACGAGGTCTCGCCCTGGAACACCAGCGGCACGATACCCATCCCGACGAGGTTCGAGCGGTGGATGCGCTCGAAGCTCTCGGCCACGACGGCGCGGACACCGAGCAGCTTGGTGCCCTTGGCCGCCCAGTCGCGCGACGAGCCGGTGCCGTATTCTTTGCCGGCGAAGACCACGAGCGGCGTCCCCTCGGCGGCGTATTTCTGCGCCGCGTCGTAGATGTACATCCGCTCGCCCGACGGCTGGAACAGGGTCCAGCCGCCCTCGACCACCTGGCCGGCGGGATCGCGCACCATCTGGTTCTTGATGCGGATGTTGGCGAAGGTGCCGCGCATCATCACCTGATGGTTGCCGCGCCGGGTCCCGTACTGGTTGAAGTCCTGCACCCGGACCTGATGCTCCTGCAGGTATTCGCCGGCGGGCGAGGCTGCGCGGATGTTGCCGGCCGGCGAGATGTGGTCGGTGGTGATCGAGTCGAGGAACAGGCCGAGGATGCGTGCGTCCTGGATGTCCTGGACCGGGGCCGGCTCCATGGTCATGCCCTCGAAGTAGGGCGGGTTCTGCACGTAGGTGGAGCCGCCGTTCCAGGCGAAGGTCTCGGCCTCGACGACCTCGACGCCCTGCCAGTTCGCGTCGCCGGTGAAGACGTCGGCGTAGCGCGACTTGAACAGCGCCGAGGTGATGTTCGCCTCGATGAACTGCGCCACCTCGGCCGTCGTCGGCCAGATGTCCTTGAGGTAGACCGGCTGACCGTCCGACCCGACGCCGAGCGGCTCTGTGGTGATGTCGATCTGCATCGAGCCGGCGAGCGCGTAGGCGACGACGAGCGGCGGCGAGGCGAGGTAGTTCGCCCGCACGTCGGGGTTCACGCGGCCCTCGAAGTTGCGGTTGCCCGAGAGCACGGCGGCGGCGACCACGTCGTTGTCGTTGATCGCCTTCGAGATCGCGGCCGGCAGCGGGCCGGAATTGCCGATGCAGGTGGTGCAGCCGAAGCCGACCAGATTGAAGCCCAGCGCGTCGAGCGGCTGCTGCAGCCCGGCCTTCTCGAGGTACTCGGCGACGACCTGGCTACCGGGCGCCAGCGACGTCTTCACCCAGGGCTTCGAGCGCAGGCCCTTGGCGACGGCGTTGCGGGCGAGCAGCCCGGCGCCGATCATCACCGACGGGTTCGAGGTGTTGGTGCAGCTCGTGATCGCCGCGATCACCACGTCGCCGTGGCCGATGTCGTAGTTCGCGCCCTCGACCGGGTAGCGCTTGGCGATGTCGGCGGCCTTGCGGAACTCGGTCTCCATCGAGCCGGCGAAGCCGGGCTTGGCGGCGTCGAGCAGCACCCGGTCCTGCGGGCGCTTCGGGCCGGCGAGCGAGGGCCGCACGTCGCCCATGTCGAGGGCGAGGGTGTCGGTGAAGACCGGGTCCGGGGTGTCGGCGTCGCGCCACATCCCCTGCGCCTTGGCGTAGGCCTCGACCAGGGCGATGCGCTCGTCGGTGCGGCCGGTGACCGTCAGGAAGTCGATGGTCTTGCGGTCGATCGGGAAGAAGCCGCAGGTCGCGCCGTATTCCGGCGCCATGTTCGAGATGGTGGCGCGGTCGGCGACCGCCATCGCGTCGAGGCCGGGGCCGTAGAATTCCACGAACTTGCCGACCACGCCCTTCTTGCGCAGCATCTGCGTGACGGTGAGCACGAGGTCGGTGGCGGTGGTGCCCTCGGGCAGCTTGCCGGAGAGCTTGAAGCCCACGACCTCGGGGATCAGCATCGACAGCGGCTGGCCGAGCATCGCGGCTTCCGCCTCGATGCCGCCGACGCCCCAGCCGAGCACGGCCATGCCGTTGACCATGGTGGTGTGCGAATCGGTGCCGACGAGCGAGTCGGGATAGGCGACCTCAGCCCCGTCCACCTTCTTCGTCCAGACGGTCTGCGACAGGTATTCGAGGTTGACCTGGTGGCAGATGCCGGTGCCGGGCGGGACCACGGAGAAGTTGTCGAACGCCGACTGGCCCCACTTGAGGAAGGTGTAGCGCTCGCCGTTGCGCTCGTATTCCAGCGCGACGTTGTCCGACAGCGCCTTCGGCGTGCCGAACTCGTCGACGATCACCGAGTGGTCGATCACGAGGTCGACCGGCACCAGCGGGTTGATCTTCTGGGGGTCGCCGCCCAGCGCCACCATGGCGTCGCGCATGGCCGCCAGGTCGACCACCGCCGGCACGCCGGTGAAGTCCTGCATCAGCACGCGCGAGGGGCGGAAGGCGATCTCGGTCTCGGTCTTGCCGCGGTTGTCGACCCAGGCGACGGTCGCCTCGATGTCGCCCTTCTTGACCGAGCGGTCGTCCTCGTAGCGCAGCAGGTTCTCGAGGATCACCTTCATCGAGAACGGCAGGGCGGTGGAGTTGGCGAGGCCGTTCTTCTCGGCCTCCGGGATCGAGTAGTAGGTATAGGTCTTGCCCGCCGCGGTAAGCGTCTGACGGGACTTGAAGCTGTCGAGTGAAGCCACGGCTGGTCTGATCCTCGCTGGCGTTTGTCGAACACGCGCAGGCATAACCCGCGCCACGAAACCGGTGTTCGGCCTGACTGCGCTCGCAGGGAGCGCGCGCCGCCCCGGGGGTGCCCGGGCAGGAGGGTGCGCGAGGAGCGAATTGGACGCTCGAAGGTCGCGCGGCGCAGCCTGGGGACCGTATAGAACGATTCGAATCTGCCCGCTACCGTGTCGCGGGTGACAGTGCCGCGAGGCTGTCCGCCCCCGCGGCCTTCTCCGCCCGGCTCAGGCGGTGGCCTCCGGCGCCGGGCCGCCGAAGCAGCGCCGCACCGCCGCCCAGAACGCGGCCTGCTCGTCCCGGGTGCAGAGCGCGACCCGCGCCTCCACGATCGCGCGGCCGGCGACCGCATCGGGGTCTTGGGCCATCTCGGCTTCCGTCCGGGCTTGCGGATCGTTCACGCGAAGCTTCGCGGAGTGCGAGGGCTTGGTCATGGCGACATCCTCCGTGTCGGCGGTGCGTCCCGGCGTCCCAAGATCGCGGAACGCCGCTTGCCCCGGGACGGGGGAGGTTGCGCGGCTCCGCCGCCTCGCGCAACCGGGCAAGGCGGCGCGGGGGCCGCGGGCTTCATCGTGATCGCAGGACGCGGCAGGGCGAATGGACGGATGCGCGCCGCCATCGTAAGCCTTGCGCGCGCTGGAGACTGCCATGCTCGCCCTCGACTTGCCGCCGGAGATCGAACGCCGCCTCGACGCCCTGGCCAGACGCACCGGCCGCAGCGCGGACGACCACGTGCGCGAGGCGATCCAGGACCATCTCGACGAGATCGAGGACGTCGAGATCGCGGAGAGCCGGGTCGCAGCCCTGCAGCGCGGCGAGAGCCAGGCCGTTCCCCTGCGGGCGGTTATGGACCGATATGGCTTGGCGGATTGAGTTCGAACGGTCCGCGGAACGCGAACTCGACAAGCTCGACCGAGAGACAACCACGCGGATTCTCCGCTTTCTTCAGGACCGCCTATCGCCCTCGAACGATCCGCGAAGCCTCGGTGAAGCGCTGAAGGGTTCGCGGCTGGGCGGCCTCTGGAAATATCGGGTCGGCGACTATCGGATCATTGCATCGATCGAGGACGAGACCGTTCGGATCGGCCACCGCCGGGCCGTCTACCGTTAAATCGAGACGTTTCACCTCCTGAACAGGCAACCTTCGTGCGGCTGACCGTTGACGCCCTCACTTGCCGCCGCTCGGGGCGAAGGATCTTCTCCGGGCTGTCCTTCGCGATCGGTCCGGGCGAAGCGATCACCGTCACCGGCCGCAACGGGGCGGGCAAGTCGAGCCTGCTCGCGATCCTGTCCGGGCGGCTGCGGCCGGATTCCGGGCGCCTCACCGTCCACGACATGGGCGAAGCGGCGCTTCCCGAATGCTTGCACGCGGTCGGCCATCGCGACGGGCTGAAGAGCAGCCTGACGGCGGCCGAGAACCTCGCCTTCGCCCAAAGCCTACTGGGGACGAAGCGGCTGAGCCCGCGGGCGGCGCTCGACCGGCTCGGCCTCGCCCACGCCCTGGACCTGCCGGTCGCCTACCTGTCCGCCGGGCAGCGGCGCCGGGTGGCGCTCGCCCGCCTCCTCGTCTGCGCCCGCCCGCTCTGGCTTCTCGACGAGCCGACGGCGGCCCTCGACACCGCGTCGCAGGGCGTGCTCGCCGGGCTGATGGCCGAGCATCGGGCGGCGGGCGGCCTCGTCATCGCCGCCACCCACCAGGCCCTCGGCCTCGACGACGCGCGCAACCTCCACATCGCGCAGGCCGCGCCGCGGGCGCCCGAGCCGGCGGCCGACTCGGAGGAGGTTTGGGCGTGATCCGCATCCTCGTCGCCCTCGTCGCCCGCGACCTGACGCTGGCCTCCCGCGTCGGCGGGTCGGGCATGCTGTCGCTGGTCTTCTTCCTGATGATCGTCGCGCTGGTGCCGTTCGCGCTCGGCCCCGACCTCAACCTGCTCTCGCGGATCGGCCCGGCGATCCTGTGGCTCTCGGCGGTGCTGGCGACGCTGATCGGACTCGACCGCCTGTTCCAGGCCGACGAGGAGGATGGCTCCCTCGACCTGATGACCGCGGCCCCGGTTCCGCTCGAACTCGTGGTGCTGGCCAAGGTGATCGCGCACTGGCTCACCACCGGGCTGCCGCTGGCGCTGGCCTCGCCGCTGTTCGGGCTGCTGGTGGCGCTGGACGGCACCGCCATGGCCGCGACCGCGCTGACGCTGCTCGTGGGCACGCCGGCGCTCACCTTCGTGGGTGCGGTGGGCGCCGCGCTCACCGCCTCGATCCGTCGGGGCGGCCTGATCCTCGCCGTGCTGGTGCTGCCCCTGATGATCCCGACGCTGATCTTCGGCGTCTCGGCGGCGCAGTCGGCGCTCGGTGGCACCGTGCCCTTCGCGACCCCGCTGATGATCCTGACCGGCCTCAGCCTGATCGCGGCCCTGGTCGGGACCTTCGCCGCGGCGGCGGCCCTGCGCTGGTCGGAATGAGCCCGGGACGCTGAGGCAAGAGATCGGAACGGAGGTGCAATTTCCTTTGCGCCGCACTGCCTTATCAGACGTCCTGCAGGGGCGGCGCGAAGGGTTCGCCCGCCCTGTCAGATTCGATGGGGACGTACCGATGAAGACCCTGATGTCCGCGCTGCTCCTGGCGCTTCTCGCGACCGCACCCGCCGCCGCCGCCGGCGCCTTCGCCGTGGACACCGAAGAGGGCCAGAAGGCCGGCGACGAGGGCTACGGCATCGGCTGGGGCGATTCGCGCGAGGCCGCCGGCGCCGCCGCGATGCGGCAATGCGCCAAGATGGGCAACGACAACTGCAAGGTCGTGGCCCGCTTCGACAGCTGCGGCGCCTACGTCTCCAACCGCACCACCTACGGCGTCGGCTGGGGCCGCACCGAGGCCGCCGCCAAGGAGATGGCCTTCGACAAGTGTCCGAACTGCAAGCTCGTCCTTTCCGAGTGCGAATGATCCGGGGCGCCTGAACGCCGACGGGCTTCCGGGTCCGCGAAGCACGATCCTTCCGCGCTCGACCTTGCGCCGTGGCATCATCGCGCGATATGTACGTTCTCCTGTACAGATCGGATGGTTGTCATGGCGCAAGTCGGCTTGACCGAGCTTCGGCGGAACTTCGCCGCGCATCTCGACCAGGTTGAGAACGACCGATCGGAACTGGTCGTCACGCGGCAGAACCACGAGCCTCTCGTGATTCTGCCGCTCGCAGAACTCGATCAGCTGCGCGAGACGCTCCATCTCCTCGGCACGCCGGCCAACGCGAAGCGGCTTCTCGAAGCCGCCGCCCAGATCGAGGCCGGTGGCGGGTCCGAACACGATCTGATCGAGGGGTGAAGCTCCTCTGGGCCGACCACGCCTGGGAAGATTACCTGTTCTGGCAGGCATCCGACCCCGCAACCCTCAAGCGCATCAACGATTTGATCCGCGAGGTCCGGCGGACGCCGTTCACCGGCATCGGCAAACCCGAGCCGCTGCGCGGCAACCTGAGCGGATGGTGGTCTCGGCGGATCACCGGCTCCCACCGCCTCGTCTACCGGGTCGGCGGCCATGGTGAGACGCAGGCCGTCGAGATCCTGCAATGCCGGTGGCGCTACGCCTGAGCTCGGCGGCCTCCAGCTCGGCGTCCCCCTGCGCCAGACGTGCGCATTGCCGCTGCACCGCACCCCGCGCTAAGACATGGCCCATGTCGACGCCCCTCTGGACGCGCCTGTCCAACCCGAGCCACTTCATGCGCTGGTCCGGCACGCTGGTGCCGTGGCTCGCCGCGATCTCGACCGCGATCCTCGCGCTCGGGCTGTACCTGTCGTGGTTCGTCGCCCCGCCAGACTACCAGCAGGGCGAGACCGTGCGGATCATGTTCATCCACGTGCCTGCGGCCTGGCTCGGGGTGTTCTTCTACGGCTCGATGAGCCTGTCGGCGATCGGCACCTTGGTCTGGCGCCATCCGCTCGCCGACGTGGCGCAGCGCGCCGCAGCCCCGATCGGGGCGGCCTTCACCCTGATCTGCCTCGTCACCGGCTCGCTCTGGGGCAAGCCGATGTGGGGCACCTACTGGGTCTGGGACGCGCGGCTCACCTCGATGCTGATCCTGTTCCTGATCTATTGCGGCATCATTGCCCTGTGGCGGACGATGGAGGATCCGAACCGGGCCGCCCGCTCCGTCGCGATCCTGACGCTCGTCGGCGCGATCAACCTGCCGATCATCAAGTTCTCCGTGAACTGGTGGTCGACTCTGCACCAGCCGGCCTCGATCCTGCGCATGGGCGGCTCGACCATCGACCCGTCGATGCTCTACCCGCTGCTGGTGATGATCGGTGCCGCCACCCTCGGCGGCACCACTCTGCACCTCTACGCGATGCGCACCGAGATCATGCGCCGCCGCGTGCGGACGCTGACGATCCGCGAGGCGGAGCGCCTCGACGCCGGCTCGACCGTGACGGCCTCCGAGGCCGGTCGCGCCCTGCCCCTCGGCCAGGCGGTCTGATCGCGGACGCGCCGTCCGCAAGGGAGATGCGGCTGATGACCAAGGCGAGCCCGACGAAAGCGAGCACCTGCCTGTGGTTCGGCACCGACGCGGAGGCGGCGGTCCGCCTCTACGTCGACCTCGTTCCGGACTCGCGCATCGACCGCATCCAGCGCGTGGCCGGGCGGGGCGGCCGGCGATGCGATCCTCGTCGCCTTCACCCTCGGCGGCCAGAGTTTTCAGGCGCTGAACGGCGGCACGCCGGCCGAGTACGGCATGGCGGCCTCGATCTCGGTCGCCTGCGCCGACCAGGCGGAGGTCGACCGGCTCTGGGCGGGCCTCATCGCCGACGGGGGCGGCGCCATCATGTGCGGCTGGCTTCGCGACCGCTGGGGCGTGCCCTGGCAGATCGTGCCGGAGGTGCTGCCGCGCCTCCTGGCCGACCCCAACCCCGCCGTCTCGGCCCGCGTCTTCGCGGCCATGCAGACCATGGTCAAGCTGGACGTCGCCGCCCTCGAGCGGGCGGCGCAGGCATGAGCGCGCTTCTGCACAAGCTCCTTCGGATTTCATAAACGCATGAGTCTCGACCTCGGCAGCCACGGCGGCTTCATTCTCGCCTCCTACGCCTTCACCGCGCTGGTGATGGCGGGGCTCGTGCTCAACGCGGTCCGCGACCGGCGCGCGCAGCGGCGGGCGCTGTCCCAGCTCCAGGCGGAGGATCGCCGGTGAGCGTCGAGACCCCTCCGGAGCCGGTCCGCCGCTCGCTCCTCGTCGTCGTCCCGGTGCTGGCCTTCGCGGTGCTGGCGGCGGTGTTCTTCCTGCGCCTGCGCTCCGGCGCCGACCCAGCCGCCCTCCCCTCGGCGCTGATCGGCAAGCCGGTGCCGAGCTTCACCCTGCCGGCGGTGGCCGGCCTCACCGCCGACGGCAAGCCGGTGCCCGGCCTGTCGAGCGCCGACCTGAAGGGCGGCGTCACGGTGCTCAACGTCTGGGCCTCGTGGTGCGCGCCGTGCCAGGTCGAGCATCCGATGCTGATGCGCTTGGCGCGCGAGCCCGGCATCCGGCTCGTCGGGATCGACTACAAGGACGCCGCCGAGAACGGACGCCGGTTCCTGACGCGCAACGGCGTGCCGTTCCAGGCGGTGGGCCACGACGAGACCGGCCGCGTCGGCATCGATTTCGGTGTCTACGGCGTGCCCGAGACCTTCATCATCGGCCCGGACGGCGTGATCCGCGACAAGCTCGTCGGTATCGTCACCCCGGAAAATCTCGCCGAGGTGATCGCCAAGATCCGCGCGGCCGGCAAGGTAGCCGCGAAGTAGGAAGGAAATTCTTCGTTGGCCCTG
Source organism: Methylobacterium cerastii (assembly GCF_022179125.1). Lineage (GTDB taxonomy): Bacteria > Pseudomonadota > Alphaproteobacteria > Rhizobiales > Beijerinckiaceae > Methylobacterium > Methylobacterium cerastii. The sequence goes on from NZ_BPQG01000036.1 coordinate 122,381, forward strand.
GCGGGCCGTCCGCCGCACCGGCGGCGGCGCGCGGTCGCGCTTGCCGCCGGCCGACGCCGTCGGGGCTGTCTCTGCGCGAGAACCTGCGCGCCGTTACACGTCGGACTTCCTGCGCTCGTAGCGGGTCAATAGCGGCGTCTGGGCGAGCGCGAACACGACGGTGAGCGGCATGATGCCGAACACCTTGAAGTTCACCCAGAAATCTTCGCTCTGCGTCCGCCACACCGCCTCGTTGAGCACGGCGAGCGCCAGGAAGAACAGCCCCCAGCGGAAGGTCAGCTTCCGCCAGCCCTCGTCGGTGAGCGAGAACACCGAGTCGAGCACCACCGAGAGCAGGGACTTGCCGAAGGCGAGGCCGCCGAGCAGCACCAGGCCGAACAGCGTGTTCACGATGGTGGGCTTCACCATGATGAAGGTCTTGTCCTGCAGGTAGAGCGTCAGCCCGCCGAAGACGACGACCACCACGCCCGACACCATCGGCATGATCGGCAGCCGGCGCACCAGGGCGAAGTGCACGGCGAGCGCCACGACGGTCGCCACGATGAACACCCCGGTCGCCACGAACAGCTTGTGGTCGGGGTCTACGCCGAAGCGCTCGGCGTAGGCGTTGCCGAGGAAGAAGATCACCAGCGGCCCGAGTTCGAGCGCCAGCTTGGGGAGCGGCGCGAGGTGTCGGCGCGGGGGTACGGATTCGATCTGCATCATGCTGGCCAGGGAGCCGGAACGGGCCCATCGCGTCGATGCGTCTGTATCGATGACGACGGGTGCGGTCCACCGGGGCTGCCGGCACGGGCCGGATGCCGGCCGGCCCTGCGCCATCGTGTCCTCGCCCCCGTCAACGCGCCTCGGCGAAACGGCGGACGGTGGCCGGCACGCCCACTTCGAACGGGGTCGGCACGAAGCCGAAGCGGCGGGCGAACTTGCCGCCGTCGATCACGTAGGCACGATCCCAGGTGAATCCGACATCGGCCACCTCGCGCGCGAAGCGGTAGACCAGCCCGAGCGGCCGCAGCATCGCGAAGGGGACGGCCCACAGCCTGAGCCGCTTGCCGAGCACGCCGGCGCCCATCGTCAGCAGGGCGCGCGGGCTCCGCGTCGGCGCGCACGGAACGTTCCAGGCCTGCCCGAAATCCGCGTCGGGGGCGTCGAGAAGCAGCAAAGCCGCCCGCGCGACGTCCGGGACGTAGGCGAAGTCGTGCGCCGTGTCGGCCGGCACGAGCAATTGCGCCGGCCGGCCCTTCGCCAGCGCACCGAATGCGAAGGCGCCGAGATGGGAGTTGGCGACGCCGGGTCCGTAGAAATCGGAGCAGCGCAGGGCCGCCACCGGCACGCGGGCTCGCGCTCCCTGCCAGATCCGGGTGACCTCGGCCAGGATCGCCGGCTTCTCGCCGCCTGCGGTCAGCGGCATGTCCTCGGTGCGCGGCGCCGTCTGCGGCCCGAGTTGGTAGAGGTTGTCGATGAAGACCAGCCGCGCCCCCGCCTCGGCGCAGCCCTCGACCACGGCGTGCATCGTTCGCGGCCAGGCCGTCCGCCACACCCGCGCGTCGTAGGGGAAGCCGACCGCGAGTACCGCCTGCGCCGACCCGTCGAGCGCGCGCCGCACGTCGGCAGGATTCAGGACGTCGCAGACCTGATGCTCGACGCCGGCCTGGAGGTCCGCCGGGCGTGTGCGGGTTGCGACCCGCATGCGGTCTCCGCGTGCGGCCAGCCGCTCGGCGATCGGCCGCCCGACCGCGCCGTAGCCGAAGATCGTGATCTGCTGCGTCATCGTCCTGTCCCTCATCGCTGAAGGCAGGACGATGCACCTCGGCGGGCACATCGAAAATTGGCGAAGTCCGTGGTCCTGCTATACGCAAACGGATGAACCACGATCCCGATTGGGCGCTCTATCGCACTCTGCTCGCCGTGCTCGACGCTGGCTCGCTGTCGGCAGCCGCGCGTGCGCTCGGGACGACGCAACCGACCGTCGCCCGCCACGTGGATGCGCTGGAGTCGGCGCTGGGCGCCGACCTGTTCGTGCGGTCGCAGCGCGGGCTCGAACCGACCGAGCTTGCGGTGTCGCTGCGCCCGCACGCGCGGACCATGGCGACGACCGCCGCCGCGTTGCTGCGGGCCGCCAGCGGCGCCCAGGGCGACTTCGCCGGGACGGTGCGGATCACGGCGAGCGACGTCGTCGGCGTCGAGCACTTGCCGCCGATCCTGACCCGGCTCAGGCGGGCGCATCCCGCTCTGGCGATCGAGCTGGCGCTCTCGGACGTGGTCGGCGACCTGCTCGCGCGCGAGGCGGACATCGCGATCCGCATGGTCGAGCCGACCCAGGGGGCGTTGCTGGCGCGCCGCCTGCCGCCGGTGGATCTCGGGTTCCACGCCCACCGCGACTACCTGGACCGAGCCGGGACGCCGGCCGCCATCGGCGACCTCTCAGCCCATGACGTGATCGGCTACGACACCGAGACCCCGGCGCTTCGGGCCATGGCCGCCCGGTTGCCGCCGCTCGACCGGCGCACGTTCGCTCTGAGGGCCGACAGCAACCTCGCCCAGGTCGCCGCGATCCGGTCAGGGTTCGGCATCGGCATCTGCCAGGTGGCGATCGCCCGGCGCGACCCGGCGCTGGTGCGCGTCCTGCCCGCGATCACCCTGACGCTGCCCCTCTGGATCGTGATGCACGAGGACCTGAAGACGAACGCCCGCTGTCGCGCGGTGTTCGATGCCTTGGTCGAAGGGCTCGACCTTTCGGAGGCGGCACCCGGCGCGACGGCGACCTGCTGACGACCCGCGACTGCACTGCAGGCCGTTCGGTCCGCGTCGGGCGTCAGCCCTTCTCCAGCCCCGCGATCGCCCGCGCGAAGTCGCGCGCCGCGAACGGCTCCAGGTCGTCGACGCCCTCGCCGACGCCGATGAAGTGCACCGGCAGGCCGAACTTCGCGGCCAGCGCGATCAGGATGCCGCCGCGGGCTGTGCCGTCGAGCTTGGTCATCACCAGCCCCGAGACCGGCGCGGCTTTCGAGAACAGCTCGACTTGGGACAGGGCGTTCTGGCCGACGGTGGCGTCGAGAACCAGCAGCGTCGCATGCGGCGCCTCGGGATCGCTCTTGCGCAGCACGCGGATGATCTTTTCCAGCTCCGCCATCAGCCCGGCCTTGTTCTGCAGCCGGCCGGCGGTGTCGATCAGGAGCACGTCGGTGCCCTCGGCCTTCGCGCGCTTGAGGGCGTCGAAGGCCAGCCCCGCCGCGTCCGCGCCCTGCGCCCCGCTCACCACCGGCGTGCCGGTGCGCTCGCCCCAGACCTTCAGCTGCTCGATCGCGGCGGCGCGGAAGGTGTCGCCCGCCGCCAGCATCACCGAGCGGCCCTCCGCCTTAAGGCTGAGCGACAGCTTGCCCAGCGTCGTGGTCTTGCCGGCGCCGTTCACGCCGATCATCAGGATCACGAACGGCTTCTTGGTGGGATCGACGACCAGGGGCTTGGCCACCGGCTCCAGCGCCCGCTCGACCTCGGTCGCCAGGATCGCCCGGACCTCGTCGGGGGAGATGCCCTTCTCGTAGCGGCCCTTGCCCACGGCATCCGAGATCCGCGTCGCGGTCTCGACGCCGAAATCGGCCTGGATCAGCGCGTCCTCCAGGTCCTCCAAGGTGTTGGCGTCGAGCTTGCGCTTCGTGAACAGGCCGGTGACCCGGTCGGACAGGGCCGACGAGGTCCGCTTCATCCCCGAGGTCAGCCGGGTCCACCAGCCGCGCTTCTCCGACGCCGGCTCCGATGCCGTCTCGTCGTCGGCGAGGGCGTCGTGAGCGAGCGCGGCCGCGACGTCGACCGGTTGGATGTCCGGCGCGCCGGCGCCGGCCTCAGGCCCAGCGTCGGGCGCGGTCACCGGCTCGCGGGCGACCGTCGTGGTGTCGGCAGGCTCGGCGCCGCGGGCCGGGTCGTCGCCGGCGGTGCCGGAGGGGGGCGTCTCGGGCTCGCCCGCGATCGGCTGAAGGTCGGCGCCTTCGATCTCGTCGGGCACCGCGTTCCGCTCGGGGTCGACCGGCGACGGCTCGGCCGGCGGCAGCGGCACGTGCGCCACGTCGTCGGCAGCCGTGGCGAAGTCCGGCTGCCCTTCCGCCGGGGAGGCGGGCGAGTCCGGCGGCGGCTCGGGGGCTTCGGTCGCGCCCTTGCGCCCGAACAGGCGGCCGAACCAGCCCGGCTTCTCGTCTTGGCTCATGTCGTCCTTGCTCCCGCGCCCCGGCACCGTTAGCCGGGAGGCATGTCGTCGCCTGCCGCATTCTCGTCTGACATAGGCGTGCGCCTGCTCTACCGCGATGCCCTGGTCCTCGTCATCGACAAGCCCGCGGGTTTGCCGGTGCATCCGGGGCCCAAGGGCGGCGAGACCCTGACCGACCACCTCGACGGCCTGCGCTTCGGCCTGCCGCGGCGCCCGGAGGCCGCGCACCGGCTCGACCGCGACACCTCCGGCTGCTTAGCCCTCGGGCGTCATGCGCAGGCGCTGGCGCGCCTCAACAAGCTGTTCGCCAACGCGCAGGCGCGGAAGACCTACTGGGCGCTGGTCGAGGGTGCGCCCCCGGACGACGAGGGCCAGATCGACCTGCCGCTCGCACGGCGGTCGAGCGATCCACGCTCGTGGTGGATGAAGGCCGACCCGGCCGGCGACCCGTCGACGACGCGCTGGCGCGTGCTCGGTCGGTCCGCGAGCCAGGCCTGGCTCGAGCTGATCCCGGTCACCGGCCGCACCCATCAGCTCCGGGTGCACTGCGCCGCATCGGGGTTCCCGATCGTCGGGGATCCGATCTACGGCACCGCGGCCCGCCACGGCGGCCCCGGCCTGCAACTGCATGCGCGCGGCCTCGCCTTGCCGCTCTACCCGAAGAAGCCGCCCGTGGTCGCCGAGGCGCCGGCACCCGAGCACATGCGGGACGGGCTGTCGGCCTGCGGCTGGGCCGGGTGACCCTCGGACCGGGGCGGCCACGCGCCGGTTCGCTTGCGATCAGGCGGCCAGCAGCGCGCGGCCGTCGTGCCCGGCGATCGTCACGTCGAGGATCGTGCCGGGCTCCGCCGCGATCCGCACCGGCGTGAACCCTTCGGTGCGGCCGACGCCGCCGCGCTCCGCCAGCACCCGGTGCGACCGGCCGACCTCGCCGTCGAGGTGGCGGAGGAGGGCCGCCTCGCCCGCCGCACGCAGGCGCGCGGCGCGGGCGCGGACGACCTCGGGCGCAACCGGCGGCATCCGCGCGGCCGGCGTCCCCGGGCGGGGCGAGTACGGGAAGACGTGGAGATGCGTCAGCCCGCATTCCGCGACGAGGTCGAGGGAGCGGGCGAACTGGTCCTCGGTCTCGGTCGGGAAGCCGGCGATGAGGTCGGCGCCGAACACCGCGTCCGGCCGCAGGCGCCGCACCGCGTCGCAGAAGCGGATCGCGTCGGCGCGCCCATGCCGGCGCTTCATCCGCTTGAGCACGAGGTCGTCGCCGGCCTGGAGCGACAGGTGCAGGTGCGGCATCAGCCGGGGCTCGTCGCCGATCGCCCGCATCAGGGTGTCGTCGGCCTCGATCGAATCGATCGAGGACAGGCGCAGGCGCGACAGCTCCGGCACCGCGGCGAGGATCGCCAGGACCAGCGTGCCGAGGCTCTCGCCAGCGTTCGAGAAGTCGCGGCCGTAGGCGGTGAGGTCGACGCCGGTCAGCACGACCTCGCGCCCACCGTGGGCGACGATGCGCCGGACCTGCGCGATCGCCGCGTCGGGCGCCACCGAGCGCGAATGCCCGCGCCCGAACGGGATGACGCAGAAGGTGCAGCGGTGGTCGCAGCCGTTCTGCACAGGCACGAAGGCGCGGGTGTGCCCGGCCACGCCCGCGATCCGCGTCGGCTCGGCGTGCCGGGCGGCGAACACGTCGCCGACCGCGTCGCGCGCACCTTTCGCGTCCGGCCGCCAGGCCGCGGGCGAGAGCTTGTCGCCGTTGCCGACCAGCCGGGCGACCTCGGGCATCGCGGCGTAGGCGGCGGTCTCGATCTGCGCGCCGCAGCCGGTGACGACGATCTCGGCGTCGGGCCGCTCGCGGTGCAGGCGGCGGATCGCCTTGCGCGCCTGCCTCCCGGCTTCCGTGGTGACGGCGCAGGTGTTGACCACGACGCGGTCGCGCCCATGCGCTCCTGGCTCCGCAAGGCCGCGCATCACCTCGGCCTCGACCGTGTTCAGCCGGCAGCCGAAGGTCAGCGTCTCGACCGCCATCAGGCGGCGTCCTGGGCGAACAGGGCGGGTGCGAACCGGCCTTCGGCGACGAGGAAGACCGGGCCGGTCATCAGCACGTGGTCGTCGGCGCGCCACTCCACGAACAGGTCGCCGCCGGGCAGGCTCACGGTGGCCTGCCGGCCGATCATCCTGAGGCGCGAGGCGGCGACGACGGCGGCGCAGGCGGCGGTGCCGCAGGCCAGCGTCAAGCCGGCGCCGCGCTCCCAGACCCGGAGCTTGATCGCCTCCCGCCCCCGGACCTGCGCCACAGAGATGTTGGCGCGCTCGGGGAAGATCGGATGGTTCTCCAGCATCGGGCCGATCTGCCCGAGGTCGAACGTGTCGGGGTCGCGATCGGTGAAGAAGACCGCGTGCGGGTTGCCCATGTTCACCGCGCCCGGCGAATGCAGGATGGGGTCGTCGATCGGCCCGATCTGCAGCTCGATCCGCCGCGTGTCCGGGAACGGATCGCGCAGCGGGATCTCGTTCCAGGCGAGGCGCGGGCGGCCCATGTCGACGGTGAAGGAGCGTTCGGCGACGCGCTTGACCTCGACGCGGCCGGCGACCGTCTCCAGCACCAGCCGCCCGGTCTCGACGGGCCGCGCCATGGCCGGGTCGTCGAGCATCGCGTAGGCGACGCAGCGGGTGCCGTTGCCGCAGGCGCCCGATTCCGAGCCGTCGGTGTTGTAGATCCGCATGAACGCGTCGGCGCCGCGGCTCGCGGAATCGTGCAGCACCATCAGCTGGTCGAAGCTCGAGGCCGGATCGGCGGCGATGGCGCGCGCCTCCTCGGGGGCGACGCGGATGTCGGTGCCGCGCAGGTCCAGCACCACGATCGCGTTGCCGGCGCCGTGCATCTTCAGGAAGCGTCTGTGGGCGAGTGCGCTCATGCGGCCATGGTGGTTCGAACCGCGTCGTCGCGGGGGTGGGGGCCGGGCGTCGTCCGAGAGCCCGTCGGAGCACCGTATATGGCAAGGCCGGCCTCCGGCGCGAGGGGCGTGGCAGATCCGCCGCGTCCGCGCACCGTGCGATCGGAACGCGCGTGCATGGCCTCGCGAAGGACGGTGTTCGTCACTACCTTCGGGCGAGACGGGACCGTACCGATTCGGTTCGCGGCGGCCTCGGCCGTAGCCTCGACGCCCTTGTCTCCTTTTCCTTTGCCTCCACTGCCCTCGCCTCCACTGCCTTCCCCGGAGCGCCGCCTTGACCCGCCCTCGCCTCACGCTCGTCGCCGGCCTCCTTGCCGCCTCCGCCGCCGCCTGCGGGAGCCTGCCCGCCCTGGCGCAGCAGCCCCCGCCGCCGGCCTCGACGGCGCCCTCCCCCGCGGTCACCGATCCGCTGCCGACGACCACCGCGCCGAACCCGCCGGCCGACCCGAACAAGTCCGCCGCGCCCGCGCCCGAGAAGGCGATCACCGCGCCGACCCTGCCTTCGGCGCCGTCCCCCGCCGCCGCGCCGCCTCCTGCCCCGCCGCAAGCGCAGGCTCCTTCCTCGTCCCCTCCCCAGACCTCCGGGCGAAAAACCCTGGTGGAGGCGCCGGCCAACGCCGACGACGTGGACGCGGTGACGTTGCCGGCCAAGCCCGCCGCGATCCTGGCCGGCAAGACGAAGTGGGACGAGGCGGTGCCGAGCCTTAAGGACGCCTTCGCCCGGATCGAGGCCGACCTGGCCAAGGCCGGCATCGCGCCGACCGGTCGCCCGCTCGCGGTCTTCACCCGGACCGACGACGACGGCTTCGCCTACGAGGCGATGATCCCAGTGGCGTCCGCGCCCGACCCGGCGCCGACCGCCGCCGACGGCCTGCGCTTCGGCACCACCCCGTCCGGCAAGGCCCTGCGCTTCCCGCACAAGGGCTCCTACGACGACATCGACGGCACCTACGAGACCCTGACGACCTACCTCGACGCCAAGGACATCGTCGTCCAGGACCGTTTCATCGAGGAATACGTCACCGACCTCGCCGACAAGGCCGACGACAAGCTCGACGTGAACATCTACGCGCTGACCCGTTGAGCATTTCCAAGCGAGGTGGATGCCGGCTCGCGTGAAGAACATGTTCTAACCCTGCGGCATCGGGCTGGGGAACCGGCGGGAATCCTCGCGGATTCCGCCCCCATGCCCAGCGCGAACCGCCACGACCTCTTCGCCGCCGCCCGCCCTCTCCGCGCAGCCGCGGCGACGGATGGGCCGCCCGCCGACCTCACGGCGAAGGCGCTGGAGATCCACCGCCGGCTGTGCCCGGTCTACGGTTGCCCGATCCCGTACTTCCACAGCCTCGATCCGCTCTCCGAGCTGGTCTCGTCGCTGCTCTCGCACCGCACCCGCAACGCCGATTCGGGCCGTGCGTTCAAGGCGTTGCGCGCGCGCTTTCCGGACTGGGCGGACCTGCTCGCCGCCCCGGTGGAGGCGATCGAGGAGACGATCCGCGGCGTGACCTGGCCGGAGCTGAAGGCGCCGCGCATCCAGGCCGTTCTGCGGGCGGTGGAGGCGCGCCACGGCGGCCTGTCGCTCGACTTCCTGGGGGAGATGACGGTGGACGCGGCGCGGGCCTGGCTCGAGGCGATCCCCGGAATCGGCCCCAAGACCAGCGCAGCCGTGCTGTCGTTCTCGGTGCTGCGCATGGCGGCTCTGCCGGTGGACAGCCACCACCACCGCGTCGCCCAGCGCCTCGGGCTGATCGGTCCGAAGATGGATGTCGGCCCGTCGCACCCGATCTTGAGGTCGCAGCTTCCCGCCGACTGGTCGGCCCAGGACCTCTACGACAACCACGAGATCCTGATGCTGCACGGCCAGCAGGTCTGCCACCACCGCAAGCCCGCCTGCTGCCGCTGCGTGCTCGTCGACCTCTGCCCGAGCGCGCAGGTGGCCTACCGCGAGCCATAGACAATAGCGGTCGGTCGAAGCCGCGTTCAGCAACTTGAGGGCGCGAAGAGCGCTCGCGGAGGACCGGGCCTTTCAGGACTTCGGTCCTGCAAAGCGTAGCGGGGCGAAAGTTTGTGCTCGTGGAGGCGGGCGTCGGCGATTGAGGGCGTCAGAAAGACAGGGCCAGCGCTTTCAGGCGATTGCCCTGAGCCGTAGTCGCCCCTCGCCTTGACCGGCTCGTCCCCCGGGTGCCAGAAACCCGCCCTTCCAGGGACGCGAGATCGCCTCGGCCCGGCATTCGAGGGACCGCGCCGATGGCCGCGTTCAAGGAACTGGTGTTCTCGGGCGTGCAGCCGACGGGCAACCTGCATCTCGGCAACTACCTCGGGGCGATCAAGCGCTTCGTCGAGATGCAGGCGCGCGAGGCGCAGTGCCTGTACTGCGTCGTCGACCTGCACGCGATCACCTTGTGGCAGGACCCGGAGGCGCTGAAGGGTCAGATCCGCGAGGTCACCGCCGCGTTCCTGGCCGCCGGCATCGATCCGAAGCGCTCGATCGTGTTCAACCAGAGCCAGGTGCCGCAGCACGCCGAGCTCGCCTGGGTGTTCAACTGCGTCGCGCGCCTCGGCTGGCTCAACCGCATGACCCAGTTCAAGGACAAGGCCGGCAAGGACCGCGAGGCGGCCTCGATCGGCCTGTACGCCTATCCCGTGCTGATGGCCGCCGACATCCTCGCCTACCGCGCGACGCACGTGCCAGTCGGCGAGGACCAGAAGCAGCATCTCGAGCTGACCCGCGACATCGCTCAGAAGTTCAACACCGACTTCGCCGGCTCGATCGCAGCGCACGGGCACGACGAGGGCGCCGGCTTCTTCCCGATCACCGAGCCGCTGATCGGCGGGCCGGCCGCCCGGGTGATGAGCCTGCGCGACGGCACCAAGAAGATGTCGAAGTCCGACGCCTCGGACAATTCGCGCATCAACCTCACCGACGATTCCGACGCGATCGCCAGCAAGGTGCGCCGGGCCAAGACCGATCCCGACGCCCTCCCTTCGGAAGCCGCTGGCCTTGCCGGCCGACCGGAGGCCGACAACCTCGTCGGCATCTTCGCCGGGCTCAAGGGCACCACCCGCGACGCGGTGCTCGCCGATTACGGCGGCGCGCAGTTCTCGGCCTTCAAGGGCGCGCTCGTCGAGCTCGCCGTCGAGACGCTGGCGCCGATCGCCGCCGAGATGAAGCGGCTCACCGCCGATCCCGCCCACATCGACGCGGTGCTGGCCGACGGTTCGGAGCGGGCCGAGGCCATCGCCGCGCCGACGCTCGATGCGGTCAAGGACATCGTCGGCTTCGTCCGCCGCACGCGCCTGCGCAGCGTGTGATGGCGGTCCGGGCCCTGATCTTCGACGTCTTCGGGACGCTGGTGGATTGGCGCTCGGGCGTGGCGCGTGAGGCGGAGCAGCTGCTCGCGCCCTATGCCCCGCAGCTCGATGGCGGTGCCTTCGCCGATGCGTGGCGGGCGCGCTACGGGCCGTCGATGGAGACGGTGCGCTCCGGCGCCCGCGGCTACGTCGACCTCGACGCGCTCCAGGCGGAGTCGCTGCCCGCGGTGCTGGCTGCCTTCGGGATCGACGGGGTTCCCGAGGCGGTCCTGGCCGACCTTGTCCTGGCCTGGCACCGGCTCGATGCGTGGCCGGAGGTGCCGGATGCGCTCGTGCGCCTGCGGGCGGCCCACCTGCTCGCGCCCGTCTCGAACGGGCATGTCCGGCTGATGGTCGACCTCGCCCGGCGCAACGGCTTCACGTTCGATGCCATCCTCGGGGCGGGCTATTCCCGCGACTACAAGCCGAAGCCCGCGCTCTACCGGGACGCGGTCGCGGCCTTGGGCTTCTCGGCCTCCGAGACCTTGATGGTCGCAGCGCATTCGCTCGACCTCGCGGCGGCGGCGCAGCATGGGCTGGCGACCGCCCACATCGCCCGCCCGCGCGAGCACGGGCCGGCCGGCGGCGAGACCGCGCCCGGCGTGCCGGTGACCTATGCGGCCGCCGACCTCGCCGACCTCGCGCGCCAGCTCGGCGTTTGAGACCTACGCCTCGCCGCGGGCGACCAGCGCCTCGTATTCCGGCACCTCCAGGCGGCCTTCCTTCGCGACGCGGGCCTTGTCCGCGTCGGAGATCACGTCGCCGGCCAAGTCCAAGCGCTTCCACGCGGCCAGCGGCGTCTCGCGGCCCGGCGTCGGGACGTACTTGTTCTGTGCGATCTTCTCGTACTTATGGATGTAGCGCGGGCAGTTGACCCAGATCTTCACCACGTCGACGCGTACCAGGTACTTGGCCTCGGTGTAGTGCGCCATCAGGGGATCGTCGCGCAGCAGCGTCGCGGTGCCCTGCACGCGGACGCGGTGCGGCGTCTCGAAGTCGATGAACAGCAGCCCGACCTTGGCCTGCCCCTCGATGTTGCCCATCGAGTAGAACATGCCGTTGCCGTCGAAGCCCGGGAACACCAGCGTGTGGTCGTCCACGACCTTCACGAAGCCGGGGCCGCCGCCCTTGTACGACACCGTCGGCATGCCGTCGGGATCGACTGTCGACAGGAAGAACATGTCGCGCGAGCCGATGAAGGCCGCCTCGTCGTCCTGGATCGTCTCGTGCACCCACTGGGTGTCGAGGCGGTCGGCGAGCTTGGTGGTCTTGAACTCCTGCTGGAGCGCGCGGTGCGCGTCCGAATAGAGCGAGGCCATGGTTTCCTCCCGAGCCGGCCGAGCCTCCGCGATCCTTGCGTCGCGGAGTTGTCTCGGACTTTCGCGGCGGCACTGTCCCCGCAAACGTCGGCGCGGGCAATTGCCGAGTTTGCCCGCCGCATGAAAAAGGCCGGCCCCGCTTCCACGGGGCCGGCCTTCATCGATCATGGTCGCCTGGAAGGGCTCGACCGAACGTCCGAACGGATCAATTCTTGGTCTTGTCGACCAGCGCCTTCTCGGAGATCCACGGCATCATGCCGCGGAGCTTGGCGCCGACCTCCTCGATCGGGTGACGGGCGAGCTTGGCGCGGGTGGCCTTGAACGAGGTCTGGCCGACCTTGTTCTCCAGCATCCAGTCGCGGGTGAACTTGCCCGACTGGATGTCGTCGAGGACGCGCTTCATCTCGGCCTTGGTCTCGGCGGTGACGATGCGCGGGCCGGTGACGTACTCGCCGTACTCGGCGGTGTTCGAGATCGAGTAGTTCATGTTGGCGATGCCGCCCTCGTAGATGAGGTCGACGATGAGCTTCACCTCGTGCAGGCACTCGAAATAGGCCATCTCGGGGGCGTAGCCCGCCTCGACCAGGGTCTCGAAGCCGGCCTTGATCAGGTCGACGACGCCGCCGCAGAGCACGGCCTGCTCGCCGAACAGGTCGGTCTCGCACTCTTCCTTGAACGTAGTCTCGATGATGCCCGCGCGGCCGCCGCCGTTGGCGGAGGCGTAGGACAGGCCGAGGTCGTGGGCGTTGCCGGAGGCGTCCTGGGCGATCGCGATCAGCGTCGGCACGCCGCCGCCGCGCAGGTACTCGGAGCGCACGGTGTGGCCCGGGCCCTTCGGGGCGACCATCAGCACGTCGAGGTCGGACCGCGGCTCGATCAGGTTGAAGTGAACGTTGAGGCCGTGGGCGAACAGCAGGGCGGCGCCCTGCTTCATGTTCGGCTCCAGCGACTCCTTGTAGATGTCGCCCTGCAGCTCGTCCGGGGTGAGCATCATCACCACGTCGGCCCACTTGGCGGCGTCGGCGACCGACATTACCTTGAAGCCCTGGCCTTCGGCCTTCTTGGCGGTGGCCGAGCCCGCGCGCAGGGCGATGGCGATGTCCTTCACGCCGGAATCGCGCAGGTTGAGCGCGTGGGCGTGGCCCTGGCTGCCGTAGCCGACGATGACGACCTTCTTGCCCTTGATCAGGTTCAGGTCGGCGTCGCGATCGTAGTAAACCCTCATAGTGTTGGTCCTCTCTGGTGAAGGGGTGTGGTTAGCGCTTGGGCTGGCCGTAGAGGGCCAGGAACTGCTCCACCGCGCGGGCGGCGTCGCGTCTGATCTCGGCGGCGTCGAAGGTGATCGCATCGCCGAGCAGAAGTCTGATCTGCACGTCGCGGCCGACGAGGCCGAAGAAGGTGCGGAAGGCGGTCTCGGTGTCGTCGAAGGCGAGCAGCCCCGCCGCGCGGCCCGCCTCCAGCACCGGTTTCAGCCGGTCGCCGATCGCGAAGCGCCCGTTGGCGAGGACGATGCTGCCGAGGTTGCTTTTGCGCGACGCCGCGTCGCCGATGGCGATGCGGTTGAGGGCGATCGAAGCCCGGCTCGAGATCACGCCGAGCCAGGTCGTCGCGAAATCGCGCAGGCTCTCGCTCAGGGCGGCGACGTCGAGGGCGTGCGCCTCGTACTGGCCGGTGCGCACGCGGGAGGCCTGCCATCGCACCGTCGCGGTGAGCAGGCCGTCGCGGTCGCGGAACCACTTGTACAGGGTCTCCTTGGAGCAGCTCGCACGGCGCGCGACCGCATCCATCGTGAGCTGGTCGCCCTCCTCCACCATCAGGTCCAGCACCGCGTCCAGGACGGCTTGCTGGCGGACGGAAGGGGTCGCGTCGTGGATCGCCGAGCCAGATGCCATCGTGCGCTAAAACCGTACCGTACCGTACGGTTCGCCTGATAGGGCGATTCGTTCTGGATCGCAAGGGCGACGGTCAGGGGATGCCTTAGGCCGGAAGCGGCAGGCCTTCGCGGGCGAAGACGGCTTGCACGGCCGGCCGTTCGGCCATGGCGCACGCGTGGGCGGTCCAGGCCGGGAACCGGGCCGGCATGTCGAAGCGCAGGGTCGGCCCGCGGGCCCAGACCCAGAACACCATCAGGTAGGCGTCGACCACGCCATAGCGGTCCTCCACCGCCCAGCCGCCGTTCGAGAGTCGGACCTCGGTCATCGTGCAGAGGTCGCCGAAGGTGTCGGCCGCCTTGGCGCGGATGCCGGGCAGCGCCGCCTCGTCGTCGCTGTAGCGCTCCGCCCGCCGGATGTGGGCGTAGGCCGGGTGGTGGTTGGTCGCGAGCCAGCACAACCACTCGTCGGCCACCGCCTGCGCCGTCAGGTCCTCGGGCCAGAGCCGCGCCTCCGGGTGCGCGCGGGCGACGTGGCGCAGGATGGCGCTGTTCTCGGTGAGGACCCAGTCGCCCACGACCAGGGCCGGCACCCGGCCGCGCTCGTTGATCGCGAGGTATTCCGGCGCCCGCTGGTCGCCGGCGGCGAGGTCGAGGCGCACGGTGTCGTAGGGCGCGCCTGCTTCCTCCAGGGCGATGTGCGAGGCGAGCGAGCAGGCGCCGGGGGCGTAGTAGAGGGTCGTCATGGGCGTGCACCGTCGTCGCTGAGGAGGCTGAGAAGCGTCGCGAGCCTGCCGCGGACCTCGGCGAGGACCACGTCCGGCACGAAACCGAGTGATCTGAGAATGCGTGCGTCCCGATCGATCGAGCGGACCTGATCGACCAGCACCGCGCCCTCAGCCGCGAGACCAGCCGGCAACATCACCTTCGTCGGCCAGGGATCGCGGTTCCGGGTGATCGGGCAGACGATGACGCGGCAAGCCAGCAGGTGCATCTCGTCGTTCGAGACCACCAGGGCCGGACGGCGGCAGTTCTGCTCGGTCCCGCGGACGGGCTCCAGGTCGACGAGGAGCAATTCGCCGGGACGCGCCCGCCGCTCAGCGGGGGTCGTCATCGTCGATGATCTCGGATCCGCGATCCGGTCCCCAATCGACGGTGGGAGGCTCGAACGCGGGTCCGAGGCGGCGCGCTTCCGCGACCATCTCGGCCATCGTGAAGACCGGGATCCCGTTCACGTGCCGGCGGCCCTGAGCGTGAGGGCCGGCATCTGTCGTCGTGACGATACGGTCCTTCGCCGTCACCTCGACGGTCTGGCCCTCGCTGAGGCCATGCGAGCGGACGTCGTCCGCAGACAACCGGACGGCGAACGCCTGACCAGATCGTTCCAGTTTCCCTTCCATCCCGACGCTCCTTTCGCGAGCCGGCACCATCATAGCGCCGGCTCTCGCGAAATCACATCGGGTCGGCGCCCCGGCCCATGGCGGCGATGCCGGTGCGGGAGATCTCGACGAGGCCGAGCACGGTCATCAGGCGGATGAAGCGGTCGATCTCCTCGGTCGCGCCGGTGAGCTCGAACACGAAGGAGGTCAGCGTCGCGTCCAGCGTCTTGGCGCCGAAGGCGGCGGCGAGCCGCAGCGCCTCGCCGCGATGCTCGCCCTGCCCCGCCACCTTCACGAGGCACAACTCGCGCTCGAGCGCGCTGCCCTGGAGGGTCAGGTCGACGACCCGGTGCACGGGCACGAGGCGGTCGAGCTGCGCCTTGATCTGGTCGATCACCGCGTTGGTGCCGGCGGTGACGATGGTGATGCGCGAGAGGTGGCGCGCCTCCTCCGTCTCCGACACCGTCAGGCTCTCGATGTTGTAGCCGCGCCCCGAGAACATCCCGGAGATGCGCGCGAGCACGCCCGGCTCGTTGTCGACGATCACGGCGAGGGTGTGCCGGTTGACGGCTTCGATCTTGCCGGCGTCGGGATAGTGGGTGTTCATGGCGTTCATTGCGGGGCGCGTCCTCGTCGTCCAGTTCGTCCAATCCGCGGCCTCGCACCCCTGGGGCGAGGCGGGCGCGGCTGCGCGTCGCCGCCGATGCGGCGGATCGCGGCCCGACCGCAGGGTCGGGCCGCCACCGAAGCCTACACCAGCATCTTGCCTTCCTCGGAGATCACGTCGCCGATCTCCATTCCGGTCTCGCCAAGGTAGTCGGAGAGCAGCATCTCGTTGTGCGCCTTGCCCGACGGGATCATCGGGAAGCAGTTTTCCTTCTTGTCGACGATGCAGTCGAAGACGACCGGGCCGTCGTAGTCGAGCATCTCGGCGATCGCCGCGTCGAGGTCGCCCGGCTTGTCGCAGCGGATGCCCTTGGCGCCGTAGGCCTCCGCCAGCTTGACGAAGTCCGGCAGGCTCTCCGAGTAGCTCTGCGAGTAGCGCGAGCCGTGCAGCAGCTCCTGCCACTGGCGCACCATGCCCATGTACTCGTTGTTCAGGATGAAGATCTTGACCGGCAGGCGGTACTGCACCGCGGTCGAGAGCTCCTGCATGTTCATCAGGATCGAGGCTTCGCCCGCGATGTCGATGACCAGGCCCTTGGGATGGGCCAGCTGCGTGCCGATGGCCGCCGGCAGGCCGTAGCCCATGGTGCCGAGGCCGCCGGAGGTCATCCAGCGGTTCGGCTCCTCGAACTTGAAGTACTGCGCCGCCCACATCTGGTGCTGGCCGACCTCCGTCGTGATGTAGGTCTCGCGGTCCTTGCACGCCTCGTAGAGGCGCTGCACCGCATGCTGCGGCTTGATGATCGTGCCCGAGGGCCAGTAGGCGAGGCACTCGCGCGCCCGCCAGGTGCGGATCTTGGCGAACCACCCGTCGAGGTTGGACTTCTCGGGCCGCGCCGGCAGGGCGTGCCAGGCCTCCAGCATGTCGGACAGCACGCTCGCGCAGTCGCCGACGATGCCGACGTCGACCTTGACCACCTTGTTGATCGAGGAGGCGTCGACGTCGATGTGGATCTTCTTCGAGAACGGCGAGAACGCGTCGAGGCGGCCGGTGATGCGGTCGTCGAACCGCGCGCCGACGCAGATCATCACGTCGCACTCGTGCATCGCGAGGTTGGCCTCGTAGGTGCCGTGCATCCCGAGCATCCCAAGGAACTTGTCGTCGGAGGCCGGGAAGGCGCCGAGCCCCATCAGGGTCGAGGTGACCGGGTAGCCCGTCTCGGCGACGAGTTCGCGCAGCAGGCGCGAGGCCTCGGGGCCGGAATTGATCACGCCGCCGCCGGTGTAGAAGACCGGGCGGCGCGCGCCCGCCATCAGCTCGACGGCCGTACGGATCTTGTCCGCGTCGCCCTTGACCGCCGGCTTGTAGGTCTTGTGGCCGTCGACCGAGGGACGCTCGTAGAGCCCGCTCGCGAACTGGATGTCCTTGGGCAGGTCGACGACGACGGGGCCGGGCCGGCCGTGCGAGGCGACGTAGAAGGCCTCGTGCAGGATGCGCGGCAGGTCGTCGATCGATTTGACCAGGTAGTTGTGCTTCGTGCAGTGGCGCGTGATGCCGACCGTGTCGCACTCTTGGAACGCGTCGGTGCCGATCAGGTGCGTCGGGACCTGGCCGGTGATGCAGACGAGCGGGATCGAATCGAGCAGCGCGTCGGTCAGGCCGGTGACGATGTTGGTCGCGCCCGGGCCCGAGGTGACGAGCACGCAGCCGACCTTGCCGGACGAGCGGGCATAGCCCTCGGCGGCGTGCACGGCGCCCTGCTCGTGGCGGACCAGCACGTGCTTGACCGCCTCCTGGTGAAAGAGCGCGTCGTAGATCGGCAGCACCGCGCCGCCGGGATACCCGAACAACGTGTCGACACCCTGATCCTTAAACGCCCGGATGACCATCTCGGCCCCGGTCATGACCTCGCCGCCCATCGTCTTCCTCCTACTCGTCTTGCTGGTCTTCGTCGTCTCGATGTCGTCGATCGGGCGCGGGCAACAAAAAAGGGCCCCGCGAGGGACCCTGCATGCGCCACCGCCCGGATCGCGGCCCTGAGTTCAGGGCCGCCCCGTCGATGGCGCTTCCGCTACGATAAGGATCGTCTTCATCGCGATCGATCTTTCGCCCAACGCAGGCCGCCCGCATGGCGCTCCGCGTGAAAAGTGACGGGTGTCTTAACGAACGCTCCGGCGATGGTCAACGGCATTCGGGCGGGGCGCGAGGTCTTCATCAGGGATCGGGCCTCCGCGAAGCATTTGCCGCAGGCCGGCCCCAGGGCGCGCCGCGCGATTGCCCCGGCTCGGCGCCGGGCCTATCAACGATCCTCATATCCTCAGCCCAGCGAGCGCGAGTGCACGGAACGCCGGTGGCCCAGCCCGAGACGGCCTCGCTCAGCTACCTGCTCCTCGACGTCGCGGGCACGCCCTGCGCCCTGCCGCGCTCTGCGGCCGGCGAGGTGCTGCCGCTGCCGGACCTGTTTCGCCCGCCGGCCGCCGGCGGGTGGCTCGCCGGCTTCCTCAACCTCGGCGGCGATCCGGTGCCGGTCGTCGACCTCGCGCGCCTCCTCGGCCTGCGCGAGGGGGCGCACGATCCCGGTCCCTACGCCCACTTGATCCTGACGCCGGACGCCGCTGGGGCCTGGCTCGTCGACCGGGTGACCGACCTCGTGACCATCGAGCCCGAGGCGATCCGGCCGGTGGCGGCGCAGGCGAGTCTGAACGGCTGCGTGTCCGCCGAGATCGCCCAGGGCGACCGGCTGATCCACGCCCTCGACCCGGAGCGCCTGCTCGGCGCCGAGGAGCGCGCCCGGGTCGGCGCCCTGACGCGGGCGGCGAAGGCGCGCCTCGCCGCGCTGCCGGCCGCCTGAGCGGACGGCGGCAAACCCGATGCGGCGGCCGTCCGGTCCGAGCCCTCACGCCGACCCGGGCTACGCCGCCCTGAAGGTGCGGATCATCGCGCGCACCGGCCACCACTACTACGCCGACAAGGACGACCTGCTGTTCGACCGCCTGCGGCGGCGGTTCAAGGCCTGCAACGTGGCCGACGCCGCCGCCTACGACGCGCGCCTGGACGACGGCGCCGGAGAGTGGGCGGCGCTGGAGGCCGAGATCACGATCGGCGAGACCTTCTTCTTCCGCTACGCCGAGCAGTTCGCCGCGTTGCGCGAGACCATCCTGCCCGGCCTGGTCGCGGCCCGCGGGACCGAACGCACCCTCCGGGTCTGGAGCGCCGGCTGCTCGACAGGCGCCGAGCCCTACTCGGTGGCGATCCTGCTGCATCAGCTGCTCGGGCCGGCGCTTCCCGACTGGCGGGTCTCGGTCGTCGGCACCGACATCAGCATCGCCGCGCTCGCCACCGCGCGGGCGGCCGAGTTCGGCCGCTGGGCCCTGCGGACGCTGCCGGTGGAGGAGCGCGTGCGCTACTTCCACCGCGTCCCGGCGAGCCCCGGCGCGACCCGCGAGGGCGGCTACGCCCTGCGGCCGGAGTTCCGGCGCATGGTGCGCTTCGAGCGCCAGAACCTGATGAGCCTCCTCGACGGCAGCATGCCCGAGGGCTTCGACGGGTTCGACCTCATCCTGTGCCGCAACGTCCTGATCTATTTCAGCGCCGAGACCGTCGCCGGGATCGTGCGGGCGCTGGGACGGCGCCTGCGCCCCGGAGGCTGGCTGCTGATCGGCCACGCCGAGCCCCACCCGGCCTTCGCCGGCTGGCTCGAGGCGGTGAACCTGCCGGGCACCGTCGCCTATCGCCGGCCGCCCGAATCGGCTCCTGCACCGCAACCCGAGACTCGCGGGGAGCCGCCGCCGTCCTCGCCCCTCGTCGAAGCATCGTCGTTCGAATTCCGTCCGGCGGCAGACATGCTCCTCGAGGCCTCCGGCGCGTCGGCCGTCGCCGAGATCGTCCGCCCGGCGCCGTCCGCGAAGGCTGCGGCCCCGATCGATCCGGCGCCCGCGGTGGTCATGACGCCCGACCTGGTGGCGGAGGACGTGGCGCTCGCCGTCCGCGCGCTGGCGGACGCCGGCGACACCGGCGCGGCGTGGCGCCTGCTGCGCGACGCGCTCGCCGTGCGACCCACCGACCCGGCCCTGCGGCTCTACGAGGGGCTGCTCGCCCTCGGGTTCGGCCGCGAGGCGGAGGCCGAGCGGGCCTTCCGCGGCGCGCTCTACCTCGACCGCGGCTACGTCATGGCCCACTACCATCTCGGCCTGCTGCTCGGGTCCCTCGGGCGGACCGCCGACGCGCGCCGGGCGCTGGACAACGCGGTCGCCTTGAGCCAAGCGCTGCCGCCGGATGCGCCCTTGCCCGAGGGCGACGGGGCGTGCGCCGGCGAGATCGCCCTCAGCGCCGCCGCGATCCGCGACGGCATCGGAACGGGGGCGGCGTGAACGCGGCGGATCGCCAGATGAAACCAGCCGACCGGCCGTCCCGCACGGCGGCGCTGCGCGCGGAACGGACGGCCGCCCTCGCGCGGCGCGGGGCGACGGCGCGCGCGGCGGCCCCGAGCACGGCCTACCTCGTCTGCGCCTGCGGGACGGAGCGTTTCGGCCTGCCACTCTCCGGGGTCGCGCGCGTGCTCGCGGCGCGGCCGTGCACGCCGGTGCCGGGCGCCGCCCCCGCGATCCTCGGCCTCGTCGCCCTGTCCGGCCGGATCGTCAGCGTCGTCGGCCTCGCCCGCGCCCTCGGACGGCCGGGAGCGGAGGTTGCCGCCGGCGGCCACCTCGTCGTCCTTCGCGCCGGCGGGACGCCGACCGCGCTCGCCGTCGACCGCGTGCTCGGGCTCGCCCATCTCGCCGAGGTCGCAGGCGACGCCGAGGGTGCGGAGGGCGGATTCGGCAGCGATGCGGTTTCGCGCTATGCCCCGGCCGATCCCGGCCCGTCCGGCCTCGGCGACTTCGTCGTCATCGACCTGCCGCAGCTGCTGCGGCGCACCCTGCCTTGAGACGCGAGACGCGCGCGATCCACGACGCCGCCGCCTGACCCGGAGCATCAGCCGCCTTGTCGATCTCCATCGGAAATCGGATCCTCCTCGGCTTCGCCGCCGTCACGGTGGTGCTGGTCGCCCTCGGCCTCTACGCCATCGGCCAGATCGGGTCGGTCCGCGACGCCACCGACACCATCGTCGCCCGCGACCTCGCGGTTTTGCGCCAGCTCGACATCCTCGGCAACCAGACGCGCGACCTCGGCGTGATGCGCCGCAACGCGGTGATCGCCACGCTGATGAAGGCGCAGGGTCGGCCCATGGGCGAGGAGGACGTCCTCGCCGCCTGGCGCCGCACGGCCGCCTCGACCGAAGGCCTCTTCGCCGACCTGATCCGCGAGGCCGACACCTATCGCAACCGCGCCCTCTCGGTGGACCGGACGGCGGCCTGGGACCGCCTCCACGCCGTCCTGCGCCAGGCCGTCGAGATCTATCGCCCGTACCGGGACGCCAGCGAGGCACAGCTCGTGGCGGCGCTCGCCGGCGACGTCGCCAGCGTCGAGGGCCGCAACGCCGAGATCAACCGCGCCTACGAGGCGACCATTGTCGCCGTCGAGCGCACCCGGGTCGCCGTCGACGACAGCATCAGCGTCGGCCAGCGCGGGATCGGCGACATCCACGAGCGCTCGCGGCTCTCGATCCTGCTGACGCTGCTCGCCAGCGTCGTGCTGGCCATCCTCGTCACCATCCTGATCAGCCGCGCGGTGGTGCGCCCGCTCGAAGGCGTGATGGCCTTCGCCGAGAAGGTCGGCGGCGGCGACCTGTCCCAGACGCTGACGGTGCGCGGCGGCGACGAGATCAGCCGCCTCGGCCGTGCGCTGAACGGCATGGTGGCGGGCCTGGCCGACCTCTCCCGCACCAACCGCGCCGCGACCTCGGACCTGAACGCCGCCGCCGCCGAGATCCGCGCCTCGGCGCAGGAGCAGGCGGCCTCCGTCGAGGAGCAGTTCGCCGCGGTGCAGGAGACGGCGGCGACGGTGGACGAGATCACCCATTCGGGCGCCCAGATCACGAAGCGGGCCGGCGAGGTGATCGCCACCGCACAGGCCACCGCCCAGACCTCGCGCCAGGGCCTGCGGGCGGTGGCCGACACCGCCAAGGCCATGGACGCGATCCGCGAGCAGGCGGAGGCGGTGGCCGGCAACATCGTAGCCCTGTCGGAGAAGACCCAGACGATCGGCGACATCATCGAGACGGTCAACGACATCTCGGAGCGCACCCACCTGCTGGCGCTCAACGCCGCGATCGAGGCGGCGGCGGCCGGCGAGAGCGGGCGCAGCTTCGCGGTGGTGGCCTCGGAGATGAAGCTGCTGGCCGACCAGGCCAAGGCGGCGACCACCCAGGTGCGCGGCATCCTCTCGGAGATCCAGCGCGGCATCAACACCTCGGTGATGCTGACCGAGGAGGCGGTGAAGCGCGCCGCCACCGGCAAGTCGCGCTCCGACACGACACAGCGGACGATCGAGGAGATCACGGCGCGCGTCGAGGAGAACGTCCAGACCTTCCAGCAGATCGTGGCCTCCACCAACCAGCAGCAGCTCGGCATCGAGCAGGTGATGGGCGCGCTCCAGAACATCCGGCAGGCGAGCCAGCAGACGGCCGCCGGCACCCGCGAGGTCGAGGCCGCCTCGGCCAACCTCACGGAACTGGCCGGCGCGCTGATGGCGCTCGCCGAGCGCTACCGGCATTGATCGGCCGCAGGGCGCCGTGACCGACATCCGCCAGCTTCTGCTCGCGGCCTTCGAGGTCGAGCACCGCGAGCACATCGACGCGATCCGCGCGGCCTTGGGGGCCGAGGGCACCGGCCGTGCGCCCGACTGGAACGACATCTTCCGCCGGGCGCACAGTCTCAAGGGGGCGTCCCGGGCCGTCGACCTGCCGCCGGTCGAGGCGGTGGCGCACCGGCTCGAAAGCCTGTTCGAGCAGGTCTCGGCCGGCGCCCCCCTCGATCGCGAGGCCCGCAACGCGACCCACCTCGCGCTCGACCGGATCGAAGCCTACGTCGCCGGGATGAAGGCCGACCCGGATCTCGCGATGCCGGACGACGCCATCGCAGCCCTCGACCGCTGCCTGGAGGGAGCCCGGCCGGCGAACGACGCCGAAACCCCGACGGCCGAGGCGGAACCGCCGGATCAGCCCGCACCGGTGCCGACGATCGAGGCGGCTCCTGCCCCGGCCGTGGCTCCGGCCTCGCCCCCTGTCTCCCCACCGCCCGCCGTCGAGCCGTCGCCCGAAGCCGGGTCGGCGCTGCTGCGCGTTCCGGCCGACGCGGTCGAGGCGCTGACCCGCGCGAACCACGAGCTCGCGACCACCCTTAGTGCCGGCGCCGCGATCTCGGACGGGCTCGTGCGGCTCGCCCGCCTGTCCGAGGACCTGCGGCGGCAGGCCGAGGCGTCGTTCGCCCGCGGCGCCGTGGCCGGGCTCGTCCGCCTCGCGCGGCAGGAGACCGGGGCCGACGACGCCGTCGACCTCGCGGTGGAGGCCGTCCGCACCGAGATGCGCGCGGTCGAGGCGAGCCTCGCCGTGCTGGCGCGGGACGCCGCCGACCTGTCGCGCCGGCAGGCGGCGGCCGCCGGCTCCGTCGAGGGCGCGGCCGCCCGCGTCGGGCTGCAGGCCGAGCGCCTCGCCCTGGTGCCGGCCGAGACGGTGTTCGGCAGCTTCCCGCGCTCGCTGCGCGAGACCGCCCGCGAGCAGGGCCGCGAGATCGACCTCACTGTCCGCGGCCTCGACCTTCCCGTCGACCGCGGCATGCTGCAGGCCCTCAAGGATCCGGTGCTGCACGCCCTGCGCAACGCCCTGAGCCACGGCGCGGAACCGCTCGCGGTCCGGCGGGCGGCGGGCAAGCCCGACGCGGCCGCGATCCTGTTCGAGGTCGCGATCCGCGGCGGCCGCCTCGTCGTGTCTGTGGCCGACGACGGGCCGGGTCCCGACCTCGCCGCGATCGAGGCGACGGCGCGCCGCCGCGGCCTGCTCCGGCCCGAGGACCCGGCCGACGCGCAGACGCTCCTGGCCCTGGTGTTCGAGCCGGGCTTCTCGACCGCCGGAGCGGTGGACGCCCTGTCCGGTCGCGGCTTCGGCCTCTCGGTGGTCGCCGACGCCGCCCGCGCGCTGCAGGGCGTCGTCCGGCTCGAAGCCCGCGAGCCCTGGGGCAGCGTCCTCACGATCGCCGCACCGCTCTCGGCGGCACGCCGCGCGATGCTCCTCGTCGAGGCGGGCGGGGCGACCTATGCGCTGCCCGGAGCCGCGGTGGAGCGCCTGCTGCGACTCCACCAGTCCACCCTGCCCCGGGCGATGGGCCGCCCGGTGCTGCGGGTCCCGAACCCCTCCGGTACCGAGGAGACCTTCCCGATCGTCGCGCTGGGTGAGATCCTCGGCGGCGGCGCGTCCGCGAGCCCGCACCTCACCGCGATCCTGGTGCGGGCCGGCGGGCGCCGGTTCGCGCTGTCCGTCGACGCGCTCCGCGACGTGCGCACGCTCCTCGTGCTGCCGGCCCCGCCGGTCGGCGGCGATTCCGGCCTCGTCGCCGGCACCGTCGTGCTGCCCGGCGACGTGCCGGCCCTGGTGCTCGATCCCGACGGGCTCGCCGCCCGGGCGGGCCTCGTCGGCGCGGCGGCGTCGCCGGTCGACTCCGCCGCAGGACCCGGCGGAACGTTGGGGGAGGCGCCACGTTCGAAACACCGCGCGACCATTCTCGTCGTCGATGACTCGATCACCACCCGCACCTTGGAGAAGGGCATCTTGGAAGCCGCCGGCTATCGCGTGGTCGTGTGCGTCGACGGGCAGGACGCCCTCGACCGCCTGCACGCCGACATCGAGGTCTTCGACCTCGTGCTCGCCGACGTGGAGATGCCGCGGCTCGACGGCTTCGGCCTGCTCGGCGCGATCCGTGCCGAGAGCCGGTTCGCACGCCTGCCGGTGGTGCTGATGACCTCGCGCGGCGACGCGGCCGACGTCGCCCGCGGCCTCGATCTCGGCGCCGACGCCTACCTGACCAAGCAGAAGTTCGACCAGCGCCAGCTCCTCGACACGATCGGGCAGCTGCTGTGAGCGATCCGGTCCGCGTCATGCTCGTCGAGGACAGCTTGGTGGTGCGCGAGCTGCTGCGCCACATCCTCTCGCGCGATCCGCGCCTGGCCTGCGTCGCCGCCGTCGCGTCGGGGGAGGAGGCCCTGTCCGCGATCGACAGCGTCCGGCCCGACGTGATCTCGATGGACATCCGGCTGCCCGGCATCGACGGGCTGGAGACCACCCGTCGCATCATGTCCGAGCACCCGACGCCGATCGTGGTGATCGCCGACGCGGTCGAGGATTCCTCGCTGCGCATCTCGATGAACGCCCTGCGGGCCGGCGCGCTCTCGGTGGTCGAGAAGCCGGTGGCGACGACCCATGCCGGCTATGACGCGGTGGCCGGCGAGATCTGCACGCAACTGCGCATCATGGCGCAGGTCCCGGTGATCCGCCGCCGCCCGATCGGCACCGAATGGCTCGGGCGCAGCCCGGCGACGGCGATACTCGCGTCCGCGGCGTCCCTGCCGCCGACGGTGCTGGCGATCGCCGCCTCGACCGGCGGCCCGCCGGCCCTCGCCCGGGTGATCGGCGCCCTGCCCGAGACGTTCCCGCTGCCGGTGCTGGTCGTCCAGCATATGGGTGCGGCCTTCATGGACGGGTTCGCGAGCTGGCTCGACGGCGTCGTTCCGATGCCCGTCTCGGTCGCCCGCGACGGCGAGCGGGCCGAGCCCGGCCGGGTCTACGTCGCGCCGGGCGACCGGCACCTCGAATACGGGCCCGGCCGGACCTTGCGCCTCCTCGACAGCCTGCCGGTCTCGGGCCAGCGTCCGGCGGCGACCGTGCTGTTCCGCTCCGTCGCGCGTCAGGCCGGCGCCTCGGGGCTCGGCGTGCTGCTCACCGGCATGGGCGAGGACGGGGCGCTCGGCCTCCTCGACATGCACGCCGCCGGCGCGCAGACGGTGGCCGAGCACGAGAGCACCGCCGTGGTCTACGGCATGCCGGCGGCGGCCGTGCGCCTCAAGGCCGCCCGCGCGGTCCTGCCCCTCGACCGCATCGCCGCCCACCTCTTGCGGCTCGCCATGCCTCCTGCCATGCCCGCCACCTCGCCCGGCGCCTGGCCGGACCGGCCAGCATGAACGCCGATGCCGCCACCGCGACGGAGCCCGCCCGCATCCTCCTGGTGGAGGATTCGGAGACGCAGGCGCTGGAGCTGCGCCTGCTGCTGGAGAGCCATGGCTTCCGGGTCGAGCGCTGTGCCACCGCGGAGGCGGCACTGGATCACCTCAACCACGGCCTGCCCGACCTCGTCGTGGCAGACTACCACCTGCCCGGCATGAACGGCGACGAGCTGACGCGCCAGCTCCGGCTGTCGCTGCGCACCCGCGCCCTCCCCCTGCTGATGCTCACCGGCGCCCGCGACGGCGAGCGGCAGGGCCTGGAGAGCGGCGCCGACGCCTACGTCGCCAAATCCGGCGACCGCGACCTGCTGATCCTGCGCATCCGTGCCCTGTTGCGCGAGCGGCTCGGCAGCGTGGCGCCCGGCGCCGGGGAGACGCCGTCGGCGGCGGCCTTCCGGCGCGGCCGCGTGCTGGTGATCGACGGCAGCGCCACCTACCGCACCTTCCTGGCCGGCCTGCTCAGCCAGGACGGACACGCGGTCACCGTCGGCGCGGGGGCGGAGGAGGCGCTCGCCGCCCTCGACGCCGAGGGCGAGGCGACGGCCTTCGACTGCGTCACCGTCGATCTGCTCGGGCCGACCTTCGACGGCCTCGCCCTGTGCCGCACGATCGACCAGCGTCGCGGCGCCCGGGTCGCGGGTGCCGGCTTCCATCTCGTCGGGATCGCCGGCAGCAACCCGCCCAAGGACTTCCTCGTCCAGGCCTACGCGGCCGGCGCGGACGACGTGGTCTCGAAATCCGACGCCGAGGTCCTGGCGCTGCGGGTGCGCGGGCTGGTGCGCCGCCGCTTCCTGGAGGAGGACGACCGCCGCATCGCCGGCGAGTTCGGCGCAAGGCAGCAGGCGGTTGAGCGGGCGCGCGCGGAAGCCGAAGCAGCCGAGGCCCGCGCGCGGCTGGCCGACGCGCTGGAGCGCGCCAACGCCGACCTTGCGCTCGCCAACCGCAAGCTCACCGACGCCCAGGCCAAACTCGTCCAGGCCGCCAAGATGGCCTCGCTCGGCGAGCTCGTCGCCGGCATCGCCCACGAGATCAACAATCCGCTGGCCTTCATCCTCGCGCATCAGGGCACCGTCGAGCGGGTGCTCGCCGCGTTGCCGATGCCCGAGACCGACCCCGCGGCGCAGAAGGGGCTCGCCAAGGCGCGCGACCGCGTCGGCGCGATGCGCATGGGCCTCACCCGCATCCAGGATCTCGTCCTGAACCTGCGCAAGTTCTCGCGGCTCGACGAAGGCGAGCGCTCGCTGGTCAACGTGCCCGAGGCGATCGAGACCGTGCTCGCGCTGATCCAGCACAAGCTCGGCGGGCGCATCACCGTCGAACGCACCTTCTTGGGCCGGCCCGAGATCCACTGCACCCCTGCCCTGCTCAACCAGGTGGTGATGAACATCCTCGGCAACGCCGCCGACGCGATGCCCGAGGGCGGGCAGATCCACGTCGTCACGGAGACGACCCCAGAGACCGACCTGATCCGGATCAGCGATACCGGCCCGGGGATACCCGAGGACCTGCGCGAAAAGATCTTCGAGCCGTTCTTCACGACGAAGCCGGTCGGAGCCGGCACCGGCCTCGGCCTCGCGATTGCCTACAGCGTGGTTCAGGCGCATAGCGGCTCGCTCACGGTGGAGACGGCTCCCGGAGGCGGGGCCTGCTTCGTGATCGGGATTCCGAGGCAGACGGCGACCGTATGACCAGAGGCACGATCCTGGCCGTCGACGACGAGCCGGACATCCTGATCGCCCTCGAGGACCTGTTCGAGGACACCTACCGTGTCGTCACCACGACGAAGCCCGCGGACGCCCTCGCCATCCTGCGCGACGACCCCGACATCGCCGTCGTCCTCTCCGACCAGCGCATGCCGGGCATGGCCGGCGACGCGATGCTCTCCGAGATGCGCGGCTTCCACGAGGCCCAGGCGATCCTACTCACGGGATACGCCGACATCTCCGCCGTGATCGGCGCGCTGAACCGGGGCGGCATCAGCGGCTACGTCGCCAAGCCCTGGGACGCGGACCTGCTGCGCGGCACCGTGCGCAACGCCTTCGAGCGGCATGCCCTCGGGCGCGAGCTCGCCACCGAGCGGGCCCTGCTGCGCGGCCTCCTCGACCATTCCGACGACGCGATCTCGTTCAAGGACGCGGAGGGGCGCTTCCTGCGCCTCAACGCGCGGAAGGCCGCGCTCCTCGGCCTCGACGTGGCGACCTGCCTCGGCCGGAGCGAGGCCGAGCTGGCCGTCGCCCGCGCCGACGAGAGCGCCGAGGCCGACGCCGCCGCGATCCGCTCGGGCGAGGTCGGCGACGTGGTGTCGGCGGAAGGGCCGCTCGGCGCCGAACGCTGGAGCCACGTGGTCCGCGTGCCGATCCGCGGGCCGGCCGGCGGGGTCGCGCATCTTGCCACCATCGAGCGGGACATCACCGAGCAGAAGGGGTTCGAGGCGCGCCTGCGCCAGTCGGACAAGATGCAGGCGCTCGGGACCCTGGCCGGCGGCATCGCGCACGACTTCAACAACCTGCTAACCGCGATCCTCGGCAGCCTCGAACTCGCCGCCCCCAAGGTGCAGGAGCAGCCGCGCGTGCTGCGCTTGATCGAGAACGCCCGGGGTGCGGCCGAGCGCGGTGCCTCGCTGACCAAGCGCCTGCTGAGCTTCAGCCGCGCCAACGACCTGCGCGCCCGGCCCACCGACGTGAACGCCCTGGTCGAGGGCATGTCGGCACTGCTCTCTCGCAGCCTCGGCGGCCTCGTCGCGGTCGAGACCCGTCTCGGCGCCGACCTTGGCCCCGCCCAGGTCGACCCGGACCAGCTCGAGCTCGCGATCCTGAACCTCTGCATCAACGCCCGCGACGCCATGCGCGAGGGCGGCACCATCGTCGTCGAGACCGAGGCCCTGACGATCGAGGACGACCCTGACCTGAGCCCGGGCGCGTATGTCGGCGTGTCCGTGAGCGATTCCGGCGAGGGCATACCGCCCGAGATCCTGGCGCGGGTCTGCGAGCCGTTCTTCACCACCAAGGCCGTCGGCCAGGGCACCGGCCTCGGCCTCGCGATGGTGTTCGGCCTCGCCCAGCAATCGCACGGCCGCCTGCGGATCGAGAGCCGCGTCGGGCACGGGACCCGCGTCGACCTCGCCCTGCCGGAGGCCTCGGCTTTCGTGGCGGCCGAGGAAGCCGACACCGCGAGTGCGCCGGTCGCCGCGCGGGCGGCCGCGATCCTGGTGGTGGACGACGACGCCGAGGTCCGCCACGTCACGGCATCGTTCCTCAACGGCTTCGGCTACGACGAGATCGAGGCCGCGGACGGGGCGGCCGCGCTCGCGTTGATGGAGCAGCGCCGCTTCGACCTCGTCGTCGCAGACCTGGCGATGCCCGGCATGACCGGCGTCGAGCTCGCCGCGGAAGTCCGCAGCCGCTGGTCCGAGGTTCCGGTGCTGATCGTGACCGGGCATGCCGAGGCGGTCGAGATCCCGCACGACCTGCCGGTGCTGACGAAGCCGTTCCAGTCGGCCGAGCTCGCCCGCCGGGTCTCGTCCCTGCTCGGCGACGGCCCCGGCGCCTGAGGGAAGCACTAAACCCGAAACGAAAAAGGCGGCCTGAAGGCCGCCTTTCGATCGATCTTGACTGAGATGCCGCCGATCAGGCCGCTTCGCTCTCGCCGCCCAGCACAGGGCCGGAATCCTTGCCGCGGGCCGTCACGTCGCGATCGACGAACTCGATCACGGCGAGCGGGGCGTTGTCGCCCTTGCGGAAGCCAGCCTTCATGATGCGGCAGTAGCCGCCTGGACGGGCGGTGTAGCGCGGGCCCAGCACCGTGAAGAGCTTCTTCACCATGTCGTGGTCGCGGATCTGCGACATCGCCAGACGGCGGGTGTGGACGCTGTCGATGCGGCCGAGCGAGATCAGCTTCTCGATGACCGGACGCAGGTCCTTGGCCTTCGGGAGCGTGGTGATGATCTGCTCGTGCTTGATCAGCGCGGCGGACATGTTGGCGAACATCGCCTTGCGGTGCTCGGTGGTGCGGTTGAAACGACGACCGCGAAATCCGTGACGCATGTGCTTGGCCCTTCTTTATGTCTCCGGCCGCCGTGCCACGGTACGGCCGGATGCCCCGTGAGCGGGGCGTCTTCGTTGGTCCGCATGACCCCGCGGCGGGATTCTTTTTTTCGACGGTCCTGACCCGGCGGCGACACACCGCCGGCTTGGGACCGAACCGGCTTCGGTTCAGTAGTGCTCTTCGAAGCGCTTGGCGAGATCCTCGATGTTCTCCGGCGGCCAGCCGGGGATGTCCATCCCGAGGTGCAGGCCCATGCCGGCGAGCACTTCCTTGATCTCGTTGAGCGACTTGCGGCCGAAGTTCGGGGTGCGCAGCATCTCGCCCTCCGACTTCTGGATGAGGTCGCCGATGTAGACGATGTTGTCGTTCTTCAGGCAGTTCGCCGAACGGACCGAGAGCTCCAGCTCGTCGACCTTCTTGAGCAAAGCCGGGTTGAAGGGCAGCTGCGGCGCGAGCGGGGCGGCCTCCTCCTTGCGGGGATCCTCGAAGTTCACGAACACCTGGAGCTGGTCCTGGATGATGCGCGCGGCGTAGGCGAGCGCATCCTCCGGCGACACCGCGCCGTTGGTCTCGACCGTCATCGTCAGCTTGTCCTTGTCGAGATCCTGGCCCTCGCGGGTGGTCTCGATGCGATAGCTGACCTTGGTCACCGGCGAGAACAGCGCGTCCACCGGGATCAGGCCGATCGGCGCGTCTTCGGGGCGGTTCTGCTCGGCCGGAACGTAGCCCTTCCCGGTGGCGACGGTGAACTCCATCCGGATCTCGGCGCCGTCGTCGAGCGTGCAGATCACGAGGTCGGGGTTCAGGATCTGGATGTCGCCGACCGTGCCGATGTCGCCGGCGGTGACGAGGCCGGGGCCGGTCTTGCGCAGGGTCATGCGCTTCGGGGCGTCGGTCTGCGAACGGATGGCGATCGTCTTGATGTTCAGGACGATGTCCGTGACGTCCTCGCGGACGCCCGGGATCGAGGAGAACTCGTGCAGCACGCCGTCGATCTGGACCGAGGTCACGGCCGCGCCCTGGAGGGACGACAGCAGCACCCGGCGCAGGGAGTTGCCGAGCGTCGTGCCGAAGCCGCGCTCCAACGGCTCGGCGACGACGGTGGCGACCCGCTTCGGGTCGTCGCCGGTCGAGACCTGCAGCTTGTTGGGCTTGATCAGCTCTTGCCAGTTCTTCTGAATGACCACGATCCTACCTCTCCTGACGCACGAGCCCGCGACGTCCGGGTCCGCGCTTCGGCCGAACGATGCTGCCCCCAGCCCCGGTCGGTCCCTAAAATGATGGCTCCGGGCCTACGCCTCGTCGGCGACCCAGAGCTCCGGCACGAACCGGTATCCATCCCCGTCCCGCGCCACGAAGCCGACGGCCGGGAATTCGAGATGCGAGCCGGCGATGCGGGTGCCGTCGGCCGCGAGATCCGCAAGGATCGCCGTGCGCGTCGCCCGCGCCTGGTCGCCGTCGACATCGAAGCCGACGCCCGCCTCCGGTTGCTTGAACTGGATCGCGGGCAGGTGCACCACATCCGTGAACACCAGCAGCGACTTGTCCCCCGAAACGATCCGGAAGCCGCAATGGCCCGGCGTATGGCCGGGCAGGTGGACCGCCGTGATCCCCGGCAGCACCTCGCCGCCGGACTGCTCGCGCATCCGGCCGGCATAGGGTGCCAGGGCCTTGCGCGCGTTCTCGAAATACGGCTTGGCCCCGTCCGGCGCGGCGGCGAGCGCCGCGTCGGGGAGCCAGTGCTTCGCCTCGTCCGAATGCAGCACGATCTCCGCGTTCGGGTAGGCGGCCTTCCCGCCGGCGAGCAGGCCGCCGACGTGGTCGGGATGACAATGCGTGACGAGGATCGTCTCGATCTCGTCGGGGCTCACGCCGGCGACGGCGAGCGCCTCGGACACGCGGCCCATGGTCGGCGGACCGAACGCGCCATAGCCCGTGTCGATCATCACCGGCTTGCGGCCGGGGCCGGTGACGAGGAACGCGTTGAGCGTCACCCGCGGCGCTTCGGTACGGAAGCCGGCCCGCTGCAGCGCGCCGGCCTCGTCCTTCGAGATACCCGTGACGAGATCGAGGGATCCCTGGAACCACCCGTCGTTGAGCACGGTGACCGTGAGGTCGCCGACGCCCCAGCGCTTGACGCCCGGAAGGATCTTCGAATTCGCCACGTGTGTCTCCGGCCTCCTCAGACGCGCCGACGCTTGCGCGGACGGCAACCGTTGTGCGGGATCGAGGTGACGTCGCGGATCGAGGTCACGGTGAAGCCCGCGGCCTGGAGGGCGCGGAGCGCCGACTCGCGGCCCGAACCGGGGCCGGAAACCTCGACCTCGAGGGTGCGCATGCCGTGCTCGGCGGCCTTGCGGGCGGCGTCCTCGGCGGCGACCTGCGCGGCGTAGGGGGTCGACTTCCGCGAGCCCTTGAAGCCCATGGCGCCCGAGGAGGACCACGAGATCGTGTTGCCCTGCGCGTCGGTGATGGTGATCATCGTGTTGTTGAACGAGGCGGCGACGTGCGCCACGCCCGAGACGATGTTCTTGCGTTCGCGCCGGCGGACGCGGGTCGGTTCCTTGGCCATCTGTGTCTCTCGTCCTTCAAGCGCACCCGTAATTCCAGGTGCTCGGGATGTTTTGGAGTTCAGCCGGGGCGCCTGCGGAGCACCGACCCGTCACGCCGGCATCCGATCGGGGACGCGCGGCACGATGAAACGGGGGCAGCGCGGCGCGCTGCCTCCGAATGTCGAAAACTTACTTCTTCTTGCCGGCGATCGGCTTCGACTTGCCCTTGCGGGTGCGCGCGTTGGTGTGCGTGCGCTGGCCGCGGACCGGCAGGTTGCGGCGGTGGCGCAGTCCGCGGTAGCAGCCGAGGTCCATCAGGCGCTTGATGTTCATCGACACGTCGCGGCGCAGGTCGCCCTCGACGAGGTAGTCGCGGTCGATCGTCTCGCGGATCTGCAGCACCTCGGCGTCGGTGAGCTGGTTCACGCGGCGCTCGGCCGGGATGCCGACCTTCCCCGTGATCTCCTCGGCCTTCTTCGCGCCGATGCCGTGGATGTACTGGAGCGCGATGACGACGCGCTTGTTGGTCGGGATGTTAACGCCGGCGATACGGGCCAAGGTCATGCTCCATGTGGCGCGCGGGCGTCCGCCCGGGCCGTGTGATCGAGAAAGCGCGCGTCCGGTGGAGGCCGGCCCTTGCACGCCCGTCAACGACAAATCGGCCCGCGGCCGCCCCTTTAAGGGCACCTCGGACCAACGGCTGTGCAGACGAAGACCGGCCTGCTAGCGCGGGCCGATCCCGATGTCAACGGCAGGGACGATAAGAAGCGCCGATCGGACCGGTGCCGAGGCGCCGGGCTTCGGTGTCCCGGCGGCGACGTCAGAAGCGCTGGCTGAGCTGGCGGCAATAGCCGCCGTTGTCACGAAAGCCCGCCGGGCAGCGCCGAACGCAGGCTCCGGCCGCGAACTTCAACGGCGGCCGGCACATCCGGCCCGTCGTGCGCCGCTCGTATTGGTACGACTGCGCCGGGCCGGCGAACGCCGTCACCGGCGCGAGACCCACCGTCAACGTCAGAGTGGCGAGGAACGCCCGGGCCGAATGAGAGATCATGGTCGCGGGTCCTGGAGATAAGAACGTCAGGAGGTTACGCCTTCCCGATGCGACTCGAGGATCGTCATCAACGATTCCGTCACCGACCCGATCGGTGCCATGCCGTCCACCGTCTCGAGCATCCCGGCACGCTCGTAATAGGCCGAGAGCGGCGCGGTCTGGATGCGGTAGGCTTCAAGCCGGGAAGCAAACACCTCCGGCGTGTCGTCCTTGCGCACCGGCTGCCCGCGGGCCGCCGTCTCCTCGGCGCGCTTGGCGATGCGGCCGACCAGGGCCGCCTCGTCGACCTTGAACTCGATCACGGTCGAGAGCCGCAGGCCCTTTTCCTTCAGCATCACGTCGAGGGCCTTGGCCTGCTCGACGGTGCGGGGGAACCCGTCGAGGATGAAGCCGCCGCGCGCGTCAGGCTCTTCGATCCGGTCCGCGACGATCCCGACGACGATCGCATCGGACACGAGCCCGCCGCTCTCCATCACCGCCTTCGCCTGAAGGCCGACCGGGGTGCCGGCCGCGACCGCGGCCCGCAGCATGTCGCCGGTGGAGAGTTGCGGGATGCCGAACCGCGCGACGATCCGCTCGGACTGTGTCCCCTTCCCCGCGCCGGGTGGTCCGAGCAGAATGATCCGCATTGGCGTTGTCCTCGTCCCTGCCCGTCTCTCAGGGCTCGGTGCCGTGCGGCGATGCCTTGGCGACATCGTTCCGCGTCGGGGTCGTCTTGTAGCGGCTTCCACCGGGCGGGCGAGCGACAAATCGCCGTCCGCCCGTCATTCCGGCGATTGTGTCTCTCGTGTCGCCGAACGCGGCCGTTCAGCGCCGTCGCTGGGTCGTCGAAGCACCGCGCAGCTTGGCCTTCTTCACGAGGCCCTCGTACTGGTGCGCCATCAGATGCCCGTGGATCTGGGCCACCGTGTCCATCGTCACCGAGACCACGATGAGCAGCGACGTGCCGCCGAAGCCGAGGCTCGCCGAGGCGTAGGAGGCGATGATCTCGGGCACCAGGCAGACGAAGGTGAGGTAGAGGGCGCCGATCAGGGTGATGCGCGTCAGAACCTTGTCGATGAAGGCGGCGGTGCGCTCGCCCGGGCGGATGCCCGGGATGAAGCCGCCATGCTTCTTCAGGTTGTCTGCGGTCTCCTGCGGGTTGAACACGACCGCGGTGTAGAAGAACGCGAAGAAGATGATCAGCGCCGCGTAGAGCGCCATGTAGAGCGGCCGCCCGTGGCCGAGATAAGTCGTCACCGTCGAGAGGAAGCCCGTGCCCTGGTTGGCCGAGAAGCTCGCCACGGTAGCCGGCAGCAGCAGCAGCGACGAGGCGAAGATCGGCGGGATCACGCCCGAGGTGTTGAGCTTCAGCGGCAGGAACGAGGTCTGGCCCTCGTACATTCGGTTGCCGACCTGGCGCTTCGGGTAGTTGATCAGAAGGCGGCGCTGGGCGCGCTCCATGAACACGATGAAGTAGACGAGGCCGATCGCGGCGACGCCGACGCCGAGGATCACCGCAGAGGACAGCGCGCCGGTGCGCGACAGCTCGAGCGCGCCGATGATGGCGGTCGGCAGGTGGGCGACGATGCCGGCGAAGATGATCAGCGACGAGCCGTTGCCGATGCCGCGCGAGGTGATCTGCTCGCCGATCCACATCAGGAACAGCGTGCCGCCGGTCAGCGTGATCACGGTGGAGGCGAGGAAGAACGGGCCGGGATCGATCGCCGCGCTCGAGCTCTGTAGCCCCACGGCGATGCCCCAGGACTGGACCAGCGCCAGCACTACGGTGAGGTAGCGGGTGTACTGGTTGATGACCTTCCGGCCGGACTCGCCCTCCTTCTTCAGCGTCTCGAGGCTCGGGATCACCGAGGTGAGGAGCTGGATGATGATCGAGGCCGAGATGTAGGGCATGATGTTGAGCGCGAAGATCGCCATGCGCTCCACGGCACCGCCGGAGAACATGTTGAACAGCCCGAGCACGCCGCCGGCTTGGCTCTGGAAGTTCCGCGCGAACTGCTCCGGATCGATGCCGGGGATCGGGATGTAGGTCCCGAGCCGGAACACCACGAGTGCACCCAAGGTGAACCAGATGCGCTTCTTGAGCTCATCGGCCTTGGCGATGGCACCGAAATTGAGGTTCGCGGCGAGCTGCTCGGCGGCTGAGGCCATGGCCTGTGTCCTGATGATGGGTCACGAGGGTGCCGCGGGGCATCCCTGAAAACGGGAGCGGCGGCCACATGCGAGGTCGCATGGGCCGCCGCTCGAGGCTTCGACTTAAGGGGTCGGTGACGGAGAGGCAACCGCGCTCAGGCGGTCGCCTCGCCCTTGCCGCCCAAGTCCTTGCCGCCCTTGCCGCGGACCGAGACGCCGGCGCCGTAGGCGACGACGACGCTGCCGCCGGCCTTCTCGACCGCTTCGACCGCCGACTTCGACGCCCGGGTCACCTCGAAGGCGACCTTCGCGGTGAGCTCGCCGACACCGAGCAGCTTCACGCCGTCACGGGGACGGGCGATGATCCCGGCCTGGACCAAGGCCCCGACCGTCACGGTCGCGGCGCCGTCGAGACGGCCCGCGTCGATCGCCTGCTGGACGCGGCCGACGTTCACCTCGTTGAGGTCGGTCGAGTACAGGTTGTTGAAGCCGCGCTTCGGCAGGCGACGGTGAAGCGGCATCTGGCCGCCCTCGAAGCCCTTGATGGCCACGCCGGTCCGGGCCTTCTGACCCTTCACGCCGCGCCCTGCGGTCTTGCCCTTACCGGAGCCGATGCCCCGGCCGACGCGCATCCGGTTCTTGGTTGCGCCTTCGTTGTCGCGGATTTCGTTGAGCTTCATCGCGCCCTCCTCAAGCCGCGTCGTCGAGGACGCGCACGAGATGCGCGACCTTTCGGATCATGCCGCGAACGGCGGGGGTGTCTTCGAGCTCGGAGATACGGTGAAGCTTGTTCAGCTTCAGGCCCACCAGCGTCTGACGCTGGGAGGCCTCGCGGCGGATCGGCGAACCGATCTGCTCGACGCGGACAGTCTTGCTAGCCATGCTGCCCTCCCCTTACGCGACTGCGGCTTCGGACTGGTCGGACGGGTCCGCATCGGTGCGCCGCGCCTGGAGCGTGGACACCTTGAGACCGCGACGACCGGCGACGGAGCGCGGGCTGTCCTCGTTCTTGAGCGCCTCGAAGGTGGCGCGCACGAGGTTGTAGGGGTTCGAGGAGCCGAGGCTCTTGGCCACGACGTCCTGCATGCCCAGCGTCTCGAAGACGGCGCGCATCGGGCCGCCGGCGATGATGCCGGTACCCTGGGGCGCCGCGCGGAGGATCACCTTGCCGGCGCCGTGACGGCCCTGCACGTCGTGGTGCAGCGTCCGGCCCTCGCGGAGCGAGATGCGGACGAGGCCGCGCTTGGCGGCTTCCGTCGCCTTGCGGATCGCCTCGGGGACTTCGCGAGCCTTGCCGTGGCCGAAGCCGACGCGGCCCTTCTGGTCGCCGACGACGACGAGGGCGGCGAAGCCGAAGCGACGGCCACCCTTCACCACCTTGGCGACGCGGTTGATGTGGACGAGCTTGTCCACGAACTCGCTGTCGCGCTCCTCGCGATCGTCGCGGCGGCCGCGGCCACCGCCTTCACGTTCACGTGCCATGTTGTTCCCGTTTCATCTCACTGGCGCAGGCGGCGGGCCCGCTCGCTTGATTCGTCATCGACGGAGGCGGGCGAGCCGCCTCCGCACCGCCGAGATTTAGAAGTCGAGGCCACCCTCGCGGGCGGCGTCGGCCAGAGCCTTGATCCGGCCGTGGTACTGGTAGCCCGAGCGGTCGAACACGACCTTCGAGACGCCGGCAGCCTTGGCGCGCTCGGCGACGAGCTTGCCGACTGCGGACGCGGCGGCGATGTCGGCGCCGGTCTTCAGGTCGGCGCGCAGGCCCTTGTCGATCGACGAGGCGGCAGCGAGCGTGACGCCCGCCGCATCATCGATGACCTGGACGTAGATCTGCTTCGACGAGCGGAACACCGACAGGCGCGGCCGGCCGTTGGCCGAGGCGCGGAGCGCCCGGCGCACCCGCGCCTTGCGGCGGTCGAGGGCTTCGAGTTTGCGTGACATGTCTCAGCCCCCTTACTTCTTCTTGCCTTCCTTGCGGAAGATGAACTCGCCGGCGTACTTGACGCCCTTGCCCTTGTAGGGCTCGGGGCCGCGGTAGTCGCGGATTTCCGCGGCGACCTGGCCGACGACCTGGCGGTCGATGCCGGAGATGGTGATCTCCGTCGGCTTGGGCGTCACGATCGTGATGCCGGCCGGGATCTGGTACTCGATGTCGTGGCTGTACCCGAGCGAGAGCTTGAGCGCCTTGCCGGCCATCGCGGCGCGATAGCCGACGCCGGTGATCTCGAGCTTCTTCTCGAAGCCCTTGGACACGCCCTCGACGAGGTTCGCGACCTGGGCCCGCGAGGTGCCCCAGAGCGAACGGGCCGCCTTGGACTGGTCCTTCGGGGTCACCGTGACGGCGCCGTCCTCCAACGCCACCAGGACGAGCGAGGGAACCACGAACTCGAGCTCGCCCTTCGAGCCCTTCATCTTCACCGTCTGACCCGTGACCGACGCCGTGACGCCGGCCGGAACGGGGACGGGCTTCTTGCCTACGCGAGACATCTGCCTCTCTCCTTATCCGGGGATCAGAACACCTTGCAGAGCACTTCACCGCCGACGTTGCGCTCGCGCGCCTCGTGGTCGGCCATGACGCCCTGCGGGGTGGACACGATGGTGACGCCGAGGCCGTCGGCGACGCGCGGCAGGTCTCCGACGGCCGAGTAGACGCGGCGGCCGGGCTTCGACACGCGCTGGATCGAGCGGATGACGGGCTGGCCGTCATAGTACTTCAGCTCGATCGCGAACTCCGTCCGGCCGTTGCCGAGGTCGGTGGTCGCGAAGTCGCGGATGTAGCCTTCCGACTTCAGCACGTTCAGGACGTTGGCGCGCAGGCGTGAGCCGGGCGTCGAGACCACGTTGCGACGGCGCATCTGGCCGTTGCGGATGCGGGTGAGCATATCGCCCACGGGATCGTTGACCATGGGTGCCTCCTTACCAGCTCGACTTGACGAGGCCCGGGATCAGACCCCGGTTCCCGAGCTCGCGCAGTGCGATGCGCGAGACGCCCATCTTGCGGTAGTAGGCACGCGGCCGGCCGGTGATCTCGCACCGGTTGCGGACGCGGGTCGGCGACGAGTTGCGGGGAAGCTCCGCGAGCTTGAGGCGCGCCTCGAAGCGCTCCTCCATCTCGAGGGACTCGTCGTTGGCGGTCGCGAGCAGGGCCGAGCGCTTCGCAGCGAAGCGCTTGACCAGCTCCTTCCGGTGGTTGTTCTGTTCGACTGAACTCTTCTTTGCCATTGTCTATCCTCCGGTGTCCGCGTCTAGGTGCCCCGAGGGACGCCTACTGCCGGAACGGGAATTGGAAGGCGGCCAGCAGAGCGCGGGCCTCCTCGTCGGTGGTGGCGGTGGTGGCGACGACGATGTCCATGCCCCAGGTCTGCTCGGCCTTGTCGTACGAGATCTCCGGGAACACGAGGTGTTCCTTGAGCCCGAGGGCGTAGTTGCCGCGGCCGTCGAACGACTTCGGGTTCAGGCCGCGGAAGTCGCGGACGCGCGGCAGCGCGATCGTGACCAGGCGGTCCATGAACTCGTACATCTTCTGGCGGCGCAGGGTGACCTTGCAGCCGATCGGCATGCCCTCGCGGACCTTGAAGGTCGCGATCGGCTTGCGGGCCTTGGTGATCACCGGCTTCTGGCCGGCGATCAGCGCCAAGTCGCCGGCGGCGACGGCGGCCTTCTTGGAGTCGGCGGTGGACTCGCCGACGCCCATGTTGATGACGATCTTGTCGATCCGGGGAACCTGCATCGGGTTCTTGTAGCCGAACTGCTCGATGAGCTTCTGGCGGATGACTTCGTCGTAGTGGGTGCGCAGGCGCGGGACGTAGGCGTCCTTGTTGGCCTCAGCCATCGATCTGGTCCCCCGTGGACTTGGCGAAGCGGACCTTGCGACCGTCTTCGAGGATGCGGAAACCCACGCGGGTCGGCTTGCCGTTCGCGTCCTGCAACGCGAGGTTCGAGAGCTGGATCGCGGCCTCCTTGGAGATGATGCCGCCTTCCTGGCTCTGGGACTGCTTCTGGTGCTTCTTCACCAGGTTGATCCCGCGGACGAGCGCCTTGTCGTCCTTCGGCATCACCTGGATGACCTCGCCGGAGCGACCGGAGTCGCGACCGGTGAGGACGACGACCGTGTCGCCCTTCTTGATCTTGGCTGCCATCACAGCACCTCCGGAGCCAGCGAGATGATCTTCATGTGGTTGCGGGCGCGCAGTTCGCGCGGCACCGGCCCGAAGATGCGGGTCCCGATCGGCTCCTTCTGGTTGTTGATCAGAACGGCCGCGTTCTTGTCGAAGCGGATCACCGAACCGTCGGGACGCTTCACTTCCTTGGCGGTCCGCACGACCACCGCCTTCATGACGTCGCCCTTCTTGACGCGGCCGCGCGGGATCGCCTCCTTGATGGACACGACGATGATGTCGCCCACGCCGGCATAGCGCCGCTTCGACCCGCCGAGGACCTTGATGCACATCACGCGACGCGCACCAGAGTTGTCGGCGACGTCCAGATTCGTCTGCATCTGGATCACAGGAGTGACCTTTCCTTGTTTCAGGCGGGTTTCCGCACACGGGCGGTATTGCCCGGCGGACGACGCCTGATGGGGATCTGATGTCCCCGGCTCATATAACAGACCGCGCTATCGGCGCTTTTTCAGCGCCGGCGCGGTCACCGCAGTCGATGGGGAACCGGAGAACCGGTCACCGCTGATCTGTCGCGAAGAAAGGTCGCCTACAGCAAGGCGACGATTCGTGCAAGCTCTACGGGCAGGAGCACGGAGGGTCTCATCGGGCGCGCGTACGCGCTCGACGGGTGTTGGGTCGGTGGCCTCAGGCCGCCGCGGGAGCCTCGGCCTGGGCGGCGTCGCCCTCGACGAGCTTCCAGGTCTTGGTCTTCGAGAAGGGCCGGCACTCCTCGATGAACACCGTAGCCCCGACCTTGGCGGCGTTCGCCTCGTCGTGAGCGTGGTAGTTCTTCGAGCGGCGGACGGTCTTCTTCATCACCGGGTGGGTGAAGCGACGCTCCACCTTGACGACGATGGTCTTCTCGCCCTTGTCGCTGACGACGACGCCCTGCAATACGCGCTTCGGCATGATAAAACTCCTCAGGCCGACGTCGCCTGCAGCGTCTTCTGACGCTGCAGGGTGCGGACGCGGGCGATGTCGCGACGGACTTCGCGGACGCGGGCGACGTTCTCGAGCTGGCCAGTGGCCCCCTGGAAGCGCAGGTTGAACTGCTCCTTCTTGAGGTTCAGGAGCTCGTCGCTCAGCTGATCGGGCGACAGGGCGGCGAGATCCGACTGTCTCTGTGACGACTTCATGATCTGCCTCCCTTAGTCGGCGATGCGTTGCACGACGCGCGTGCGGATAGGCAGCTTGGCGGCGCCCAGACGGAGCGCCTCCTTTGCGATGTCCTCGGCGACGCCGTCGACCTCGAACATGATGCGGCCCGGGTGGACGCGGGCGGCCCAGTACTCGGGTGCGCCCTTACCGGAGCCCATGCGGACTTCGGTCGGCTTCGACGTGACCGGAACGTCGGGGAAGATCCGGATCCAGACCCGGCCCTGACGCTTCATCTCACGGGTGATCGCGCGGCGGGCCGCCTCGATCTGGCGTGCGGTGATGCGCTCTGGCTCCACCGCCTTCAGGCCGAACTGGCCGAAATTCAGGTCGAAGCCGCCCTTGGCCGCACCGGAGATGCGACCTTTGAACTGCTTACGAAACCGGGTCTTCTTGGGTTGCAACATGGCAGCCTCTCAACACCTTCCTTGGCTCGGGGGTCGACGATCGCGCGGTTAGGCGTGATCGCGGCGACCGCGACCGCGGTCACCCTCGCCGTCGCGCTCGCGACGACCGCCCGAACGGCCGCCCTCTTCCTGCGCCTTCTTATCCTGCGCCATCGGGTCGTGCTCGAGGATCTCGCCCTTGAACACCCAGACCTTGATGCCGCACGTTCCGTAGGTCGTGAACGCGGTCGCCGTGCCGTAGTCGACGTCGGCGCGCAGCGTATGCAGGGGCACGCGGCCCTCGCGGTACCATTCCTGGCGGGCGATCTCGGCGCCGCCGAGACGACCGGAGCAGTTGATCCGGATGCCCTCGGCGCCGAGGCGCATGGCGGACTGCACGGCGCGCTTCATGGCGCGACGGAAGGCGACGCGGCGCTCGAGCTGCTGGGCGATCGAGTCGGCCACCAGCACGGCGTCGATCTCGGGCTTCCGCACCTCGACGATGTTGATGGTCACGTCGGCCTTGGTCATGGTGTTGACCAGCTTGCGCAGCTTCTCGATGTCGGCGCCCTTCTTGCCGATCACCACGCCCGGACGACCCGAGTGGATGGTGACGCGGCACTTCCGGTGCGGACGCTCGATGACGATCTTCGAGACCGCCGCCTGCTTGAGCTGCTTCATGAGGGCGGCGCGGATCGCGACGTCCTCGTGCATCAGCTTCACGTATTCTGTCTTGCCGGCGAACCAGCGGGAATCCCAGGTCCGGTTGATGCCGAGCCGGAGACCGATCGGGTTGACTTTCTGACCCATCAGATTCTCCTCAGGCCGCTTCGGCGGTGCGGACTTCGCGAACCACGATGGTGAGGTTCGAGAAAGGCTTCAGGATGCGCGCGCCGCGACCGCGGGCGCGGGCGTGGAAGCGCTTCAGGACCAGCGCCTTGCCCACGAAGGCCTGGGTGACGACGAGGTCGTCGACGTCCAGGTCGTGGTTGTTCTCGGCGTTGGCGATCGCGCTCTCGAGGCACTTCTTGACCTCGGTCGAGATGCGCTTGCGGGAGAACTCGAGGTCGGCGAGGGCCGACTCGACCTTCTTGCCGCGGATCATCTGCGCGACGAGGTTGAGCTTCTGGGGCGAGACACGGAGCATCCGTGCGACGGCCTTGGCCTCGTTCTCGGGCAGCGCGCGGGGGGTGGCTTGCTTGCCCATGTCAGCGCCTCTTCGCCTTCTTGTCGGCCGCGTGGCCGTGGAAGGTGCGGGTCGGCGAGAACTCGCCGAACTTGTGACCGACCATTTCCTCGGAAACGTAGACCGGAATGTGCTTCTGTCCATTGTGCACACCGAAGGTGAGCCCGATGAACTGCGGCAGGATGGTGGAGCGACGGCTCCAGATCTTGATGACCTCGTTCCGGCTCGACCCGCGAGCCGCCTCGGCCTTCTTGAAGAGGTAGCCGTCGACGAACGGCCCCTTCCAGAGTGAGCGTGCCATGATGGTTACTTCTTGCGGTTGTGGCGGCTGGACAGGATAAAGACGTCGGTCCGCTTGTTCGAGCGGGTCTTCTTCCCCTTGGTCGGCACGCCCCAGGGCGTCACCGGGTTACGGCCGCCCGAGGTGCGTCCCTCGCCGCCGCCGTGCGGGTGGTCCACCGGGTTCATGGCGACGCCGCGGACGTGCGGACGCTTGCCGAGCCACCGGTTGCGCCC
Source organism: Methylobacterium cerastii (assembly GCF_022179125.1). Classification (GTDB taxonomy): domain Bacteria; phylum Pseudomonadota; class Alphaproteobacteria; order Rhizobiales; family Beijerinckiaceae; genus Methylobacterium; species Methylobacterium cerastii. The sequence goes on from NZ_BPQG01000036.1 coordinate 165,385, forward strand.
GGCCTTGCCGAGCGAGATGTTCATGTGGTCCGGGTTCGAGACCGCACCCACCGTCGCGTAGCACTGGCCGTGGACCAGGCGCTGCTCTCCCGAGTTCAGGCGGAGCGTCACGTAGCCCTGGTCGCGCCCGACGATCTGAGCGTAGTTGCCGGCGGAACGGGCGACCGCGCCGCCCTTGCCGATCTTCAGCTCGATGTTGTGCACGATCGTGCCCACCGGCATGCCGCCGATCGGCCCGGCGTTGCCCGGCTTGATGTCGACGCCCTCGCCCGAGATCACCTTGTCGCCCGGCTGCAGGCGCTGCGGAGCGATGATGTAGCTCTGCTTGCCGTCCGGGTAGTTGATCAGCGCGATGAACGCCGTGCGGTTCGGATCGTACTCGATCCGCTCGACGGTCGCCGACACGCCCGGCTGCGACCGACGCTTGAAGTCGACGAGGCGGAGCGAGCGCTTGTGGCCGCCGCCGCGGAAGCGGACGGTGATCCGCCCGAGGTTGTTGCGGCCGCCCGAGGACGACTTGCCCTCGGTCAGCGCCTTCACCGGCTTGCCCTTGTGGAGCTCACGGCGGTCGACCAGCACGAGCTGGCGGAGGCTCGGCGTGACCGGTTTGAATGTCTTCAAGGCCATCGGCTTAAATCCCTACCCGGTCTATCTCAGAGGCCGGTCGTGACGTCGATCGTGTCACCTTCGGCGAGGGTCACGACCGCTTTCTTCACGTCCGAACGCTGTCCGCGCATGCCGCGGAAGATCTTCTTCTTGCCCTTGGTCACGAGGGTGTTCACCGCCGTGACCTTGACGTCGAACAGCTTCTCGACCGCTTCCTTGATCTGCGGCTTGGTGGCCTTCGGGGCGACCCGGAAGACGACCTTGTTCTGTTCGGTGAGGTTCGTCGCCTTCTCGGTGATGACCGGGGAGACAATGATATCGTAGTGGCGCGGATCGGCACTCATTTGAAACGCTCCTCCAGCGCGTCGATCGCGGCGCGGGTCAGCACGAGCGTGTCGCGGCGCAGGATGTCGTAGACGTTGATACCCTGCACGGGCAGCACGTCGATCATCGGGATGTTGCGGGCGGCGCGGCCGAAGTTCTCGTCGACCTCCGCGCCACCGATGATCAGTGCGTTCGAGAGACCCATCTTGCCGAAGCGCTCGATGAGCCCCTTTGTCTTGTGGTCCTCGATCTTGATGTCGTCCACGACGATGATGGTCGAGGCCTTGGCCTTGGCCGACAGGGCGTGGCGGAGCGCAAGGGCGCGGACCTTCTTCGGAAGGTCGTGGCCGTGGTCGCGCACGACCGGGCCGAACGCACGGCCACCGCCGCGGAACTGCGGAGCCGACGCTGCGCCGTGACGCGCGTTGCCGGTGCCCTTCTGCTTGTAGAGCTTCTTGCGGGTCCGGTTCACGTCCGAGCGGTTCTGCACGGCGTGGGTGCCGGCGCGACGCTTGGCGAGCTGGTAGCGCACCATGCGCTGAAGCAGGTCGGCGCGGGGCTCGAGGCCGAAGATGGCCTCGTTGAGCTCCACCGAACCGGCGCCGGCGCCGTCGAGGGTGGTGATATCGAGCTTCATCACGCGTTCTCCTCGGCAGCGGGCGCCTCGGGGGCGGATTGCGGGGCCGCGGACGCGCCGTTCTCACGGAACTTGCCGGGCTGCGGAACTTCGGCGGGCAGCTTGCGCTTCACCGCGTCCCGGATCTGGATCCAGCCGCCGGCGACGCCGGGAACCGCACCCTCGACCAGGATCAGGCCGCGCTCGACGTCCGTGCGGACGACGCGCAGGTTCTGCGTGGTCACCCGGTCGACGCCCATGTGACCGGGCATCTTCTTGTTCTTGAAGGTCTTGCCCGGGTCCTGACGGCCGCCGGTCGAACCGATCGAACGGTGCGAGATCGACACGCCGTGGGTGGCGCGCAGACCGCCGAAGTTCCAGCGCTTGATACCGCCGGCGAACCCCTTACCCGTGGTCGTGCCCGTCACGTCGACGAACTGACCCGGGATAAAGTGGTCGGCGGTGATCTCGGCGCCCACCGGGATCAGCGCGTCCTCGGACACGCGGAACTCGGCGATCTTCTGCTTCGGCTCGACCTTGGCGACCGCGAAGCGGCCACGCTCGGCGGCCGACACGTTCTTGACCTTCGCCTTGCCGACGCCGAGCTGGACGGCGACGTAGCCGTTCTTCTCGACGGTGCGGTGGGCGACCACCTGGCATTGTTCGATCTTGAGCACGGTGCAGGGAACGTGTTCCCCCGCTTCCGTGAAGATCCGGGTCATGCCGACCTTCTGTGCAATGACGCCTGAGCGCATAAGGTGTCTCCCTCGCGCGATGAAACGGTAAGCTCTAAACCCGGCGGGGCTTAGAGCTTGATCTCCACGTCCACGCCAGCGGCGAGGTCGAGCTTCATCAGCGCGTCCACGGTCTGGGGGGTCGGATCAACGATGTCGAGGACGCGCTTGTGGGTGCGCATCTCGAACTGCTCGCGCGACTTCTTGTCGATGTGCGGCGAGCGGTTGACCGTGAACTTCTCGATATGGGTCGGCAGCGGGATCGGGCCGCGGATGGTCGCGCCGGTCCGCTTGGCGGTGGAAACGATCTCGCGGGTGGACGCATCCAGGATGCGATGATCGAACGCCTTCAGGCGGATGCGGATATTTTGACCGTTCATGACCTAAACCTCGACGGAAACGTGTTGGGCGGGCGCGAGGGCCCTTCCCTCAATCGTCCCCTGACGGATGCTGTGTCCGGGGACCGGCCCTTCGTCCCGAAGGACGAAGGGCCGGCCTGTCTGACGACTACGCGTTGATGGCGGCGACG
>NZ_BPQG01000037.1 GCF_022179125.1 Methylobacterium cerastii
ATCGACCCCGTCGCCACCAGGTTGCCGTTCGTAACCCCGCTGTCCTCCGTCACGGACGCCACCGTCGGCGTACCGATCACCGCCGCATCGTTGACGCCGTTGATCGTGAACGACACCACCTTCGTGGTCCCGTCCGCGGCCGACACCGTGAAGTTGTCGACGTGGGTCGCGGTGCCGCCATGAGCGGCCGAACCGGCCAGCGACTGCACGGCCGCGTTGGCCACCGTGTAGGTGTAGGTCCCGTCCGTGTTGAGCACGAGCGCGCCGAGGGCGTCCGTCGCCTTGACCACGGTGGTGGCGAACGTCGCCTCGCCGGTGTCGGTGTCGGCGATCGAGATCGACCCCGTCGCCACCAGGTTGCCGTTCGTAACCCCGCTGTCCTCCGTCACGGACGCCACCGTCGGCGTACCGATCACCGCCGCATCGTTGACGCCGTTGATCGTGAAGCTCACAGGCTGGGTCGAGATACCACCGTTCTTGTCGTTGACGGTGACGTCGTAGGTGACCGTCAGGACCTGACCCTTCGCCAGGAAGTCGAACGTTGCATCCGCCTTCGAGAAGGACAGCGGGATCGTGCCGGTGTTGTTGGCCGCATTCGTGCTGTCGACGATCGTGCCCGTGGCCAGCGCCCCGGTCAGCGCCGTGACGAGGGCAGCCTGCTGCGTGGCGTTCAAGGCAGAGTAGCCCGACCCGGTGATCGCCGGAGCTGCAAACGACACCGTATGCGTGTCGGCCAGATCCACGTCCGTGAAGGTCAGGCTCGCGGTGGCCGTGTCGAGGGTCGTCGAACCCGTGGTTGCGGCCGCTTCCGTGATCTGGTGCGTGGTGTTGCCCGTCCCCGACGTATCGGCGGCCAGCACCGGCAGGTCGTTGGTGCCGGTGACGGTAAAGGTCATCGGCTTCGTCGAGGATGCATCCTGCGCATCCTTGACCGTGACGTCATAGGCGATGGTGAGCGTCTGCCCGGCGGCCAGGAAGTCGAAGGTCTTGTCCTGGGCCGACAGGATGTAGCTGACCGAGCCTGCACCGGTCCCGTTGCTGTCGGTCAGCGCCGCCGGCGACAGCGACAAAGCCGACGTAAGGGACGTGCCGAGCGCGCTCTTCTGCGTATCCGTCAAACCGGTGTAACCGGTCCCCCCGAGCGTGAAGCCCGACGCGACCGACACGGTGTGCGTGTTGGTCAGGTCGACGTCCGTGAAGGTGAGCTTGGCCGTCGCGGTGTCGACCGTCGTGTCGTTGGTAGCGTTGCGCTCGACGATCGACGCATTGCCTGCGGAGAGGACCGGGGTGTCGTTCGTGCCCGTGATCGTGAAGGTCACAGGCTGAAGCGAGGTGCCGAACTTTCCGTCCGACACCGTCACGTCGTAGGTCACGACCAGGGTCTCGTTGAACGCCAGGAAGTCGAAGGCGGCGTCCGCCTTCGAGAAGGTCAGCGGGATCGACCCGGTAGAGCCCTTGGCTTCGACGATCGTCCCGGACGTCAGGGCGCCCGTGAGCGCGGTGACGAGTTGCGCCTTCTGGAGATCCGTCAGGCCGGTGTAGCCCGTCCCGTCGAGCCGCGGGGCCGAGAACCCCACCGTATGGACGTCGATGACGTCGAGATCCGTGAAGGTCAGAGTTACCGGCGCCGTATCGGGCGTCGGCGAACCGGTGGTGATCGCCTGCTCCATCAGAGCGTGCGACGCCACCGTATCGGCGGCCAGCACCGGGGCGTCGTTGGTGCCGGTGATCGTGAAGGTGATGTCCTTCGACGTTCCATCGGACGATTTGACCGTGAACACCTCGGACTTGATCTCACCTGCGGCGAGGTACTGCACCTTGGCGTTAGCCACGCTGTAGCTGTAGGCGCCGTTCGCTGCGAGGGTGAGCGTGCCCAGGACGTTGCCGACCGGCGCGACGATCGTCTGGAAGCTCGACTGATCGTGGTCGGCATCCGTGACCGACAGCATGCCCGTCGCGGTCAGGGTGGTGGTCGTGGTCGAGGGGCTGTCCTCGGTCACGTTGACCACCTGGCCGGTCGGCACAGTGATCACGGCAGCATCGTTCGTGCCGGTGATCGTGAAGGTCACCGGCTGGGTCGAGATACCACCGTTCTTGTCGTTGACGGTGACGTCGTAGGTCACGCTCAGCGTCTCGCCCTCCCGCAGGAAGTCGAAGGTCGCGTCCGCCTTCGAGAAGGTCAGCGGGATCGTGCCGGTGTTGTTGGCCGCATTCGTGCTGTCGACGATCGTGCCCGTGGCCAGCGCCCCGGTCAGCGCCGTGACGAGGGCCGCCTGCTGCGTGGCGTTCAAGGCAGAGTAGCCGGTCCCGGTGATCGCCGGGGCGGCGAACGACACCGTATGCGTGTCGGCCAGATCCACGTCCGTGAAGGTCAGGCTCGCGGTGGCCTTGTCGAGGGTCGTCGAACCCGTGGTTGTGGCCGCTTCCGTGATCTGGTGCGTGGTGTTGCCCGTGCCCGTATCGGCGGCCAGCACCGGCACGTCGTTGGTGCCGGTGATCGTGAAGGTGATGTCCTTCGTCGTCCCATCGAGCGATTTGACCGTGAACACCTCGTTCTTCGGCTGACCCGCGGCGAGGTACTGCACCTTGGTGTTGTCGACGCTGTAGGTGTAGGCGCCGTTCGCTGCGAGGGTCAGGGTACCCAGCACGCCGGTGGCGGGGATGACGGTCGTCTGGAAGCCCGACTGGTCGTGGTCGGCATCCGTGACCGACAGCGTGCCCGTCGCGGTCAGGTTGCCGCTCGTCAGCGTGCCGTCCTCGGTCACGTTGACCACCTGCCCGGCCGGCACAGTGATCACGGCAGCATCGTTCGTACCGGTGATCGTGAAGGTCACCGGCTGGGTCGAGGTCACCTGCTGGCTGTCCGTGACGCTGACGTTGTAGGTCACGACCAGCGTCTCGCCCTCGCGCAGGACGTCGAAGGTCGCGTCCGCCTTCGAGAAGCTCAGCGGGATCGTACCCGTACCGCTCAGCGCGTTGGTGCTGTCGTTGGCGCCACCGCTCACGAAGGCGGTGCTGGTCAGCGCGTTCGCCAGGGCAGAGGCGAGCGTCGCCTGCTGTCCGGGCGAAAGCAGCGTGTAGCCGGTCCCGCTGAGCGTCGGAGCCGCGATCGACACGGTGTGCGTGTCGGAGAGGTCGAGATCGGTGAAGGTCAGGCTCGCGGTCGCGGTGTCCGCCGTCGTCGAACCCGTGGTTGCGGCCGCTTCCGTGATCTGGTGCGTGGTGTTGCCCACACCCGACGTGTCGGCGCTGAGCACCGGCAGGTCGTTCGTGCCCAGGATCGCGAAGGTGACGGGCTGCGTCGAGGTGGCCCCCAGCGCGTCCTTGACCGTCACGGCGTAGACGACGTTCAGCGACTCACCGGCCGCCAGGAAGTCGAGCTTCGCGTCGGCCACGCTGAAGCTGAAGCCGATCGAACCGGTGTTGTTCGATTGGCCCGTGCTGTCCGTGTAGCCCATTCGCGTGAACGCCGTGGCCAGAACGTCCGCCAGGATGGCGCTCTGCGCGCTCGGCAACGTGCCGGGCGTCCCGTCGGGCTTGGTCAGCGTGACCACCGGCGGCGCGACCACGACCGTGTGCGTGTCGGACAGGTCGACATCCGTGAAGGTCAGGTTCGCGGTCGCCGTATCGAAATCCGCGCTTCCGGACGTGCGGGCGAGTTCGCGCACGACGTGGGTGTCGATGGTGTCGGCGGCCAGCACCGGAGCGTCGTTCGAGCCCGTGACCGTGAAGGTCATGGTCTTCGAGGCCGAGGCGGAGGTCGTGTCCGCCCGGTTGTCGCTGACCGTGACGTCGTAGGTGATGGTCAGCGTCTGCCCGTCAGCCAGGAAGTCGAAGGTCTTGTCCTGGGCTCTGAGGGTGAAGCTCGCCGAGCCCGCGCCCTTCTGGGTGCTGTCGCTGATCGTGGCGCTCGAGAGCGTAAGCGCCGAAGGCAGGCTCGACTGGAGCGCACTCCTCTGCGCATCGGTCAGGGCGGTAAACCCCGTCCCGCCGAGCGTGAAGCCGGTGCTCGCCGTCGCCGTGTGGGTGTCGGACAGGTCGACATCCGTGAAGGCGAGCGTCGCCGTGGCCTGGTCGACCGTCGAGAGGTTCGTTCCCGCCCGTTCGGTGATCGCACCCGTGCCGGCTGCCAGCACCGGCTGGTCGTTGGTGCCGGTGACCGTGATCACGACCGACTGCGTCGCGGTACCGCCCGTGTGCTGGTCCGACACCGTGACGGCGTAGCTGATGGACAGCGTCTCGCCCGCCGCCAGGAAGTCGAAGGCGCCATCCGCCTTCGAGAAGCTCAGCGGGATCGTGCCAGTAGTGACGGTGGCGCTGGTGTCGGTGATCGTCCCCGGGATCAGGACGCCCGTGAGCGCGGTGACGAGCGCAGCCTTCTGGTCGGTGGTCAGTCCCGCCGTGCCCGAACCGGTCAGGACGGGGGCTGCCACCGACACGGTATGCGTGTCGATCAGGTCGACATCGGTGAAGCTCAGGCTCGCCGTGAGCGTGACGGCCGTCGTCGACCCCGTCGTCGCGGCGGCCTCCGTGAAGATGTGCGTGCCCGCATCGGCGGCCAGCATCGGGGCGTCGTTGGTGCCGGTGATCGTGAAGGTGATGTCCTTCGTCGTCCCGTCGAGCGACGTGACCGTGAACACCTCG
>NZ_BPQG01000038.1 GCF_022179125.1 Methylobacterium cerastii
TGTCAACGATATAATCGCCATCGCTTTACGCCGGGCCTGTGCTTGCACTAACCGGACGAACCGCTCGGTCACGCCGACCCGCAACGAGGTTTTGACATGAAACTGCCGCGCCGCTTCTTCCAGCCGCTCGCCGCCGGCGCGCCCGAGCCCTTCCGCGAGCTGCCGGTGCGGCTGGAGCGGATGATCCACTTCGTGCCGCCCCACAACGACAAGGTCCGCGCCCGCGTGCCGGAGCTCGCGCCGACCGTCGACGTCGTGCTCGGCAACTTGGAGGACGCGGTGCCGATGGACCAGAAGGAGGCGGCCCGGAAGGGCTTCGTCCAGATGGCGCAGGCGACCGACTTCGCGGCGACCGGCACCGGGCTGTGGAGCCGCATCAATGCGTTGAACTCGCCGTGGTTTCTCGACGACCTGTTCGAGCTCGTGGCCGAAGTCGGCTCGAAGCTCGACGTGGTGATGATCCCCAAGGTCGAGGGCCCGTGGGACATCCACTACGTCGACCAGCTCCTCGCCCAGCTCGAGGCGCGCCACGGCGTGACGAAGCCGATCCTGATCCACGCGATCCTCGAGACGGCCGAAGGCGTCGCAAACGTCGACGCCATCGCCTGCGCGTCGCCCCGCATGCACGGAATGAGCCTCGGCCCCGCCGACCTGGCGGCGTCCCGCGGCATGAAGACCACCCGCGTCGGCGGCGGCCATCCGGAATACCGGGTGATCGCCGACCCGACGGCTGAGGGCGTCGCCCGCGCCAGCGCGCAGCAGGATCTCTGGCACTACACCATCGCGAAAATGGTCGACGCCTGCATGGCCAACGGCATCAAGGCCTTCTACGGCCCGTTCGGCGACTTCTCCGACGGCCCGGCCTGCGAGGTCCAGTTCCGCAACGCCTTCCTCATGGGCTGCGCCGGCGCCTGGACGCTGCACCCGAACCAGGTCGCCATCGCCAAGCGCGTCTTCGCCCCCGATCCGGACGAGGTGGCCTTCGCCGCCCGCATCGTCGCGGCGATGCCCGACGGCACCGGCGCGGTGATGCTCGACGGCAAGATGCAGGACGACGCCACCTGGAAGCAGGCCAAGGTCATCGTCGACCTGGCCAAGCTCGTGGCGGCCAAGGACCCGGAGCTGGCCGCGGTCTACAAGCTCGGCTGATCCCGGGCGCCGCCCGAGCCCGGCCACCGCTTCGGCGGCGCGGCGGCTCTCCGCCGGACCTCATCGGTTCACCCATGAGGCCTGGTGGGCGCCGTCACGATCCGAACCGGGTGCGGTAATCCTGCGGCAGCGTAGCGACGAGCCGCAGGAAGCTGCGGCGCATCGTTTCCTCCGAACCGAAGCCGCAGGCCTGCGCGATGCGCTTCACCGGGCGCCGCGTCTCGGACAACGCCCGCTGCGCCGCCTCCACCCGCAGCCGCTCGACCCCCTTGGCCGGCGTCAGCCCGGTCGCCGCACGGTAGTGGCGCCCGAGGCTGCGCTCGCTCATGCCCGCCGCCGCCGCGAGCGCCGGCAGCGAGAGGTCGCCGGCCAGGTTCTCCCGGATCCAGGCATGGAGGGCGTCGAAGCGGTCGTCGCCGGCCTGGAGCGCGAGCGCCGCGCTGAACTGCGCCTGCCCGCCCGGCCGCTTGAGGAACATCACGAGATGGCGCGCGACCCCGAGCGCCAGGGGGCGGCCGAGGTCCTGTTCCACCAGCGCCAGCGCCAGGTCGATGCCCGCGGTGATCCCCGCCGAGGACCAGACCGGGCCGTCCTGCACGAAGATCGGGTCCGGCTCGACGCGTGCCAGCGGATAGCGTTTCGCGAGCCGCGCGCAATGGGCCCAGTGCGTTGCCGCCCGGCGCCCGTCGAGGAGCCCCGCGGCCCCGAGCAGGAAGGCGCCGGTGCAGACCGAGGCGACCCGGCGCGCCCGCGCCGCCCGCGCCCGCATCCAGTCGACGAGGTCCGCGTCGGCGCAGGCCGCCACGACGCCGGGGCCGCCGGCCACGATCAGCGTGTCGAGGGGGGCGTCGCGGTCGGGCGGCGGGTCGACCGCGAGCCGCAGGCCCGCCGACGAGGTCGGCGCGCAATCGCCCCAGCCGACCACCCGCGGCGCGTAGGGCCTCGCGCCCCGCGCCTGCTCGTTGGCGGTCGCGAAGACCTGCAGCGGCCCGGCCACGTCGAGGAGCTGCACCGACGGGAAGGCCAGCACCTCGACGATGCGGGGCGCCCCCGTCGGCGCAGACTTGCCGGAAGAGTTTGGCTGGAAACGAGGGTCATCTGGCATCCTGGCCAGATCGTGCGGGATTAAGGCTCGCCTGTCCACCACGGAGACCCGCCATGATCCCGCCCGAGACCCACCTGCAGATCGGTTCCCTCCTGTTCGAGGGGCTGGACCAGATCGACCTCACCGGCCCCTTCGAGGTGCTGTCCCGCATCCCGAACGCGACCTACCGGATCTACGCGCCGACCGCCGAGAGCGTGCGCGACATCAGCGGCCTGCGGCTCACCCCCGACGCGGCCCTGGCCGACGCGCCCCAGCTCGACGTGCTGCACGTGCCCGGCGGCTTCGGCCAGGAGGCCCTGATGCGCGACGAGGCCGTGCTCGGCTGGATCCGCAGGCAGGCGGAGGGGGCCGGGCACGTCTTCTCGGTGTGCACCGGCGCGCTCCTCCTCGGCGGCGCCGCGCTGCTCAGGGGGCGCCGGGCGACGACGCACTGGAGCGCCTTCGCGCTGCTGCCGTATTTCGGCGCGCAGCCCGTCGACCGGCGTGTCGTGGTCGACGGGACCTGGGTGTTCGCGGCCGGCGTCACCGCCGGGATCGACGGCGCGCTGCGGCTTGCGGCCGAATTGCGCGGCATCGAGGTCGCCCAGGCGATCCAGCTCGGCATGGAATACGCCCCCGAGCCGCCCTTCGACAGCGGCACGCCGCGGACCGCCCCGGCCGCGATCCTGGAGCGGGCGCGCTCCGCCGTCGCCGAGATCACCGCGCGGCGGGAGGCCACCGCGCGCGGGATCGCCGCCGACCTCGGGATCGCTTTGCCCGCCGGCTAGGAGCCGGACGCGGACGCTTCGCTCGCGCGCCGGAACCCGGTGACAAGCCCGTCATCCGCGCCTATCTGGTCCGTCATGATGGATCAGGCCATGACCGACGCGCGACCGACCGAAACGAGACTGCGCATCGCGAAATTCGGGATCGGCGCCGTGGTGCGCCACCGGATCTACCCGTTCCGCGGCATCGTCTTCGATGTCGACCCGGTGTTCGACAACACCGAGGATTGGTGGCTGGCGATTCCCGAGGAGGCGCGTCCGCGCAAGGACCAGCCGTTCTACCACCTGCTCGCCGAGAACGCCGAGACCGAGTACGTCGCCTACGTGTCCGAGCAGAACCTGGTGCCCGACACCTCGGGGGAGAGCCTGCGCCACGCCGGCATCCCCGAGATGTTCGAGCGCGACCCCGGCGGCACCTACCGGATGCGCGACCGCACCGCGAACTGATCCTTTGCCACTTGGCGTTGCGACTGCTCCGGCGGCCGCGCCGACTACGCGCCGGTGACGTCGGCGCTCAGGCTCCGCCCGATTCCGGCCGCCTCCATCCGCGCCCAGGCGGCGGCGAGCGAGCCGTCCCGGTCGATCGCCCGCGTCGCGTCCGCGACCACCACGGCCTCGAACCCCGCCGCGCGCGCGTCGAGCGCGCTCCAGGCGACGCAATAGTCGGTGGCGAGCCCGCACAGCACCACGCGCCCGACGCCGCGCTCGCGCAGGTAGCCGGCGAGCCCCGTCCGCGTCCCGTCGGCCTCGACGAAGGCCGAATAGCTGTCGACGCCCGGGTTCAGGCCCTTTCGCAGGACGAGGGCGGCGCCGGGCAGGTCGAGGCCGGGGGCGAGCGACGCGCCGGCGCGTCCCTGCACGCAATGGTCCGGCCACAGCACCTGCTCGCCGTAGGCGAGCCGCACCGTCTCGAACGGCGCCCGGCCCGGATGCGCGCTCGCGAACGAGGCGTGCCCGGGCGGGTGCCAGTCCTGCGTCAGCACCAGGGTCGCGAAGCGCGCGGCCAGCGCCCGGATCGGCGCCACGACGGCGTCGCCGTCGGGCACCGCCAGCGCGCCGCCGGGCAGGAAGTCGCCCTGCACGTCGACGACGAGCAGGGCGTCGGCCGCGCCGACCCTCACGGGCGGCCTCCGGAGCGCGAGGGACGAACGATCGAGACCGCGATCCTCCGATCCGATGATCCCCGGATCGTTGCCGATCCTCGGATCACGGCACCATCACCGTCGAGCCCGTGGTCTCGCGGCCGGCCAGATCCCGGTGGACCTGCTGGGCTTCCGCGAGCTTGTAGGTGCGGTTGACCGGGATCTTCACCGCGCCGCTCTGCACCACCGAGAACAGGTTCTTGGCCATCTCCGCCAGGATCTCCGGCCGGCTCGCGTAGGTGAACAGCGTCGGACGCGTGACGTAGAGCGAGCCCTTGGCCGCGAGCAGCCCGAGGTCGAGGGCCTTGATCGGACCGGAGGCCGAGCCGAAGCTCGCGAGCAGGCCGAGCGGCGCCAGCGAATCGAGCGAGCCCGCCAGGGTGTCCTGGCCGACGCCGTCGTAGACCACCGGAACGCCCTTGCCGCCGGTGATCTCGCGGACGCGGGCCGCCACGTCCTCCTCGCGGTAGAGGATGACGTGGTCGCAGCCGTGGGCGCGGGCGAGGTCCGCCTTCTCGGCCGAGCCGGCGGTGCCGATCACGGTGGCGCCGAGGTGCTTCGCCCACTGGCAGGCGATCAGGCCGACGCCGCCGGCGGCCGCGTGCCACAGGATCGTGTCGCCGGGCTTCACCGCGTAGGTCCGGTGCAGCAGGTACTCGGCGGTGAGCCCCTTCAGCATCATGCCGGCGGCGGTCGAGTCGTCGATCCCGTCCGGCACGTGCACGGCGGCCGAGGCCGCGATCAGCGGCTCCTCGGCATAGGTGCCCTCCCCCGATCCGGTGGCGACCCGGTCGCCGACCGAGAACCCGGTCACGCCCTCGCCGACCGCGGTCACCGTCCCGGCGACCTCCTTGCCCGGCGTGAACGGCAGCTGCGCCGCCTTGTAGGCGCCGGAGCGGAAGTAGATGTCGATGAAGTTGACGCCGATCGCGCCGGCGCGGATGCGGATCTGGCCGGGGCCGGGCTGAGGCGTCGGCACGTCCTCGTAGGCCATCACTTCGGGGCCGCCGTAATCCTGAACGCGTATCGCCTTCGGCATCGTCTCGTCCTCGCGTGAGATCGTTCACGGCGAGATAAGGGATCGGACGCTTGGCGCAATGGCCTACGTGGGACAGGCAGGGCCATCGCTTGACAGCGCCGGCCCTATTTTTCCGACGGCCTCAATCGCCGACGCCCGCGTCCGCGGGCTTGGGCGTGGGCTTTCGCTTCGCTCGACGCCGTACAGGACCAAGGTCCTGAACGGCCCGCTCCGCGGGGGGCGCTTCGCACCCTGGCGGGAAAGACTGTCGGCGTCTCGGCGCACGGGCCGCGACGCGAGGGTTTCGGGTCCTGGAGGAATCGTCGATCCGGTACGGAACGCGAACGGTCCGACCGCCGTTGAGAGCCCCACGTAGTCGAGCGTGCCTTGCAGTGGCCATGTTTCAATCTTAACTGAACCTGAACGAAAGGCTGATTCGTTCAGGCCGTCACGGGAAAGATGGAGGACAGCGATGCTGACCGGACCGTTCCAACGCCTGCCGGGTTCTTCCGAGGGATGGCAGTCCCTCGCTCACGAGCCCTGGCTCCTGCCGATCTCCGACGCGGCCTCCGCACAGGCCTCCGACGTGGCGCTCGCCGTGCGTCGGGCCGCCCGCCCCTTCTGGATCGCCGCCAACGGCCTCGCCCTCGCCCTGGCGCTGCTCCTCGCCGCCGAGACCTCGACGGGCTGGATGAACGGCGGTCAAGCCGTCGCCCCGGTAAAGACCGTCGTCGCCAGCGCGTCCTGATCCGTCAGGCTTCCTCCCGCACCGGCGCGGCGCCTGCCGACGGTGCGCCCTGTGCCGTCCGCAGGGACGCGGCCATGGCCTGGAGCCGGGCCTGCGGGTCGTCGGGCTGGATGACGCCGGCCGACATCACCAGCTTGGCCGCGTCGTCCACGCTCATCCCGACCTCGATGATGTCGGCGCGCGGCAGGTAGAAGAAGAACCCCGTGGTCGGGTTCGGCGCGCAGGGCAGGAACACGCCGACGTAGTCGTTGCGCGCTTCGCCCCCTCCATTTCCCGTTGGCTCTCCCTTGCCGCCGGGCAGCGCCGCCTGGACGTCGGGTGCGGCCGGCGCCGACAGGAACACCACCGACCACGTTCCCTTCACCGGGAACTCGACGAGGCCGACCGTGCGGAACGAGGTTCCGTTGGCGGAGAACAGCGTCTCGAAGATCTGCCGCAGGCCCTTGTACAGCCCCGAGATCACGGGGGTGCGCGCCAGCAGCACCTCGCCGAACTCGATCACGCTGCGCCCCACGAGGTTCGCCGTGAGGAACCCGAGCAGGGTCACCGCGACGAAGGCGATGAGCATGCCGAGCCCTGGGATCGAGAACGGCAGGTAATGGTCGGGCAGGTAGCTCGCCGGCACCAGCGGCTTCACGAACCCGTCGATCAGCGTGATGATCCACCACGTGATGTAGGCGGTGATCGCCAGCGGCCCCGCGACGATGATGCCGGTGAGGAAGTAGGTCCGCAGCCGTCCGCGCGCGCTGACGCGGGGACGGGGGCCGGCGGCGTCCGGCTCGGGCGGCAACTGGGTCGGCGGTCTCACGGAAACCAGGGCAGCCCCCGAAGGCATGATCGCGAAGGCTAAGTCGGCGCGTTGCCGGGCATGGCTCCGGTGCCGTCAGGCCTACTCCCTCCGCCGGCCCGCCTCAAGGCCGATCCCCGTGCGGCGCCGGCGCGGCGCCGCAGGACGTACAGCACCAGTCCGGTGACCGCGAGCAGCGGCATCGCCAGGGCGGCGAGGCAGAAGACGAGGGCGAAGGCCGCGCCGAAGAAGCGCCCGCGATGCACCTCCAGCATGGAATCGGCGATCTGTCGGCCGAGCGGCTTGTCTGAGAAGCGCGACAGCGAGAGGCGGGCGCCGGTCGCGGCGTCGAAGATCGATTCGTTGCGCGCCTTCGGGGCGTCGGCCTCGGCGATCCAACGGATGCGGATCCGCGCCGCGTCCGGCCCCGGCGGCGTCACGGTGGCCAGCGCCGCCGACGCCCCCTCCTGCGCCCGGAACGCAGCCCAGGCCTTGTCGAGGGCCGGCGGGGCGTCCGCGCCCTTGTCCGTCCGCTCCGCGCCCTTGTCCGTCCGCTCCGCGCTCTTGTCCGTCCGCTCCGCGCTCTTGCGCCCGCCCACCCGGTCCGCGCGCGCCTCCGCCGGCTTGTTCGCGCCCTTGACGGCGACCTCCCCCGTGAGGAGCCACGTCGCGGCCGACTTGTACGCGTCGTAGGACCACCACAGCCCCGTCAGCGCGATCACCGCGTAGACCGGCAGCAGCCAGGTGCCGGCGACGGCGTGCAGCGACCAGTAGCGCGGCCGCCCGGGCCGGCGCAGGCTCGGCTTCAGCCAGATCCGCCAGGCGTGGACCTTGGGCCAGCGCAGAACCAGGCCGGTGGCGAGGAACACGAGGAGCGCCAAAGCCGCGGCGCCGGTGATGGTGCGGCCCCAGCCCCTACCCTCTCCGGGCAGCAGCAGCCACCGGTGCAGGCCGCGAATCGTGGCGAAGGTCGCCTCGCCCCGGACCTCGCCGCGCAGGGTGCCGTCGTAGGGGTCGAGGTAGACCGACGGCGCCCGCCCGCCGGGCTTGACGTCGCCGGCTTTGGCGTCGTCGGCGAAGCGCGCCCGCGGGGCCAGCGCGGGGTCGCCGAAGAACGTCAGCGCGCCGACCCTCAGGCCCGGCCGCTCCGCGGAAAGCCGCGCCACCAGCGCCTCCGGCCCGAGAACCGGCCGATCCTGGACCGCGACCTGCGCGCGGTCGGCGTTGGCGAGGTCGAGGATCGCCTCCTCGTAGCTCATCATCGCACCGGTGACGCCGACCAGGGCGAGGACGAGCCCGGCGGTGAGGCCGAGCGCCCAGTGCAGGCGAAACAGGACGGTGCGGAGGGAGACAAACATCGCAGGCGGTACGTCACGGAAACGGCGTGCGGTCAAGTCTTTCGGTAGAAGTCCTGAGTTGTGGAATCTAATTTATTACAATTCGAAAGAGCATCGACTTGTGTTTCTCGGGCCGCGGCGATCGAAAGCCTCGGAACCCTTCGCGCGCCCCGGACAGGACGAATGGCTGTGCCGGATGAAGCGCCGAGGGTCGATTCTCCGACGCCGCGTGTTCGATGATCGGCCCACCGCAGGCCGTCGAGTCGATTGCGCCCTCCGGCGCCCCCGCGTATACGAGGTCATTCCCCTTTTGAACGCGTGAGACGGGACTTTCGGATCGAGCGGTCCGGAGCCTGCGGACCGATGCCCGGCTCCGTCCGTCCCCGCGTCGGTTTTGGAGCCCGTGCGAAACATGACCCAGGGTCCGCTGATGCCCAAGGCGACCGCCGTCTGGCTGGTCGAGAACACCTCGCTCGCCTTCGAGCAGATCGCCGATTTCTGCAAGCTGCACCCGCTCGAGGTGAAGGGCATCGCCGACGGCGAGGTCGCCGCCGGGATCAAGGGCTTCGACCCGATCACCGCCGGCCAGCTCACCCGCGACGAGATCGAGAAGGCGCAGAAGTCGCCGGCCTACAAGCTCAAGGTCGCGGTCTCGAAGGTGAAGCTGCCCGAGGTCAAGCGCACCACCAAGGGTCCGCGCTACACCCCGCTGTCGCGCCGCCAGGACCGACCGAACGCGATCCTCTGGCTGCTGCGCAACCACCCCGAGCTGAAGGACGCGCAGGTGATCCGGCTCGTCGGCACCACCAAGTCGACGATCCAGCAGATCCGCGAGCGCTCGCACTGGAACTCCGGCTCGCTGCAGCCGATGGACCCGGTGACGCTGGGGCTCTGCACCCAGATCGACCTCGACTTCGAGGTCCAGCGCGCCGCCAAGGACCGTCCCGCGGCGCTGGCCGCCGATTCGGGCGCCTCGCTGCTGCCGACCGAGGTCTCCACCCGCGAGGAGGCGCCCGAGGCCGACGAGCACCGCCACGGCGGTCGCGAGGAGCGGATCAACGCCGATTCGGTGTTCGCCAAGCTCAAGGGCGTCCGCCCGGCGGACGACGACGAGGACTGATGTCTTCGCGGTCTCCCAAGTCTTCGGACCGACGCTGCGGGCCTGCTTCGAAGGAAGCGGGCCCGTTCTGCGTCGACACCCGTTTCTGTTGAACTTCCGGGCCCGTTGCTGTAGAGAGCCGGCGTCCTTCCAGGCCGACCGCACGCGCGTGTTTCAGTGTTGCGCGGCGCCGCCCCGGGACGACCGCCCTCGGACACCGTACGAACGCGTCGGCAAGCCGATCCCATTTTCGGATCGGTCGCTCCTCGATCCGGAGCGGCAGCGGCAACGGGGGCGTTCGCAACACGAGCCGCCGACGTGAGGGCATCCCCGAGGGAGCCCGTTCAGGAGACAGAATGACTGCTGGTACCGCTCTGCAGCGCGACACCTACCGCGACGACTTCGCGGCGCTGCTCGAGGAATCGTTCCTCCAACACGAGATCACCGAAGGCTCCGTCGTCAAGGGTCGCGTCGTCGCGATCGAGAAGGACGTCGCGGTCATCGACATCGGCGCCAAGACCGAGGGTCGCGTCGCCCTCAAGGAATTCAACGGCCCCGGCCGCGAGGGCGAGCTCGCCGTCGGCGACGAGGTCGAGGTCTACGTCGACCGCATCGAGAACGCGCTCGGCGAAGCCGTCATCTCGCGCGACAAGGCGCGCCGCGAGGAGTCGTGGGTCAAGCTCGAGAAGGCCTTCGAGGCCAACGAGCGCGTCTCCGGCACGATCTTCAACCAGGTCAAGGGTGGCTACACCGTCGACCTCGACGGCGCCGTGGCGTTCCTGCCGCGCTCCCAGGTCGACATCCGCCCGGTGCGCGACGTGACGCCCCTGCTCGGCACCCCGCAGCCGTTCCAGATCCTCAAGATGGATCGCCGCCGCGGCAACATCGTCGTCTCGCGCCGCACGGTGCTGGAGGAGAGCCGCGCCGAGCAGCGCTCCGAGCTCGTGGCCAACCTCGAAGAGGGTCAGGTCATCGACGGCGTCGTCAAGAACATCACCGAGTACGGCGCCTTCGTGGATCTGGGCGGCATCGACGGCCTGCTCCACGTCACCGACATGGCGTGGCGCCGCGTGAACCACCCGTCCGAGGTCGTGACCATCGGCCAGACGGTCAAGGTCAAGATCATCAAGATCAACCACGAGACCCACCGCATCTCGCTCGGCATCAAGCAGCTGCTCGCCGATCCGTGGGAGGGCATCGCCCAGCGCTACCCGGTCGACGCCAAGCTCAAGGGCCGCGTCACCAACATCACCGACTACGGCGCCTTCGTGGAGCTGGAGCCGGGGATCGAGGGCCTGATCCACGTCTCCGAGATGAGCTGGACCAAGAAGAACGTCCACCCCGGCAAGATCGTCTCCACCTCGCAGGAAGTGGAAGTGCAGATCCTCGAGGTCGACCCCGTCAAGCGCCGCATCTCGCTCGGCCTCAAGCAGACCCTGCAGAACCCGTGGGAGGCCTTCAACGAGAAGCACCCCGTCGGCTCCGAGGTCGAGGGCGAGGTCAAGAACAAGACCGAGTTCGGCCTGTTCATCGGCCTGGAAGGCGACGTCGACGGCATGGTCCACCTGTCGGACCTCGACTGGAACCGTCCCGGCGAGCAGGTGATCGAGGAGTTCAAGAAGGGCGACATGGTCAAGGCGCAGGTTCTCGACGTCGACGTCGAGAAGGAGCGCATCTCGCTCGGCATCAAGCAGATCGGCGGGGACCCCTTCGCCGAGGCCGGCGACGTCAAAAAGGGCCAGATCGTCACCTGCGAGGTCGTCGAGGTGAAAGATTCGGGCATCGAGGTGAAGATCGTCGACACCGACATGCAGAGCTTCATCCGTCGCGCCGAGCTCGCCCGCGACCGCGGCGACCAGCGCCCCGAGCGCTTCGCCGCCGGCGAGAAGTTCGACGCCCGCGTCATCCAGTTCGACCGCAAGGCGCGCCGCGTCCAGCTATCGATCAAGGCGCTGGAAGTCGCCGAGGAGAAGGAGGCGATGGCCCAGTTCGGCTCGGCCGATTCGGGTGCCTCGCTCGGCGACATCCTCGGCGCGGCCTTCAAGAAGGCCCGCACCAGCGACGACGTCGAAGAGAAGTAGTCCGGTCCTCGCCGGCCGCCCGGGTTCCGCCCGGGCGGCCGGCGGGCCCATTCGATCCGAGGCCCGCGCCGGACACCCGTCCGGCGCGGGCCTTTCTTTTTGGCGGTCTCGTGCCCTCGGCAGCGTGACCGTTTTCAGGGCCTGCACGGATTCGGTCGGCCATGACGGGTGCAGCGCAACCTTAAGGCGATGCGGTTTTGGTTCCCCGCGCCCCTTGCCGGTCCGTGTCCGGCAGGGCTAGAACACCGCTCGCGGGCAACGGCCCGGCGCCCACGAGTTCAAGCCTGCCAAGGACTTGGTCTGTACCGACGCGTGCGGTGCGGATCGTGCCGCGGCACGCGGGCCTCGTGCGCCCTGCCCCGGACATCGGTCTGCGGGTGGGCTGAGAACCGGCCGGCCGCGAGGCCGGGACCGCCAGGGAGCAGACCAGCGCATGGCAGCCGACGCCGAACTCCTGATCGACCGGCGGCGGTTGCGCCGCAAGCTGTCCGTGTGGCGCGTGGTCGGCATCGGCGGCCTCGTCGTCGCCGTCGGCGCGGTCGGCCTGCGGGTCCGCGCCGGCACCGAGGGCGGCCTGTTCGGCGCGGTGAAGCCGCAGATCGCCCGGATCTCGATCTCGGGCTTCATCTCCGGCAGCGAGGCCACCGCCAAGCTGATGAAGCGGGTCGGCGAATCCGCCGCCGTCGAGGGCGTGGTGGTCTCGATCAACTCGCCCGGGGGCACCACCACCGGCTCCGAGGAGCTGTTCCGCAACCTGCGGGCGCTCGCCGAGAAGAAGCCGATCGTCGCCTTCGTCGACGGCACCGCGGCTTCGGGCGCCTACATCACCGCGATCGCCGCCGACCACATCGTCGCGCGCGAGACGTCGCTCGTCGGCTCGATCGGCGTGCTGTTCCAGTATCCGGACGTGTCGGGGCTGCTCGACAAGGTCGGCGTGAAGGTCGAGTCGGTGAAGTCCTCGCCGCTCAAGGCCGAGCCGTCGGGCTTCACCCCGACCTCGCCCGAGGCGCGGGCCGCCCTCGCGGCGGTGGTCGGCGACACCTATGCCTGGTTCAAGAACCTCGTGGCCGAGCGGCGCGGGATGGACGGTGCCCAGGTCGCCACGGTCTCCGACGGCCGGGTGTTCAGCGGCCGCCAGAGCGTGCCGCTGAAGCTCGTGGACGAGCTCGGTAGCGAGCGGCAGGCGATCGCGTGGCTCGAGACCGCGCGCAAGGTGCCCAAGGACCTGCCGGTGACCGACTGGAAGCCCGCCTCCAACCAGGGCTTCGGCCTGTTCTCGGCGCTTGGATTCGGGGCCGACCTCCTCGGGTTCGAGGGCCTGTCCGCGCGGCTGGCCGAGGCCGGCGCCGAGGCGGGGGCCGTCACCCAGGGCGGCATGCTCGTGCTGTGGCGCCCGAGCCCGTCCGCCGCGCCCTGATTCGGTGCGATCCACCAGGATTCGCACCCCGGAACTTCGAGAAGACCAGACGCCATGATCAAGTCGGAGCTCGTCATCAAGATCGCCGAGCAGAACCCGCACCTCTACCAGCGGGACGTCGAGACGCTGGTCAACGCGATCCTCGACACGATCGCCGACGCGCTGGCACGGGGCGACCGGGTCGAGCTGCGCGGCTTCGGTGCGTTCTCGGTGAAGCGCCGGGATGCGCGCCGCGGGCGCAACCCGCGCACGGGTGCGGCCGTTGCCGTGTCGGAAAAGGCCATCCCCGTGTTCAAGACCGGCAAGGAGATGCGCCTGCGCCTCAACGCGGCCGGGATCGGCGAGAGCCAGTCCGCGGCCGAGTAGGGTCCTTCGCGAGACATCGCGGCGGATCGGCCGGTTCGTCTTCCGCGAAGCGGGCCAAGCGCGACGGCGCGTCGCCGCCGGTGGGGCGGATCGCGGATGTCCTCCCGGACCATCCGCGGCACAGTAAGAACGGTTCGGAGAGATCGATGGTCCGCTTCCTCAAGAGTTTGGTGCTGCTGCCCATCGCGATCCTGGTGATCTTGGTCGCGGTCGCCAACCGTGATCCCGTGCGGCTCTCCCTGGACCCGTTCTCGCCCGATCCGGTGTTCAGCGTGATGCTGCCGCTCTACGCCATCCTGTTCGGGGCGGTGGCGCTCGGCATCGTCGTCGGCGGCATCTTCACCTGGCTCGGGCAGGGCAAGGCCCGCCGCCAGGTCCGCCACCGCGGCCGCGAGATCCGCCGCCTCGAAGGCGAGACCGAGCGGCTCAAGGCCTACGCCCCGCCGGAGCCCGGCACCGGCCTGACGCTGCCGGGACGGACCGCGCTGCCGGCCCCGCGCTGACGCGACCGGGTCTCGAAGCGCCAGCCATGTCGATTCGCGTCAAGATTTGCGGCCTGAGCACGCCCGAGACCATGGCCGCCGCCCTGGAGGCCGGCGCCGACTGGATCGGCCTCGTGCGGTTTCCCAAAAGTCCGCGCCATGTCGACCTCGACGCGGCCCGCACCCTGTCCGCTCAGGCGCGCGGCCGGGCCGAGCGGGTCGTCCTGCTGGTCGACCCCGACGACGCCGCGCTCGACGCCGCGCTGGAGGCGATCGATCCCGACCTGATCCAGCTGCACGGCGTCGAGACGCCGGAGCGCGTCGCCGCGATCCGCCGGCGCGCCGGCCGCCCGGTGATGAAGGCGCTGGGCGTCGCGAGCCGGGCCGACCTCGACCGGATTTCGGCCTTCGCCGCCGCCGACCGCCTGCTCCTCGACGCCAAGCCGCCCTCCGGCGCCGTGCTTCCCGGCGGCAACGGCCGCCCCTTCGACTGGACCCTGCTCGACGGCGCGGACCTCCCCTCCGGCTGGATGCTGTCGGGCGGCCTCGACCCGTTGAGCGTCGCCGCGGCGCTCGCCCGCACCGGGGCGACCGCGGTCGACGTCTCCTCGGGCGTCGAGTCGGCGCCGGGCGTGAAGGACCCGGACCGCATCGCCGCCTTCGTCAGGGCGGCCCGCGCCGCCGGCTGAGCCGGGTCATACCAAATCCGGTCGATCCCTTCGGGATGGCGGATTTGGGCTTCGCTCAGGCGCCGCGCGGGCTTGCCTGACCCGGCCTCCGCTTTGAGCAAGCGGAGGCCGGGTCAGCCCGTTCGCAGGTCGGCGAGGGCTCGCCGCTGCCGCCCGTCTTCGAAGAAGTTCTCCGGGGCGAGCCAGGCCCGGAACGCCGCCCTCACCCGCGGCCATTCGGCCTCGGTGACCGAGAACCAGGCGGTGTCGCGGGAGCGCCCCTTCACCACGACGGCGTTGCGGAAGACGCCCTCGAAGGTGAAGCCGTAGCGCAGGGCCGCCGCGCGCGAGGGCGCGTTGAGGGCGTCGCACTTCCACTCGTAGCGGCGGTAGCCGAGCTCGTCGAAGGCGCGGGCCATCATCAGGGCCATCGCCTCGGTCGCGGCCGGCCGCCGCGCCAGGGCGGGCGAGAAGTGCAGGTGCCCGACCTCGATGACGCCGTTGGCCGGATCGATGCGCAGGTACGATGCGAGGCCGACCGCCCGGCCGGTCTGCCCGTCGACGATCGCTTGGAACAGCGGGTCGGCGCCGGCCGCCATCGCCGCCAGCTCGGCCCGGTAGGCGCCTTCCGTCTCCGGCAGGGTGCCGCCGAGATAGGTCCAGCTCCGCCGGTCGGGGGCCGCCGAGAAGGCGGAAAACAGGTCGGCCGCATGGCGCTCCGCATCCAGCGGCTCGACACGGCAGGTGCGTCCCTGCATCGCCGTGCGCGGCGGAAGCGGGCGCGGGCGCCAATCCGGCAGGGCCGGCCCGATCGGCTGGCCGAAGTCGTTCTCGCGCGCGCTCATCGTCCGCTCCGTGCCTGCACCAGGGCCGCCATCTCTTCAGCCATGCCGTCCCCGTCGCCCGCGGCGCGAAATCCCGCGACCACGCCATCGCGGTCGGCCGCCGGCCGGTTCTGGCTGACCTTCCACTTGCCCACGATCTGCGCCACGGGAATCTCGATCCCGACGATGCCCTTGAGCTGCGCGTCGGTGAAGGCCCGCGGTGCGTCGTCGACCGCCCAGGGTTCGGGCCGTCCCGCCTCGCGCAGGTCCGTGAGGTCGGCGATCTGGCGCCGGAGCCAGGCCGCATCCTCGATCACCCGCGGTCGCCCCCGAGCGTGGACCGTGGCGTAGTTCCAGGTCGGCACCACCTTCCCGGTCTCGCGCTTGGTCGCGTACCAGGACGGTGTGACGTAGCCCTGCGGACCCTGGAACACCACGAGGCATTCCGCGACCTGCGCCAGCTCGCGCCAGTGCGGGTTGGCCCGCGCCAGGTGCGCGCGCAGCGTCCCCCGCTCGGAGGCCTGCCCGTCGATCAGGAACGGGATCGGGTTCGCCATCAGGCCCCCCGGCCCGGCGGTGACGAGGAGCCCGAGGGGGTGGGCGCGGATCAGGGCGTGCTGCGCCCCGAGGTCGTCCTCCCTGAAATGCGGCGGCTGGTACATCGCGGCGCTCCCGACCAGTGGAGGCCTGGGCTTGACCGATCGCCGGTCCAGGCAAAAGATCCGGTTTCACGCAAACGACTGGACCACTTCGTGCCCGAAGCCCACGGTGCCAGGCCCGTCGAGACCCACCCACGCGGAGAGGGCGGCCTGCCCCTCGTCCTCGATCTCGCCCACGGGGCGGCGACGCCCCTGCACGTGCGGATCGGCGACGCGCTGCGCCGCGCGATCCTGGAGCGTCGCATCGCCCGCGGCGCCCGCCTCCCCGGCTCGCGGGCGTTGGCCGAGGACCTCGGCTGCGCCCGCGGCACGGTGTTGACCGCCTTGGAGCAACTGGTCGCCGAGGGCTATCTCACGGCACATCGCGGCTCCGGCACCCGCGTGGCCGCCACCCTGCCCGACGACACGCTGGCCGTCGCGAAAGCCCCCGACGCCGCGCCTACAGCTTCGGCGCCCTCTCCGCCTCCGCCGGCCCTGTCGCGACGCGGGACGGCCCTGATGGCGTCGTCGGCGCGGGTTTGGTTCTCGGCGCCGGTGGCGCCGAACGCCTTCGCCCTCGGGCGCCCGGCCGCCGACGCGTTCCCCTACGCGACCTTCGGGCGCCTGCTCCAGACCGAGTGGCGCGACGGCGCCCCGCCGCCTTATCCCCTCGGCGATCCGCGGCTGCGCGCCGCCACCGCCGCCTACCTCGCCGCCACACGCGGCGTCGCCTGCACGGCCGACGCGGTGATCGTCACCGCCGGCATCCGCCAGAGCTTGCGGCTGCTGGCGCAACTGCTGCTCGATCCGGGCGAGACGGCGCTGGTCGAAGATCCGGGGTTTCCCGGCATCGCCCTGGCGCTGGCGGAAGCGGGCCTGCGCCCTGTGCCCGTGCCGGTCGGACCCGGCGGCCTCGCGATCGACCGGGCCGGGGCCGCACTGGGCGCGCGCCTCGCCGTGGTGACGCCGGCGCATCACTATCCGCTGGGCCACGCCATGAGCCTGGAGAACCGGCTGGCGCTGCTCGCCTGGGCCGAGGCGGCGAACGCCTGGATCGTCGAGGACGATTACGGCGGCGAGTACCGCTATGCCGGCCGGCCGCTGCCGCCGCTGCGCGCCCTCGACCGGACCGGACGGGTGATCTACGCCGGCAGCTTCTCCAAGGTGCTGCTGCCGGCGCTGCAGCTGAGCTACCTCGTGCTGCCGCAGGGGCTCGCCGGACCGGTCCAGCGGGCGCTGGCGGAGACCGGCCCGGCGCCCTCCGGCCTCGGCCAGGGGGCGCTCGCCCGCTTCATCGACGAGGGCCATCTCGGCCGCCACCTGCGCCGCACGCGAAAGCTCCATGCCGGGCGGCAGGCCGCCCTGCTGGCGGCCGCCCGCGACCGGGCCGCCGGCCTGCTCGACGTCGCGCCGCTGGAGGGCGGGATGCACCTCGTCGCCCGCCCGGGGCCGGACTGGCCGTCCCGCCTCGGCGATGTCGCGGCCGTGGCCGCCCTGGCGCAGGCCGGCATCGCGGCCGTGGCGCTCTCGGCCTACCATGCCGACCCGGGCAACGCCGCCCCGGGCCTCCTCCTCGGCTACGCCGCCGTGCCCGAGCGCGCCATCGCGCCGGCGGTGACGCGCATGGCGACGACCTTGCGGGCCGCCGGCGGGGGCTGATGCGCGGGTTCCACAAGGCCGAGGCTCAGAGCACGATCCTGCAAACCGGGGATCGGGCTTCCCGGCCGGCGACGGCTTCAGCCGATTGAAGTGACGGATGTGGTCCGCCGGCTCAGGCCGCCGCCTCGGCTCTCACCGGCTGCGGCCCGGCGCGGTAGGCGGCGGACGCCTCCTCCGTGCGCCAGCAGGCGGCCAGGTGCCCGCCGCCGACTTCGACCGAGGGCGGGGTCTCGCGGCACTTGTCGATCGCGAGGAAGCAGCGCGGGGCGAACGGGCAGCCGGCGGGGCGGTTGGCGAGGTCCGGCGGGCTCCCCGGGATCGTCTGCAGCCGTGCGCGCTTTCCGTCGACTTCCTTGGCCAGCGCCCCCTCCGCGCGGCTGCGCAGCAGGCCGATCGTGTAGGGGTGGTGGGGATCGAGCACCACTTGGTGCGCGGTGCCGGTCTCGACGATGCGGCCGGCATACATCACCGAGATCCGGTCGGCGACCTCGACCGCCGCGCCGAGGTCGTGCGTCACCAAGATGATCGACAGGCCGAGGTCGCGCTGCAGCTCGCGCAGCAGCAGCAGGATCTGGATCTGCACCGTGGCGTCGAGCGCGGTGGTCGGCTCGTCGGCGAGCAGCACCTGCGGCCGGCAGGCGAGCGCGAGCGCGATCATCGCGCGCTGGCGCATGCCGCCCGACATCTCGTGCGGGTAGGCGTCGAGGCGCCGTTCCGGGCTCGGGATGCGGACGCGCTCGAACAGCGCGAGCGCCCGCTGCCGGGCGCCGGCCGCGTCGATCTTCTCGTGCCGGCGGATCGCTTCCGTGATCTGTCGCCCGACGGTGTAGACCGGGTCGAAGGCGAGCAGCGGCTCCTGGAAGATCATCGCGGCGACGTGCCCGCGGAAATCCGCCAGCTCGCGCTTCGACAGGGCGAGCACGTCGCGGCCCGCCACCGCGATCTTGCCGCGGGTGCGGCTGCGGCCTTCCGGGAAGAGGCGCAGGATCGCGCGCAGGGTCACGCTCTTGCCCGAGCCCGACTCGCCGATCAGCGCCATGGCCTGGCCGCGCTCGAGCCGGAGGTCGACGCCGTCGACCACCTCGACCTTGCCGAAGCCGACCTTGAGGTCGACGAGCTCGACGGCGGGGGCGTTCGGATTCGCGCTCATGGGTCCGCTCATGCCGCCACCTGCTCGGCGGCGGGCGCGAGGGAATGGCCCGAGCCCGGCTGACGCGCGAGGCAGGCGGCCTGGTGCAGCGGCGCGATCGGGGCGAGCGGCGGCGTCGCCTGGGAGCAGACCGGCTCGGCGAGGCGGCAGCGCGGATGGAAGCGGCAGCCGTCGGGCGGGTCGATCGGGTTCGGCGGGTCGCCGGTGAGCAGGGCGGCCTGCGTACGGTTGTCGGGATCGAGCGACGGCATCGAGGCGAGCAGCGCCTGGGTGTAGGGGTGGGCGGGCTCGGCCAGCACCGTGTCCGAGGGGCCGAGCTCCGCGACGCGTCCGAGATACATCACCATCACCCGGTCGCAGATGAAGCGCACCACGTTGAGGTCGTGGCTGATGAACAGGTAGGTCAGCCCGAACTCCGCCTTGAGGTCGAGGAGCAGGTTGAGCACCTGCGCCTCCACCGACTTGTCGAGGGCCGAGACCGCCTCGTCGAGGAGGATCAGCCGCGGCTCGAGCGCCAGGGCGCGGGCGATGTTGACCCGCTGGCGCTGGCCGCCGGACAGCTCGTGCGGGTAGCGCCCGGCGAAGCGTTTCGGCTCCAGGCCGACGCGGGCGAGGAGCCCGCGGGCGCGCTCGATCGCCTCGCGGCTGCCGACCCCGTTGACCGTCGGCCCGAAGGCGATCGAGGCCTCCACCGTCATCCGCGGGTTGAGCGAGGCGTAGCTGTCCTGGAACACCATCTGCACCTGGCGGCGATAGGTCCGCCACGGCATCGCGCGGGAGCCCACCGCCTCGCCGTCGAACAGCATCTCGCCCTGGTCGCGCTCGATCAGCCCCATCAGGAGCTTGGCCGTCGTCGACTTGCCGCAGCCGGATTCGCCGACGATCCCGAGGGTCTCGCCCTTCAAGGCCTGGAAGTCGACGCCGTCGACGGCGCGCACGACCGACTTCTTGCCCCCGACGCCCTTGCGCACGGGGAAGTGCTTGACGAGGCCCGAGACCGACAGGAGCGGCTGGGCCGGGCCGCCGCGGTCGCGCAGGGCCGCGATCGCGAGGTCGGCGGGCTGGACGATGACGCTCATGTCGGCTGCCCTTGATGACGCGGCCAAGGCGACCCGCCGTATGGGCGGTGCTGCTCCCTCTCCCGGGGGGGGAGGGTTGGGGAGAGGGTCGGGGTGAGGGGCGTGCGCCGTCCGGAGAGGTCACGCCCCTCATCCTGTCCTTCTCCCCCTGGGAGAAGGGACCCGCGCTTCGCCCGGTTTCCGTCCCTGACGAGGCCCGTCACTGGCGGATCTCCATGGCGCTGCGCAGGCCGTCCGAGAACAGGTTGAACGAGATCGAGACGATGAAGATCGCCAGCCCCGGCAGCGCCGCCACCGTCGGGTTCACGTAGATCGCGGTGCGGAGCGTGTTGAGCATCAGGCCCCATTCGGGCTCGGGCGGGCGCACCCCGAGGCCGAGGAAGGACAGGCCCGAGGCCAGGATCATCGAGACCGAGATCAGGCCGGTGGAGTAGACGAAGATCGGCCCGACCACGTTGCCGAGCACCTGCACCCGCATGATCGTGAGCGCCGAGGCGCCGGACAGCCGGGCGGCGTCGATGTAGTCGCGCGCCCGGATGCCGGTGGTGACGCTCTCGGAGATCCGCGCGATCTGGGGGACGAACACGCAGGTCAGCGAGACGATGGCGTTGAAGATGCCGGCCCCGAGCGCCCCCGACAGCGCGATGGCGAGCAGCACCGAGGGGAAGGCGAAGAACACGTCGATGGTGCGCATCAGGATCGTGTTGGTCCAGCCGCCGACGTAGCCGGCCACGATCCCGATCGACGAGCCGATCACGAAGGCGATCAGCACCGGCGTCACGCCCATGAACAGCGACAGCCGCGCGCCGACCATCAGGCGGCTCAGCATGTCGCGGCCGAGCTCGTCCGAGCCGAGCCAGTAGGTCGCGTCGCCGACGGGCTTCAGGCGGCGCAGCATCGAGCCGCGATACGGGTCCATCGGCGTGATCCACGGCGACAGGATCGCGACGACCACGATGGCGAGGATCACCGCGCCGGCGGTGATCGCCACCGGGTCGCGCACCAGGCGGTGGCCAACATGGCCCCAGTAGCCGCGGGAGGCGACGAAGGCGTCGGGCTCGACTTCGGACGCCGCGGGGGCGATGCCCCCGTCGAGGGCCATGGTGGCGGCGGTGACGGGTGCTGTCATCGGATCAGGCCCGCTCGATGCGCGGATCGAGTGCGGTCTGCATCACGTCCACGAGGAGGTTGAGGGCGACGAAGAACATCGCCAGCACGAGGATCGAGCCCTGGAGCAGGGGGAGGTCGCGCTGGAAGATCGCGGCGTTGAGCAGGAAGCCGGTGCCGGGCCAGGCGAACACCGTCTCGATCAGGATCGAGCCGCCGAGCAGGTAGCCGAGCTGCAGGCCCATGATCGCGAGCGCGGTCGGCGCCGCGTTGCGGACCACGTGCTTGAACACCCCGACCTCGTCGAGGCCCTTGGCGCGCAGGGCCTCGACGAAGTCCTGGGCGAGGATGTCGGCGACGAGCGCGCGCACGGTGCGGGCGATGATGCCCATCGGGATCACCGACATCGTCACGGCGGGCAGGATGATGAAGCGCAGGTGCTCGAAGTCGGGCCGCCAGTTGCCGGAGCCGTCCGGCCCCGCCCCGGTCGGCGGCAGCCAGCCGAGGTTGGCCGAGAACACGATCACCATCACCATGCCGAGCCAGTAATGAGGCACCGAGACGCCGAAGACCGAGATCGCGGAGGCGACCCGGTCGAGGATCGAGTTGCGGTGATAGCCGGCGACGAACCCGAACAGGGTGCCGAAGGTGAAGCCGATCAGCGTCGCCACCGAGGCGAGGATCAGGCTGTTGACCACCGCGCGGGTGACCTCGCCGAGCACCGGCCGGCCGGTGGCGATCGAGACGCCGAGGTCGCCGTGCAGCACGTGCCAGAGCCAGATCGCGTACTGCACCGGCAGCGGCTTGTCGAAGCCGTAGGCGGCGCGCATCTCGTCGATGGTCGCCTGCGTCGCGTCCGCCGGCAGGATCGCGCTCAAGGGATCGCCCGGCGCGAGGTGGACCAGGAGGAAGCAGACGAGGCTCACTCCGAACGCCACCGGCGTCACGGCGACGAGGCGCTTGAGGATGTAGAGCAGCATCGGATTCGGGTTTCCTTGTTCCGATCCCAGGTCATGATGCGCGAAGCGCCCTCCCCCGCTTCAGGGGAGGGAAGAGCCGTGGTTCACTTCCCCGTCGCCATGGTGATGTTCGAAAAATCCTGGAACCAGTTCTGCGCCTGGACGAAGCCCTTCACCTTCGGGCTCATCGCCCGCGGGTTCACGTCGTGGGTGATCATGATGAACAGCGCGTCGTCGACGAACTTCTCGTGGACCTTCTCCAGCACGGCCGTCTGCTCGGCCTTGTCGAAGGTGTTGCGGACCTGGTCGAACAGCTTGTCCATCGCCGGATCGCAGTAGTAGCCCCAGTTGGTGCCGTTCGGCGGGGCGAAGTTGCACTGCAGGTGCCGGATGAAGCCGGTGAAGGGGTCCTGGATGAAGTACGAGTAGTTGATGCCCGTCACGCCGCGCGAGATGTCGGCCTTGGCGCCGGCGCGCCAGATGTTGATCAGCGTGTTCCACTCGACCACCTCGTAGTCGACCTGGATGCCGACCTCGGCGAGGTTCTGCTGCACGAACTCGTTCATCGGCAGCGGCTGCATCTGGCCCGAGCCCGAGGCCGAGATCGCGATCTTGGTCTTGAGCGGCTTGTTCGGGCCGTAGCCGGCCTCCGCCAGCAGCTTCTTGGCGGCGGCCGGATCGTACTTCACCTGGAAGGTCGGGTGGCCGAACCACTGGTGGCCGGGCGGGAAGAAGCCGGTCGCCGGCACCGCGAGGCCGCCGAGCAGCTCCTTCAGGCCGTCCCGGTCGATGGCGAGGTTGGCGGCCTTGCGCACGCGGACGTCGTTCCAGGGCGAGCCCTCGACGCGGGACAGGTGCCAGGTCCAATTGTGGGGATAGGTGTTGGTGACGATGGTGAAGCCGGCGCCCTTCAGCGAGGCGACGGCGTCGGGCGCGGGCGCCTCGATCCAGTCGACCTGGCCGGAGCGGAGCGCCGCGACGCGGGCGTTGGCCTCCGGCAGCGGCACCAGCACGAGCTTGTCGAGCTTCGGGACCCGAGCCTTGTCCCAGTACTCCTTGAAGGGGACCATCTCGGCGCGCTCGCGGGGGGCGAACAGGGTCAGCTTCCACGGGCCGGTGCCGGACGGGGTCTTGGCGAAGGCGTCCCAGGACTTGCCGAGCTTCTCCCACTGCGCGGGCGAGGACATCATCACCCAGGCGATCTGGTAGGGCAGCGTCGCGTCGGGCGCCTTGGTGACGATCTCCACGGTCGTCGGGTCGACGACCTTGTAGCTCGCGACCGCCGGGATGCGGGTGCGCCCCTGCGCCGACTGGCGCGGATCGTATTGCGGGCTGTCGTTCTTCAGCAGCTTGTCGAGGTTCCACACCACCGCGTCGGCGGTGAAGTCGGAGCCGTCGTGGAATTTCACGCCGGGCCGCAGCTTGAACGTCCACTTGGTCTTGTCGGCGGCGTCCACCGCCCAACTCTCGGCCAGCCCCGGCACGAGGTCGGAGGGCTTGGTCGCCGAGGACAGGTCCCAATTGATGAGCCCGTCATAGACCGTGTAGCCCATGAAGCGCATGCCCTCGCCGCCGTTGTCGGCTTGGCCGGTGGTCAGCGGGATGTCGGAGGCGGTCATGCCGATCCGCAGCGTGCCCTGGGCCATCGCGGCCTGGGCCGACAGCATCAGGGAGCCGGCGAAGGCCGCGCGGGCGGTGAAGGTCTTCATCGAGCGGAACGGCATGTCGGGCGGGGTTGCTCCGTGGGGCGGCCACCCGTGACCGGGCGCCGCAGAGGACGCCCGGCTCCATGCAAGCGCGCGGCCAGACCGGCCGGAAGCCCTGATTGTTTATTCAGGCGGGCGGGGCCGCCCTACCCGTCGATCAGGCTCACGTGGGCGGCGACCACCCGCCAGCCCTCGGGAAACCGCACCCAGGTCTGGCTCTGCCGGCCGACCCGCCCCGGCGCGCTCGCACGGAAGAACAGGGTCATCGCGGTGGCGAAATCGCGCCCGTAGGTGGTGATCACCGTCTCGGACAGGGTCCGCTCCAGGCCCACGGGCGAGCGCGCCCGGCGGAAGGCGCGGATCGCGTCCATGCCGTAGAGGTTCTCGCCCCCGCCGTAGCGGATGGTGCGGGGGTCGTCGCGGAACAGCGCCTCGAGCACCGGCACGTCGTTCGTCGTCAGCGCGGTTTCGTAGGCGCGGAACGCCGCCTCGACCTCGGCCTTCACCTCCCAATCGTCGATCACCATCAGACCAGCTCCGCGATCGGGGCGCGGACGGTGCCGAGCCGTTCGAGCACCCGCGCCACCCGCAAGGCCACGTCCTCGCGCCAGGGCGCGGCGATCACCTGCACCCCGAGGGGCAGCCCGCCGTCGAGCCAGACCGGCACCGCCGCCACCGGCAGGCCGATGAACGAGATCGGCTGCGTGAACACGCCGATGTTGGCCCGCACCGGCAGCGAGACGCCGTCGAGGGTGAAGTGCGTCTGGCCGCGCGGCGGCGCCCGGCACGGGGTGGACGGCGCCAGGATCACGTCCACGTCCGCGAACAGGTCGGCCACCGCGCCGCGGTACCAGCGGCGGAAGCGCTGCGCCCGCTCGACGAAGGGCGCCGGCAGCATCGCCCCGGCGATGAGGCGGTCGCGCACCGCCGGATCGAAATCCTCCGGCCGGGTCCGGAGGCGGTCGAGGTGGAGCGCCGCGCCCTCCGCCGCGGTGATCAGGTAGGCCGCCGCCCGGGCGCGGGCGGCTTCCGGGATCTCGACGACCCGCGTCGCGGACAGCGCCCGGGCCACCACCTGCACCGCCGCGAACGCCTCCGGGTCGCCGCCGCGCGCGAAGTAGCCCCCGGCCACGGCGATCCGGAGGTCGCCGAGGCCGGAATCCAGCCCCGGCAGGACCGGCTCCGCCGGACGGGCCGTCGCCACCGCGTCGTCCGGGTCGAGACCCTGCATCGCGTCGTAGGCGAGCGCCAGGTCGGCGACGCTGCGCGCCATCGGCCCGAGGTGGTCGAGGCTGTTGACGAACGGGAAGCTGCCGGCCCGGGTCAGGCGGCCGTAGGTCGGCTTCAGGCCGAAGCAGCCGCAGAAGGCCGACGGTACCCGGATCGAGCCGTTGGTGTCGGAGCCCAGCGTCAGCGGCACGAGGCCGGCGGCGATCGCCCCGCCCGAGCCGCTCGACGAGCCGCCGGTCATGTGGCCGGCCCCGTGCGGGTTGCGGCTGTCGCCGTCGTGCACGTTCTCGCCGGTGAAGTCGTAGGCGTACTCGCCCATGTTGAGCGCGCCGACGAGGATCGCGCCCGCCGCCTCCAGGCGGCGCACCAGGGCGCCGTCGCGCCCGGCCGGCGCCCGCTCGCGGTTGATCTTCGAGCCCGCCCGCGTCGGCAGGCCGGCGCAGTCGATCAGGTTCTTCACCGCGAAGGGCACGCCGGCGAGCGGCCCCGGCGGCGTGCCGGCGGCCGTCCGCGCATCGAGGGCGTCGGCCGCGGCCAGCGCCCGGTCGGCGGTCACGTCGGTGAAGGCGTTGATCGCCGGGTCGATCCGGGCGATCCGCGCCAGCGCGGCCTCGATCACGGTGCGCGCCCGGACACGCCCCTGCCCGACGCCGGCGGCGATCGAACCGGCCTCGGCCCGGCTCCAGTCGGTGCTCTGCTCCATCGCCTCAGGCCTCGAAGACCGGGGCGGCCTCGGCCTCGTCGGGCAGCGGGAAGCCGCCGACGAGGTCGGCTGCGGCGGCCAGCACCCGGAGGTTGGCCGTCACCGGCGCGACCCAGGCGGGATCGAGGCTCAAGCCGAGAAGTGCGGCGCTGGCGGAGGCGAAGGCATCGAGATCCGGCAGCGGTGCGTCGCGGGTCGTCATCGGGCATCCTCATCGAAAGGGCGTGGGCCGAGCGGGGCAGGGTCGGCGGGCAAGGGTTGCGCCAAACCCGGCGCGTAAGGGGCTTAGTATCGCGCCTGCCCATTTCGCAGGCATGATCCGATCGAGCGGATTTGCCTATTTTATAATCATTTGGCTGACGCTGCGCATCATGCGGGCGCAGATCGATCAATCGGGGCCGAGGGTCACCGGCCCGATGGCGGCGAACACGCAATCCTCCGGCGTGCCGTCCTCGTGCACGAGCATCGCGAAGGTGCCGGGGGTCGAGAGCGTCGTCAGGTGCGCGTGCCAGGCCCCGGCGCGGTAGTTGACGCCGGCATGCCCCGGGACCCGGAAGGCGCGGATCGCGGATTCGTCGGGCCGCCCGTCGCGGTCGGGCGCCACGACGACGAGGTAGGCCTCCACCGCCAGCGGCAGGAAGGCCTGGCTCGAATGGGGATGCCGCTCCAGGCGGGTCAGGGGCATCAGGCCGGCGAACGGCTCGCTGCGGATCAGGGCGAGGTTGGCGGCCACGCCCACGCGAAAGTTCTCGATCGGGCTCGCATGGTCCTGCCGCGGCCCGCTGTCCGGTGCGACCAGCAGGTCGGCGAAGGGCCGAAGGGCGGCCTCGTCCACCGGTTCGATCGGGATCGTGCGCATCGGCGGTCCTGGTTTCACGGCTTTCCGGCGCCGCGCCGAGGGGGCACGGCGGGCGCCGGCTTCAAGCGGGATTCGGGCCGGATCCCGCGGGCGGGGTTGACGGCGGCCCCGGCCGCGTCCTTGCGTCGAGGGAGCCTGGCGACCACCCGAGCAGATCCGTTGACCGATTCCCGCGACCCTGCCTACCCCCGCGACCTCGTCGGCTACGGCCGCAACCCGCCTCGGGCCGACTGGCCGGGCGAGGCCCGCGTCGCGGTGCAGATCGTGCTGAACTACGAGGAGGGCGCCGAGAACTGCATCCTGCACGGCGACCCCGCGTCCGAGGCGTTCCTGTCCGAGATCGTCGGCGCGCAGCCCTGGCCGGGGCAGCGCCACATGAACATGGAATCGCTCTACGAGTACGGCTCGCGCGCCGGGTTCTGGCGGCTGTGGCGGCTGTTCACGGCCCGCGGGATACCCGTCACCGTGTTCGGCGTGGCGCATGCGCTGATGCGCAACCCGGAGGCCGTCGCGGCGATGCGGGAGGCCGAGTGGGAGATCGCCAGCCACGGCCTCAAGTGGATCGACATGCGCGACGCCTCCCGCGCGGACGAGGCGGCGGCGATGGACGAGGCGATCCGCATCCACGCGGCGGTGACGGGGACGAGGCCCGAGGGCTGGTACACCGGCCGCTCCTCGGTCCACACCCTGGAGCTCGGCCTGGAGCGCGGCTTCACCTACCTGTCGGATTCCTACGCCGACGACCTGCCCTACTGGCTGACGCAGGCCGGGCGCAACGGCCTCGTGGTGCCCTACACCCTCGACGCCAACGACATGCGGTTCGCCAGCCTCCAGGGCTTCAATTCCGGCGACCAGTTCTTCGCCTACCTCCGCGACAGCTTCGACGTGCTCTACGCCGAGGGTGCGACGGCGCCCAAGATGATGTCGGTCGGCCTGCATTGCCGCCTCGTCGGCCGGCCGGGGCGGATGGCGGCGCTCGCCCGCTTCCTCGACCACGTCGCCGCCCACGACCGCGTCTGGCTCGCCCGCCGCCTCGACGTCGCCCGCCACTGGATCGCCCGCCATCCGGCGCCGTGACGGCCCGGTTCGTGCTCCCCCGCCGGGAAAGCCCCCCTTCGAGAGACAGCCCATGACGACGACCACCATCGACGGCCGCACCCTCACCGCAGCGGACGTGCTCGCGGTCGCCCGCCCCGACGCCGCCGGCCACCGCGCCGAGGCGGTCCTGGACGAGGGCGCGCGAAAGAACCTCGTCGGCGCGCGGGACTACATCGACGCGCACTTCATGACCGACGACGCGCCGCTGATGTATTCGTTCAACACCGGCGTCGGCCTGTTCAAGGACCAGCGCGTGCGCATGGACGAGATGCAGGCCTACCAGCGGCTCACCGTCTACGCCCACGCCACCGGCATGGGCGAGCCGTTCGACGCGGAGGCGGTGCGCGCCACCATGCTGCTGCGCGCCAACGCCTTCGCCTCGAACTTCTCCGGGCCGCGCGTCGCCGTCGTCGACCGGCTGCTCGCCTGCCTGAACGCCGGGATCGTGCCGGTGATCCCGTCCAAGGGTTCGGTCGGGGCGTCGGGCGACCTCGCGCCGCTGGCACACCTGGCCGGGGCGATCTGCGGGTTCGCGGAGGCCGAGGCCTATTACGAGGGCCGCCGCATGCCGGCCCGCGAGGCGCTGACGCTGGCGGGCCTTCCGGCCGAATTCCCCCTGGAGGCCAAGGACGCCTCGGCTCTGATCAACGGCTCCACCGTGTCGCTCGCCGTCGGCGTGCTGGCGCTCGAGGACATGAAGCGGGTGCTGAAGGCCGCCGAGGTCGCGCTCGCCCTGACGCTCGAGGCGTTGCGGGCGGAGAAGGCCGCCTTCGATCCCCGCGTCCACGCCGCCCGCCCGCACAAGGGCCAGGCGGCCTCGGCCCGCAACGTGCTGCGGATGATCGGCGATTCCGAGCGCTGCACCGAAGGCGCCCGCGTCACGGTGTTCCCCGACGAGGCCCGCGCGCCCGGCCAAGCCCCGCCGCCGCGGGTGCAGGACGTGTACTCGCTGCGCTGCGCGCCGCAGGTGCACGGGCCGGTGCGCGAGGCGCTGGCCTACGTCGACGGCATCATGGGCACCGAGATCAACGCGGCCACCGACAACCCGCTGATCTTCGCCGACGGGGCCGACCACTACACCTGCATCTCGGCCGGGCACTTCCACGGCGCCTACGTGGCGCAGGCGATGGACCTGCTCGCCATCACCGCCACCGACCTCGGCTCGATCTCGGAGCGGCGGCTCGCGCGCCTCGTCGACCCGACCATGAGCTACGGCCTGCCGCGCAACCTGCTCGCCGGCAAGA
Source organism: Methylobacterium cerastii (assembly GCF_022179125.1). Lineage (GTDB taxonomy): Bacteria > Pseudomonadota > Alphaproteobacteria > Rhizobiales > Beijerinckiaceae > Methylobacterium > Methylobacterium cerastii. The sequence continues at coordinate 28,420 of NZ_BPQG01000038.1, forward strand.
AGGGCCTCAACACGGGCTTCGCCACCGTGCAATGCACGATGTCGGCCCTCGTCATGGAGAACCGGACCCTGTCGATGCCCGGCTCGGTCGACTCGATCCCCGGCAAGTCGAACGCCGAGGACCACGTCTCGAACTCGACCTGGTGCGCGCGCAAGGCCCGCACCATCGTCGCCAACGTCGAGACCATCGTCGCCGGCGAGATCCTGATGGCCTGCCAGGCGCTCTCCCTCGTTGCCGACGTGGCCCGGGAGCATCCCCTCGGCTCCGGCACCCAGGCGGCGCTGGACGCGGTGCGCAAGGTCATCGCCCCGGCCCTGTCCGGCGACCGCTGGTACCAGAGCGAGATGGAGGCCGCGCTCGCTCTGGTGCGCTCGGGGGCGGTGGTCGCGGCGGTGGAGGCCGCGGTCGGCCCGCTGGAATAGGCCCCGCGGCCCGCGACCGCATCGGCGCCACAATCGGGTCGCTGGATCGGGCGGGAACGAGGGGGATTCGATCGTGCGCCCTGCCCTTGGCGCGTCCTGTCTGACGCTCGCGACGCTCCTGGCCGTCGCGCCGGTCGCAGCCCGCGCGGCGCCGGCGACCGACGCCGCACTTCGCGACGCCGCCTTCCTCGATGCCCTGACCTGGGGCGTCTCGCCCGCGAGCCATGCGGAGCTGCGCGCCAAGGGCCGCGAGCGCTGGCTCAAGGAGCAGCTTCATCCCCTCGTAAGCCCGCGCCTGCCGGAGGCCGCCCAGGCGCAGGTCGACGCGCTCGCGCCGAAGGGCACGCTGATCGAGCGGATCTCCGCCTTCGACGCGCAGGCGAAGGCCGCCAACGCCGAGCCCGACCCGGAGGCGCGCAAGGCCGCGCAGCAGGCCTACCAGGCGGCGCTGTCGGCCACGGCCCGGGACGCCGCCGCGGCGACGATCCTGCGGGCGCTGGCGAGCCCCGACCAGCTGCGCGAGCGCATGACCTGGTTCTGGCTCAACCGCTTCAACGTCCACCAGGGCAAGGCGAACCTGCGGGCGATGGTCGGCGACTACGTCGACGCGGCGATCCGCCCGCACGCGCTGGGCCGCTTCCGCGACCTGCTGGAGGCGACCCTGCGGCACCCGGCGATGCTGCGCTACCTCGACAACGCCGACAACGCCGCCGGCCATCTCAACGAGAACTACGCCCGCGAGCTGATGGAGCTGCACACAATGGGCGTCGGCTCCGGCTACACGCAGGGCGACGTCGAGGCGCTGGCCCGCATCCTCACGGGCGTCGGCATCGACGCCCGCCCCGAGGACCCGAAGCTGAAGCCGGAACGGCAGGCCGACCTCGTCCGCGCCGGCCTGTTCGAATTCAACCCGAACCGCCACGATTACGGTGACAAGGTCTTCCTCGGCCACGCGATCCGCGGCCGCGGCTGGCCGGAGGTCGTCGAGGCCCTCGACCTGATCGCCCGCGCGCCCGCCACCGCGCGGGCCGTGTCGGCGGCGCTCGCGACCTATGTCCTGGGGGCCCCGCCCCCGGACGCCCTGGTGGCGCGGCTGGCGCAGGTCTTCACCCGCAGCGACGGCGACATCGCCGCCGTGCTCGACGCGCTGGTCCACGCGCCCGAGTTCGCGGCCTCCCTCGGGGGCGGGTTCAAGGACCCGGTCCGGTACGTGCTCTCGGCCGTGCGCCTCGCCTACGACGACCGGACGATCCGCAACACCCTGCCGGTCCAGGGCTGGCTCAACCGCCTCGGCGAGGGCCTGTTCAACCGCTCGACGCCGGACGGCTACCCGCTCGGCGCCGCCGCCTGGAACGGGCCGGGGCAGATGACGACGCGCTTCGAGATCGCCCGGCAGATCGGGTCGGGCTCCGCCGGCCTGTTCAAGCCGGCCCCCGGCCTGCCCGATGAGCCGGCCTTCCCGCTCCTCCAGAACGGGCTGTACTTCTCGACCCTGTCGGCGACGCTGGGCGCCCCGACCCGGGACGCCCTCGCCCGCGCCGTCTCCCCGCAGGACTGGAACACCCTGTTCCTGTCCGCCCCCGAATTCATGCGCTGAAGGCCGCCCATGGACCCGCGCGACCCGCACCGCCGCCACCTGATCCGAGCCTCCCTCGCGCTCGGGCTCGCGACCGTCGCCGGCCGGGTCTGGGCCGCGCCGAAGGCGGATGCGCGCCTGCTCGTGGTGTTCCTGCGGGGCGCCTACGACGCGGCCAACGTCGTGATCCCGACGGGCGGCGACTTCTACTACCGCGCCCGGCCGACCCTCGCGGTGGCGCGGCCAAACCCGGCCAACCCCGCGGCGGCCCTGGCGCTCGACGCCGACTGGAGCCTGCACCCGAGCTTGCGCGACACGATCCTGCCGCTCTACGCGAAGGGGCAGGCCGCCTTCGTGCCGTTTTCGGGCACCGACGACCTCACGCGCAGCCATTTCGAGACCCAGGACACGATCGAGCTCGGGCAGACGGTCGGCGCCGCCCGCGACTACAATTCGGGCTTCATGGCGCGGCTCGCCGCCGAGCTGACGCGGGTGCGGCCGATCGCCTTCACCGAGCAGATCCCGCTGATCTTCCGCGGGCCTGAGACGGTGCCCAACATCGCGATCAACGGGGTCGCCAAGCCCGGCGTCGACGCGCGCCAGGCCGGGCTGATCACGGCGATGTACCGCGACACGCCGCTTGGCGCGGCGGTGGCCGAGGGGTTCCGCGTGCGCGACGCGGTCTACCAGTCGGTCTCGGAGCATCAGGCCGAGGCGGATCGCGGCGCCGTCTCGCCGAAGGGCTTCGAGCTCTCGGCCCGGCGCATCGGCCGGCTGATGCGCGAACAGTTCAACCTCGGCTTCGTCGACGTCGGCGGCTGGGACACGCACGTGAACCAGGGCGCGGCCACCGGCTACCTCGCCGACCGGATCGGCGAGCTCGGCCGCGGCCTGTCGGGCTTCGTCGAGGAGGTCGGCCCCGTCTGGACCGACACGGTGGTGGTCGTGCTCTCCGAGTTCGGCCGCACCTTCCGCGAGAACGGCAACCGCGGCACCGATCACGGGCACGGCAGCGTCTACTGGGTGCTGGGCGGCGGGGTTCGCGGCGGCCGCATCGCCGGGCCGCAGGTGCGGTCCGACGAGGCGCACCTGTTCCAGAACCGGGATCACCCGGTGCTCACCGACTACCGCAGCCTGCTCGCCGGGCTGCTGCGGCGCCTCTACGGGCTCGATCCGGCGAGCCTCCGGCGGGTGTTCGCGGACGCGGCGCCGGCCGACCTCGGGCTGGTCTGATCCGCGGCGCTATCCCGCCCGCTGCGCCAGGAACCCGCGAACCGTCCCGAGCAGCACCCGGGTCCCGGCCTCGATGTCGGGCAGGCTCGCGAACTCGGCCGGGTTGTGGCTGACGCCGCCGCGGCAGCGCACGAAGACCATGGCGATCGGCGCGATCGCCGCCACCGCCATGCCGTCGTGGCCGGCCCCGCTCGGCAGCGACAGGACGGGATGGCCCTCGGCGACGATCGCCGCCTCGACCAGCGCCGTCATGCCCGGGTCGCAGGGCACCGCCTCCGCCTCGTGCAGGAGGGCGATGCCGAAGCCGAGCCGGCGGCGGAGCGCGATGCGCTTGCAGGCGCCGTCGATGTCCGCGAGGGCGGCGTGCCGCTGCGCGTCGTCGGGCGCGCGCAGGTCCAGGCTGAACTTGGCCTGGCCCGGGATGGTGTTGACCGCGCCGGGCAGCGCCTGGATGCGCCCGACGGTGCCGACGAGGTGTTCCTCGCCGCGGCAGCGCGCCTCGATCGCCAGGATGCATTCGGCGGCGCCCGCGAGCGCGTCGCGGCGTTCGGTCATGGCGACGGTGCCGGCGTGGCCGGCTTCGCCCGACAGGGTGATCTCCAGGCGGCTCGCCCCGCTGATCGCTGTGACGAGGCCGACGGGCAGCCCCTCGCGCTCCAGCATCGGCCCCTGCTCGATGTGGAGCTCGACGTAGCCGAGGATCTCGTCCGGGCGCCGCGCCGCGCCCGGCACCGCCTTCGGGTCGAGGCCGTATTCGCGCATCGCGGCGGCGAGCGTCGTGCCGGCGGAATCGAGGGTGCGGAGCGCCGCCGGGTCGAGATGGCCGGCGAAGGCCCGGCTGCCGGTGAGGGTGGCGGCGAAGCGCACGCCCTCCTCGTCGGCGAAGCCCACCACCTCGATCGCGACCGGCGGAGGGCCTTCGCGCAGCAGCGCCGCGACGCAAGCGATCCCGGCGACGACGCCGAGCGGCCCGTCGTAGCGGCCGGCGTTGCGCACGGTGTCGAGGTGCGAGCCGATCACCAGGGCCGGGCCGCCGGGCTCGCGGCCCTCGACGCGGCCGATCAGGTTGCCGACGGCGTCGCGGTGCACCCGCATCCCGGCCTCCTGCATCCAGCCGGCGACCAGGGCCTCGGCCCGCGCCTGCTCGGGGGTGAGGTAGAGGCGGGTGATCGCGCCGGGCTCGGCGCTGATTTGGGCCAGCGCGTCGAGCCGCCGCTGGATGCGGGGGGCGAACGCCTGCCGGGTCGGGGCCTCCACGGATCAGGCCTTCGGCGCGTTGGCGAGGGTCAGCACCGTCTGCAGCAGCACGTCGGCGCCGGCGGCGCAGTCGGCCGGCGTCGCCGACTCCGACTCGTTGTGGCTGACGCCGTCCTTGCACGGCACGAAGATCATCGCGGTCGGGACCCGGCCCGCGAGGTTGCAGGCGTCGTGCCCGGCGCCCGAGACCATGCGGCGGCGCGAAAGGCCCAGGCTTTCGGCCGCGGCATCCACCGCCGCGATCACGCCCGGATCGAACGGCACCGGCTCCTTGCGCCAGATCCGCGCGAGGTCGACGGCGAGGTTTCGCCGTTCGGCGATCGCGGGGAGGCTCGCGCGCAGCTCCGCCTCGATCGCGTCGAGGACCTCCGATTTCGGGTCGCGCACGTCGAGGGTGAAGCGCACCAGCCCCGGCACCACGTTGCGGGAGGGGGCGCCGATCACGGCCTCGCCGACGGTCGCGACGGCGGTGGGCGCGTGCGCGCGTGCGATCCGCTCGACCGCGAGCGCGATCTCGGCCAGCCCGAGCAGCGCGTCGCGGCGGCGCGGCATCGGCGTGGTGCCGGCATGCGCCTCGAAGCCGGTGATCGTGCCGTCGAACCAGGCGATGCCCTGCCCGCCCTCGACCACGCCGACGGTCAGGCCCTCGGCCTCCAGGATCGGCCCCTGCTCGATGTGCAGTTCGACGAAGGCGCCGATCGCCTGGTCGCCCACGGCGTCGGTCCCGCGATAGCCGATCGCGTCGAGCGCATCGCCGACGGTGATGCCGGCCGCGTCGGTCTTGTCCAGGATCTCGTCGGTGGTGAAGTCGCCGGCATAGGCGGCGGACGCCATCATCGCGGGGGCGAAGCGCGAGCCCTCCTCGTTGGTCCAGTTGACCAGCAGCAGCGGCGCCTCGGTCTCGATGCCGGCGTCGTTCAGGGCGCGCATCGCCTCCAGCCCGGCCAGCACGCCGAGGATGCCGTCGAAGCGGCCACCGGTCGGCTGGGTGTCGAGGTGCGAGCCGAAGGCGACGGGCAGGCGGCTCGCGTCGCGCCCGGGCCGCAGGGCGTACTGGGTGCCGAGGGCGTCGACCCGCACCGTGAGCCCTGCAGCCTGGCAGGCGTCCCGGAACCAGTCGCGGACCTGGCCGTCCTCCGGCGACAGGGTGAGGCGGTTGAGCCCGCCGGCCGGCGTCGCGCCGAACCGCGCCGTCTCCGCGATCGTCGCCCACAGGCGCGAGCCGTCGACGCGCAGGTTATGGGTCTTCGCCGTGCCGGCCATCCTGGCCTCCGTGTTCGCGTGTGTGTCTCGTGTCACGATGCCCGCGTGACGGCCCGGCGGCCGGCAAGGATCGTGCCCGTCCGGCCGCCGCCCGGGATCACGGCACCGGGCGGCGCACCGGCGAGGCGCCGAGCAGCGCGTCGCCGTCGACGCCGAGCGCGGCGGCGATCTCGGCCAGCGCCACCGCCTCGATGCCGCTGATCCCGTCCTGGTCGGCGACGTCGGCCGCGATCAGGAAGACGTTTTCGCGAAGCGCTTGCGCCCGGTCGGCGAGCGCCGACGCGTGGCGCAGGTTCTCCGCCCGGCCCGCCCGCGTCCGGGCGCGGGCGATCCCGTCGTAGAGCTCGGCCTCGAGCATCAGGGTGTCGTAGCCCTTCTCGAGGATCGGGTTGGCCTTGAGGCCGGCCAAAGCCGTCTCGAACTCGGCGCCGGCCACCTCGCCGTCGGCGACGATGACGTTGGCGGCGGCCGAGACCGCCGCCAGCATCAAGCCCTTGTCGCCGGCATAGGCCGTCACCGCCTGGGTCAGGCGGCCGAAGATGTCTTTCAGGAAGCTCATGGGAACCGGGTCTTTGGGGTCGCCGATGCGTCGGGGGGATAACAGAACCCGGGCGGTCCGTGTTGCACCGATGACGGCCCGCGTCGAACGGACATGATCGAGAAAAACGCAGGCGCGATGATGCCCCGTCGCCCGGCCTCCCGGTCCGGATGCCGGCCGACCGTCGGGCCGGGCGCGCCTACCCCCAACGGGCGCGCCCGGCCCGCATGGTCCGGCCTCGTCGAGGTGCCGTGGGCCGGCCGCTTCAGCGCCAGAACGGCTTGAGGTCGGTCAGAGCGCCGTGGGCCTCGGCCGCGCCCGCGAGCAGGTCGCCTGCCTTCGCCTCGGCGTCGGCGGTGGCGAGGCCCGCGGCGAACAGGGCCTGGCCGTCGAGGGCGTCCGGCTTGGGGCCGGACTCGTCGGCGAGGCCGGCCATCACCGCGTGCGCGGTGGCGAGGTCGTTGAGGCCGCCGAGGTGGTCCTGAAGGTCGGACAGCGCGGCGGCGAACGCCTTGTGGCGCCGACGCGCCTTCCGGCCGCCGTAGAGGCCCGCGAAGAACTCGGCACCGTAGCGCAGCTTCTTGCCGGCGATGCGCACGCGATGGCGCGCCTCCGGGTCGAGCCGTTCGATGTGCCGGCCGCGCTTGGCGATCCGCCGGCGCAGGCGCTCCAGCACCTCCGTGGCGAGCTCGCGGGCAGGCGCGTCGCGGAGCTTGCCCGCGCCCTCCCGCCACGGGCCGACCTCGATCCAGGCGAGCAGGTCGAGGAGCAGGCCGCGCCATTCGGGCGAGGCCAGGATCGCGCCGACGGCGTCGTGCGCCCGGTCGCGCTCGGTCTCCAGGCGCTCGCGCAGGGCGACGAGCCCCGGCTCGTCCGGCCGCCGGGCGATCTCCTCGGGCAGGGTGCTCTCGAGGAACACGTCGAGGTTGCGCGCCCGGCCGAACGGCTCGGTGACGCGCTTGATCTCGTCGCCGAGCGCGGTCGCGCGGTCGTCGCCCGCCAGCATCGGCCGGAACAGCCAGAGCGCGGTGCGCAGCCGCCGCAGGGCCACCCGCATCTGGTGCAGCGCCTCCGGGTCGCGGGCGTGCCGCCAGACGTCCTCGTTCAGGCGCAGGTGCCGCAGGCACCCGAGCGCGATGTGGCGGAAGGCCTCGCCGCCGGTCGCGTCCTTCGGCAGCGGCGACATGTCGGACTTGCTCGGCCGTGCGGCCTTGCCGTCGCGCAGGGCGAAGCCGCGGGCGCTCTTGGACAGCACGCCGACGCGCAGCGGCACCGTCTCGGCGAGCGCCTGGGCCAGCGCGAACAGGTCGGCGGGGTTGCCGGATTCGAGCTCCAGCTCGAGCTCGCACAGGGGCGCGTCGCCCTTTTCCGTCTCGACCCGGCCCTCGTCGAGGGTCGCCGCGATCCGCGAGGCGCCGTAGGTCACCGGCCGGACCGAGCGCATCACCACGGTTCGGAACTGCGCCACCAGCGCCGGCGCCTTCGCCTCGGCGATGAGGTCGGCCACCGGCGTGCCGGCGAAGGCCGACGGATCGGGCGCCTCGCCGGCGACCGGGCTCTCCCATTCCGCCCGGTCGAACAGTCCGGCCGCGCCCGAGCCCGCCTTCACCGTCTGGACGAAGGTGTCCCCCGTCCGCCGCACCCGAAGCGTCAGGTCGGCGGCGCGCAGCGCCCCGTCCTCGGTGTCGTAATAGGTCGCCGCGAGAAGCTTCGGCTCGGAGGCTCCGGCTTCGCCGTGCCCGTCAGCTTGCCCTTCACCGTGCCCCTGCAGGAGCGGGTGCGCGCCGAGGGCGGCGAGGTCGGGGCCCGTGCAGTCCAGCTTCAGCTCGATCTCGCGCGGCGTGTCCATGTAGCGTGTCGTCCGTTGGTTTCGGGCCGTAGCCCCGTCACCGCGAGAACGCACCGGACTCTCCTCCGATCCGTCGCGGTCCGCAGCCCTGTAGCACGCGCGGGGCCAGGGTGCCGCACCCCGCGCCGCATCCGCGAAGTTCGCCCTTGGTGGCGCCTGCGCTTCGTGCAAAAGCCTGATGCGATAACCTATCGTGCGCAATCGACTGCGGTGGGGTCCTGCCCGGCGGGCGCGTCGCGGGATCAGGTGGCGCGACGTGGCCGTTCATGGGAACGGCTTGCATGTCCGGTGCGTGCGCGGCCATGTCGTCGGACGAACGCCGCGCGGCGGCAGCGATTTTGGAAGCACGCCCGGTCGGGACGGTGACGAGCAAGCGATGAAGACACTCCTCGTCGGCGTGATCGGACATGTCGATCACGGCAAGACCGCGCTGGTCCGGGCGCTCACCGGCATCGAGACCGACCGGTTGAAGGAAGAGAAGGCCCGCGGCGTCTCGATCGTGCCGGGTTTCGCCCTCCTCGCGCCCGAGGGGCGTGACGGCGAGATCGACCTCGTCGACCTGCCCGGCCACGAGCGCTTCGTCCGCGCGATGATCTCGGGCGCCACCGGCATGGGCGCGGTGCTGCTGGCGGTCGACGCCAACGAGGGCATCAAGCCCCAGACCCTCGAACACCTCGAGATCGCCCGGCTGATCGGCGTGCGCCGCGGGGTCGTCGCGCTCACCAAGTCCGACCTCGTCGCGCCGGAGCGGCTGGCGGAGCGCGCGGCCGAGGTCGCGGCGGCGGCCACGCGGGCGGGCCTCGAGGCGCCGGCCGTCGTCGCGACCTCGACGCTGACCGGCGCCGGCCTGCCCGCCCTGTCCGAGGCGCTGGCGGCCCTCCTCGACGAGGCTCCGCCGCGGGCCGACGACGGCTTCCCCTACCTGCCGGTGGACCGGGTGTTCTCGCGGGCGGGCTTCGGCACGGTGGTCACCGGCACGCTCCGGCGCGGGCGCCTCTCCGTCGGCGACGCGGTCGCGATCGTGCCGGGCGGCGCCACGGCGACGGTGCGCGGCCTGCAGATCCACGGCCGCGCCGTGACGACGGCCGAGCCCGGTCGCCGGACGGCGGTGGCCCTGCGCGGCGTCGGCCTGTCCGACATCGCCCGGGGGCAGGCACTCGCGCCGCCGGACCTCCTGGCGTCGTCGCGCTGGCTCGACGTTTCGCTCATCGCGAGCCCGGGCGGCGACCCGCTTCCCGGAGGCACGGCCCTGCGGCTGCTGTTCGGCACCAGCGAGGTCGGCGCGCGCCTGCGCCTCCTCGACCGCGACGCGCTGGAGCCCGGCGCGACGGCGCCGGCGCAGCTCCACCTCGACGCCGCCGTCACCGTGCCGGCGCGCGAGCCGTTCATCCTGCGCCGCGATTCACCCGCGACCACGGTGGCCGGCGGGCGGGTGCTCGATCCCGAAAGCCGCCGCCGCAAACGCCACGACCCCCGCGTGCTCGCCGACCTCGCGGCGCTTGCCGAAGGCGGGCCGGCCGAGGCTCTGGCGATCCGCCTCGCGCAAGCGGGGGCGGCCGGCGCCGCCTTGGGCGACCTCGCCCGCGTCGGCGGCGCGGCGCCCGACCGGGTGCGGGCGCTGCTGCCGTCGCTCGGCGCCCGCGAGGTCGGCGAGCGCATCCTCGGCGGACCGGCCTTCGCGAGCCTTCGCGACGCGATCCTGGCGGTGCTGGACGGGCACCATCGCGACCAGCCGATGGAGCACGGCCTGCCGGTCGAGCGGATCGTCAGGGCGCTCGGACTCGCCGAGCCGGTGGCCGCCGCGGCGCTGCGCGACCTCGTCGCCACCGGCGACGTCGCATCAGGGGGCACTCAGGGCGCCGCCCTCTTCCGCCGCGCAGGGTTCAACCCGGCCCGCAACGAGAGCGAGGTCGCCCGGCGCCTCGAGGCCCTGTTCCGCCAAGCCGGCCTCACGCCGCCCGACGAGGCGGAGGCGGTCGGGCGCGACGTGCGCCGCCGCGAGGCGCTGACCTACCTCGTCGGCGCCGGCACGGTGATCCGCGCCGTCGACCGGGTGCAGCGCCGCGCCGTGCTGTTCCACAAGGCGGCGGTGGAGGAGGCGCGGGCCAAGCTCCGCGCCACCTTCCCCGAGGCGACCGGCCCGGAATCCGGCTTCCTCGCCCGCGAGGCCGGAGCGGCGCTCGGGATCTCGCGAAAGTTCTCGATCCCGCTGTTGGAGCACCTCGACGCCACCGGCTTCACCCGCCGGGCCGGCGACCGGCGGGTGATCGTCGGGTAGGCCCTCGCCGGGGCTTGGCCGTCTCGGCGGGCGATCGGAAGCGGCCGCGCCGCGGCGGGTCCGGCGATCGCGTCGGCGAGGGATGCGGTGTCCTGGGCGATGCCGGAGGAGCGGACCGAGCCCCGGTCCAGAGCAGGAGCATGCCGACGACGGAGAGGCCGTCCACGGCAGCGACGCGGTGCTGATGCACCGGCCGCCGCGCGGTCGAGGCCGGTTCCGCCGGACCGCTCCGCGAGCCGCCGGTGCGGCGTCGCGTGCCGGAACTCGCATGCCCCGGCTGCCATTCCACTCCTATCCCGAGGCGGCGCGACCGCGCGCCGCCTGCCGCTCACGCTTCTCCGGATAGACCTTCATGCAGCTTCTTCGACGCGACCTCGCCGCGGCCGCCATCCTCCTCCTCGGGACCGTCTCCGGCCATGCCCAAGGCAAGCCCCTTACCCAAGGCAAGCCCCTGCCCGCGCCGTCGAGCTCCGTGATGCCGCCGGTCGAGCTGACGATCACCGCCGAGAACGGCAAGCCGGTCTGCGCCCCGGCGGAGCTGCGCCTGCCCGCCAACACCGACGTCGCCCTGCACGTGGTCAGCCACGCCGACACGCCGGTGACGATCACCGCGGACGGCCTGTTCGAGAACGGCCACGTGCTCCACGCCGACGGCGACCTCGTGCACGTCGCCAGCGAGAAGGGCTACCTGGTCAAGCGCGACGGCCAGGGCACCCTGCGCGTGCGGACGCTCGAGGCCGGAAACCACGACTTCGCCTGCACCAGCACCGCCAACAAGAACGCGCCGTTCGTGGGCAAGCTCGTGCTCACGCCGCCGGCGAACTGACCGAGTCGGGCGGCAGGGCGCGGGCGGGCGGAGACGGCATCACCGGAATTCAGCCTTAATTTTGCGTTACGAATTCAATCGGAATTCAACAGGTGTTGCAGACGGGACCTTTCGATCGGTCCCGTAGGATCGTATTCGATCCCTGCTAGCCCGAACGCTCCGATGGTGCCCGTGCCGAACACCGTGTCCGCCCGCCGCGTCACGAAACCCCTGCGGGGCTTGATTCGCGGCGTCGCGCTGCTCACCGGGCTGTTCGTCCTGCCGAGCGCGGTGCTCGCCTACGCCGACCTCCTCCCGGCTCCGTTCGATTTCGGCTTCCACGACGCGGGCGCCGAGATCGACCTGCCGCACGTCGCCCGGCAGATCGCCATCGGCGCGCCGCTGCGCATCGTCGCCTTCGGCTCGTCCTCCACCGAGGGCATCGGCGCCAGCACGCCGGCCAACGCCTACCCCGCCCGCCTGCAGGCGGACCTGCGCGCCGCCCTGCCGAGCGTCGCCGCCAGCATCACGGTGCTGAACCGCGGCATCGGCGGCGAGCACGTCGACGACATGCTGCGCCGCCTCGACCGCGACGTGATCGCCGCCGAGCCGCAGCTCGTGATCTGGCAGACCGGCAGCAACGACCCCCTTCGCGGCGTGTCCATCGAGCATTTCCGCGAGGCGACGGTGAGCGCCGTGCGCCGCATGCAGGAGGCCGGCATCGACGTGGTTCTGATGGAGCCGCAATGGTGCCCGAAGCTCGACGCCACCCCCGGCTCCGACCGCTTCCGCGACGCCGTGCGCGAGATCGGCGACGAACTCGACGTGCCGGTGATCCGCCGCGCCGACCTGATGCGCGGCTGGATCCGCGACGGCAAGCTGACCCACAACCAGCTCTTCTCCGCCGACGGCCTCCACATGGCCGACCGCGGCTACGCGATGCTCGCCAAGGCGGCAGCCGCCGCGATCATCGAGGATGCCGGCCGCGTCCAGGTCACCGAGGCGGTCGCCGAGTAAGGGCGGAGCTTCAGCGCTTCGGGTCGCCGCCCGGCCTGCCGACCCGATCCCATTGCGCCTTCGCCTCGGCCGCCGGCTTCGTCAGCAGCACTTTGCCGTCCACCGTGCCGATCCACGCGATCGGGATGACGTGAGGCCGCCCGCCCGCATCCCGGTCGGTCCCGGCCAGGACGATGGTCCCGTCCTCGACCGTGTCGACCGTGCCCACATGCGCCCCGTCCGCGCCGACCACCTCCATGTGCGCGGTGACGCGGGCGGCTCCCGCCACCGGCGTGGTCTGCGCGAAGGCCGCGGGCGCGAGCAGGATCGCCGCGGCAGAAGCCAAGGCTCGGCAGGCGGCGGTTCGGCGAGGGGAGGCCTGTAAACGGTCCCGCATGGGCGATCTCCTTCGATGCGTCGCGGTCGGCGTCCCTCCCAACCGCCCGCGCCCCGGCGCGTTTCCCCGTTTCCGCGCCGGCCGCGGCAGCCCCTGGCTCGCGGCTTGCCCGTGGGCCTTCGTGTCGAGGGCCGTTCCCGGCTAAAGCCCTTGGCGAGTGCCCGGACACGGGTTCGTCGCCGAAGCCTGTCATGAGGCGCGGCGACCGGCAGGACGCCGCAGGAACGGGGTGGGAATGGACGGGCCGGAACGTATCGCGATCCTCGGCGTGCCGACCGAGGTCGGCACCAGCGAGCCCGGCTCCGTGATGGGCCCGGCCGCCCTGCGCACCGCCGGCCTCGTCCGCACCCTGCGCGACCTCGGCCACGCGGTGGCCGACCACGGCGACGTGGTGCCCGACGGGCCGGCCGACGCCGTCGGCAGGCCGGCCGTCGCCGCCTGGACCCGCGCGCTCGCCCGGCGGGTCGAGGCCGCGCTCTATGCGGGCGACTTGCCCGTGGTCCTCGGCGGCGACCACAGCCTGTCGCTCGGGACCGTGGAGGGGGCGATGCGCCACTGCGCGCGGACCGGCCGGCCGCTCTTCGTGCTCTGGCTCGACGCGCATGCCGACTTCAACACCCCCGAGACCTCGCCGTCGGGGAACCTGCACGGCATGCCCCTGGCGGCGCTCTGCGGCGAGCCCGGCTTGTCCGACCTGTTCGCCGACCCCGGCCGCCCCGCCCTCGACCCGACCCGCGTCCACCTGTTCGGCCTGCGCTCGATCGATGCCGGCGAGCGGGCGCTCGTGGCCGCGCGGAACGTCGAGGTCACCGACATGCGCCACATCGACGAGTTCGGCGTGGTGGCGCCGCTCCGGCGCAGCCTGGAGCGGGTCGCGGCGGCCTCGGGCCACCTGCATGTCAGCTTCGACATCGACTTCCTCGATCCCGGCCTCGCGCCGGCCGTCGGCACCACGGTGCCCGGCGGGGCGACGTTCCGCGAGGCGCACCTGATCATGGAGATGCTGCACGATTCCGGCCTCGTCGGCTCGCTCGACGTGGTCGAGCTCAACCCGTTCCTGGACGAGCGCGGCCGCAGCGCCCGCGTGCTGGTGGAACTGGTCGCCAGCCTGTTCGGCCGCCGCATCCTCGACCGCCCGACCCCGCCGATCGCCGCGGTGCCGGCGCCCGCGACGCGCGGATGAGCGAGGGCCAGGCCCGACCCGACCCTGCGGGCGCCGCCGCGCCGGGCGCGGCCAGCCCGCCCTTGCGCCAGCGCTCGGTCGGCCGGGTGATGCTGCGCGTCGCGGCCGACGGGGTGGGGACGGCGACGCGGGTCGCGGACCTTGCCGAATCCGGCCCCTCGCGCCTGCGCTTCCCGCGCGCGCATGGCGGCACCCCCGAGGCGATCCTGGTCAACACCGCCGGCGGCATCGCCTGCGGCGACGACTTCGCGGTCGCGGTCGCGCTGGAGGCCGGCGCCGACCTCGTCATGACCACGACCGCTGCGGAGAAGGTCTACCGCTCGGACGGGCCGGTGAGCGGAATCGCGAACCGCGTCGACCTCGGCCCGGGCGCCCGGCTCGCCTGGCTGCCGCAGGAGACGATCCTGTTCGACCGCGCCCGCCTGCGGCGCCGCTTCGAGGCCGACCTCGCGCCCGATGCCGGGCTACTGGTGTTCGAGGCCGTGGCCTTCGGCCGTGCCGCCCGCGGCGAGCGGGTGGAGGCGGGGCTGTTCGAGGACGTCTGGCGCATCCGGCGGGCCGGGCGCCTCGTCTACGCCGACAGCCTCCGCCTCGACGGCCCGATCGCCGCCCGCCTCGCGCGGCCCGCGATCGGCGGCGGCGCCGGGGCCTGCGCCACGTTGCTCGACCTTTCCCCCGGGGCGGAGGCGCGCCTGGACGAGGTTCGCGGCCTGCTGGCGGAAGGCGGCGCGAACGACGGCGCCGGCGTCGAGGCCGGCGCGAGCGCCTGGAACGGCCACCTCGCGATCCGGCTGCTCGCCGCCGATCTCGGGCCGCTGCGCGCCCTCGCCGCCCGCCTGCTCGTGCGCTACCGCGGCGTCCCGCTGCCGCGGGTGTGGCAGGCCTGAGGTTCGCGAGCTGTCGATCGCCAGCGATCGAGGGCGTCAGAAACCAAGGCCAGGGCTTTCGAGCGATTGCCCTGAGATACCGCCTCGCGGGCGTTGCTCAGCGCCCGCCTCGTCTGCTAGAGACCCCTCACCCCGCGCCGGCCGCCCGGCACGGGATCTTGCGGGCGCCCCGTTTCGACGGCGGCGCCGGAGCGACGAGGCCTCGTGGCGGAGTGGTTACGCAGAGGACTGCAAATCCTTGCACCCCGGTTCGATTCCGGGCGAGGCCTCCATCGCACGACCCCGCGACCGTCGTTTCCCGATCGATCCTTCCCTTCGCGATCCACCGCCTGCGCCATGCGTCTCGCGCGCCGCGAGCGGCTGTCCGCCCGCGTTCCGCGGTCTGGCGCCCTCCCCGGCACGGGTCCGTGTGGCCCGGGCGCAACGCCGCCGCCGCGGGTTCCTGCGCGCCGCCCTGCGCGCCGCCCGCGAAATGCGAAACATCCGCCCGAGGCCCTTGCGCCCCGCAACGGCGCTGTGTAGAGCACCCCCCGTGATCCCCGATAGCTCAGTTGGTAGAGCAGGCGACTGTTAATCGCCTTGTCGCAGGTTCGAGTCCTGCTCGGGGAGCCATCACCCTTTCAAGCCATTCTTCAGGTTGATCTTTTCGCCCTGAACCCCGCACCGGGTCAGGTGGTGCGGGGATAGACATTCGCGCCGCAGCCCTCTCCGCGACCCGTTCGGCGAGCTTCGCTCTGTTGGCGCCGCGTACGTAGGTCGCGCTTTCCCGACTGCCCTCTGCCCATCCGAACCAGGCATTCAGCTCAGCCTCTGTGGCGCCCTCCTCCGCCGCGCGCCTCGCGCCCGCCTTGCGCAGGCCGTGGGCGGTGCCAGGAACGCCGGCACCCGGCACGCCTCGCGGAACCAGTTGCCGAAGCTCTCCTTCGTCATGGGACGGCCGCGCTCGCCGGCGATGAACGTGAGGTCGCCGACAGGGCCTGCCGCGAGCGTCGCCGCCAATGCGGGTAGCACCCGGATCGACACGTCCTGGCTGGTCTTCTCCGTTGCGAGGCGCAGGACGCCGTTGCGTAGGTGCGGCCGGCCGATCCGTGCGGCATCACCGCGCCGCAGTCCGGTGTAGAGCAGGACATCGAGGGCGACGCGCTCCCGCGTGCCGAGTGGCCATCGCGCCTCGAAGCGCGCCACCTCCTCCTCGGTCCACGTGTGAAAGCCGTTGCGGTCGTTCGGGCCGCCGAGGAGCTTCACAGCATGCGTGGGGTCGCTGGTAGCGTGGCCGTGCTCGACAGCCCATGCGAAGAGCCCTCGCATCGTCTTGAGCCAGTTGTTGGCGCCGTGGGGCTTCTCGCGCCGGCGCTCCATGCCTTCCTGGATCGACCGCTTGTTGATCGCCGATACCGGTTCGTGCCCGGCGATGGCAACCGTCGCCTTCAGGATGCCGCTGCGCTGGCCGCGCGTTGCGATGGACAGGTCCTTCGTCCAAGCGCTGTGGAGCATGTACCGCTCGATCAGCCACTTCAGCGTGCCGGCACCCGGGGCAGGCGTGGCGGGCTCGACCAGGGCGCGGCCGTCGACTGCGGCGCGGTACTCTTCCCAGAACGCGGTCGACCCATACTCGGCTCTAAGCCTGATCCGCGGACCAGCACCGCGCCGCACGTACCAGACCACGTTTCCATGGCGGCTCGTCTCGCGGAGCAGGAAGGGCGGGCGCGGGCGCGGCATCTCGATGGTCATAGGATCACTACACGGTCCCTGTCCGCAACCCGCTCAGTTTCGGGCACAGAGGCCTCGGAGCTGTCGGCCACCGTTTCCACGGCAATTCCATCGGCGCGCACGATCACGCGGAGCACCGGCAACCCGGCCGCCTGCATTGCCCGGATTGCGCGCGCGATATCGGCCTGTGTGACGCTGGCAGCGCGGCGCGGCATCTACGTGCGCCCTCGACCACGAAGCTTGGCGAACGGTTTAAGGCCGGCGGCCATCAGCCTGTCCTCGTCATCAGGGCGAGCGTCGGCCGCTCAGTGAGATGCTGGATGTCGAACTCGGCGAGGACGTGGTCCGGCACCTTCGTCCGCGGGTCGTCGGGCGGCTCGGTGAGATGCTGGTAGGGCCAGTGCCCGCCACGGCTCTTCCAGACGCTCAGGCGGTTCCGCCATTCGCTATCGGGCACCTTGGCGAGCCGGGCGCGCTGATCGGGCCCCTCGCCTCCCTCCTGAGCCTCAGGACCTTGAGTGAAGCGTTCGAAGCGACCCTGATTGAGCCAGGTCGTAGCCTGGGCGACGAACTCGCTTCCGATCCTGCCCTTCGTCCGAAGCTCGGCGGCATAGGCTCGAACGGCACGAAGGATCGCTGCCGGCTCGGCCCCATCACGGACCGCCTTGGCGTAGGCCCGAACGGCCGTCTTCCGGGGATTGTCGCCATCCCGTTTCGGATAGGCTTGCCAGAACTCGGCGAAGCCGTCCGGGTCCGCCCCCTTGGGGGCCTTAGGGGGTATTGTAGCTGTAGCTGTAGCTGCTTTCGTTTTGCTTTCCGTTTGCTTTTCGTTTTCAGAACCTTTTGCTTTGCCTGGATCGTTGTCCGGCAATGACTTAGGTCGGCCACCGAGCTTCCCGGCGGAACGCCTTTTCTCGATTTTTCCCTCAACGAATTCGTGCTCGCGGGTAACCTGTTCGTTGGCCCAAAGGCCTTCGCTCAGGGTCCAAAGCGCCGTGACTGCGGGCTTGAGACTGGCCCAGCGCTTCCCGGTAATGCCCAGCATACGGGCCAACTTGGCGTCGTCGTCGGGCAGCCGGCAGCCGGGCGAGCGCCAAGCATAGATCTGCAGGCGGAAATGCACGGCCTGCTGCTCAAGGGTGAGGTGCGCGGTGTCGGCGAGGTAGCGGTCCACGCCTACCGGCATCGTTGGGAAGGAACTCATCGAGTTACCTCCGCCAACACGTTGCAGGCGATGTCGCAGAAGCAGGTGACCCGGATCGTCGGCCCCGAGCGCTGCTTCAGGATCTCGATCTCAAGCTCGTTCTGACAATTAGAGAGGCAGATATCCTCCTCGTCCGTCCGGCCGACCTTGTGCTCCAGGTAGTAGGACTCCCGGAACAGCCCAAGGACGACATCGGCATCCTGCTCGATCGAACCGCTATCTCGCAGATCGGACAGAAGGGGGCGCTTGTCCGGCCTCTTCTCCACCTCGCGGTTGAGCTGGCACAGGCCGACTACGGGGATGCCGAGTTCCTTCGCCAGCCCCTTCAGGCCGGACGAGATCTCGGTCATCTCCTGCACCCGGTTGCCCGAGTAGCGCTTGGAGGGGCGGATCAGGCCGATATGGTCCACGACGATCGCCGCGAGCGGTTTGCCCTGGCGTTCGGCCTGCAGGCGCATTTGCCGGGCTCTGGCGGCGATCTGCGCGAGGGTGAGCCCGGCCTGTGGCTCGATCCAGAGCGGGATGCCGGCACAGGTGCGCTGTGCCTTGATCAGCCGCTCCATCGCTTCGTTCGAGAGACTGCTGGCGTCGGCGATGGCTCGATAGGAGATCACGTCCTGCGCCCGCGGATCGTAGGCGACGGCGGCCATGACGCGCTCGCTGAGTTCGCTGGCATCCATTTCCATGGAGAAGAAGCCGACCGGGCCGGAATGCCGGGCTGCGGAAATGGCGACGTGCAGGCCTACCGTTGTCTTGCCCATTGCCGGCCGCCCGGCGAGGATCACGAGCTGTCCGCCACGCATCCCCAGGGTCGCTCCGTCAAGCCTCGGAACGCCGTAGGGGACTCCGCGAGGCGCAGCCCCTTGCCGAACCTGATTGGCGCGGGCGAGGACGTTGGCAGCACTGGCACCCAATGAGACGCGGCGCGCGTGTTCGGCGAGCGCTGCACTGGCTACTGCGTCCAGTGCCTCGATCATGTTGCCGGCGGTCTCTGCCGGATCGTGGACGGTGCTGCCCGTCATCGCGGCGATGCCGATCTGCGCCGTCTCAATCACGGTCCGCATCCGAGCGGCCTGGGTAATCAAACGGGCGTAGCTCGGGGCATTGCTGACGGTGGTGGCACCGTGCATCAGGTTGATGAGGTACTGGCCGACCGTGATGCCGCCGAGATCGGCATCGCCGAGGACAGCCTTCATCAGACCGAGGTCGATCGCCTCGCCGGCATCTCTGCGGGTGACCATCGCGGCGAAAATCTGCTGGTGCACCGCGTCGGAGAAGTCGTCCGGCTGGACGAACTCCCGAGCCCGATCGATTGCATCGTTGTGGTGTAAGATCGCGCCAAGGAGCCCCTGCTCAGAGTCGAAGGCGTTCGGCAGTACCGGGTCGAGCGTGGCGGAGAGCGCGTTCATCGTGATGCCTCCCGCTCGGCTGCGTGAAGCGCCTCGATCAAAGCCGGCACCCGATCCAACGTGAGGCAGAACCCTGCCTTGGTGGGAAAGGGATCGCCGCGCTGAGGCTTTGACAAATCGAAGACGCGAAGGTCCACCAAGGGAGGACCGCCGCCCGGGCGCACGAGCTGCACACGCACTTCCGCAAAATTATTCTTCTGGATGGTGGCGACCGTGCGCGGGGTTCCCGTCATGCGCGGCACCGCCAGTCGTCGCGAGAAGGAAACGCCAAATCGGCAAGGGCTCCAGCCGTGGCAGGCGGGAGGCCGAAGCGTCGGGCGATGAATAAGTCTTGTCGAAGGGGACGAACCGCCGTATCTCTCTGATCGCAAGCCGCCACAGCTGCATTCGAGAGCCCTGCGTTCGCCCCGCGCGTCGCGGGGTTTCTCATTTCTGTTTCCTGCTGATAAGCGCCGGCCGGACGGCTCGGCGCGGTGATCCAGCGGGACGCGCCCGCCGGGATGGGCGGGGTTAGGCGGCGATCGGCTCGGGCTTCATGCCGGCCACCTGGGCAGCCACATCCGCAGGGATCACGACGCGCCGGCCGATGCTGGTGGCGTGGATCTCTTTGCGGTCGATCGCGCGATAGATGGCATTCCGAGACACCCCGAGGGCTTTCGCCAGAAGCGGGACGCTGACGCCTGTTCCGTTGTCGATGGCCGTCTTCAAGGGCTCGTACATGCTCGCCTCCATCAATTCGTAAACGCCAGCGTATTTTTTACCCTAAATCGCCTGTGCCGAGACCGCAAGGGCCTCACGCCCTTGGGGTATCTAGGGCGCCCAGGCAACTGCTAGCGTTTACATCGCGTCGCGGCGTTGGTAGGAGGCAGGAGGCGCGCGAGAGACAGGAGGAGCTTTGATGGCGACGAGAGCTAAGCCGGAGGCCGGGAATGTCCGCGCGCCGCTGATGGTGCGCGTTGCGCCTGCGGTGCGTGAGCGCCTAGACGCTGCCGCCGCGGAGTCGGGACGATCGCTGTCACAGGAAATAGAATTGCGGCTTGATCGCTCTTTTGAGCTGGTTTCGGTGATCGAAGCCGCAATGGAGAGCTATAAGTCCGTAGCGGCTTCTGCCTTCTCCGACGGTGTTCGCTTAGTCGAAGACCACATGCTCGAAATGGTCGGCGGCGATGACGCCTATATGATCTGGTATATGCTTTCTTATGAGATACGTGCCGCCGAGGCTCGGTCGGGAAAGACTATCCGAGAGGATGAAGCCACTCGACACGATGCCGAGAAGCGGGTTCTCAGCAACTTGCCCGAGGTTTTCAGGAACCTCCCTCCGAGCTTCACAGAGCATAGGAAGCGGCTCGCTGCCGCCCGTGCGGATCGGGCGGGGGCTGATGCTCCGGGATCTATTGCCGCGCTCGGGGTCTCGCTGCCCCCTCTCGGGCACAAAGGCCCGTGGCCGCCGGCCGAATAACTGCGACAAGTTGTCCTGATCGATCAACAGCAGAGATGCAGAAAACGCAAGATACGACAGGCGCGGCGCCTTGAAATAGACTTGCGACACATCCAGTCTGACCGTGCATTACTCATCGAATGCTTCTCTGGGAGTTACAACGTGCGCTCGACCTAAAACGAGTTTCTGACCCTTCGTCTCCCGCGCGATCTGCGGGCTGCCCTTGATGGTGAGGCCCGCGCCGCTGGTGTGAAGGTCTCGGTTGTGACGCGTACCGCCCTCGCGGTCGGCCTCGCCTCGATCCGCTCCCATCCCTCGCCCGATCCGCGCGACCCGTCTCCGGGCGCTCTTGGCGCTTCCATGCGGGCGGCTGCGTGATGGAAGGCGACGACCGCACCCTCGGTGAGATCCTGGGCGTTCCCGAATGGACCGCACGCCCGGCCGGCGAGCTGACGGGCGGTCGC
>NZ_BPQG01000039.1 GCF_022179125.1 Methylobacterium cerastii
TGAGCGAGACACGGCGTTCCAGGGCTTGGAACGCCGTGTCTCGCTCATTCGCCTCCAAGGCCTGCCGCTCCTTAACGACGGGCGCAGCGGCTTCGTTGAACACGACCAGGAACAATGGCTCGGTCGCGCCGGCAGTGTTCAACGGCTTGACGACCAAAGAGATCGTTTGAAGGCGGCCGTCCGGCAGCTCGACGCTGATGCTGTCGCGCACGACCCGAGTGTTGCCCTCGATCGCCTCGCGCAGCGCCGTTCGGAGATCCAGCCGCAGGCCCTTGCGCGCCATCGCAGCCAGCTCCCGCGTCGGCTGGCCCGGTACGACCTCCAGGTGATCGCCGATCCGCGACGAGTAGTGCACAGCCTCGCCCGTCCGCGTCACGACCGCGTGGGGCGGCGTGAACTCGGCCAGCATCAGCGTCTCGACCGTGTGCCGCAGGGCCGTGTGCGTCGTGACGTTGCGCCGGTACGGCTGGCCGGCACCCGCGAAGATCGGCGTGTCCTGCCCGGACATCGGCGGCAACCGGGCCGGCGGGATCGCGTCGCGGGCCTGGAAGATGCGGTTCCGCTTGTCGATCGTCTCGAACAGATCCTCGAAGCGCGTTACGTTCTCGGCCATCCCGATGAACAGGTAGCCGCGCGGGCGTAGGGCGTAGTGCAGCACCGGCATCAGTTGCTGCTGGGCGTCGACGCCGAGATAGATCAGCAGGTTGCGGCAGGAGACAAGATCGAGACGTGAGAACGGTGGGTCGCGCAGCACGCTGTGCGGGGCGAAGGTGCAGAGGTCGCGCACCGCCTTAGCGACCACCGCGCTGTCGCCTTCGGAAACGAAGTGCTGCGCGATCCGTTCGGGTGAGATGGCGGACAGGTAGGTCCTCGGATAGAGGCCGGTCCGGGCGACCGTGAGCGAGCGCTCGTCGATGTCGGTGGCGAAGATTTGTACGCGTGGCGGATCCGCCAGGGTCAGCATGTGCTCGCGCAGGAGGATGGCGAGGGAGTAAACCTCCTCGCCGGTCGAGCACGCCGGCACCCAGATCCGCACGACATCGGTCGCCGCGCGCTCGTCAAGCAGCTTCGGGATGACGTCGGCGGCCAGCGCCTCGAAGGCCGCTGCGTCGCGGAAGAAGTTCGTCACGCCGATCAGCAGGTCCCGGAACAGCGCTCCGACCTCGGCCGGGTCGGCACGCAGCAGCTTGAGGTAGCCGTCCGGCCCGGCCGCGCCGACGACGCTGATGCGCCGCTGCAGGCGACGCACGAAGGTGCTGGGCTTGTAACCGGAGAAGTCATGGCCGACCTGCGAACGCAGGATGGCGAAGATTTCGGTCAGCAGCTCGGCATCGAACTCCCGCGCGAACTGGTCGGTCTGACCATCCTGCGTGGCGGGACTATTGGCGGCGAAGTGGGCCGCGATCCGGTCGCCCATCCGTTCGGCCGCATCGCCGAAATCAACGAAGCCGGTCCGCAGCGCGCTGATGGGCATGTCAGGGGTTTCGGGGCCGTAGCCATCCGCGGTCTGGGCCAGGGTCAGGCCGCCGTGCTCCTTGATCGCCTTGACGCCGATTGCGCCGTCGCCGTCGCCGCCGGACAGGATCACGCCTACCGCACGCGCGCCCTGGTCAAGGGCCAGGGCAGTCAGGAAGAGGTCGACCGGTTTGGGCTCACGGACCGCCGGCCCGAGCGGCTTCAAGGTCAGCCGTCCGCCTGCAATGCCCATGACGGACCCGGCCGTCATGACGTAGACGCGGCCCGGTCGGACCGACACACCGTCGGTGGCAGCCTCGACCTCAAGCGGCGTGAAGCGGGCCAGCACGTCCGGGAGCAGGCTTTTGTGCTCTCGACTGAGATGCGTGACGATGACGAAGGCGGCCCCGAGCGTCTCCGGCACTCCACGGAAGAAGCCCTGCATCGCTTCGATGCCGCCTGCGGACGCGCCGATGCCGACGATCGGGAAGTGGTCCTGGTTCATCACCGCGTTCTCAACCTTCGGATCGATACTGCGCCGTTCATCGGGGCCCAGCATCATGCGTTCTTGCCCGATGTCGAGGACGGCCGTGCGGATCAGACGTCTTGCGTGGCCTCCTGCACCACGTAGGCGAGGCAGCGGGCCCGAGCCTCAGGGCTCTTCAGCCGTACGAACAGACGCAGCAAAGCTACCACTTCGGGGAGATGATCCAGACCCGCCACGGCATTTTCGATGTCCGATGTCTTAGCCGGGTCGGCCGTCATGAAGGCCGCGGTCGGAACACCCAGCGACCGGGCGATGCGATCTAGGGCACCGAGGCGGTCCTGCGGATCGTCACCGTTCGCCATAACTTTCCGCCGTTTCCTAAGCCGCGTCGATCAATGCACGGCGATCCCGGCCGCCCGTGGTCCCATCGCGCCAGCGACGCGACGCCCGACATGATGGAGGACCCGGCCGAGGAGCAAGCGAGTCTGGGTATCAGGGTCGTCTTCTGAGGCCTCGTAGGCGTCGATGAGAGACGTCACCAATTGGTTCGATGGGCCAGGGTCCTCGACCTTGCGGCTTAGTGACGGCCCTGCAGCGGTCTGCTCGCGGGACCGCCGGACGAGATCGCGCGAGGCCTGGAGCGTCTGCCGCGTTTCTTCGGCCGCTGCGCGCAACTCACGAGCAACCTCAAGGCACCGATCTGTTTGTAGGCGGTCCATCAGGAGCGCTCCGGTTTCCGTCCCATGCCCGCACGTAGGTAACTTCTAGGCGAACGCTACGATCCTGCACACAATGCCTAGGTGTAGCAATCCGGAGGTCGAGTTCGATGGCGATTTGGAGGGTCGAACCTCAACCTTAACCACAAGTCGGCTTTTCGCATGAAGCGAACGGGTGCAAGTAGACGCGCTGAGTTCCTAGGTCCTCATCTGATGACTTGGTGAGAAACGGACCTTCGGACCTTCCGTAATGGGTCTGGAGAAGCATTACAGACGATGTCCGCTTCGATGGATCGCCGCCCCAAAAGCGGACCGACAGAAATCCTGAAGAGTTTCGGGCGCCGTGAGGCGTACGAAAGTCGTGGAGGAACGAACCCGCGGGATGGCGGACGCCGAGCTATGGAGATTTTGGCAGACCGTCGTCCCCAGTGTGGGACGGAAGGCGCGTGAACGGCGCCGCCTGGATCCCTGCGCAGTCCCGGATTGCCCGGTCGCCGGCGTTTTGCGAAGCGCCCGAGGGTTGAGGGGCAGTGTTCGCGAGGCTCATCACGGCGTTCGGCACGCGGAGAAGCGAGCCCCGAGGTGCGGGGCCTCGGATGGCTGGCGCTGTCAGGCCATGCCGGGTCATGGCGTACACGCCCGGTTCGGCGCGGGGCGGAACGGCGGCCCACGCGGCTCGTACCAGCCCGCGAAGGCGCCGACGATCCTCATGGGACCACCGCAGCAGGGGCAAGGCCCTCGCACGTCGGTGGCAGCGTCTCGCGCGTCCGGCTCAGAGTCGGTGGATCGCGGCGGGACCGGTGTGCCGAGGATCGCGCGGATGTGGGCCAGACCGGCCTTCCGGTTCGAGCCGGTGAGGAAGCCGTAGTGCCGGATGCGGTGGAAGCCGCGCGGCAGGACATGGAGGAGGAAGCGCCGGATGAACTCCCCGGCGGACAGGGTCATGACCCGCGCCTGCCCGCCCTCTTCGCACCGGTAGTCCTTGACCCGGAAGCTGACGTTCGCTCCGTCGAAGGCGAGGATGCGTCGGCTGGAGATGGCCACGCGGTGAGTGTAGCGCGACAGGTAGGCGAGCACGGCCTTCGGTCCGGCGAAGGGCGGCTTGGCGTAAATCACCCAGCGCTTCCTGCGCACCGGGGCGAGCGCGCGGGCGAAGGCCCTGGCGTCGGCGAGAGGGGCCAGGGTGCCGAAGAAGGCGAGCGTCCCGGTCTCGTGGAGGGCCGCGAGCCCTTCGAGGAACAGGCGGCGGAACAGCATGCCCAGCACCCGCACCGGCAGGAGGAAGGCCGGGCGTGACGCGACCCACTGGGTCCCGTCCGACGAGAGGCCGCCGCCGGGCACGATCATGTGGAGATGGGGATGGTGGGTCATGGCCGAGCCCCAGGTGTGGAGCACGGCGGTGAAGCCGATGCGGGCACCGAGATGCTTCGGGTCGGCGGCGATCCGCGTCAGGGTCGCGCTCGCGGCCCGGAACAGCAGATCGTAGACGGCGGCCTTGTTCTGGAAGGCGATGGCGGCGATCTCGGCGGGCAGGGTGAAGACGACGTGGAAGTAGCCGACCGGGAGGAGGTCAGCCTCGCGGGCGGCGAGCCAGTCCCGCGCCGCCGCGCCCTGGCAGCGTGGGCAGTGCCGGTTACGGCAGGAATTGTAGGCGACGCGCAGGTGGCCGCACGCGTCGCAGCCCTCGACATGCCCGCCGAGGCTGGCCGTGCGGCACTGCTCGATCGCCGCCATCACCTTCCGCGTAGCCAGGTCCAGGTGCCCGGCCCCATCGGCGCGATAGGCGGGACCGGCGGCGCGGAAGACGTCGGCTAGCTCGATCGTGGCGGGCATCGCCTCAGCCCGGTGCGGGTCCCTCCCCATGGAACAGGGCGAGCCTGTCGAGGGGGCTCGTCACGGCCCGCACCGTCCGGGTGGCGACCTTGGCGTAGAGTGCCGTCGTGTCGAGGCGGGCGTGTCCGAGCAGCACCTGGATGACGCGGATATCGACGCCGTCCTCCAGGAGATGGGTGGCGAAGGAGTGGCGCAGGGTGTGAGGACCGACGCGCTTGGGAATCCCGGCCGACCGGGCCGCCTCCACCACGATGCGGTGAAGCTGGCGGGTACTGATCGACCGGGCCCAGTCCTGGCCGGGAAACAGCCAACCCTCGCGATGCAGGACGCCCTGCCGGTGTCCCTCGATCCACCAGCGCCGCAGGAGGACCAGGAGATCGGTGGACAGCATCGCGTTGCGGTCGCGGCCGCCTTTGCCACGCTCGACCCGCAGCAGCATGCGCGTCGAGTCGACGTCGGCGACTTTGAGCGCGGCGACTTCGGCCACGCGCAATCCCGCGCCATAGGCCACCGAGAGGGCCGCCAGATGCTTGAGGCAGACTGTGGCACCGAGCAGCCGCCCCACCTCCTCGGGGCTCAGGACGTCGGGCAGCGGGCGCGGATGGTTGAGGCGGACCAGCCTGCGGGCGAGATCGGGCCGGTCGATCGTATGGACGAAGAAGAAGCGCAGGGCCGAGACGATGGCGTTCATCGTCGGCACCCCGAGGCCGATCTCCTGCTGCGCGATCTGGAAACGGCGCAGGTCGTCGACGGTTGCCGTGTCGGGCGAGCGCCGCAGGAACGTCGCCAGACGCCCGACATCGCGGAGGTAGTTGCGCTGCGTCTCACGCGAGAACCGGCGCAGGGTCATATCGTCGACAAGGCGCTGGCGCAGCGACCCAGCGGCGGGAACAGCAAGGATGGTCATGGAACCGGCTCCACTCGGATGAAGGGAGCCGGGATCGTCCGCCCAGGCCGGGCGACGCTCAATCAGCGCGGGGCGTTCGTCCCAATCCGAAAACCTCGAAGCTGCCACCCATCCCGCGCAAGCGGGTTCGTTCATCCACCCATTCCAGTCGTAAGGGTCGCCCAATCCCGCACTTGGAAGCAGGGCCTGCCATGGATCGATAGCGGTCGTGGCCAGCCGGTCCGCGCGTCAACCGCGTTGACGAAGCGCTTCCAACAGGACCGTGAAGGCCGGGGCGGGTTGGCGTCGGCTCGGGTAGTACAGGTGGTATCCTGGGAAAGGCTCGCACCAGTCCTTCAGCACCCGCACCAACCTGCCCTCGGCCACGTCCGGCGCCACGTGGTCCTCCGGCAGGTAGGCCAACCCGAGTCCGGCGAGGGCCGCCTCCCGGATCAGGGGTAGGCTGGTGAACACGAGTTGGCCCTCGACGCGGACATTCAGGGCCTGTCCCTTCCGTTCGAACTCCCATGGGTAGAACCCGCCACGGGTCGGCCGTCGCAGGTTGATGCACCGGTGAGCGGTGAGGTCCTCGGGGTGCTTGGGTCTCGCCCGTTTCCTGAGGTAGGCCGGCGTCCCGACCACGGCCATGCGCATGTCGGGACCGATGCGGACCGCGACCATGTCCTTCTCGACGTGCTCGCCGATGCGCACGCCGGCGTCGAAGCGTTCGGCAACGATGTTCGTCAGGGCCTGCTCGGTCACGATCTCGACGTTGATGTCGGGGTAGTCCGGCAGCAGGCGTGCCAGGACCGGCCACAGGACGGTCGCCGCCGCGTCCTCCGACGCCGTGATGCGGACGGTGCCGGCGGGCCTGTCGCGGAGCTCGGTGAGCGCGGCGAGCTCGACATCGATCTGTTCGAACTGGGGTCCCACGATCCGCAGCAGGCGCTCCCCCGCCTCGGTCGGCACGGCGCCGCGGGTGGACCGGGTCAGCAAGGATACGCCGAGCCTGGCCTCAAGGCCCTTCAGGGCGTGGCTGAGGGCTGATTGCGTGACGCCCAGGCGCGTCGCGGCGCGGGTGAAGCTGCCCTCCTGCGACACCGTCGCGAAGGACAGCAGGTCGGTCAGGTCCGTGCGCGCCATTGACCGGTTCCTCGCTGCATTCCGAAGGGTGGGCGAGATCGTCCGGGTCGATTCGCGGGCGATCCATAAGCGTTGCTCATGACCCTATGTGGCTGGGAGGCACTAATCAACGAGACGTGACGCCGTACCTTGGAGCCTATCCAAGGTGTGTGTGTTTCCACGGGCATCCCGCCCTCGACGGGCGGCCGTCGCGCCATCGCCCCCCTGCAGCAGGCTCGGAGACCAAGATGGGACGACCTGGAGATTACGACTTGAACCGGAGAGATTTGATGGTGGCTGCATCAGCCACGGCGGCCCTGGCCGCCGTCCCATCTGCGGCGGGCGCCGCGCCCGCGGGAACCGACAAGCCGGTCCTGGCCAAGGTCGGGTTCACGGTCAACGGCGAGCGCCGCGAGCTCGAACTCGACACCCGGACCAGCCTGCTCGACGCGGTGCGCGAGCACCTGCACCTGACCGGCGCCAAGAAGGGCTGCGACCACGGTCAGTGCGGCGCCTGCACGATGATCGTCGACGGTCGACGCATCAATTCCTGCCTCACCCTCGCGGTCATGCACCAGGACGCCAGCGTCATGACCATCGAGGGGCTCGGCAAGCCGGGCGACCTCCATCCGATGCAGGCCGCCTTCGTGAAGCACGACGGCTACCAGTGCGGCTTCTGCACCCCGGGCCAGATCTGCTCCAGCGTGGCGGTCATCGCCGAGATCAAGTCCGGCATCCCAAGCCACGTCAGCGCCGACCTCAACGGGACCTACGAGGTCACCGACGCCGAGATCCGCGAGCGCATGAGCGGCAACATCTGCCGTTGCGGCGCCTATTCCAACATCGTCGAGGCGATCACCGAGGTCGCGGGGAAGCAGGCATGAAATCCTTCACCTACGAGCGCCCGGGCACGCCCGCCGAGGCCGCCGCCGCCGTCGCCCGCACGCCGAACGCCAAGTTCATCGCCGGCGGCACCAACCTGCTCGACTTGATGAAGCTGCAGATCGAGACCCCGACCCACCTCGTCGACGTCAATGGCCTCGGCTTGGACAAGGTCGAGCCGACGCCGGAGGGCGGGCTTCGGATCGGGGCCCTAGTGCGGAACACGGATCTGGCCGCTGATGCCAGAGTCCGAAAGGATTACGGCGTTCTCTCGCGGGCGCTGCTCGCGGGCGCTTCGGGACAGCTCCGCAACAAGGCGACCACCGCCGGCAACCTGCTGCAGCGGACCCGGTGCCCGTACTTCTACGACACCGCCCAGGCCTGCAACAAACGCCAGCCGGGATCTGGTTGCTCGGCCATCGACGGGGTCAGCCGGCAGCTCGCCGTGATCGGTGCGAGCGAAACCTGCATCGCGACCTATCCGGGCGACATGGCGGTAGCCATGCGCGTCCTCGACGCCACCGTCGAGACCGTCGACGCAAAGGGTGCCACCCGCAAGATCCCCGTCGCGGACTTCCATCGCCTGCCCGCCGACAAGCCGGAACTCGACACCATTCTCAAGGCCGGCGAGCTGATCACCGCCGTGACGCTGCCGAAGCCCGTCGCCGGGACGCACATCTACCGCAAGGTCCGCGACCGGGCCTCCTATGCCTACGCCCTCGTCTCCGTCGCCGCCGTGATCGGCAAGGACGGGACCGGGCACGTGGCGTTCGGCGGTGTGGCGCCGCGCCCGTGGCGCGTCGAGGCCGCCGAGGCCGACCTGCCGCGGGGTGCCAAGGCGGTGACCGACAAGGTCTTCGCGGGGGCCAAGCCGACCGAGGACAACGCCTACAAGCTGAAGCTCGCCGAGCGCACGCTCGGTGCCGTCCTGACCGAGGCGAGGGCCTGATCCATGAAGTTCGACACCCCCGCAGGCACCAACCCCATCGACCGGCTCAAGGTCGTGGGGAAGGCCACCGACCGGATCGACGGCCCGTTCAAGACCACCGGCACCGCCCCCTATGCCAACGACTGGCACGACCCGCAGGCCAAGCTCGCCTACGGCGTCGTCGTCGGCGCCACTATCGCCAAGGGCCGGATCGCCTCGATGGACCTGGGCGCCGCCAAGGCCGCCCCGGGCGTCGTCGCCATCGTGACCGCCGATAACGCTGGCAAGCTCGGCAAGGGCAAGCTCAACACCGCAAAACTCCTCGGCGGGCCAGAGATCGAGCATTACCATCAGGCCGTCGCCGTGGTGGTCGCCGAGACCTTCGAGCAGGCACGCGCCGCCGCGGCGCTGGTCAAGGTCAAGTACACCGCCACCGAGGGCGCCTTCGACCTCGCCTCGGTGAAGGACGGGGCGAAGGACCCGGGCGACGTCCAGGGCAGTCCATCCTCCTCCTCCGTCGGTGACTTCGCCGGCGCGTTCGCCTCGGCGCCGGTCAAGCTCGACGAGAGCTACGAGACGCCGGACCACGCCCACGCGATGATGGAGCCCCATGCCTCCGTCGCGTCCTGGGACGGGGACAAGGTCACCGTCTGGACCTCGAACCAGATGATCGCCTGGGGCACGCGTGACCTCGCGCTGACCCTGGACGTCCCGCAGGAGAAGGTCCGCATGGTGTCGCCGTTCATCGGCGGCGGGTTCGGCGGCAAGCTCTTCCTGCGGTCCGAGGCGCTTCTCGCGGCCCTGGGCGCCCGGGCGGCCGGTCGGGCGGTGAAGGTCGCGCTGACGCGTCCGCAGATGTTCAACAACACCACGCACCGGCCCGCCACGCTCCAGCGCATCCGCATCGGCGCGACCCCGGACGGTAAGATCACCGCCATCGGCCACGAGAGCTGGTCGGGCGACCTGCCCGAGGGCGGTCCCGAGGCGGCGGTCTTGCAGACCCGTCTGCTCTATGCCGCCCCGAACCGGATGACTGCCCTGCGCCTCGTCGTGCTCGACCTGCCCGAAGGCAACGCCATGCGGGCCCCGGGCGAGGCCCCTGGGCTGATGGCGCTTGAGGTCGCCATGGACGAGATGGCGGAGAAGCTCGGTATAGACCCTGTGCGGTTCCGCGAGATCAACGACACACAGGTCGATCCGGAGAAGCCGGAGCGTGCCTTCTCCCAGCGCAGCCTCGTCGCATGCCTGCGCCAGGGCGCCGAGCGCTTCGGCTGGGACAAACGGGGCAAGCCCGGCCAGGTCCGCGACGGCCGCTGGCTTGTCGGGATGGGGATGGCCTCGGCCTTCCGCAACAACATGGTCCTGAAGTCGGCCGCCCGCGTCCGCCTCGACGGCAAGGGCATGGTGATCGTCGAGACCGACATGACCGACATCGGCAACGGCAGCTACACCATCATCGGCCAGACGGCGGCTGAGATGATGGGGGTCACCCTCGACAAGGTCATCGTGCGCCTCGGGGACTCCGATTTCCCGGTCTCCTCGGGCTCGGGCGGACAGTTCGGCGCCAACTCCTCGACGTCGGGTGTATACGCCGCCTGTATGAAGTTACGTGAGGCCGTGGCCGGCAAGCTCGGCTTCAACTCGGCCGACGCCGTGTTCGAGGACGGGCAGGTCCGCTCGGGCAATCGCAACGTTCCGCTAGCTCAGGCAGCTACCGGCGGAGACATCGTGGCCGAGGACGCCATCGAGTTTGGCGACCTCGACAAGACCCATCAGCAATCGACCTTCGGCGGCCACTTCGTCGAGGTCGGCGTCGACGTGGCCACGGCCGAGATCCGGGTCCGCCGCATGCTGGCGGTCTGTGCCAGCGGACGCATCCTCAACCCGAAGTCGGCCCGCAGCCAAGTCATCGGCGGGATGACCATGGGCGTGGGCGCGGCCCTAATGGAGGAGCTCGCGGTCGACACCAAGCGCGGGTACTTCGTCAACCACGACCTCGCCGGCTACGAGGTCCCGGTCCACGCCGACATCCCGCACCAGGAGGTGATCTTTCTCGACGAGGTCGATCCGATGTCCTCGCCGATGAAGGCCAAGGGCGTCGGCGAACTCGGAATCTGCGGGGTCGGCGCTGCAGTGGCGAACGCCGTCTACAACGCCACCGGCCTGCGGGTCCGCGACTACCCGATCACCCTCGACAAGCTCCTGAACCGCATGCCGGACGCGGCTTAAGCGCGTCCGACGATAGGAGCGTCGCCGAAACCGAAGGTCGAGGAGCGAGATCATGAAGTTCGACACCCCCGCCGGCATCAACCCCATCGACCGGCTCAAGGTCGTTGGGCAGCCGCTCGACCGGGTCGACGGTCCGCTCAAGGTGACCGGCACCGCCCCCTACGCGTCCGACTGGCACGATCCGCAGGCGAACCTCGCCTATGGCTTCATCGTCGGTGCCGGTATCGCCAAGGGGCGCGTCGTCGCGATCGATCTCGTCGCCGCAAACGCCGCCCCAGGTGTCGTCGCCATCGTCACACATGAGAACGCGGGCACGCTCGGAAAGGGCGAGTTTTACGTCCAGCGTTTCCTCGCCGCGCCCGAGATCGACCACTACCACCAGGCCGTGGCGGTCGTGGTCGCGGAGACGTTCGAGCAGGCCCGGGCCGCCGCCGCCCTAGTCAAGATGAAGTATGCTCATGCGGAGGGTTCGTTCGAGCTCTCGGCGCTGGTGGCGACGGCGCCGGTGGCCAAGGCGGGCCAGTTTGGCGGCAAGCCCGAGACGAGCGTCGGCGACTTCGAGGCCGCATTCGCGGGGGCGCCGGTCAAGCTGGACGAGACCTACACGACACCCGACCAGGCGCACGCGATGATGGAACCGCACGCCACCATCGCCTCGTGGGACGGCGACCGCCTGACCTGCCACACCGCGATCCAGCAGATGAACTGGGGCGTTCGCGACCTCGCCAAGACCCTTGGCATCACCAAGGACAAGATCCGCCTGGTCTCGCCGTACATCGGCGGCGGGTTCGGCGGTAAGGGGACCGTGCAGACCGATCTCGCCCTGGCCGCGGTGGCCGCGCGCGTGGCGCGTCGGCCGGTCAAGATCGCTCTGCAACGTCCGATGATGTTCAACACCACCATCCACCGCCCGGCGACGGTCCAGCGCATCTGGATCGGGGCGACGACGGACGGCCATATCACCGCCATCGGCCACGACAACCTCAACGGCAACCTCGCCGGGGGCCGGACCGAGCCGTCGACCGCCGCGACGCGGTCGTTCTACGCCGGCGCCAATCGCATGACCCGCCAGAGGCTGGCGGTGCTCGACCTCGCCGAGGGCAATGCGATGCGAGCCCCGGGCGAGGCCCCGGGATTGATGGCGCTTGAGATCGCCATGGACGAGATGGCGGAAAAGCTCGGCATGGACCCGGTCACATTCCGGGTCCTGAACGACACCCAGGTCGACCCCGAGCATCCCGAGATGCCGTTCTCAACCCGCCCGTTCGTGGAGTGCCTCCGCACCGGGGCAGACCGGTTCGGATGGGATCGGCGCAAGGCAGCGCCGGCCAGCGTCCGTGACGGGCGCTGGCTGGTCGGGATGGGTATGGCAGGCGCGATCCGCGCCGCGAAGATCGCCAAGTCCGGTGCCCGCGTGCGGCTCGATGCTCGGGGCGTGGTCACGGTCGAGACCGACATGACCGACATCGGCACCGGCAGCTACACCATCGTCGCCCAGACGGCGGCCGAGATGATGGGCGTCGGGATCGAACGGGTCGTTGCGCGACTCGGGGATTCCGATTTTCCCGAGTCGCCGGGTTCGGGTGGCCAGCAGGGCGCGCCGTCCGTCACCGCAGGCGTCTACGCCGCGTGCGTGAAGCTGCGCGAGGCGGTGGCCCAGAGACTGGGGTTCAATTCGGCCGACGCGATCTTTTCCGATGGCGAGGTACGCCTGGGCAATCGCGCCGTACCGCTCGGCGATGCGGCGAAGGCCGGCGACATCGTCGTCGAGGACACCATGGAGTTCGGCGACCTGTCCAAGAGGTTCGCCCAGCAGACCTTCGGCGCGCACTTCGCGGAGGTCGGCGTGGATGCGGACACCGGCGAGATCCGCGTCAGGCGGATGCTGGCGGTTTGTGCCGCGGGCCGCATTCTCAACCCGAAGACGGCCCGCAGCCAGGTCATCGGCGGCATGGTCATGGGCGTGGGCGCCGCCCTGATGGAGGAGATGGCGGTCGACACCAAGCGCGGCTTCTTCGTCAACCACGACCTCGCTGGTTATGAGGTACCGGTCCATGCCGACATCCCGCACCTCGACGCGATCTTCGTCGATGAGGTCGATCCGACGATGTCGCCGATCAAGGCGAAGGGTGTCGGGGAGCTCGGGCTGGTCGGCGTCGCACCTGCGGTCGCGAACGCGATCTACAACGCGACCGGGGTCCGCGTGCGCGACTATCCCATCACGCTGGACAAGCTCCTCGACCGCATGCCCGACGCGGCCTGAAGGAAGCGCCAAGGACGCCGCCATGCACATTCCCGTCGGGGCCGCCTCGCTCGTCCTTGCCGCGACCCTCGCCACCGGCATGAACTGGCATTGCTCCGCCAGTCCCTCGCAAAAGGCGGTGACCGTCGAGCGCAGCGGTACCGTGCCCTCCGTAAGGGGCGCGCCGGAGAACTTCACGGGGACCGTACGCGTCGACCCGATGATCCAGGAAAGGCCACCTTCACGAATGTCGGGCGGCCTCGTCACCTTCGAGCCCAACTCTCGGACGGCTTGGCATACCCATCCGCTCGGTCAGACCCTGATCGTTACCGCCGGGCTCGGTCGGGTCCAGAACGAGGGCGGTCCGGTGCTGGAGATCCGGCCTGGCAACGTGGTCCGCATCCCGCCCGGCGTGCGCCACTGGCATGGGGCCTCGCCTACCGCAGGCATGAGCCACATCGCGTTGTCGGAGGCGCTCGACGGCAAGGTCGTCGATTGGATGGAGCACGTCACGGACGCAGAGTACCGCGGCGAGTGACCTGACCGTAACCCGAGGAAAAGTGAGTTCGCGAAATGCGTCCGAAGATCATCTGCCACATGGGAAGCTCCATCGACGGCCGGCTCCACCCTAGCCGCTGGACCCCTCCCGCCGCGGGCATCGAGCAGGACCTGGTTCACCGGTACTACGACGAGACCGCGGCGCGCCTGGATGCCGAGGGCTGGATCGTGGGTCGCACGACCATGGCCGAGATCGCCAAGGGGCATCCGCGCAAACCCGATACCGTTCCTGGTGACCTCCGCCAGACTCATGTCGGCAAGCGAAACGGTCGCGACCTGGCCGTCGCAATCGACCCGCACGGCAAGGTGCATTACGGCCGGGACGACGCTGGCGGGGACCATATCGTGGCGGTCCTCGGCGAGGGCGTCACGGACGACTATCTGGCTGAGCTCCGTGAGGACGGGGTCTCCTACATCTTCGCCGGTCCGGACGGCCGTGACCTCGTCGGTGCGATGGCGACCCTGGGCGAGACCTTCGGCGTAAGGACCCTGCTGCTTGAGGGCGGCGGCATTATCAACGGCGCTTTCCTGAAAGCCGGACTGATCGACGAGGTCAGCCTGCTTGTCTCGCCCGCCCTTGATGGCCTCGCGGGCGTACCAACCATCTTCGAGTACCACGGCGAGCCCGACGAGCGGCCGGCGGCCGGCAAGGCGCTTCGGCATCGCCATACCGAGACTTTGGAAGGCGGCACCGTCTGGCTCAGGTATGCCGTCGAGGACGCTCCCAGCGGCTAAGCGTCCTCGACGGCAAAGTACGATCATCGCCCTTTAAACGTAGACGAGGCCATCTCGTTTCCCAGGCGCCCGCGTCGTACTTCAGGTTTAGTAAAAACGGAACTTTGGTCCCAAAAGCGGATCATTGCGCCGGAGATCACTTAAGTGATCCGCTATGAGGTAGCATTATACAATCTAGGGTTTGCTTAAGCAGAACTTTGGTCCTCAAAGCGGATCATTGCGCCGGAGAACAGATCAATCAACGCAGCATGCGGCCTGAGTGGATGCGGCATCGTCAATTCCAATCAGAAACTTGATGTCGAGCTTGAGCGCCAACGTTCGCTGAATTTTTTTTGCATCCCGTCAATCTTCGAGAAAGCGTCAGCTTTTCCTATTTTCCGGCCGAAAGCAGACAAGCAGGAATCCACCCAACCTGGTCGCAGAACAGACGGGCGGGTCCCGACCCAACCCAGTCACCTGGGTCGCCATTAACGCTTCCCGAAAGCAGCCGTTGGTCTGCCATCGGACAACTTCAGTTTGGGGTGGCGAGCGGACCTGAGCCCACCGCCGTGAGGCGGACGTTTCAATTCTGACCCGTCTTGTTCGTCGCACGACGGCTACCACTAGGTAGCGTTAGATTGCTCGGCGAAACGAGTTTCCGCGACGGCCGCGACGAGGCGGAGCGCGGCCTTCGCACCGTTGGCTTCGCCCTTCTCAAAATCGCCGGCTTGCCCCATCTGGTTGGTGACGTGGGCGAAGCACAGAACCGCCTTGCCGCGCGCTTCCGCGAAGGCATAAAGCGCAGCAGCCTCCATCTCCACGGCGAGAATGCCCCGCGCGCGGGCTGCCTCGATCGCGTGATGGGTTTCCCGATAGGGTGCGTCGGTAGTCCAGGTCGCGCCCCGTTCCACCGGCTCGCCGACATCCGTCAGAGCAGGGGCGACGGCTGCGATGAGGACGGTGGAGGCTCGCGCGAAGTCGGCCGGCGGGAGGTAGTGGTAACTCGTGCCCTCGTCGCGCAGGGCCGCCTCGATCAGGATGAAGTAGGGCGGCGGCCGCAAAGGTGTGATCTGTCCGGATGAGGTAATGCTGATTAGGAGTTCGCAGCCCGAGGCGAACATCTGCTCGGCCACCAGGACCGCATAAGGCGCGCCGACCGCGCAGGCGACGATGCCGACCTCGCGTTCACCGCATGCGAAACGCAGGAGTTCGCTGTGATAGCAGGCCCAGTCCGGATCGGGTCGCGCCCGACCGGTCGCACGCAGGTGGCGGACGATATCCCCGTCGGGGTCGAGCATACAGAGCGCGGGCACGCGATTTAGCGTGAGGCCGCGCTGCCTTCGGGCCTCGCGAAGCAGGCTCTCGGGTGCGAACTCTGAGGCCGCCCCATGCGCCTTGTCGCGGAGGATCGGGGCGGATTCCGTATCACGAAGTGGCGTCGGCACGCGTCAGACCTCGACCCGGATGCCGGGGGCCCCGGCTTCGAAACGCCCGACGATGGCTGCCTGTGCAAAGCCCGCGGACCGAATCCGGGTGAGGATCGCCTCGGCGCGTGCGGGCGTGCAGGTCACGAGCAGGCCTCCCGAGGTCTGGGGGTCTGTGAGGATATGACGGCGCCAATCCGGCAGCCCCTCGGGCAAGGTCACATGGGCACCAAAACTCGACCAATTGCGGTGCGAGGCACCGGTGACGAAGCCCTCCTGCGCCAGCGTTTCGGCCCGGGGCAGGAGCGGGATTGCACCGCTCTCGATGACAAATGTCAGATCGGCGCCACGCGCGAGTTCGAGGCCATGGCCGAGGAGGCCGAAGCCAGTGATGTCTGTGATGGCGTGGACATCCCCGTCGCCCGCCAGATCCGCGCCGACCTTATTCAGTTTCGTCGTGGTGGCGACGAAGTCGGCGTAGCCGTCCTTGTCGAGAGCTTCGCGCTTGATTGCAGCAGAGTAGATCCCGACACCCAGGGGCTTCGTGAGGATGGCGACGTCGCCGGCCTGCGCGTCCGCGTTGCGCCGGATGCGGGCGCGATCGCACAGGCCGATCACCGCCAAGCCGTAGATCGGCTCGGGCGTGTCGATCGAGTGACCGCCTGCGATCGGGATGCCGGCCTCCGCGCAGGTCGAAGCCCCACCCTTCAGGATCTCGGCGACTACCTCCGGCGCGATCTTGCCGACTGGCATTCCGAGGATGGCCAGCGCCAAGATCGGCTTGCCGCCCATGGCGTAGACGTCGGAGATCGCGTTGGTGGCGGCGATCCGGCCGAAATCATGCGGATCGTCGACCATCGGCGTGAAAAAGTCGGTTGTGGCGATGAGGCAGGTGCCGTCGTCGAGCGCCCAGACCGCGGCGTCATCCGCGGTCTCATTGCCTACGAGTAGGCGCTCGAACGGGCCGGCCACTGGCTGGTCGGCGAGGAGCGTGCGCAGCACTTCGGGGTCGAGCTTGCAGCCGCACCCTCCGCCGTGAGCGAGGCTGGTGAGGCGGGGCGTGTCCATGGGTACTCCTATGTTGTCGCGGTGTTTGAGAAGGGATGGTCTTGTGCCGGCCTACCAAACGAGGGCTGGCATCCGGTGCAGGCGCCCGGGAAGGTCAGGTGGACGCGAATACGGGTCTCCGGCGCCGATCTGAACGGCGCTGAAGCCGGCTCGAAGCGCGCCCGCCACGTCGAGCGCCCCCGTGTCGCCGATGCCGAGGACCTCCTCAGGTGCCACCGGCCGCCCGCGCAGCCGGGTCGCCCGTTCGAGGGCTTGGCGATAGATCAGCGCGCCGGGCTTGCCCGTCTCGACCACGATACCGCCGAGGGCCCGGTAGCGCTCGGCAACCAGGCCGGCAAAGCGCAGGCGCATTTCACCCACGATCGCGATGGTGTCGGGATTGGTACAGAGCAGGAGATGTCCGCGCCGATACGCCTGGCCCAGGATCGCGTCGAGGTTGTCGTCCGAGTCCGGATAGCCGGTGCACACGGTGAGATCGGCAGCCTCGACCCCCGTCAGTTCGACGGAAAGGCCGTCGAACAGGACGCGGTCGCGCGCCGGTCCGATATGGTAGATCCACACCGATGCCTGTTCTCCCAGGAGGGCGCGGGCGATGTCGGCCGAGGTGACCAGATCGTCGTACTCGCGAGGCACGCCGCGAGCTTGAAGCGTCTTGGTAAGCCGAAGACCCGGCTCGGCAGAATTCGAGACGAGCACCACCGTCCCGCCACCTGCCCGGAAGGCGCCCAGCGCGGCTGCGGCGGCTGGATAGACCTGCGTTGCATCGTGGAGCACGCCGAACACATCACAAAGCAGGACGGCGTAGGCGTCCGCGATCCGGCTCAAGCCTGCGATGGCTTCGACCGCGTCATCCACGTGCTTGAACGATCGTGGTACAGGCGCTCTCGAGTTTGGGGAGTTCGCGGGCCGGCGCCATGGTGATGGCGAGCGGACGCGACTCGCCGCGCACGATCGGGCAATAGGGATCGACCTGATCGAGGCGATCCATCAGGCGCCGCCGCCCGGCGCACCCGCCGTGGCAGGAATCCTCATGCGCGCAGCCCCGGCAGGGCTCCGGCAGGGCGCGGGCGGCCGCGAAGGGGGCCGTCTCGACGATGCCGCTGCCGGCCTCGCGAAGTGCGTCGAGGCTCTGACCGGTCCCGCCCCAGTAGACGCAGGGCTGCACCGTGGCGCGCGGCGTCACCCGGACGGTGCCGACGCCGCAGCCGCCCTTGCGCGCCGGCAGGCCAGCCATCGCCCGGACTAGTGGTTCACCGATGGCGATCACGTCGGTCTCGGAGAACAGCCGCGCGAACCCGCTCCAGTATTCCTCGTAGGTGAGTGCGAAGGCGTCGGTGCGCACCGCCTGATAGACGTTGATGCGAAGGGGCGCGTCGAAGTCCCGGGCGATGGCGGCGATCTCGTGCAGGCGATCGAAGTTCGTGCGCATCATCACCGCGATGAAGGTGACGCCGACGCCGAGCGCCCGACAGCGCGCGGCCTGCGACATCACGAGGTCCCAGTTGCCCGCGCCGCGCTGAGCGTCCTGCTCCTCGCGGGTGGGATAGTCGATCGAGAACTCGACATCGGCGAAGGCCCGCACCGCGTCGTCGTCAATGACCGCGATCGAGTGCCCGTTCGAGGTGATCGTCAGCTTGATCGGCTCGGCTCGCAGCATGTCGAGGAGCAACCCGAACTGGGGATGCATCCCGTTCTCGCCGGTGCCGAGATTGACCGAGCGGACCGGTAGGCTGTCGAGCACGGCGCGGACCTGATCGGGACCGAGCCGGTCCATCCGGTCCGGGTCGCGGTAGCAGAAATTACAGGCGAGATTGCACTCGTTGGTCAGCCCGATCCCGAGGGAGAAGGACTGGACCGGGGCGGTGGGGACCACCATCGGGAGGGTGGGCGTCGGGGAGATCGGATCCACGGATATCCTCCTGCCTGATCCGGACCGGCGACCCGGGATCACGGGTGTCGTGCCGCAAGGCGTTTCGATATCCTTCGCACGGGGAGGCGTTCCGGTGACATCACATCTTCAGCAAGATCAGCAGCCCCCGCTCTGGAGCAGGTTCGCCGAGGCCTACGAGGCCGCCTTCGAACCCCTCACCGACGTGTTCGCGGACGCCGCCCTGCAGGCCCTCGAGCTTCGGTCCGGCGAACTCTGCCTGGATGTCGCAGCCGGTACCGGCGGTGCCGCCCTGATGGCGGCCGCTCGCGGCGCGCGGGTCGTCGCCATCGACGCGGCCGAGGGCATGGTTGCGCGGATCCGGGAGCGGGGCAAGGAAGCCGGTCTGCCGGTGCGGGCGGCCGTGATGGATGCGCAGGCGCTAGCCCTGTCCGATGCCTCGTGCGACGCCGGCCTCTCCGTCTTCGGGATCATCCTCTGCCCTGACCCGGTGCGCGCCCTAGAGGAGATGGGCCGCGTCGTCCGCCCTGGCCGGCCGCTCGCCATCGTGACCTGGACGGAGCCGCAGAACTATGACCTCGTGACCCGCCTGATCGGCGCGGTGACGGCGGTTCGTGGTCCCCAGGCGCCGCCGACGGAGGGGCCGGCACAGTTGCGCTTTCGCGAGGAGGCAGCGCTTCGGGCGCTCTTCGAATCGGCGCGGGTGCCCCTCGACCGCATCGTTCGCATCGAAGCGGATCTCCGCGCCCGATCCGCCGGGTGGCTCGCGGAGCATCTCGCCTTCGCCCCCGGCCTTGCCGCGATGCTCGATGCGCAGGGCCCCGACCGTAGGGCGATGGTGGCACGCTTCGCGGACGATCTGCGGCGGGACCAGGGCGACGGGCCGGTCGCCCTCGGGGCTGTGGGCTTCCTCGCGATCGGCCGGGCACCGGGATGAGAAAGGCGTCCTGTAACCTCGCGCTCTGCCGGTGCGAAATGCGTCATTAACAGGGATCGCCGGGCTCCATACCGCCGCACGTGGAATAGCTGTCAATTGATTGGACATCGATGCCCGGATGGCATCGTACGATGCGACGATGGATTTTGGGGACGGTCGATGCTGAGAAGGACGTTGTGTGGGTCGCTGCTGGTGGCTCTCGGGTGCCTCGTCGCCTCCGGTCCCGCGAGGGCGCAGGATGGCGCCAAGCCGGCCTTCGTCTTCACCGGCATCCCCGACCAGGACGAGAGCCGGCTCGTCGAGCGCTTCGGCAAGGTCGCGACCTATCTGGAGGGCAAGCTCGGCGTTCCGGTAAAGTACGTCCCCGTGAAGAACTATCCGTCGGCGGTGACCGCCTTCACCAACGGCCAGGTCCAGCTCGCCTGGTTCGGCGGCTTCACCGGCGTCCAGGCGCGCAAGGCCTCGCCCGGTGCGCAGGCGATCGCGCAGGGCGCGGAGGACGCCGCGTTCAAGACCTACCTCATCGCCAACACGAAGACCGGCCTCATGAAATCGGTGGATTTTCCGAAGGCGATCGCGGGCAAGACCTTCACCTTCGGGTCGCGCGCTTCGACATCGGGTCGGCTGATGCCGGAATACTTCATCCGCGAGGCGTTCCCGGGTAAGACGCCCGAGGAAGTGTTCACCCGCGTCGGCTTCTCCGGCGACCACAGCCGTACGATCCAGCTCGTCCAGTCCGGGGCCTTCGAGATCGGTGCGGTCGATTACTCGGTCTGGGACCTCGACACGAAGGCCGGCAAGATCGATCCGAAGGAGGTCGCCGTCATCTGGGAGAGCCCGCCCTTTCCCGACTACCAATGGACCGTGCGCGGCGACGTCGACGCGATCTACGGCGCCGGATTCACCGAGAAGCTGAAGGCGGCCCTGATCGGCATCACCGATCCGGCCATCCTCGCTCCCTTCGCCCGCTCGAAGTTCATCCCGGTGACCAATGCCGCCTACGAGCCGGTGGAGCGCGTGGCGAAATCCACGGGCTTGCTGGACTGAGCGCGCGGCGCCGTGTCCCTCACCGAGCCCGAGGTGGAGATCATTCTGTCGGGCGCCCGCGCGGCCTATGACGGAAAGCCGGTCCTGTTCGGCGTCGACCTGACCATCCGGGCCGGCGAGCGCGTTGCTCTCATGGGACGCTCGGGCGCCGGCAAGTCCACCCTGCTCGGGCTCGTTCATGCTCAGGCGCGTGCCCGCGTCGCCCTGATCCCGCAGGCGGCGTCCCTCGTGCGGACCCTGTCGGTGTTCCACAACGTCTACATGGGCCGGCTCGATCGGCGCTCGACCCTGCACAATCTACGCACCCTGGCGTTCCCGGCTCGCGCCGACTTGGCTGAGGTCCGCGGCGTCCTCGGCGAAGTGGGGCTCTCCGGCGAGATACAAGCCAAGGCCGGCGCCCTGTCGGGGGGGCAGCAACAGCGTGTCTCGGTGGCGCGCGCGCTCTACAACGGGCGCCCGATCCTGATCGGCGACGAACCCGTATCGGCCCTAGACCGTCTGCAGGGCGGCCTCGTCCTGGAGAGGTTGGCTTCGCGCCACAGGACCCTTGTGCTGGCGTTGCACGACATTGCTCTGGCTCTCGCGCATACCGACCGGATCGTGGTCCTCGATGCCGGGCG
Source organism: Methylobacterium cerastii (assembly GCF_022179125.1). GTDB lineage: Bacteria > Pseudomonadota > Alphaproteobacteria > Rhizobiales > Beijerinckiaceae > Methylobacterium > Methylobacterium cerastii. The sequence goes on from NZ_BPQG01000039.1 coordinate 21,037, forward strand.
GATCGTGCTCGACGCGCCCGCTCGCGACCTCGACGAATCGGCCCTCGTGCCGTTCTACGGGCAGGCCGCGTGAGGGCCCTTCGGTCGATCCCCGGCTGGGGCTATGCGGCGGTGACCCGCTGGTTCGTCGGAGGCGCGGTGGCGGCGCTGCTCGCCGCCGATCTGGCCGTCACCAGCCTCCATCCCTGGGCCGATCTCCAGCGCCTGCTCGGCGGCCTGATCCATCCCGACCTCCTCTCGGTGGAAGTCTGGAGCGTCGTCTACACCATCGCGTTCGCCATCCTCGGGGTGACGCTGGGGGCGGGCGCCGGCTTCGTCCTGGCGATTCCCTTCGCGCGGTTCCGCAGCGTGCGCCTGCTCTGCGCCGGCTTGCGCTCGGTGCACGAACTGTTCTGGGCCTTGCTGCTGATGCAGGTGTTCGGCCTCTCGGCCACAACCGGCATCCTCGCCATCGCGCTGCCCTACGCGGGCATCTGCGCCAAGGTGTATTCCGAGATCATCGAGGAGGCGGACCTCGCAGCCGTTCGGGTGCTGCCCGAGGGGACCGGTGCGATCTCGGCCTTCGCCTATGGCCGCCTGCCGGACGTCGCGACCGCCTTCCGGCACTACACGCTCTACCGCTTCGAATGCGCCATGCGCTCGACCCTGGTCCTCGGCTTCATCGGCCTGCCGACCATGGGTTTCTACCTGGAATCTGCTTTCCGGCAGGGCCGCTACGCCGAGGCCGGGGCCCTCCTCCTCGTTTTCTATGCCCTGATCGGCTCGCGCCGCCTGTGGATGCGGCTTTCGACACTACCAGTTCTCCTCGTCCTGAGCGTCCTCGCTCTTCCGAGAACGATCGGAACGACGAATTGGCTCGCCAGCCTGGGACGGTTCGTGACTCACGACATCGTCCCGAGCCCGCTCCGGTCGGGCGCTATCCTAGATCCAGAAACCTGGAGCCGGCTCGGGCTCTGGTTCCGGCCGGTCCTCACGCAACAGATTCTGCCCGGCGCGTTCCAGACCCTGGTGCTGGCGCAGGTCGCGCTTGTGGCCACCGCGCTCGGCGCACTCATCCTATTCCCCCTGGTCTCGCGCCGGTTCGCCGGACCGATCGGCCAGCCCTTCGGGCGCGTCCTCCTGGTGATCGTTCGCTCGACGCCGGAATACATGCTCGCCTACGTGCTGCTGCAGCTGCTCGGCCCCTCGATGCTGCCGGCGATCCTGGCGCTGACGATCCACAATGCCGGCATCGTCGGCTACCTGATGGGGCGCCACGCCGACGGTCTGCCCTATCGGGCCGACGCGCCGACAGGCCTGAACCTCTACGCCTACGAGACCGTGCCGCGGCTCTACGGGCAGTTCCTCGCCTATCTGCTCTACCGCTGGGAGCTGATCCTGCGCGAGAGTGCGATCTTCGGCATCTTGGGCGTAACGACGCTCGGCTTCTACGTCGACGCAGCAATCTCGGAACTGCGCCTCGACGTCGCCGTGATACTGATCGTCGCCACGGCCCTCCTGACGGCGATGGTAGATGCCCTGTCTCGGGCGCTGCGCCGGTCCCTGCGTCTCACCGACCTGCCGACCCGCCTCTCCGAAGCCCGGCACGGGCCGGAGACCAGCCCGCTTCGGCCGGTCTGTTCCTGACGCACCTCAAATCCCCATCCTTGCAGGACCAGGCTCATGCGAACCGACCCTTTCACAGACACCTGGTTGTTCTTCCTCGGACAGCAAAGCGACCAAGTTGGCCTCGGCCACGGACGCTGGTTCGTGGTCGCCGGCTTCGCACTGCTGGTCCTGGCCAGCCTTTTCATCGCGGTGCGCGAATGGATCGAGGATCCGGCGCAACGCAACGGACGCGATCTCACGATGTGGGCGTTGCGGGTCCTGGTCGGCGGCATGTGGTTCCAGGGCATGCTCTGGAAGCTGCCGTTCCTTTCCGTCGAGAACGGCCTTTATTTTTGGACCGGCGAGGAAGTGACGAACGCCGCGTTCCAGATCCATCGCGACCTCGTCAAGAACGTGCTTCTCCCGACGCCGAACTTCTACATCCTCGACGTGTTCGTCTTCCTCACCGAGCTCACCTTCGCGGCCTCGCTGCTGCTCGGCCTGGGCGTGCGGATCGCCGGCGCCATCGGAGTGGCGTTCGTGGCTCAGCTCTGGCTCGGCCTGTACCTGCATCCGCAGGAATGGCCCTGGACCTACGTCTTCCTGGCCGGTCTCATGGGCCTGTTCAGCGTCTTCGCTGCCGGTCGCAGCCTCGGCCTCGACGCGGACCTGCGCCGCCGCTTCCCGCCGGGCCTGACCCGTGGCTGGGCGGCGCGCTTCGTGCGCGTCGCCACCTGAGCGCGCTCAGCCGGCGGAGCGCCCCTCGCGGGCGAGTCCGCGGGCGAGGCGCAGGAAGGTCGTTGCGATGATCCAAGCGGCGCGCAGTCCCACGCGCCAGTCGCCGGAGACCTTGGAGGCGCCCCCCTGCCGGGGTCGCTGGCCAACGGCCACCTCCTCGCAGCGCAGGCCCGCCGCGGCAGAGCGCATCAGCATCTCGAGGTTCCAGCCGTAGGTCTCGTCACGCATCCCGAGACTCGACAGTGCGTCGCGACGGATGGCGCGAAACGGCGACATGTCGGTGAAGCGGGCGCCGTAGGCGAGTCGCAGCAGCCACCCGGCAAGGTGTCCGGCCACGATCTGCTGCGGGCTCATGGCGCCCGGTTCCCGCGCGCCGCGAACACGGGACCCGTGCACGAAATCGGCGCGGCCCGAGCGGATCGGATCGAGGAGGTCCGGGACGTGGTCGAGCCGGTCGCTGCCGTCTCCGTCCACGAAGAGGACGATCCGGGTCTCGGGTGCCATCGCGGCAATGCCCGTCTGGATCGCCCGGCCGTATCCGCGGCGCGGCTCCACCACGACGTGCGCGCCGGCGCCGTTCGCACGCGCGGCGGTCGCGTCCCGCGAGCCGCCATCGACGACGATGACCGCGTCGGCGCCGTTCGCCAGGAGACCAGCGACGACGTCGGCGATCGCGGTCACCTCGTCGAGGCAGGGTACGATGGCTGTGACGAAGGGTGTGGCGTTCACAGGCTCCAGCGAAGCCCGCAATTGCCGCAGGCCTGGGGCGGCGTGTCGGAGAGCAGTGCCGCGCGGAAATCAGTGTAGGGGGTGCCGTTCCAGATCGCCCGCAGGCTGTCCTGCGTAGCGTCACCGAGGGTGTAGTTCTCATAGCCGCGCTGCGAGAACGGAGCGATGCAGCACGGAAGCGCCCGGCCGTTAGCGGTGAAGTACATCACGTTCCATGGCCGGCGGCACAGGGACCATGGCGATCCATCGTCGTCCCGCTTCAGGCTCATGCCGGGCTCGCTGGCCGCCCCCGAGGCCGAGAAGGTGAGCCCCAGCTCGGCCGCGACTGCTTCGGCTTCCGCAAGATAGTGAGCCTCGTCCGCCTCCATGCGCTCGTAGAGAGCCTGGTCGGGCCGCGCCATGCCGATCGCATCGTCCTCGAAATAGACGAGGCGCTGCAGGTAGACCTCCTTGACGCCGGTCTCGGCGGCCACGCGCACGAAGGCAGGCAGTTCGGGCAGCGTCTCCTTGAGGCCGGTGAGCCAGGCGGAGACCCGGGGCTTGGCGTGGCCCTCGCGCTCCTGCATGGCCCGAAAGGCGCGGACGTTCTTCAGGATGCGCTCGAAGTAATCCTTACCGCGGACCGTGATGTAGGATGCGCGCGTCGATGCGTCGAGCGAGACCCGCAACTCGTCAAGACCCGCCTCGATCAGGGCGCGGCCGTTCTTCTCCGACAGCACGGTGCCGTTGGTGTTGAACAGGACGTAGGTTCCGCGATCCTTGAGGTAGCGGACCATGCGGGGCAGGTCCTTGACCAGCATCGGCTCGCCCACCCCGTGCAGCACGGCGCGGCTGAGATCGGGCACCTGGTCCACGATGCGCGTGAACAGCTCCCAGCTCATGTCGGCCGGCGGCTCGAGCTCGACATAGGTGCGCGGGCAGGTGGTGCAGAGCAGGTTGCAGCGGTTCGTCACCTCCAGGTAGAGGCAGACCGGCGGCCGCTCGACGATGGTTCCGGCCGACCTCGGCGCGGCCTCGTGATAGCGGCGCGGATCGACGACCGGGGGGGACGTGGCGGTGCCGCTGATCATCGGAAGGCTCTCGATCGTCGCATGAAGGCCGCCTGCGCCAGAGCGGTGGCCGCGACCAGGGCGGCGAGGATCGCCGACCGGTCGTCGTAGGAGAGCTGGGGATCGCCGGGAACGACATCGTAGAGCATGAAGCCTCCCACCGTCAGGACCCATCCCGGAAGCGTCGCAGCGATGCTCAGAAACGGCACCGCCATCAGCAGATACCAGGGGAATTCGGGCGAGAGCAGGAAGAGTAACATCACGATCGAAAGATTGATGTCGCGTAGGCTCCGTTCGGGTGTCCGCCCCCTTCGGAATCCGGTCCTCAGCGCCAGGGCCGCCAGGATCGCGAGGCAGAGGCCGAGATAGATTCCCGTGTCGTGCGGCCATTCCCCGACGGAGAAACGCCAGAGCCGCAGCAGGGTGAAGCCCCAACCCGACGAGAGGCCTTCTTCCTGGACATACCCGGTGGCGAGGAAGCCGAGCACGCCGCCGCCAACCGACAGGTAGGGCAGGTAAGCCGCTGCAATGACGAGTGGAACGAGCCCGATCATCCGCCAATCCCAGGGCCGCCATAGACCCGGCAGCGCGATCAGCGCGAAGGGCTTGGCCAACGCCGCCAGTACGATAGCCCCCGCGCCCGCGTATCGCTGGCCGAGGCCGAGGGCGATCCAGAGGCCGAGCATCATCAAGGCGGTCATCAACCCGTCGATATGGCCTTGGCCGGCGATCTCCCAGATCGGGAGCGGGTGCCAGGCATAGGCCGCCACCCGCGTCAGCGGCTGCCCGGTCAGGCGAAGCAGACCGATCAGGGCTGCGACGGTCGCGCCCTCGCAAGCCACCAACGCGACCTTGATCGCGAGCGGGCTCTCCGACGCCCGCGTGACGAGGAAGAAGAACGCCTGAGCTACCGGTGGATAGATCGTCACCGCATAATCGGCGCGGTTGATGAACGGGTAGACCGACGCCGCACGCAAGGACGCCAGCGCCGGGTCGGCTGGAACGTAGCGATAGGGGTTGACGCCGGCGCCCTGCACGATCCCGTCCCAGACGTAGCGGAAGATGTCCGTAGAGAGGATCGGCGGCGCGGACAGCGCGAGGGCCCGCATGGCAAGTCCGGTGCCGAGGATGACGGTAAGCGCCCTGCGCTCCTCGACCCCCTCAAGGCGTGCACCCAGGACCGCGATCACCCCGCTCGCAACGACCAACATCAGGAATGCATTGTCGCCCAGGCCCTGAAGCGTTGGCATCCCGAGGCCGACTAAGACGGTTCCGATGAGGCCGAGGAAGGCGAGGCGCCCGGCAGTTCCCCCATCCGAACTCACACCTTCGGCCATTGAGCCAGCATCATCGCGGTCGCCGTGGCCGGGCCGCCACTGATGCCAGACGATGCGAAGGCCGGCGGGATACCGGCAATCTCCGCCTGCAGAATCCGAAGAGTTTCCAAATCGTCGATGTCGTACCAGAGCGGGAGCATCTCGACCGCGAGGCCGATCTTTTCAGCCCGTTCCAGGGTCAGCCGTAGCACGTCGTGCGTGCTCCAGGGTATGTCGACGAAAAGTTCCGGATGATCTCGCTTCAGCCCGATCAGAGTATAACCGCCGTCTATGGCCGGCCCCAGCACGACCCGGTCGCCTGGTCGCCGCAGAGCTGCAATCGCGGTGGTGAGTAGGGATGCCGGTAGAGTTGGCGAATCAGAATTGATCAGCACGACGCAGTCATGGCCCGCTTCGGCAAGAAGCCGCTGTACCGCCGTGCCGAGGACGAGCCCGAAATCCGCGCCTTCTTGAAGAAGCAGCCGAAAGGCAGGCGGCAGGATTTCTGCAAGCTCGGCCTCGCTTCCGGCTGGCGCATACACGCCGTAGCCCTGCCGCTCCAGAGCGTCTGGCACCGCGAGCACGGCGTCAGCGACATCCTTGAGGAAGCACGCAGAGAGGTGAGCTGCGCGCTCTGGCCCTAGGAAGGTGGCAAGACGCGTCTTGGTGCGGCCAGGATGTGGAGCCTTGCACATGATCCCGAGCGCTACGTTCATGCGTTCCTCAACCCCGCCCGGCTCCGCACCCGCTTAATCCGAGCATAGCGGCTACGGAACGCTGTGGCCTCGGGCGAGACCAGACGGCATCCGGTGCCAGAAGCCAAATCACAAAGTCAGGTCCGGCCGTTCGATGCTCGGGGTGGGCCGAACCGGAGTGCCATTCGTGCGCTGCGTGTGACCGAAGGCCAAGCCCAACGGATCGCATGAGCCGTCGCGATCCTCCGGCGCAACGTCGCCAAGCCCATTGAGCTGCACGCCTTGGCCGGAACTGCCGGCATAAGCTTGACCGCTTTTGACGTTCAGTTCCGCGGCATCGTGCAGAAATGCTTCTGAATGTCGATCGGTGGAAAAACTGTCAGGCCGAATCGAATCGTCCCAGCCGGTTCGATCACCTTCACCGGCTGTGGAGAAACGATCGGAAACTCGCCGAGATGACGCAGGTGACATCCAGCACCGCAGCAAGTTCACCCATCAAGGCGACGGCTTTTACCGGCGCGGCGATCAGACGCGCGCTTGAACTCAACCAACGTCAAAAACGCACGATCACCTAAATTGCACTGTTGCCGTCACACCTGACCGCATGGACAAAGCCGCTTACGTGCTGCGCGGCTACATTCCCGGCTCACGCCGCGTGTGTAGGGCGGTGACA
>NZ_BPQG01000040.1 GCF_022179125.1 Methylobacterium cerastii
GCCGTCCAGACACCGCTTACCATCGATCCCCTGCTGCATTATCTGCAGTCTGGTGCGCTCGAAGGACGGGCAACCTCAAAAGCTATGCGTCCGGAAAACGCCGTTTACCCGACGGTTGACGTGAGCCGCCGATCCAAAGCCTGGACCGGTTTTATCTCTGTCGGGAAACCGTGGCCAGCATTCTATTGTCGGCAAATCCCCAGCAGCATCGACATTGATCAGACAACCTTTTGCCCGAGGATCTTGAGAGCGTCGGCTCTGAACTGACCCTTGGGATCGACGTGTCGATAGAGGGTTTGGCGAGTGATGCCGAGTTCCGCGCAGAGGTCAGAGACCTTGGTCTCCGGTTGACCCATCGCAGCTTGTGCGAGGCGGAGTTTGGCAGCCGTCATCTTCGGCTTGCGACCTCCGTTCCTGCCTCTGGCACGCGCTGAGGCAAGGCCGGCCTTGGTCCGCTCAATGATCAACTCGCGTTCGAATTCCGCCAACGCCGCAAAGATCCCGAACACTAGCCGGCCGTTGGCGGTGGTGGTGTCGATGTTGGCCCCTTGGCCGGTGAGGACCTTGAGCCCAACCCCACGCTTGGTGAGATCATGGACGGTATTGACGAGGTGGCGCAGGTCGCGGCCGAGGCGATCAAGCTTCCAGATCGCGAGGGTATCCCCCTCACGCAGGGCCTTGAGGCAAGCGTCGAGCCCAGGGCGGCTGTCGCGTTTGCCTGATGCGAAGTCTTCGTAGAACCGGTCGGGTTCGACACCGGCGGTGAGTAGGGCATCACGCTGGAGGTCGGTGGTCTGCGAGCCGTCGGCCTTGGAAACGCGCATGTAGCCGAGCAGCATAAGGTCGAGATCCTGGAGTAGGTGCGTATTAGAGTTCGGCGATCGAAGGCGAGGCAGGCGCTGAGTGTTGAATGTGTACAGTCACCGACCGTTCGCCGGTTCACGTCTGTCACGCAAACGAGCGATTGCGAGACAGATGGAACGATGGACCCCGAACGGCTGAGCTGTTGTATCATAAATCGTCATAAATTCTACGCTCTGCCATTGTCGGCGAACCATCATTAAGTGACATGAGATACGGTAGCGATGCGCTTTTGGTCACTCACTGACATTCCATCCCAAAACTGGATTGCGAGCAGAGCTGAAGTTTGAGCATATGCGCAGATCCACGACCATAGTTCGCTGGTTTGAGCCATACCGTCTTGATGTCATATGCAGATTTGGGTATGAAATGACATTCAGGTACGAGTTGATAGGTCCTCATGCCATCTCAGGCAGTCAAAATTATCGATGGGGGTAAGCTGATCATTCCTGCTGCGTTTCGGCGCAAGCTCGGGATCGAAGTCGGCGATACCGTCATCATCGAACTAGATGAGGACGGACTTTATGTCCGATCGCTGACCTCGGCCGTCCGCCTGGCTCAATCGATCGTCGGCACATTCCGACCCGACGAAGCATTAGATGAAAATACGTTGAGCCAGGATGGTGCAAACGATCCGCACCAGGAAGCCGAGCATGATTGAGGCGTTCGTCCTCGATGCCTCAGCCCTTCTCTGCCTGCTCAAGGGCGAAGCCGGGACGCAACGTGTGATCACGGTCCTGCCACGCGCCTGGATCAGCGCCGTCGCTCTGTCCGAAGTTTATGCCGACCTCGCTGAAGCCGGCGGCTCCCAACACCGCATCGCCCAGGCCGTCGGGGGGCTTCACCTACGGGTCGATCCCTTCGACGATGCTCAAGCTCAAGCCGCCGGCATGCTGAGACCGCTTCTCAAGGCGTTCGATCTCTCCCTCAGCGATCATGCCTGCCTTGCCCTCGCACAGCAGCGAAATGCTGTCGCGCTCACCACTCAGAAAGCCTGGGCTGACCTCCCCAAAAGCCTTAGGATCACCATCGAAATCCTCCCATGAGACGTCACTGGAGGATCTCCTGAACAATGCCGATCCGGCGCGAGCATCGCTTCTTTTATCCCATCGACTGGCCGCAACTCTCAGCGGCGATCCGCTTCGGGCGGGCGGGTGGCGCCTGCGAGGGCTGCGGTCGGCCCCATGGGCTGACCGTGTACCATCTCGGTGATGGGCGCTGGTGGGATGCCAGCATCGGAGCCTGGCGCGATGGACAGGGCCGTACGCTGCGCAGCCTGCCGACGATCGAAGATCTCGGTCGCATCCGTACGACCCGCGTTGTGCTGGCTGCCGCACACCGCGATCACGACACCACCAACAATCTCGACCGCAACCTCGCAGCCTTCTGCCAACGCTGTCACATCAACCACGATCGCCCCGAGCATCGGCGTCGACGCTGGCGCACCCTGTTTCACTGTCGGGCGATGGGGGACCTGTTTCGGGGGCTCTACCCGACCGCAAACAAATCGAGCTGAAGCGCCGATCTCTGCCCCCTGCCCCGCCGGCCGCCTCGTGGAAGTGGCTTGATCACTGGCAGGGCTCCGGTCCCCTTGGCATGCAGCACGGCCCCGACAATCTGGCAGCCGTCGCCCGGGTGATACACGTAAGCACGGCAGCCATCGGCCTGGAGGATCTCCTGAACAATCGCCTCGTCATCGGGACGTGCGCATAAGGCATTCATCAAACACGCCAGCCCAAGAGAAGCGATGTTCGAGAAGTAGAACTCGCGCTGGTAGCTGGCCCAAACCTGTCTCTGTGCACCGACACTGGTTCGCGCGAACGGATTGTTGGGCGCAAACACCGTGCCCTCGTCCAAGACGAAAGCGGCGATCGCATCGCGATCAGCGATATGCAGCGCAGTCCGGATCGATGCAGCGAGCTGGCGCTGGGGGATAGGCACGCGTTCACATCCTCACATCGTCACAGATTGAGATCGGCCCGAGCCACGGCAGAGACACGATCGATCCTGGTTCGGCGTGTTTCTCGAAAAAGAAGGCCCTCAACATCCAAAAAGAGATCTGACCACGCCTGTTTGGCTATGTCATTGTGAAACAAATCGTTTTACGAATTGACGCCATGCCACAGCTTGCAGGCGTGCTCACCTCCGGGTTCGAACTTCGGATCCTGCGCCGTCCTTGCGATGGTGATGGGCGTATCGAGACGCGGCACATCCACATCGAGGCGAGCTCGGGGGATCAGGCGATCGCTCAAGGGAGGTTTCTCGCTGAGGCGATCTTCGAGGGCTGGACTGGTGTGGCGATGCTGACCAACGAAGCTGGTGCCCTGGTCTGGTCGACGCGCAAGGACATGCCGCCCCCTCCAGCACTCGGCGTGATTTGATTGTTGGCCGCCTGCTTTGCGTGGGTGTGACGAAGGCCGGAGAGATGCTGGCTGGGCACCAGTACCCGCTCGATGCGGAGCGTCCAGAGCCGCCATGGTGTTGCCAGTGGCAGAAAGTCGGCCTCATCAAGCACGTGCTCGGCCTGGTCGCCATGCGTGACCACCATGCGCAACGGCACTTTGCCAGGCGGCCCCATTAGCACGACCGTCAGGGTGTTGAAGCCGTCATGCAGCCACGACGTGACGTCGTGGTGGAAGCCGTCCTCGGTTGGATCAAGCCCCTCTAGCGCGGGCTGTGTCACCGCGTAGGTGTTAAGACTGACCATAGCGCGGCTCCCCGCGCCCCACAGTGTAAGGCGCAGCCGCTCCCCGGCTCGAATGTGCATGCTGTGTCCCGCTACAAGGGGCAAACTGACCGCTTCGTGGGTTTTCCACAACGGGAACAAGAGGCGAACGGCAACGCTTCATTAACCCTGTGGCCTAGGCGCTCCAGGCCCATTCCCCTCACGGTCCATCGGCCGCGTCCGGTGCCAACTTGCGCCGCTGCTGACCCAAACCCAGGCTCTTGGCGAGTTCGGAGCGCTTTGCCGAGTAGCTCGTGGTCACCATCGGGTAGTCGGCAGGCAGGCCCCACTTGGCGCGGTAGGCCTCCGGTGTCAGGCCGCGTAGGGTAAGATGACGCCGCATCGTCTTGTCGTCCTCGAAGCTGATGATCGCATCTGGGGTGATCGACTTGCGGATCTGAGCGGGCGTCAGCTTCTCAGGTTCGGACGCGGCCGTCGGCTCCTCACCGCCGAGTTGGCTCAAGGAAGCATGGACGCTGGCAATCAAGTTCGGAAGCTCGCCAGCTTGAACGTGATTGTTCAAGACATAGGCTAAGACGATATCGGCTGCCATCGCCAAAACGTTGCTATTTGTGTCTGCCACTGCTTCGTCAAATATGAAATATACTGCCCTATAATCAACTGATATGGCCTTTCTTAATTATTTTTTGGCGGAACAACAAGTCTAATATGGGCCAATAAGGCGTTTATACGGACCCTACTGCAAAACAGGGATTTGTTAAGGATCACGCATTAGTGGATATTAACACTTACGGGGACGGACGATGCGGGTTCTGCTGATCGAGGACGATGCGGCGGTGGCGCAGAGCATCGAGCTGATGCTGAAGACGGCCGGGTTCAATCCCTTCGTCACCGATCTCGGTGAGGAGGGGATCGATCTAGGCAAGCTCTACGACTACGACATCATCCTGCTCGACCTGACGCTCCCCGACATGTCCGGCTACGAGGTGCTGCGCAGCCTTCGCGTGGCCAAGGTGAAGACCCCGATCCTGATCCTCTCAGGGATGGCCAGCATCGAAGACAAGGTGAAGGGCCTCGGCTTTGGCGCCGACGACTACCTCACCAAGCCGTTCCACCGGGATGAGCTCGTCGCCCGTATCCAGGCGATCGTCCGCCGCTCGCAAGGGCATGCCGAGGCGACCGTGACGATCGACGACATGGTCGTCAACCTCGATCAGAAGCTTGTCGCGATCGGTGGGAACCGGGTTCCGCTCACTGGCAAGGAGTACCAGATGCTGGAACTCCTTGCCCTGCGAAAGGGCACGACACTGACCAAGGAGATGTTCCTCAACCATCTCTACGGCGGCATGGACGAGCCCGAGCTGAAAATCATCGACGTGTTTGTCTGCAAGCTGCGCAAGAAGCTTGCTACCGCATCAGGCGGCAAGAACTACATCGAGACAGTCTGGGGTCGTGGCTACGTGCTGCGCGAAGGCGTCAGTCAAATGCAAGCTATCGCAAGCTGACGCGGCAAGATGCCCAGGTAGGCTCGAGCTTCCGGGCTTCGTGGTTGAATTCGTCATCCCCCCGCAGCCTGCCAGGGATTGATGATCGTCAGACCGCACGCTTCAAAACCGCCGACATCACGGGTGGCGATGCTGTAGCCCGCAGCCGCGGTCGTCGCCGCTATCAAGGCGTTAAAGCCTTGTGCGCAGCAAGTACACGCCAGGACGGCGTGTACTTGCTGCCTATTTTAATCACAGTTCAGAACGCTCCCCCTCGTCATCGTCATCGTCAAAATCTTCCTCGCTTCCGTCCTCGAAGTCGTACTCATTATCATCCAGCGAGAAAATCCCGTCGTTGATCGATCCTATACGCATGGTCATCGTAGACCAATACTTCGTTTCTGTCACGCCTTCGAAGGATGGGTATCGCTCAGCGATAGCAGCTATGATAGGTTCCGGACAGCGCCAAGCCGTATCGAAAAGGCATTCATATGACTCATCATCGCAATAGATCTCTCTAAAGCCATGCGCATTCCATTTCGTACCCCAGAATTGAGACCGCCACGCATACCAACTCATACCATCTACAAGCGGCTGCTCGGAGGATGCACCCTGCTTACCACTAGCAAAGTACTCAAGGAATACATTCGGTGTTGAGATAAGCGCTTCAAAGTCAAGACCGGTGGTCAGATACTCTCCGTCCATGTATTCTCTGACACACTGAGATCGAAAGGCAGAAATATCTTCGCAAGAACCACAAAGATGTAGATTTGTAGTCGCCCAATCAGTCATTTTTTAAGTTGAATTCCTATAAAATTAAATTGGCTATGAAATAATTATTGTCGAACGTTAATGAGATAATCCTCAAAGTCCTGCACAAGGATTTCTCCACTTGCTTGAACAGTGATTGCTAATGCGTAATAAATCGTTTCTCTATCAAGGTTCATCGGCCAATATCCTGTAAATCCGATATGTATAACGCGGAAGTAAGTACTTGGTTGTATGAATGTTACGATCTGGCGCCAGAACCAGTGTGGATCATAGGGTTGACCGTCATCATCCATATCTTCTTCATAGTAGTCTAGATTATTAAATCCGTCTTTATATGATGTATCTTCTTCATTTGCCATAGGCCATAAGCTACCTGCTCCGATATAAAGGAGAAATGCGCCGTTGGTTTCAGTGTAAACGACGTCATAGCTATCAAGAAATGTGCGGAATGCTTCATCGTCTCGAACCAAGATAGCTGTCGTCGTTGCACTTTCCCATCCGGCTGCCGCGTAGCGGCTTGCTAATGGGCCGAGCTGCTCCGCATTATGGAATTCCCATGCAATTTGAGTAGCTTCTTCTGGACTGAAATGGGATCCGTATTTAGCCCGTCTTATTCATCGGA
>NZ_BPQG01000041.1 GCF_022179125.1 Methylobacterium cerastii
TGGAACCGGGGGAGGATCAGTATCTCGCCTACGGGGCCGGTTAAGGCGCAAGCCCGCCGCCGGATCGCGGCGGGCTTCCACGGCCTGCTCAGGCGGCCATACGACCCGGCCGGCCGAGACCAATGTTCTTGGCGAGGGCGGAGCGGGCCTCGGAGTAAGCGGTTGCCGTCGTCGGGTAGTTGGGCGGCAGGCCGAACTTCGCCCGGTAGCTGTGCGGGTCGAGCCCGTGCTTTGTCAGGTGGCGCTTCAAGGTCTTGTACGTCTTGCCATCGATGAAGCTGACAAGACCCTCATGGCGGATCGACTTGCGGATCTGTGCCGCGGTGGGCTTCTCGACCTCTTCGACCGGGGCGCTGACGCCACCGGCGGCTGTCCCGCTCGCGATGCCGTTGAGGGCCGCATGGACGGTGCGGATCAATCCCGGAAGCTCAGTTGCCGGTACGCGGTTGTTCGAAACGTAAGCCGCTACCAGTTCGCTTGCCATTGTGAGCATATCGGGGTTCAACCCCAGGTTTTCTTTGGTCACTTCGTTCGTCCTGTGTGTACGCTACCGGCGTGAGATCTACCGATCATAGATCTAGATCAAGGCATAACTCGCTCAAGATTGCGCGAGCCTGCCGTGACTTGTACGCATGCTGTGAGGATTTGGTTTCGAGGATGAGTGAACCGGGGCGTCCCGTTAGGGCGGCCCCGGCTTCTCGCTCATCGCTCCGCGGTAGCGATGGCGTAGGGCGGTGCGTTTGGCTGTTGCCCGCACCGCATGGCTCATCCTCTAGTTCATCCGCTGTTACGGTTCAAGCCGCAGGCGTATGGACGCGCTAGATCCGCTGATATCTCAGCGTAGCGGCTGCAACGTACACAGTTTGTGCAAATCGGGCGACAAGCGGATGCTTCAATAGAGGCGCATAAGCTGGAAGAACGGTTGGTCAGAGATTCTCCTGCACAAATTGTGTAAATGAGGCAGACCATACGACCTAGAAATCTCAGACTCTAACGTGTAAGCGCCGCTAAAAATCAATCCCAAGAACTAGGTTGCATTGTCGATCGGCTCGGACAATGATTCGTGGTCGCTGGTTCGCCGCGCGGTAGTTTTCTCCACGTCCGTGCCGCAACCCGGATGCTGCGTGCGCTTAGCCGCAGGGATCTCTCATGCCTGAGTGAAGGACGCGCCATGTCAATGGAATGCGAGGAAAAAGTCATGGAAATCTTGCCGACGACCGTGATGCTCGAAGCATACAGTGCGTGGCTGCATTTCGAGCGTCAGTGTCTAAATGCGTCGTTTCTTCCTCCCACCCAACACGGCCGCCCGAGTATGGCCGTGCCGACGGACAACGACGGCGCCAACTTCCACGACCGGGCTATCGAGGCTCATGGAGCGTTGAACGATCCCGAAGCTCAGCGCCAAGCGGGCTTAGAAGCTCAGCGCAGAGCCGCCCTGGTCCTCAGCATGGTCGGCTGCGGTTGGAACGGCAAACGGGTCTTTGTGCCGCTCCCAGAAGAATGACGGTCGAAGTCCCGGCCGCCCATGCGGTCCGGGGCTTCTGTGCCCATCGAAGCTCATGTTAGCGTGCAGCAACAAATTTCTATCGGTGTTGCAGAACTCGGTAGCGTGTTTCCCGCAGATAAGCCTTGACGATCTACCTTGTTCGGTAGAGCGATCGAACGTCTTGGAAAAAGGGGAACTGCTTTGAACGAAGAGAATCAGTATCAGCCGAACACCACCGTTGAACTCACAGCCGATATGATCGCGGCATACGTTTCGGCCAACCATGTGCAGGTAGCCGAACTGCCAGCGTTGATCGCTAGCGTGCACGCGGCCTTGGCTGGTCTTGCCAACCCGACGCCTGCTGAGCCTGCTGGCCCGGAGAAGCCGACGCCGGCCCAGGTCAAAAAGTCCATCACGCCGGACGCGCTGATCTCCTTCATCGATGGCAAGCGGTACAAAACCCTCAAACGCCATCTCAGTGGGCATGGCCTGACGTTGGAGGGCTACCGGGCTCTCTATGGTCTGCCTTCGGACTATCCTTCGACCTCCGCCGCCTACTCTGCTCAACGCTCCGAGCTGGCGCGTTCGCTCGGCCTGGGTCAGCAGCGGCGCAAGGCGGTCTCCAATGCCGCCGCACCCGACGAGACGGTCTCCAAGGCGCCCAAGACCCGCGGGCGGCCGCGCAAGGCCGCAGAGGCTTCCGAGGCGGCTCCCAAGGCCAAGGGTCGCAAGAAGGCCGTTGAGACGGCTTAAGCCCGCTCAGCGCTCCGTTCCGGCACACTGCACCATCCGTTGCGGTGACGAGCTTCTAACCAAGCGCCGGCATCCTGCACCCGGGCAAGTCGCGTATCGGCCTAGCCCGTCTTATTCATG
>NZ_BPQG01000042.1 GCF_022179125.1 Methylobacterium cerastii
GTTTTGTCACCGCCCTACACATTGTGCTGCGGCGCAAGCCTGGCGTCACGGATGCCCCATACGCTTATCTTGTCCTCGGCTACGGCAACGATGTGTATCAGGTCGTGCTACCCGCTCCCTCCGAGGATGCGACCCTATTCGAAAAACCGTTCTCTATGACCGTATTTCCGACGCCGGGAGGGCCCGATCCCGCCACCTATGGAATGGCGCCTCCGAAAATGCTCGACATGACGGGAGATACCGTCGTGAGGGGTGAAAAGACCGAAGTCAGTTTTGGCTACGATTCAATGGTGCAGGGGCCCGTATTTACCGCGTCGGCTCAGGCTGATGATGGAGGCGATAGCTCCTAGTAGTAAAAATCTGACGCTTGGTACCCGCTCCGAACGTCTGAGTTGGGTGGAATGCTGTCTGTCCGCTTACTAGCGACAAATCGACAAACTGGTCATCCAGCTTTGACGTTCTGCGTTGGAAATAAGGAGGGCCGGTAGACTCCAGCGAAGCCAAGGCTTCTTTGGTGAGGCGCGACCGAGGAAGGATCGGACTATGTCGTCAGTTGCGATCCAAATTTGATCGATGCAACAAGACTCATATCGACTCCCGCCTCCAGGGCTACCGCTTCCCGCCGCCTCGAAGCGATGGAAGTGTCCGATGATTGAAGTGCGGACCTCATGTCTGACGACGCCGGTTGCATGCGAGTGGCGGATGTGGCCCATGCGGCCCGCCGGCGTGGCGGTCGAGCCGCTCAGATGTAGGACGACGCAAGCGCCGGCGAACCTTCTAGCGCGTGGGCGAGCACTTCCAGGCCCTGGGTGATCTGCTGCCGAGTAGAAGGGCCGCCTAGGCAGAGGCGTACGGCTTCGGGTGGTATTCCGGCGACGCAGAACGGGTCGCTGGCAACGACGCCGAGCCCAGCGGAACGTCCCTGGCTTGCAAAGGCTGAGCGGGTCCATCCCTCCGGTAGGGTGATCCAGACATGGAAGCCGTGCGGATCCGCAGTGTAGGTCCCGGCGGGAAGCAGCGCGACCGCGATCCGCTGGCGCGCAGCGGATTCCTCGCGCACGAACTGGACGACGGCATCCGCCGTGCCGTCCATGATCCAGCGCGTCGCAAGCGAGGTCGAGATCGGCGAGGCCATCACGGTTGCTGCCCTGAGGGCTCCGGCCAGCGGAAGAGCCGACCGGGCGCTCGGAGCCACCAGGAAGGCGAGGCGCAGGCCGGCGCCGAGGCACTTGGCGAGGCCGGCCACATAGTAGGTGATCTCGGGGGCGAGCTCGGCGAAGCTCGGGGGCGGTGCCGGGCAGATGCGGGCGTAGGCGTCATCCTCGATGATGGTAACGGCATACCGGCGCGCCACCGCGATGATGGCCTGCCGCCGCGTCCGGGACAGGGTCGTGGTGGTCGGGTTCTGCAGGAGCGGGTTCAGATAGATCGCCTTCGGCGCGACCTTGGTGCAGACGGCTGCGAACCCGTCGGGGTCGACGCCGTGCTGGTCCATGGGCAGGTCGACGAGGCGCAATCCCAGATGTGCCGCCAGCGACCGGATGCCCGGGTAGGTGATCCGCTCGGCGCAGATGGCGTCACCGGGGCGGGCGATTTGGCCCAACACGCTGAACAGGGCGCTATGGGCGCCGGGGCAGATGAGCAAGCGCTCCCGCGGAGCGTCGATACCCCGACCTTTCAGCCAGCGCAGGGCTGCTTCCTTGTCCTCGTCCGTCCCGCCGAAGCCCTGATAGCGCAGCAGGTTGGACAGGTCGCTGGACAACTCGGCGAACGAGGCCTGCATCCGCGCCTGCAAAGCCGGCGCGTCGGGCTCGGGAGGCAGGTTCATCGTAAAGTCGACCGGCCCGATCCGTGAGCCGTCCTTCGAAGGCGTGGCCCGGCCCGGGCGCACGGGATCGATCACGAAGGTGCCCTGGCCGACGCGTCCTTCGATCAGGCCGCGCTTGTGGGCCTCAACATAGCCGCGCGAGACGGTCGTGAAGTTCAGGTCGAGGACCTCGGCCAGGGCACGCTGGGTCGGGAGCCGCGTGCCGACCGTCAGGCGTCCGGTCCGGATGTCGTCCGCCAAGGCCTCGGCGATGGCGAGGTAGTGGGGCTTTCCCCAGCGCTTCAGGTCGGGCGTCCACATCCCACCCACGATATCCGAGGGCACCGGTCGCCCGCCTCGCGTTGCTGAAGTCATCCGTTCTCCAAACACACCATCAAGATGCGATCAATGTCTTATTGTATGGGTAGCAAGCCCCATACCGTATCGAAGCTTCTGACATGGACATCCCACAATACATACAATACCATCAATCCGTGCAGGCAAACTAGGCATACCGTGATCCCTAGCTAAGCACATGCCGCCCTGAGCAACAGCTCTGTAAGAAGCACTCGGATACGACTTAGACGGCATATTGAATGCACAATTGATCGCATTCAACCTGCGCGCATTGATGGATTTGTTGATGGGCCTCCATTGGCACGTCGCTTGCCATTGGGGGGATGTGGCCACCCGAGGCTTCGGCCGACGCGGTCCAACCCATCACGGAGTGAGATCCATGCCCGCAGTGAATCGCGAACCCCACAAGAAGGGCGACTTCCTGGTCGATTATGAGGAGAAGGTCTTCGAGGACGTGAAGGCCGAGCCGGGCCAGAAGGCACTAGTCACCTTCCACACGGTCGCCTTCGAGGGCTCCATCGGCCTCGTGAACCTGCTCCAGGCCACCCGCCTGCAACGCAAGGGCTTCGAGACCTCGATCCTACTCTACGGTCCCGGCATCACCCTCGGTGTCCAGCGCGGCTTCCCGCGGCTCGGCGACGAGGCCTTCCCGGGCCACCTCAACTTCAACAACCAGCTTGAGAAGTTCATGGCCGAGGGCGGCAAGGTCTACGCTTGCCGCTTCTCGACCCAGGCCCTCTACGGCCACGGCGAGGCCGCCTTCATCGAGGGCATCCGCATGATCAACCCCCTCGACGTCCTCGACTGCATGCTCCTGCACAAGCGCGACAACGCGGTGATCATCGACACCTGGACCGTCTGAACGGGCCCTCGGCCCATCGACCGGGACGTCGCATCCGGCGGCCGCGCGCGACGCGGCCGCCGTCACCGCGGGAGGATTATCCATGTCAGAGAACCGGATCGTGCGGGCCGCCGCCGTCCAGATCGCGCCCGATCTCGACCGGCCGGAGGGCACCCTGGAACGGGTTCTGAACGCCATCGACGAGGCGGCTGCCAAGGGCGCGCGGTTCATGGTCTTCCCCGAGACCTTCGTGCCGTACTACCCGTACTTCTCTTTCGTGCTGCCGCCGGCCTTGCAGGGCGCGGAGCACCTTCGCCTCTACGAGCGCGCCGTGGCGGTGCCGGGCCCCGTCACCCAAGCGGTCTCGGCCGCCGCGCGCCGGCACGGCGTCGTCATCGTGCTCGGCGTCAACGAGCGCGACCACGGCTCGCTCTACAACGCGCAGCTCATCTTCGACGCCGACGGCACCCTGAAGCTCAAGCGCCGCAAGATCACCCCGACCTACCATGAGCGCATGATCTGGGGTCAAGGCGACGGCGCCGGCCTCACCGTGGTCGACACGGCGGTCGGCCGCGTCGGGGCGCTGGCCTGCTGGGAGCACTACAACCCGCTCGCCCGCTACGCGCTGATGGCCCGGCACGAAGAGATCCACGCGGCCCAATTCCCGGGCTCGCTGGTCGGTCAGATCTTCGCCGACCAGATGGAGGTGACGATCCGTCACCACGCCCTGGAGGCGGCCTGCTTCGTCGTCAACGCCACGGGCTGGCTCACCGACGAGCAGGTGGCCCAGGTCTGCCCGGATGAGCGCCTGCGCGGCGCCTGCCGCGGCGGCAACTGCACCGCCATCGTCTCGCCCGAGGGCAAGCACCTCGCCGACCCGCTCGGCACCGGCGAGGGTATCCTCGTCGCCGACATGGACCTCGCGCTGGTGACCAAGCGCAAGCGGATGATGGACTCGGTCGGACACTACGCCCGTCCGGAACTTCTCAGCCTTCTCCACGACGACCGCCCGGCCTCGTTCGTGCACCAGCCGATCCGTTCGCAACAGCAATCCCGGAGCCTCGACCATGAGCAGTTCCCCGCTTCCGACGAGCCTTCCCACGCTTCCGCCGGTCATGGCGGGCCTGGTCGGGATGCCGACGGAACGCCTGATCAACGCGTTGCAGTCCTACGGCGTTAGGCTCGCAGACAGCCGCGCCGGTGCCCCGAGCCGGCGCGGCGGCGCCGGTCCCTCCGACCACAAGGCGATGACCATCGCGGGCCGCACCGTGATGGTGCCGGTCCACACCGAGACGGCCTTCGACTCGCCCTTCCTGGTACGCCGCCCGGACCTCGACGGGGTCTCGGTGATCGAGCACGACGGCGTGGTGATCGGCCGGGTGACCTTCCCGGGCAAACCGCGCTTCTACGCGCTCTCGACCTTCGACGGTGTCCCCTACTCGAAGATCGCCGTGCTGCATGGGCGCGACGTCCTCGCCACCACCGTGCTGCAGACCTGCATCCGCTTCGCCAGCCGCACGAAGACCTGCCAGTTCTGCTCCATCGGCCAGTCCCTCGCCGCCGGCCGCACCGTAGCCCGTAAGACCCCGGAGCAGCTTGCTGAGGTCGCCCGCGCCGCCGTCCTGCTGGACGGCGTCAAGCACATGGTGATGACCACGGGCACCCCGAACGCCACCGACCGCGGCGCCGCCATCCTCTGCGAGAGCGCCTTCGCGGTGAAGGCGGCGGTCGACCTTCCGATCCAGGCCCAGTGCGAGCCGCCGGACGACGACCGCTGGTTCGAACGCATGAAGGCGTCG
This sequence comes from Methylobacterium cerastii, assembly GCF_022179125.1. Classification (GTDB taxonomy): domain Bacteria; phylum Pseudomonadota; class Alphaproteobacteria; order Rhizobiales; family Beijerinckiaceae; genus Methylobacterium; species Methylobacterium cerastii. The sequence continues at coordinate 4,805 of NZ_BPQG01000042.1, forward strand.
GGCGTCGACGCGCTCGGCATGCACTTGGAAGCAGTAACGTCTGAGGTCCGTGACCGGATCATGCCCGGCAAGGCGAGCGTGCCGCTGGAGCGCTACTACGACGCCTTCGCGGCGGCCGTGCCGGTCTTCGGGCGGGGCCAAGTCTCGACCTACATCCTCGCCGGTCTCGGCGATGCGCCGGAGGCGATCCTCGCCATGGCCGAGCGCATGATCGAGATGGGCGTTTACCCCTTCGTCGTGCCCTTCGTGCCGATCTCCGGCACGCCGCTTGAAAGCCACCCGGCACCGTCGCCGGACTTCATGCACGCGATCCTGCAGCCCCTGTCCGAGATGCTGGGTCGGGCGAGCCTGCGCTCCACCGACATCAAGGCCGGCTGCGGTCGCTGTGGCGCCTGTTCGGCCCTCTCCACCTACGAGCGCACGGGGGTGGCGGCATGATCCTCGAACCCGTCGCTCCCTATCGCCCGAGCCATTTCCGGGTGAAGTTCGCCACCTCTTCCTGGGAGCGGCGCGCCTGCGCCGCCCTGCGCCGACAGGTGTTCTGCACGGAGCAAAGCATCTTCACGGATGACGACCGTGATGCCATCGACGGGCACGCGATCCCTATCTGCGCCCTCTCCACTCTCGTCGGGGACGCCGATGCCGTCGTCGGCACCGTGCGCATCCATGAGGTGGCGGAACGTCCTGGTGAGTGGTGGGGCTCGCGACTGGCCGTTGCCAAAGCCTTCCGCGGCACGGCGGCGCTCGGAGCCGGGCTGATTCAGGTCGCGGTCTCTTCGGCCCATGCACGAGGATGCACGCGCTTCCTGGCGCACGTGCAGGACCGGAACGTGCCACTATTTGAGGCCCTGCACTGGGCGAGCCTCGATGCGGTGGAACTCCATGGTCGCCTCCACCACCTGATGCAGGCCGATCTCGCCTCCTACCCGCCGATGCACGACCCCGAGCACGGGCTCGTCACGTTCCGCAGGGCGGCGTGATGACCGCGGCCGTCGACCTCCAGGCCCTGGCCGGGCAGATCCGGGATGCACGGGGCGTCTCGCACAAGCGCGACATCGATGCCGTCGTCACGCGCCTCGGACTGGGCGCACGGCATGATGCGGTGCCGGTCGGAGACGATTGCGCCGCCATCCCCGATGGGGATGGACACCTGCTCTTCGCCATCGAGGGCTTCATCGAGAGCTTCGTCACCGCCGACCCGTACTTCGCCGGCTATTGCGGGATCATGGTGAACCTCAGCGACGTGGCGGCCATGGGCGGGCGCCCGCTCGCGGTCGTCGACGCCCTGTGGAGCCGGGACGCCGCGGCGGCGGACCCGATCCTGGCCGGCCTGTCGGACGCGGCCGCCCTCTACGGCGTGCCTGTCGTCGGCGGCCACACGAACACGCGTTCGGAGACCGGGAACCTGGCAGTCGCCGTGCTCGGCCGCGCCGGTGCCCGCCTGCTCACGAGCTTCGATGCGGCACCGGGCGACGACCTCGTCGCCGTCATCGACCTGCGCGGGCGTTTCCGCGATCCGCATCCCTACTGGGACGCCTCAACCGGGTCGCCGGGCGACCGCCTGCGCGCCGACCTCGCCCTGCTGCCGGGGCTCGCCGAGGACGGTCTCTGCCGCGCCGCCAAGGACATCAGCATGGCGGGCGTCGTCGGCACGGCGCTGATGCTGCTCGAATGCTCGAAGGTCGGCGCCGTCATCGACCTCGCCGCGATCCCGCGGCCCGACAACGTTCCCATGGCGCGCTGGCTCACCGCCTTCCCAAGCTACGGCTACCTCCTCAGCATCCGCCCCGCCGACACCCCGGCCGTGCTCGACCGTTTCGCCGCGCGGGGCATCACGGCCGCGATCATCGGAACCGTCGATGCGAGCCGGGTCGCGCGCATCCGCGATGCCGGAGGCGAGGAGGCCGTGGTCTGGGATTTCGTCGCCAGCCCGCTCATCGGCTGCGGCCGGGATGAAGCGGAGGCCTCGGCATGACCGGTCTGCGCATCGCCCTGCTTACCCACTCCACCAACCCGCGGGGCGGCGTCGCCCATTGCCTCGCCCTGGCCGAAGCTCTGTGCGCCCTCGGGCACGAGGCGGTGGTCCACGCGCCTGACCCGTCCGGCCGTGGTTTCTTCCGGGCTGCCGCTTGCCCCACGGTTTCCGTCTCCGCCCGCACGGTTGCCGGTGACACGGTCGAGCTCGTGCAGACGCGCATCAACGACTACCTCGTTCATTTCGGGTCGCCGGCGGCCTGTGGCTTTGATGTCTTCCACGCCCATGACGGCATCGGCGGCAACGCGCTCGCCACCCTGAAGCAACGGCGTCTGATTCCGGGTTTCGTTCGGACGGTCCACCACTTGGATACATTCGCCGACCCGCAGCTTGCCGATTGGCAGGATCGCTCGATCCAGGAGGCTCGGCGCATCCTCTGCGTCAGTCAGGGCTGGACCGACCAGGTCCGTTCGGACTTCGGTGCGATGCCTGAGGTCGTCGGCAACGGCGTCGACATGGCGGCCTATCAACCCGCGCCTGACCTGCAGGATGCCGCCGTAAGGCAGCGCTGGGGGTTGGGCGACGGTCCCATCGTCCTCGCCATCGGCGGCTTCGAGGCACGCAAGAACACCCTTGGCATCATCGAGGCGTTCGCGCGCTTGCGTGAGCGCCGCCCCGGGACCCAGCTCGTCATCGCCGGGGGAGCCTCGCTCCTCGACCACGCCTCCTACCGCGCGCGATGCCATGCGGCCCTGACCGTCCACGGCCTCGCGGCTGGGGCGAACGGTCCCGTGATCGAGACCGGTCCGGTTCCACAGGCCGATATGCCGGCCCTCTACCGTATCGCCGACATGCTGGCGTTTCCTTCGCTGAAGGAAGGGTTCGGCCTGTGCGTGCTGGAGGCGATGGCCTGCGGCACCCCGGTCATCGTTTCGCACCGACCGCCCTTCACCGAATACCTCGCGGAGGGCGACGCACTGTTCGTCGATCCGGCCGCCCCCGACGACATCGCCCGAGCCATGGCAATCGCACTCGTGCCGGAGACGCACGACCGCCTGAGGCTCGCGGGCTTCGCACGGGCCGCCGCCCATTCCTGGCGGGCCTGCGCCGAGCGCCACCTCGATGCCTACGCGGGCTGCGCCCGCATCCGACAGGAGCCGACCCATGCCTGAGATGCACTTCCACGTCCGCTGGCCCGACGGTCGGCGCGAGGCCTGCTACTCGCCCTCCCTCGTCGTGAAGGACTTCCTCGTGCCGGGCGAGAGCTACGCCGTAGACGAGTTTGTCAAGAAGACCCGCACCGCCCTCAACATCGCGAGCGAGCGCGTACGCGAGAAGTACGGCTTCGCCTGCTCGTCCGCCCTGGACCAACTCGCCCGGATCGAGGCCGCCGCGAAGCTCCAACCTTCCGATGGTCGGGTCACCGTCGAGACCTTCGAGCCCTGAACCGCCACCCTTTCTGCGAACTCGCGGAGTGAGAGCCATGACGTCCACCCCCCGTCACGTTCCCGTTGCCGTCGTCGGCGGCGGCCAGGCCGGCCTCTCGGTCAGCTACCACCTCAAGCAGCGCGGAATCGAGCACCTCGTCTTCGAGAAGAACACGGCGGCCCACACCTGGTCGACGCAGCGCTGGGACACGTTCTGCCTCGTCACCCCGAACTGGCAGTGCGACCTGCCAGGCCATCCCTACGATGGGCCGGAGCCGGACGGATTCATGCGAAAGGACGAGATCGTCGCGTATCTCAAGGCCTTCGTCGCCAAGGTGAACCCGCCGATCCGCGAGGGCGTCTCAGTTACCCGTGTCGAGCGGCGGGAGGACGGGATCTTCTCGGTCCAGACCTCGGAGGGCGACTACACCGCCGACGAGATCGTGGTGGCTTCGGGCGGCTACCACACGCCGATCATCCCGCGCATGGCCGAGAAGCTGCCGGGCCCCGTCACGCAGATCCACTCGAACCAGTACCGCAACGCAGCCCAATTGCCCGAGGGCGAAGTCCTGGTCGTCGGCTCCGGACAGTCCGGCGCGCAGATCGCCGAGGATCTGCATCTGGCCGGTCGCAAGGTGCACCTCGCGGTCGGCGACGCACCCCGCTGCGCCCGGTTCTACCGCGGCCGCGACGTCGTCACCTGGCTTGCCGACATGGGCTACTACGAGATGACCGTCGACAACCATCCGCTGCGAGACGGCGTCCGCGACAACACCAACCACTACGTCACCGGCCGTGACGGCGGCCGCGACATCGACCTGCGCCGCTTCGCCACCGAGGGCATGAAGCTCTACGGTCTGATGGAGGACTACCGGGACGGCAGCCTGCGCTTCCGCGACGACCTCAAGCGCTCGCTCGATGGCGCCGACAGGACCTACAACGGCATCAACGCGGCTATCGACAAGTACATTGCCGAGAAGGGCATCGAGGCCCCGGAGCAGGAACACTACGCGCCGGTCTGGGAGCCGGGCGAGCCGGTCACAAGCCTCGCCCTCGACGGCTCCGGCATCACATCGGTTGTGTGGTGCATCGGCTTCTCGCCGGACTTCCGCTGGCTCGACGCCTCCGTGTTCAACGGTTCGGGCAGCCCGAAGCACAGGCGCGGCGTCACGAACGAGGAGGGGATCTACTTCATCGGGCTGCCGTGGCTGAACACCTGGGGGTCCGGGCGTTTCGGCGCGGTCGGCCGCGATGCCGAACATGTCGTCCAGGCGATCCAGCAGCGCCTCGGCACCGAGCGGTTCGCCCTGAAGTTCGCAGTGTGAGGCTGTACTATACGGTAACCTGGATGGCACTGGGGGGCATCTTCGGTGCAACCGCTCACGTCTCGTTCCCTCGAAGCCCAAGGGATCAATCGGACGATGTAGTGCCTGTGCCATCCATGCAACAAGACATCATTCCAAGCATCGGCAAAGCAAAATCTCGTAGACTCTAAATACTGATCACGTAAAATATAATCATTGTTGGATTTGCATACAAATTGAGTGCAGATCCAATCAATCAAAGTCAAGATCTAATGAGATTATCGATACGCCGCCAACGCCGATGCTTCTCGGCGGACGGGTGCGGCTGCCCGATGCAGATCCGAGAAGGGGATTGATGATGTTGAAGAAATTCGCGGCCGCGGCAGGGGCGTTCGCCGCAATCACCCTCAGCGCGACCGCTTCGTTCGCGCAGTCCACCACCATCCCGGGCGAGCAGGTTGGTCTCGCAGTCGGCGCCCCGCTCCCCGAGGGCATCTACGCCATCGATACCTTCATCTACCGCCGGAACGACACCCGGTTCTCGACCGATACCGCGATCAACGTGCCGGTCCTGGTCTGGTCGACAGGCTTCAAGTTGTTCGGCGCCAACGTCGAGCCATTGCTCGCACAGCCTACGGTGTTCGGCTTCCCCAATAATCCGGCTGGCGTGCCGAACCGAGACTTCTCGGTCAATGTAGGAACCCTTGTTGGATCGATCTTCGCATGGGACCTTGGAAATAACTTTGGCGTCAGCTACCTGGCGGCGGTTCACCTGAACGATCTCGATGGCGGTCGTGGCCTGACGCAATTTTCATCGAACACCTACCGCCAAGGCTTCGCGGCAAGCTACACGGGCGATGGCTGGAACCTCACGGCCAACCTGACCCATAACTTCTACGACTCGCCCGGTCGGTTCGAGGGGCCGGTCGGTCGTGCCGTCGGTCCCCTATACCTTGCCGACGCCCTCCTGCTCGACCTCACGGCTACCAAGAAGTTCGGCAAGTTCGAAGTCGGCGCGGTCGCCTACGGGGTGACGGACCTGCCTCTCGGCGGTCGCGACTTCGCGCGGGCCACCGCGCAGGGCTACACCCGGGCCGGGCGCTTCGCGGTCGGCGGCCTGGTCGGCTATGATTTCGGGCCCTTCACGGCGCAATTGATGGTCGCCCGCGACGTCGCGGTCCGGACCCGCGGCACCGAATCCACCGACGGCTTCATCCGTCTTATTGCCCCGCTATACAGTGCGCCGAAGGCTGCCGAACCGATGCCCGTCAGTCTCGTCCGCAAGTATTGATTCCGGCATTCGCGCCCCCAATCATTCCTACCTGAGGTAGGGGGGACGTGACCGTAATCGAAGTGAAAATCCTTCCCAAGGACCCCGCTTCGATAGGGGCCGGGTGGCCCAGTCTCAACAGCTTCCGCCACCCGGTCCCGCCCTTCACACCGGAGAAGATCGATGAGCTTGCATATGCGGTTGGCGGGTGCCGGCCCGCCCCTCTACGGCGTATCCAGCTGCGCCTCGGGGATGCCCATCTCTGCCCCACCGGCCTTTCGGAAAACTGGCTCTGGAAGGAGTGGGGGCATCGCCATTGAAATTTGATCGCCCAGGCCCGAGGCAGCGCGGCTGCCGGGTTCGGTTCCCTGGACCGCCAGCCCATCTATAGCTTACAGTTGCAGTATTATCGGTCCCACCAGGCGGTCCTACGAGAATTATCCCTACCCACCCCATTTTTCGTTCACCCCTGAAGCGAAGTTGCCGTAAGGCCGACGAATGGCTGCTTAAGGGAAGCGCCGGCGGCGGTCCGGGCGGCTGGGTTGGGTCGGGACCCGTCCGTCCGCTCTACGACTGGGATGGGTGGATTTCCGCCGGTCCGCTTTCGGGCAGCAACGCAAGAAAGCGGACGCTATCGCCGCGCCCGCTTCCGACCCTTTGCAAAAGCCCGGAACGTCCGCTAGCCGGCACCTTGATGATGAGCCTTCGCGACCGGGTTGGGTAAAAGGCGGTCTGGCGGCTTGTTCGAATAGAGTGGCGATTAGGGACCGCGTTCACCGCTTGCCTAGGAGTGCGCGGACGCCATCCAATGCGTGAGCTTCGGTCGGGTTTCGAGGAGGTGCGGGAGGTGTAGCTACAAGCGTCCTCACTGACCTGCCGTGATCGTCTTTTCGATCCGGATCGGCTCCGCGACCGAGCAGGAACAGGACTAGGGACCAATCTCCGAAGGCGGCCGACATCGAGGCGGGCGTGCTGCCAAGTGACATGGGGTGATCGACGTGAGCCCCCTCCTTGAGGATGCGGTCCATCCACGCAGTATCCTGTCGAAGGATCGCGTTCGCGTAGGAGTTGGTGAACCCTTCTTCTCGGGTCAGCATCGGGCGAGCCTGTTCGTGGGCATAGAAGGCACCTGCAAGGGTCGCGAGGATTGCCATGACCCCTACAAAAGCTCCCCAGATTGCAGTGTGGGTTACCGCAAGTAACGTAGAATTGGATTTGCGACCAGCCCACGCTTTCAGAACCGCCAACACCGGTAGAAGAATGGGATAGCTGACGACTGCACAAAGGACCGCGAGCCAAAGAGCGATTTCTCCTGGGGTGGCCTGACCAGGAACATTCAGGAGCACCGGGAGGATCAGGAGGATGCAGAGCACCCACAGCGACCAAAGCACGACGGCTGCAAAGACTGCGATCAGGCGTCGCATCAACATGGTGTTAGCGCATCCTTCCAAACTTCCGCGTCGAGAAAGGTGCGGGATCAGCCGGAATTAAGTAGAAGGCGATCTTTCGTATCATATGCGGCAGACAAAAATTATCTGTGATTAGAATTATAATCGATTGTGTTTATACTGCAAGATAGTAAAATTATTGTGATATTTTCCGGCCTGCTTTAACGCGAAGTTGGGAGTTTTTTTGCACGTCCGCTTCTGTTCGTGTAAAGTATCAGAGCTGACATAGCGGCCGCACGTGCTCACCTCCTGTAACAGTCCGTCTCGTGGCTTCACCTTAACCCTGGAAATATCAAGGCCACAGTCGCTCGCGCGTCCAGCCTCCTTGGTTCTGTTGCCGATAGCGCAAACGCGTGTCCCTGCATGTTATCCGCCAGCCTTTCCTGGTCGTCAGGATGGACTGCGGCGGCGGCGAGCGCCTGGCTGATCTCACAATCTGCAAATCCGGGGTCTCCGGTTCTAAGCCGCCGCGTTCGAGGTCCCGTTCAATCAGTGCTGGCGCAAAGGCGCATCGTCGACGCCTCCCGGTGAGCGGTGAAGGTACTTCGGGTCGAACTGCGCGAATGCCTGCAGCGCCTCGACGTCCGGGAAGGAGTAGTACCTCCCCTCCCGTCTGACGAGGCCCGTTCCCCTGAGCTTCTGGAGCGTTCGGTTGACGTGCACGCTCGACATCCCCGTCGCGTCACCCAGGTCCGATTGTCTGAGCGGAAGCTCGTAGCCGTCCCGACCCGCAAGTCCGACCGCCTGGAGTCGCCAAAGGAATTCGCAGAGGAGATGGGCGACCTGCCTCTCGGCCGTGTGACGGCCCATGTTCACGAGCCATTCGCGCTGGATCGCCTCGTCCACCAAGCTGGCCCAACGCAGGGCGCGGTTCAGGGTCGGGTGGTTGCCCGTGAGGTCGTCAAGGACCTGGCGTGGAATGGAGACCACCTCACAGGCGTCGATGGTGCCGATGCTGTGGTCCACGGCACCCAGGATCGCGACGTTGAGGTCGCAGATGTCCCCCGGGATGACATAGGCAACGATGGACCGGGTGCCCGCCGCGAGAACTTTGTAGCGGCACGCGAAGCCGCTCCTGATCATCTGCACGTGATCCGAAAGGTCTCCTTCCCAGGCCAGGTCCGTGCGGGGTCGAACCCGGCGCCCGCGGCAACTCGCAGACCTCAGCGCCGACCTGTCGGACTCGGAAAGCGTAAACCTGCCCTCAAGCTTCTGGATGAGTGGACTGAGCATGTGCCCTCCGTGGGCGTGCTCAATATCCAGCACGAGGGATCAGTACCCGATATTCGACATCGGTGCGTGAATACCGGGCCAAGCTCGGTGGACCGTCTGGTCCGGGCCTTCCCAACCCGGCGGGCCTGCACCGTCGGCACGTGGGCGGTACCCGTCGGCTTCAGGCGACGATCCCATCGGCGGAATAGGGGACCGTTCCAACACTGGTCATGAGGCTCACGAGCGGGTCGTGGGTCTGCGCGCAGGCCGATGCCCATTCCCTGACCGATGCCAGTCCGGACTCCACCTCGCGGACGATGTCCGAAAACATGTACGGTTTCCCGAGCAGGCGTGTGCCCGGCGGCAGGTCGTACCGATGGTGCCGTCCGATTGCCGAGGTCACGATGATGCCGATGGACGGCCAACCGTGGTGAACCAGGTGGGCGAGGGCGACTCCACCGCCGACGATGCTGCGTCCGGTGATCAGCATGCCTACCGGTGCCGGACCTTCGAGGACAGCCAGCGCTTCCGCGGCCGTGCAGACCTCCGTCGTCGCGTAGCCGGCATGCTTCAGGGTTTCGGCGATGGCCCACCGAACGATGCGGTCGGTTTCCGCGATGAGGATGGTGACAGGTCCGCTACAGGACCCCACCACCGCTTCCTCCGGTCCCGACATCGCGGTCGTCGCGATGAGACCCTCCGGTGAACATCGACAAGGCGATGCAATCGCCTTCGGCGTCACTCCCAATCCCCGCTGTCAAGGGTGCACGCGCCGTTGGTCGCCCCGGCGATGGCCGACATGGCGGCATCGAGGGAGGCGTGTCCCCGTTTCACGTTCTTGAGCAGGCCCCACGCTTCGGGCAAGATCCGGAAATCATCACCGGTTCCTGTCTCGCCAATGCTTCCGAGGTTCCGTCCAAGACGGTCCTTCAACGTCCAAGCCTTACCCGTTGGGCCCGTAGGTGTGAGAACGACATCCATCAGGTTGATCCTCGATGACTCGGCAAGCCGCTACCGTATCAAGCCGTCAGGCAGCGATCCTCGCAGCGATGACGCTCGTCTCGTCGAGCGCAGCCCGGATGATCTCGGCCTGCACGAGTATCTTGTCGGCATCCAACTTGGCGGCAGGGTCCGTCGCCCACCACAGGCCGTTATCGATGCCGCGAAGCATTCCCGTCAGGCGTTGGTTTTGAAGCGTCAAGGCTTCGATGGCGTTTCGGCTGTTCACGGCGTTTCCTGCTGAGTTCCAGCAAGTGATACACGTTAATTTCAGAATATGCGAGAAATATCGCCCGACGCATATTTTCTAGAAAATTTTAATGGGCACAGATATTAAGCTGTCGGTATTGCAATTACAAAATATATTAAACTATATAGCAAATAACACAGCTGGCGCTCAATTTAAAGACGCACATCGTGCAGACTACGACCTTATCTCATAGATCGGAGTGGAACTCGATCACAGTAAAACAAATATCAGGGTCGCCTCTCAAGCGGTCTTGTCGTCGTCAAGGAAGCCAAAAATCGATAACACATGTCGACCATATTTTTGTGAATTCTGTGTTTGGCCATCTTTCACAACGTGGGCATCGAGGCTCCACTCCGCACCCGCGGAATGATCCGGCAGGCACCTCAAACCAGGATTGAGTACGTGCCATCGGCGACCACGGGCAGCATGATTGGCTGACAGCCTGATCGTAGCTTGTCGCGCTAATTGGCCACGGCATGATGCAGCGATGGCCGATTGAGCCACCCGTCGGAATGTCTCCGCGAAGAGTCACAACGCCCAACGTCCTTGGCTTGCCGGGCGCGCGGTAGGAAGGTCGTCTTCTTTACAACGCGCACATTTGCAGCTCTTTTGCGCCTCGTACTCGCCGGACAACGGTCAGGAACAAACGGGGATCTGAACCCCCGACCATGGGGATGAGGTAATGCTGGATCTGGGATCACCCCACCGAGAGTGGGCCGGTCTGATCACGGCGGGAATCGCTGAAGCGGCGTATGTCCGAGAGGACTATGCACGACGACGGTCTGCCGAAGAGGCACGACAGCGGACGCTGGCACTCGGCCGCATCGTTCAGACGGACATCATCCCCCGGCTGATGTTGCTCGATCGCGGCGAGAGGCAGGTCCGGTCGGACATCCTGCCGAAGCTCGATACGGAAGCGGTCGCCGGCTTCACGGACCTGATCCTCGGGCACGACGTCAGAGCACTCATGGATGCCTTTTCCGAATTGATGAGGAAGGGCTATTGCGTCGACGACCTGTTCCTCGATCTTCTGGCACCGTCTGCGGCCTTGCTCGGTCGCATGTGGGATGACGACCTGTGCGACTTCATCGAGGTCACGGCCGGCCTCGCCCAACTCCAGTTCCTTCTGGCCACGTTCCGGTCGGACGGAGGCATCGCTCCCTATGATGATGGGCGTCGTATCCTCCTGATGGGGGCACCCGGTGAACGCCACACCTTCGGCTTGGCGATCGTCGAGCAGTTCATGCGCAAGGCCGGCTGGCATGTGGCGAGCGGCCTGGCCTCCAGTCCGGAGGAAATCGCCGATCTCGTCGGCTCGGAGTTGTTCGGCGTGGTGGGTCTGACGCTGAGCCGGGAGAGCCACCTCGATCAACTCGCTATCTCGATCCAGGCGGTACGGCGGGCGTCGCTCAACCCGTCGATCGGCGTCATCGTCGGGGGACCCGTCTTTCTTGAGCATCCGGAATATGTCGAACGGGTCGGCGCCGACGCCTCGGCGGTCGACGCTCCTACCGCGGTGCTGCTCGCACAAAGACTGCTCTCGTCTTCTCAATCCAAACGCTCGACATCGCCCTGAGGCAAATCCATCCTCGCCGAGGCGATTTCTCATCGCTCGGCCTTCGCGTGAGCGAGTGTGGATTCATCGACCGATCCAAGTGACTGATGGGATCTCGCAGCAATGTCTCTCGTTCAGCTCATCTATGCCTCACGGCCTTTCGGATTCGATCAAGCGATGCTCAACGGCATCCTCTCGCAATCGCGGCGATGCAACACGCGCGATGGGATCACGGGCGCCCTCATTTGCCGGGCGGATGTCTACATGCAGTTGCTGGAGGGCACGGCCGATGCGCTGGATGCGACCTATGCCCGGATCTTGAGGGACGACCGACATCTGGAGATCCGGCGCATATCCTATCAGACCGTGACGGATCGATTATTTCCCACCTGGGCTATGCGTGACGATCCCGCCCGTTCATGGATGTGGTCGCAGGCCGAGGTTGCCGACGGAGCCATAGATCGGGCCACTCCTCCACAAGCGATCAAGATATTCGAGCGGCTTGCTGCTCAATCCGAGCACGATGTATCATAGGCTTCCGTGAATAATGGCCTGATGGATGAACTTGGGATGCCTTCTGACTGACTTGACCCGCACCTTTTCTCGAATATCGGTACAGACAGGGTTCGAGCAGCGTCTAGCTGATCCAGGTAGGAGTGCCCATCCATGTTCGACGAATACGGCATTCCGCGCGGCGCGGAATTTGACGAAGCGGCGCTGCCCAAACTTTACCATTTCGTCTACTGCAGTCGGGCCGCGGGGGGCGTTGACGACGCCGAAGTCGCTCGCATCGTCGAGACGGCCCAACGCAACAATCTCGCCCATGGTATCACCGGGGTGCTCGTGTTCGGCAGCGGTGTCTTCTTCCAGTGGATCGAGGGGCCAGCCGCCGAGATACGGAAACTGATCGCAACCCTGCATCGCGACAAGCGCCACTATGACATCGTTTCGCTCAGCCAGAGCGAGGAAGAACGAGAGCGTCTCTATCCGAACTGGGACATGGAGAAGGTCGAGGCCGGAGACATCCGCCTTGTCCTTCAGGATGCGCTTGAGAGCACGGACGATAAAAACAACCGCGTGGCACTCAAGCGAATTCTCAAACACCTCGATTCCGACTCGCTCAATTCGCTTGGGTGAGGTGGCAGGGGTCGGTGTATCCCTGATGGCAGATCTTGATGCAGCTTGTACCACTCAGTTGCGTCCGACGCAGAACGTCTGCTTAGGGGCAAAGGGCTAAAGTCCGCTTCCCGCCCCGAACCGAAGCTGCCTCACGCCCGACGAATGGCTGCTTTCGGGAAGCGTCGACGCAGGCCTGTACGGCGAGGTTGGGTCGGCAGCAGAATGTCTGCTTCGGGCAGGCGTCAGAATTCCGATCATGGTGCATCTCAGGTGTTGGAAAAACCTGAGCACGATTGCCGAGGTAACCAATCAAAATTCCGGCGCTTCGCACAATTAGCTAACAATACGAAGCTGCTTTACAGCAGAGCCGGATCATGGCGAAGCCGATGAGACTGGCTCTTGCATTCGTCCGCGCTGCCAGATCTCGATGATCCGAGTGCTATTCGCAATGTCCTCGGACGGGTCCGCGGAAAGGATGATGAAGTCGGCACGACGTCCGGCTTCCAGCTGGCCGCGATCGCGGAGGCCGAGAAGATCGGCGGCCCGCGCCGTTGCGGTGGTCAAAGCTTCCATGGGTGTGAACCCGGCCTGCACCATCAACGCCAACTCTCGGTGCTCCGCCACGCCCGGGACCCGCTCAGGCGCCGCGCCGCTGTCGGTCCCGAATCCGATCCGGACACCAGCGTCCTTCAGGACCTTCAGATTGGTGAGGTTCATGGCCAGGGAGTCGCGGGCGCCCTGCGCCTTGGTGCTCGAACGCGTGTCACGTTGCCAAACGGGGTCGTCGAACCGAGCCTTGAGGTCGTGCGAGAGTGCCGTTCTGACAAAGGGCGTCTGTGCCCAGGCCGGCGCATCAGCGTAGGCGAACGTTGCTTCGTCGAGGGCGAGTGTCGCGATGTACCAGGTGTGGCGAGCCTCAAGCAGCGTGACGAAGTCCGGATCGACCGGCTTGTCACGGACGCCGTGCGCCAACACGTCGGCCCCGGCCCGGACGACGGCACGCGCGTCTTCGAGGTCGTGGACATGCGCGGCGACCAGCAAGCCTAGGCGATGGGCCTCGTCGATCACAGCCGCGTAGACGGCCGGCTGCATCTTGGCCGGCACGGAGCCGCCGAAGTCGTCAAGCCAGAGCTTTACCATGTCGGTGCCACGCTCCTTCATCGCGCGGACCGCGTCGCGGCCCTCTTCGGCGCTCGCTGGGCGAAAGAGCTGGTCCGAGCTCACACGGATCATCGCTTGCGGCGGTCCCCCATCCGGAACGCCGATGCCCCGATCGACGCCGAACAGGTCGGCGCCGGGAATGCGTCCGGCATGCGCCTCAGCACGGATCTCAGGCATGATCGCCCCATTGAGCCCAAGGGCCATAACCGTGGTGACGCCCCGAGCTGTGTAGGCTTTGAGTTGAGCGAGGATGTTCTCACTCGTGTAGTTCTGGGCGCCCACGTCGATGCCGTTCACGATGCCGACATGCGAGTGGTCGGAGATCAACCCCGGCATGATCGTGCGCCCATGCAGGTCCCGGATTTCGGCATCGGACGGCACAACAACGGTCGTGCGTGAACCCGCAGCGACAATGCGCTCGCCGTCGACAATCAGCACAGCGTCTTCGATCGGTTTAGACGATTGACCGTCGATCAGGCGGACCCCGGTAAAGGCGAGCGGTCTTGCGGCTGCATCGCCAACAAAGGACAAGCTCGTGGCAACGGCCAAGGCCGGCAGCAACGCATTCCATCGCATCGCATTATCCTCCCGGATCGATCACGGGACATTGCAGGTCGCTTTTGCTGGCGTACGACCTTGGATCCCGCGATAGGCTTTGTTCGTCGATCTGACGGGATGTCATCGGGTTTGTCGAGGCGTGCCGCTCGGTCCGCGCGCCTGGTCCATCACGACGAGCCCATGTGCGGGGGGGGCCATGATGCAGCGGCGCGCAGTGCTATTCGGCATGGCAAGCCTCGCCACGATCCCACGCGCGCTGGCGCAGCAGACCGAGTCCGGGCTCCGTCTTACTTTGGGGACGGCAACGCCGGGTGGTTCATTTCCGGCCTTTGGCCGAGCGCTGATTGCCGCCGTCCACGCTGTCGATCCGGGTTTGATGGTCGATACAAAGATCACGAAGGGCTCGACGGAAAACCTCACCCTGCTCAACGCGGGCAAGCTCGACCTCGCCCTCGTGCAAGGTGAGTACGCCTACGAAGCACTGGCTGCCCAAAGCGACGACGGCGATCGTTTATCGGTCGTGGCCCCCATCGACGCCTCGCCCGGCATGTTCGTCGTTCCAGCCGCCAGTCCAGTCCGAAGTGTCCAGGATCTGCGCGGTCGTGCGGTGGCCCTCGGTACGCGCGGCTCGGGGTTCACGATCATGGGGCGGATCGTGCTTCAGGGTTCCGGCATTGATCCTGCGCGCGACATCACGCCGATCCTCCTCGACGATGCCGCCGACGGCGCCACTCAGGTTCTCGATGGTCGCGCCGCTGCGCTCTGGGGGGCGAGCCTTGGCTGGCCGGCCTTCAAAACTTTGGCGGAGGCACCCGGAGGCGCCCGCTTCTTCGGCCCGGCGCCTGAGACGATCCCGCAGATCCTGGCCCTTCGCGCCTCGATGCGTCCCCTGACGGTCCCGGCTGGTTCATTCCGCGGGCAGGATGCCGAGATCGAGACCGTCGGCTCCTGGAGCTTCATCATTGCCCGACCAGGCCTGGATGACATTGCCGTTGCCAGGCTCGTGCGGGCGATCGACCGCGGGCGGGAGACCTTGGCTCAAAACTATCCGCAGGGCCGCGAGAGCGATCCGCGCAACCTGGTCTCGAACGTGCCGGCAGGGTGGCTTCACCCAGCGACCGCCGCATATCTCCGAGAGGTCGGCGCGGCTTCGAAGTGATCACCGTAGGACCGTTGCCGAGTTGCTGCATCCAGGGCCAAGCCGAAGCGGCGAGACCCGTCTATCGAACCGGTCGGTCCGCATGGCAGCGCGAGATCAGCTGCGATCCGTGCACCGCCGTCGCGGCGCTTCCACCGATGCTCTCGATATCACAGGCCGCACCGCGATCGACCCGCACAAATCGCTGGAGACGATTTCTCGGCCGAGCCGGACGGGCACCCCCGCCAGGATCCCGCAGGTTCTCTAAGCTCCGACGCGAGCCGTGCGGCCACCGACATCGAGACGGCTGCGAAGAGGCTGGCGGGATCGTGCCGCGAAAAACAATGCGGCCCGAAGTTAAAGTCTGGTCGCTGGACGAACGCAGTCCGATGGCCCTCAATGGCACCAGACAAAGCGATCACGCCAGATTTAAGATCGCTGGAGGAACCTGCATGCTGCGACGCCTTGCGGCCGTGGTCGCGATCGTTTTCGCCCTACCGGTCCATGCAGAGGAGCCACTACGCTTCGAGGTCGATCCGGCTTGGCCCAAACGCCTGCCGAACGACTGGATCATGGGGCAGGCCGCCGGCGTCGCCGTCGACGCGCAGGACAACGTCTGGGTCGTGCAGCGGCCACGGACGCTCACTGACGATGAGAAGGCCGCAAGCCTCGATCCGCCGCGGACCCGGTGCTGCAAGCCGGCACCGCCCGTCCTTGTCTTCGACCAGGCCGGCACGCTGCTGAAGTCCTGGGGCGGCCCAGGCCAGGGCTACGAATGGCCCACGAATGAGCATGGCATCCACATCGACCACAAGGGCTTCGTCTGGCTGGCGGGGAATGGCGACACTGACGGCCAGATCCTGAAGTTCACCCAGGACGGCCGGTTCGTCCTGCAGATCGGCAAATCGGGCGCGCAGACGGACAGCCAGGACGTCTCGCGCCTCGGCAAGCCTGCCGCGATGCAGGTCGATCCCGAGACCAACGAGCTTTACGTCGCGGACGGCTACTACAACCATCGGGTCATCGTGTTCGACGCCGAGACGGGCGCGTTCAAGCGGATGTGGGGTGCCTACGGTAAGCCGCCGACCGACGAGAAGCTCGGTCCCTACGATCCCGCGGCTGCGCCGGCAGCGCAGTTCCGCAATCCAGTCCACTGCGTTCAGATCGCCCGTGACGGGCTGGTCTATGTCTGTGACCGGACCAACAACCGCATCCAGGTCTTCCACAAGGACGGCAGCTTCGTGAAGGAGATGTTCGTCGAGCGCGGCACGCGGGCCAACGGTGCGGTGTGGGAGCTCGCCCTCTGGCCCGACGAGCGCGAGACCTACCTTATCAACGCCGACGGGGCGAACAACGAGGTCCGCACGCTCAGTCGCGACACCGGTGAAATCCTCGGTCGCTTCGGACGCAACGGCCGGCAGGCGGGCGATTTCCACTGGGTCCACAACCTTGCCGTGGACTCCAAGGGCAACGTGTTCACCACCGAGGTCGACACCGGCAAGCGCGCCCAGAAGTTCCTGTTCCAAGGCGACATGGTTCTGCGCAAACGCACCGCCGCACCGTGAGGACCCCGCCATGATGATCGCCGACTCGGATCCGAACCCGCCGAACACGTGTACCTGCTGTCTCCCGCGCCGGGGCTTCCTGCGCGGGCTCGCTGGTGGCGGCGTTGCTGCCTTGGCGGCGCAGAGCGCCTCTGCACAGGCTCAACCCGTCGCCGAACGGGCGTCGTATACCGGTCTCGTGATCGACTGCCATGGGCACTACACGACCGAGCCGCCTACGATGCTGACCTGGCGCAAGCGCCAGATCGACGCCATCAACGACCCTGCGCAATCGCCTGCACCCTCATCCCTGACCGTGAGCGACGACGAGGTGCGAGCGAGCGTGGCCGACCGGCAGGTCAAGCTCCAGACCGCGCGCGGCATCTCGCTAGCGCTGTTCTCGCCGCGGGCCGGCGGCATGGGCCATCACATCGGCAACGCCCGCACCAGCCGCGACTGGTCGATTGTGTCCAACGACATGATCCACCGCGTGGCGACGCTGATGCCGCGCAACTTCGTTGGCGTGTGCCAGCTGCCTCAGTCGCCGGGCGTCTCACCGAAGAATTGCACGGCCGAACTCGAGCGCTGCGTGCGTGAACTCGGCTTCGTCGGCTGCAACGTCAACCCGGACCCGTCGGGAGGCTATTGGACGGATCCGCCGCTGTCCGACCGGTTCTGGTATCCGCTTTGGGAGAAAATGGTCGAGCTCGACGTGCCGGGTATGGTCCATGTCAGCGCCTCGGCCAACCCCAACTTCCATGCGACCGGCGCCCACTACATGAACGGCGATACCACCGCCTTCATGCAGTTCGTGACATCGGACCTGTTCAAGGACTTTCCGACCCTGCGGCTGATCATTCCCCATGGCGGCGGCGCGGTGCCGTATCACTGGGGCCGCTACCGTGGACTCGCGCAGGACCTGAAGCGGCCTCCGATCTCGGAGCTGATGCGCAACGTCTTCTTCGACACCTGCGTCTACCATCAGCCCGGGATCGACCTGCTTCTGAAGGTCGTCCCGACCGACAACGTGCTGTTCGCCTCCGAGATGGTCGGCGCCGTCAACGGGATCGATCCCGAGACCGGCTACGCCTTCGACGACACCAAGCGTTACGTTGAGGCCGCCGCGATCCCAGACGCCGACCGCGCTAAGATCTTCGCGCGCAACGCGCTGCGGATCTATCCAAGGCTGGCAGGCCGACTGACCGCTGCAGGGGTAATGCCGTAGCAGGCATGCAAGGGTGAACCCTCGCGTAACGCCGCCAGTACTCCGGTTGAAGAGAACGCGACCCGGAGCGCCTCGATGCTACTGCCGCCGACGTCGGATTCGCCAAACTGTCCATCCATTTGAGCCGGGGCCGCGCTTAGGCGGGGATCAGCGAGCCGTCCCAAGCGAAGACGCCGCCAGTGTCGTCCGCGTTTAGGCCATCCAGCACGCGCAGGAGATGCGCCGCACTCTCCTCGGGTGAGAAGACGCCGTCCGCCGTCGGGTCCGGCCGGAAGGGCCGTGACAGGCCGGAGGCGACCGTGCCCGGATGCAGGCCCACGACGATCGCTTCCGGTCGGCTCCGGGCGACCTCGATCGCGAGCGTTCGCAGAATCTGGTTCAGCGCCGACTTCGAGGCGCGGTAGGCGTACCAGCCGCCAAGTCGGTTGTCGCCGATCGATCCGACCCGCGCCGACAAGGCGGCGAACACGCATCGCTCCCCTCGCGCCAGAAGGGGCACAAAATGCTTGGCGACGAGCGCAGGGCCGATCGTGTTGACTGAGAAGACGGTGGCCATTGCGGTGGGATCGAGCGCCCCGACCGTCTTCTCGGGCGAGATGCCTGTCCGGTGGAGAAGGCCGGTGGCGACGATGACCAGGCCGACCGGTCCGGCTTCGCCGACCCTGGCCGCCGCCGCCGCAACTGTCGCCTCGTCTGTCAGGTCGACCGGGAGAGTTCGGACGCCCTGCGGGACTGACGATTCCGAGCGGGAGAGCGCGAAGATCGGCGCGTAGGCTGCAGCCTCGGCGAGCGCGCGGATCAAGGCCCCGCCTATGCTGCCAGACGCACCGACGATGACCGCGCTGGTTGGGCACGAGGTGGTCAAAGCGTGACCTCCCTGTCGACGGCAGAGCCTCGGCGCCCTCGGTGAAAGATCAGACTAAGGTTGTTGGCCGGCATCGCGACGCGCTCGGTCAGATGCAAATCGTGCGCTCGGGCGGCTGCTACGACCGCCTCGATATCGCGGATCCCCCAGGAGGCATTCCTGGCGCGCAGGCTGTCGTCGAACGCGGCGTTGCTCGGAGCGGTGTGCGCGCCACCCTCCCGAAAAGGACCGTACAGGTAGAGCACACCACCCTCCGCGAGCGTCGCTTCCGCACCAGCCATCAGTCCGATGGTCGCGCCCCAGGGTGCAATGTGGATCATGTTGATCGCGACGACCGCGTCCACCCGCGTCACCGGCCACCGCTGACGGATCGCGTCGATCGCCAGCGGCGACCGGATGTTCGCCAGCTCTGCGGCGCGAGCATGGGCGACGATGCTGCGACGGGCCGCTTCATCGGGATCGCTGGGCTGCCAAACGAGCGCGGGCAGCGCACGAGCGAAATGTACGGCGTGCTCGCCCGACCCGCTCGCGATCTCAAGGACGAGGCCGCTGGGCGGGAGAACGCGCATGAGGACTTCAGCGATAAAGGCGGCGTTGCGGGCCGCGGCCGGCGAGAACAAGGCATCGAGCATAGAGCTCTTCTAAGGGCAGCCGATGCCAACCGCATGCCCTTTCGTGGCGGCAGGCCTGCTCGGAGACGATAACAGAAGTCAGAGCGTTTCAGGGTGGGTTGACGCAGTCACGGCGCCGGGTCAGACACAGGAATTAAGGTCAGTGGTCTCAATCTGACGAAGGATGACGTTGGTGATGCTTGAGTAGGGATCGGCCATGAGCCTGCCTGAGACAAAGCTGCGGTGCGGCGGTCAGGCAAATCTCCGTTCATTCATGAGCGATCTTACTGGCGGTGTCGACGGCCGGCTTCGGGAACGGCCGACATGGGTGGATTTCTGCCGGTCCGCCTTCGGGCAGAGCAGGCGGTATAGATGACCTTGGAAGCGCCTACCGATCCGCTAGATTTACGTAGGTTACGCAACGACCTATCCCAACGATGCGCAGACGTCTGGTAACATCGCAGGCGTGATCGGGGCGACGATGCAGGAAGCCAGTGTCCTGCTCACCCGATTTCAGAACACGCGAGGGTGCCAGGGCAGGCGTGACCCGGTGGGACGGTCCATGTCGACCGGGCGACATGGTTAAGGCAACGTCGGCTTTCCTGCATTACGCGAACCGCTCACCAAACCCTTACCGCAAAATGACAGATGTTTCATGCAGCATCGTCGTCAAATCTGCCATTGTCAGGAGACTTTCAGGACCGCATGGAAGACGTCCATAGTTGGTCGCCGCCGAGTCTTAGAAAGTTCTAAGGAGATCCGATCATGGCCAGGCTAAAATCACTCGCCGCTGCGCTGGCAGCTTCGACCCTGCTCGCCGGTGCGGCTGTAGCGGCAGACCAGGCGTCTCAAGCGGCACCTGTGATAAGTGCTCAGCAGAAGCAGACTGATGCCGACGTTGGGAAGCTTTCTACCGACGGGGTAGACGCCTACCGCGATGTCCACCTTGCGCGCCTGGCGATCTACGAGGCCAAACCTGACCAGGCACGGATGTTCGTGAGCCACGCGCAGTCCGCCCTAGAGAAGGCCAAGACCGACTCTACAGCTTTCATCAAGGCTGAGGCGGATTTGAAGCCGCCCGCCGGCATAGATACGGCTGCAACGATGGCTGGCAAGGACGGCACGGCCAAGGGTCAGACCGAGCCCGGCAAGCAGGCGGATGCGAGTAAGCCCGCCGCCAGCGCCTCTGCCAACTCGAAGGAGGCTGTGACGTGGCTCCCGGTCGACGCGCAGCTTGTGCTCGCGGACGATTTTGTCGCCCGCAACAAAGATCAGTCGAAAGCAGTCGATGAAGCTAACCAGCACCTAAAGCAGGGTGACAAAAAAGGCGCGGTCGACCGGCTGAAGCTTGCTGGCGTCGACGTCGATTTTACGATGGCGGTGGTGCCGCTGGGCAAGACCACGCAGGGCGTCGACAACGCCGCCAAGCTCATCGCCGACGGCAAGTACTACGAGGCCAACGCGACTCTGAAGCAGGTCGAGGATGGGGTCCGTTTCGACGTGATCGAAGCGACGGCAGTGCCAAAGGCCGACAATACGGCGGCCACCGGCAAGCCGGAGACGGGCGCGTCAACGGGCAGCGTGGCTAAGCCCGCACACTGATCTCTGTTGCCTCACGCCGCCATTTAAACGTGGGGCAACTCAGCGATAGTGTTCAGCCTCAACGATGAGACTGGCGAGCTAGAAAGCACGACGATCTTGGGTCAATTCGGCGAGGTGCCCGACGACTTCGCGGAGAGCCTACAGGGCGGGTGAGGCACCTTACGGTTCGGCCCCGCCGCGATCTGCTCACGCGGCGGGGGAACCCCGGATCTCACCAGCTAGGCCGATACGCAGTACATGGCCCCCATGCAGGATGGCGGCGCTTGGTTAGAAGCCCGTAACCGCGACGGGTGCCGCGGTGTGCCGGAACGGGGCGCTGAACGGCCTCAGGCCGTCTTGGCGACCTTCTTCCGGCCGCGAGCCTTCGGGGCTGCCTCGGGCGCTTCTACAGCCTTGGGCTTCCGACCGCGGGTCTTGGGCGCCTCAGAGACCGTCTCGTCGGCTGCGGCGGCCTTGGGGGCTGCCTTGCGCAGTTGGCCGAGGCCGAGCGAGCGAGCCAACTCGGAGCGCTTGGCGGAATAGCTCGCCGCAGTCGAAGGGTAATCCGAAGGCAAACCGTAGCGCGTCCGGTAGCTCTCCATAGTCAGGCCGCTCTTAGTCAGGTGGCGCTTGAGCGTCTTGTATGGCTTACCGTCGATGAAGCTAATTAGCGCGTCCGGTGTGATCGACTTCTTGACCTGCGCCGGCGTCGGCTTCTCGGGGCCAGCGGGCTCGGCAGGCGTCGGGTTAGCAAGACCCGCAACGGCAGCATGCACGCTGGCGATCACGCCAGGCAGCTCCGACACCGGCACGTTGTTGTTCGACACGTAAGCCGAAACGAGGTCGGCAGCGAGTTCCATGAAATTGGGGGATTGAGCTTCAGCTTGTTCGTCCACGACGGTTCCTTCCATCAAGAGGATCTATCGCTCTACGGCTTGATGCCGTTGGTCAAGCTACCTCTATGGAAAACACACCGGCGAATGCTGCAACACGGATGGAAATCTGTTGCTTCGCTTCGACATGATGCTCGATGGGGCAAAGAAAGCCCCCGACCGCTCGGGCGGCCGGGGCTCATCATGCAGCACCTGTGCGATGCTATGCGCTCGGGAGCAGTCGTCGCTGACTCCCGATGCGATGTAGAGCCAGGGCCCGTCGATGGGACGCCCCAGCTCACTCTTCCCCGAAACCAAATCCTCATAGCATGCGTACAGTTCACGGCAGGCTCGCGCGATCTTGAGCGAGTTGTGCCTTGATCTGGATCTGCGATAGGTAGATCTCACGCCGGTAGCGTACACACAGGGCGAATGAAGTGACCAAAGATAACCTGGGGTTGAACCCTGATATGCTCGCAATGGCGAGCGAACTGGTAGCGGCTTACGTTTCGAACAACCGCGTGTCGGTGACTGAGCTTCCGGGCCTGATCGGAAGCGTCCACGCGGCGCTTAATGGCATCACGAGCGGGACGGGTGTGGCAGGTACCAAAGCCCCAGCCGAGGAGATCGAGAAGCCGACCGCGGCACAGATCCGCAAGTCGATCCGGCCCGACGGTCTGGTCAGCTTCATCGACGGCAAGGCCTACAAGACGCTGAAGCGTCACCTCACGAAGCACGGGCTTGACCCGCACAGCTACCGGGCGAAGTTCGGCCTGCCAGACGATTATCCGACGACGGCAGCCTCGTACTCAGCGGCTCGCTCCGCCCTTGCCAAGAACATCGGCTTGGGTCGTCCGGGTCGTATGGCTGCCTGAGCACGCCGTAGGAACCCGCCGCGATTCAGCAGCGGGCTTCGAGGGGGTAGCTTTCGGCTCTGTCGTTGCCTTATCCCTCTGCTTGTTGCTCGATCACACCACGCCAACCAAGGCCGCGATAGGTTTCGTAGCCCGGAGTTTCATGGAAGGCGACGAGCCGTCCACGATCGTTCAGATAATGACCATGTTGTTGGCCTTCGGTGCGAAGCCGATACACCTCACTCAGAACCCCTTGGCCCTTTGAGCAGGCGATCACGCGGTCTTTGGCATCGAGTAGCATCACCCGGGTGCGATCTCGCTCGCTTTGTCCTAGCCGCACGCCCTCAACGATGGCACGGGCCTGCGGCTGCCAATCGAAGTGGATCGCTAAAATGCCCTGTGGCCGCCCCTCTTCACCGTGCGCGGACCGCACGCAGGCGCAATAGGTTGCGACCTGAGCCCCGTCGAGCTGACGTTCGATACGGACATCGGCCGCTCTGAAATCATCACCGCTGCGCAGGGTGAGAGCGTCACGGAACCAGGGCTCGTTGCCGACATGCGATCCCACCACCTTGGGATACGTGTCGGGACGGCCATTGGCGAGAACACGCCCCTCGGTGTCGCAGAGCCAAAGGTCGAGATAGACCGTGTAGGCGGACAGGATGACGCCAAGGCGCTCGCTCGCGTAGGCGACGGCGGCAGCACTTGGCTCGTTCGCACATGCGATGACGGCCGCGTCGGTCGCCCACCATCGTACGTCGCAGGTCCGCTCGTAGAGATTGCGGTCGATCAGCTCGACTGCGTTCAGGGCAAGATCCACACAACGGGTGGCCCGCGCTTCGTTCGCAAGACGATCGACAGCCTGCGTGAGATGCTCAATGCCGGTACTGAGGCTAAGCCCAAGAGACGATGCCAGTTGCTCTATTTCGGAAGATACAGCACGCACCTCCTGTGCGACGACTGAAAATCCTGCACCTTTCTCACCGGCGTGAGCAGCTTCGATGAGCGCATTGAGCGCAAGAAGCTTCATGCGCCCGGTTATAGATTGGATCGATGTGAGGTCGGATGAAGCACTGTTCTTAAGATTCCGAGCAGAGGTACCAACGACCGCGGACAGGGATAGATTGCTCATCAATCAATTCCAGCACAACTTACTTACAGACGGCCCTTTATCGAGCCATCTATCAATCTACTAATGCATGGATCTACATTGCTAATAAATCGTATAGATCGTTATTCGACTTAGAAATCGCTCAAAATTGGTGCAAGATCTGGCCATATACGCTCAACATTTCATCTCCTTTAAGCTCAGATCCCTTCCCATCCGTCTGATGGAACGAGCGTGTCGCGCGCCGCTTTGAGATCGTCGAGACCCTGCACAGGACCGAGATGTCCAGTATCGAGACCGATCAGGTCAACGTGAGATACTTCGCCGCCTGATCGAACGCCGTTTTCCAAGAGTGAGGAAAGGCTTGCCATCATAGCGCGCCCTAACTGCATCTGTGAGCGGCAATCAGCGCTGAACGGAAAACGACTGTATTTTGTACGCCTGACTTTGTCTGACGATATCCGAGAAGGGTGGCTCGCTACCTGTTAGGTCTGGGCAAGGGAAACAGAAGAAGCAGACATTTGCCAGGAAGCAAGAATTGGGCGATTCGCGTCTATATTTGTCGCTCGAACTACGCCAGCATCGTTCTGGCAGCAGACACCGCGGCGCGAACACGCGCCTTCTCGAGAACCGTAACCCAGTGGTCCCCGGGATACACTTGTCCGCCAGCGCGATCGCTCATAGCTCCTGATCATGACTGCGATCCCTTTCGACAACAGCTACGTCCGCTTGCCGGACCGCTTTTTCGCCCGCCGCGCCCCGACACCCGTCGCGGCCCCGCGCCTGATCCGCCTGAATGGCGACCTGGCGGCGATTCTTGGCATCGACGGGGTTTGGGTCGCTGGCCCCGCCGGGGTGGAGATGCTCGCCGGAAACACCGTCCCGGAAGGCGCCGATCCGATCGCAACGGCTTACGCCGGGCATCAGTTTGGCAACTTCGTGCCGCAGCTCGGCGACGGGCGCGCCGTCCTGCTCGGCGAGGTCGTCGACCGTGACGGCCACCGCCACGACATCCAGCTTAAGGGCGCGGGCCCGACCCCGTTCTCCCGCCGCGGCGACGGCCGGGCGGCGCTCGGACCAGTACTGCGCGAGTACCTCGTCAGTGAGGCCATGGCCGCGCTCGGCATCCCCACCACTCGGGCGCTGGCTGCGGTGGTTACCGGCGAGCCCGTCCTGCGCGAGACCCGGTTGCCCGGCGCGGTGCTTGCCCGGGTTGCGGCCAGCCACATCCGGGTCGGCAGCTTCCAGTACTTCGCCGCCCGGGGTGACACCGAGGCGGTGCGGGCGCTCGCCGACCACGTCCTCGCCCGGCACTATCCCGAGAAATCATCCGCGGAGCATCCCTACCGGGCGCTGCTCGCAGGTGTCGTCGCCCGCCAGGCCGACCTCGTAGCGTCCTGGCTCCTCGTGGGCTTCGTCCACGGGGTGATGAACACCGACAACATGTCGGTGGCCGGCGAGACGATCGACTACGGCCCCTGCGCCTTCCTCGACGCCTACGACCCGCGCACACGCTTCAGCTCGATCGACGCGCACGGGCGCTACGCCTACGGCCAGCAGCCGGGCATCGCCCTGTGGAACCTGACCCGCCTGGCCGAGACCTTGCTGCCGCTGCTGGCCGAGGACGAGGCGGCGTCGGTCGAGGCCGCCGAGACGACGCTCGCCGGCTTCAGTCCGCGCTTCGAGGCAGCCTATCGCGGCGGTCTCGCGAAGAAGCTCGGGCTGTCCGGAGAAAGAGCCGGTGATGCCGCGCTCGCGGACGACCTTCTGGCGCGGATGGCGGAAAACCAAGCGGACTTCACTCTGACCTTCCGCCGCCTGTGCGACGCGGCCGAGCGACCGGATGCGGACGTCGGTGTGCGCGACCTGTTCGTCGACCCCACTGAGTTCGACGCCTGGGTCGTGCGCTGGCGGGAGCGACTGGCCAACGAGGGACGGAACCCCGCAGCGACGGCGGCGGCGATGCGCGCGGTCAACCCGGCGTTCATCCCGCGCAACCACCACGTCGAGGCGATGATCGCGGCGGCGGTCGAGCAAGGCGATTTCGGCCCGTTCGAGGACATGTTGGCGGTGCTGGCGCGTCCCTACGATGACCAGCCCACCAACGCCCGCTACGCCGAGGCACCGGTGGGTGGCGGGGTGGGCTACCGCACGTTCTGCGGCACCTGAACGTCCGCCGGCCTCTGAATTATCCCACGATCATCACCCGGGCCTGTGATTCGGAAACCACCTCCGGTTGAAGCCCGGCGGGCGCTATTGCCCAAGGTAAACCGTGGCGAGCTGCGGCGCCGCTACCCACGCGCCATGTGTCCGCTTGATCGAGCTTGAATGTCCGCTTCAGGGATTCGGGGTTGAAAGCCTGAACGACCGTGTCGGGTCGGAACCTGCGCGTCCGCTATACGACCGAACAGGGTGGATTTGCGACGGTCTGCTTTCGACGATCAAAGTCGAGAAACCGGACGTTCGCATGGATAGTGATCCATATTGGCTTCGCGCCCAGATAAGTCATCCAGCGTTGCGCTGAGCATGATCGAATCATTCACGCCATTTTTGGTCGGGGGTGTTCGATTTTGGGCCCGACGGCTTTTCTGGAGGACTGCTCTCGAGCGATAAATGCACGGCGCCATGATAATATATAGATAAACAATTTTATTTGGCTGTCCCCCTAGAGTGTCACCCAACCGTCATCAACCGAATTTAATCCCGGAGATACCAAATAAATTAAGGGTGTCTATGTCTGACGCGATTATGGCACCGGCCGCTAGATCCGGACTCGTGGCGACAGGCAAGCCCAGCCTGGACCATGGCATCCATCCAGGCGGCGTCATCGCCTTCCTGCTCGTGCTCGTCGCCGGTCTCGGCTACGCGGTCTTCAGCCTGATCGCCGATATGAACGCGGTCCACCAGGAGCCCCTCGCGGTCGGCGCCTTCGTCCTCCTCGGCCTCGCACTGCTGATCGCGCTCGCCTTCGAGTTCGTGAACGGCTTCCACGACACCGCCAACGCGGTGGCCACCGTGATCTATACCCACTCGATGCCGCCGCTCGTGGCGGTGATCTGGTCGGGCACCTTCAACTTCCTTGGTGTGCTGCTGTCTTCGGGCGCCGTCGCCTACGCCATCGTCACCCTGCTGCCGGTCGAGTTGATCCTGCAGGTCGGCTCGGGCGCCGGCTACGCGATGATCTTCTCGCTTCTCATCGCGGCCATCATCTGGAACCTCGGCACCTGGGCGATGGGCCTGCCGAACTCGTCCTCGCACGCCCTGATCGGGTCCGTGCTCGGCGTCGGCCTCGCCAACCAGCTGATGGGCGGCCAGGACGGCACCTCCGGCGTCGACTGGAACCAAGCGCTCGGCGTGTTCAAGGCACTAGCCTTCAGCCCGATCTGCGGCTTCGTCGCGGCCGCCCTCCTACTTCTCGCCCTCAAGTTCACGGTCCGTCGCAAGGACCTGTACGAGGCCCCGAAGGGCGATGCCCCGCCCCCGCTGTGGATCCGCGGCGTCCTGATCCTAACCTGCACGCTGGTGTCGTTCTTCCACGGCGGCAACGACGGCCAGAAGGGCATGGGCCTGATCATGCTGATCCTGATCGGCGCGGCACCGACCGCCTATGCCTTGAATCGGACCATGAACGCCGATGCGACGCCGGCCTTCGTCCAGACCTCGGATGCCGCCAGCAAAGTGTTCTCGACCTATTCAGGTGGTGGGGCACGGCCCGACGCCGCCCAGGCCCGCAAGACGGTCGCCGATGCGCTGAAGGCGAAGGAGCTTAACAAGCCGGAGGTGTTCGGTGCCCTGTCCGCGCTCTCGACCGACATCGCGGCGTCGGTGAAGGGTTACGGCTCGCTCCAGCAGGTCCCGGCGGGGGCGACCTCGAACGTGCGCAACGACATGTACCTCGCCTCCGACGCGATCCGGCTGCTGCCGAAGTCGGGCGCGACCCTGTCCGAAGCCGATACCAAGACGCTGAAGGGCTACACCGAGCTCCTTAACGAGGGCACCCGCTACATCCCGGGCTGGGTGAAGGTCTGCGTCGCCTTGGCGCTCGGCCTCGGCACCATGGTCGGCTGGAAGCGCATCGTCGTCACCGTCGGCGAGAAGATCGGCAAGACCCACCTGACCTATGCCCAGGGCGCCTCGGCCGAGATCGTCGCCGCCGGCACCATCGGCCTGGCCGAACTCTATGGCCTGCCGGTCTCGACCACCCACATCCTGTCGTCGGGCGTCGCCGGCACCATGGCCGCCAACGGCTCCGGACTGCAGGTGTCGACCGTACGCAACATGGCGCTGGCCTGGATCATGACGCTGCCGGCCGCCATCCTGATCGCCGGGACGCTGTTCTTCATCCTGCGCCACGTGTTCTAAGCTGTATGGAGGTCACGACCGAGACACCCGCTCGCCGCCTGTGCGACGAGCCGGCGCTTCCGGGCCTGCTCTGGGCGATGCGCTTCGACGAGACCGGCTGCGGTCACCTCGTCGACCACGGGGAGGCGCTGTCCGTCCCGGGGAGCTTCGGCGAGGCGTTCACCTGGCTGCACTTCAACCTGAACGACGCGCGCCTGCCGGCCGTGATCAACGAAGGACGACTAGGTCCGCCTCGCCTCGCCACAGCGGCTTTCGCAAGCGATCCGCACCAGCGCCTCATCGTCGAGGCGGGCCATATCGGCGGCGTCGTAGCCGATCTCGTCCGGGAGACTGGCGAAAGCCCGAGGATCGACGCCGGCGGTCGCCTGCATTTCGTCATAGGCCCACGCCTGCTTGCGAGCGGTCGACGGCATCCCGTCCTCGGACCGGACCTCGCCCGAGACGCCGCCGTGGAAGGTCGCGGCATCCTCGCCCCGATCCAGTTGCTCGACGTCATCGTCGAGCGGGTCGTGACCTCGATGGCCGAGACCGGCGCGCGCCTGGCCGACGAGCTCGACGAGATCGAGGACCACATCCTCGACGAGCGTGTCCGCGGCGAGCGTCGTCGGCTCGGGCCGATCCGCCGGGACGCAGTCCGGCTGCACCGCCAGCTCCTCGGCCTGCGCGCGGTCTTCCACCGGTTGGAGACCTCCGGAGCCGACGAGGAGGTCCCGGATGCGGCCATCACCGCGGCCACCCGGATCGCGCAGAGGCTCGATGCGCTCGACCGCGACATGGTTCTGCTCGCGGACAGAAGCCGGCTGATGCAGGAGGAGCTGTCATCCTATCTCGCGCAGGCCTCGAACCGGCAGCTTTACATGCTGTCGGTGCTCACCGCGCTGTTCCTGCCGCCGACGCTTGTGACGGGGCTGTTCGGCATGAACACCAAGGGCCTGCCGCTCACCGAGAACGAAGCCGGTTCCACCGTGGCCATCGCCATCGCCTGCCTCTCGGCGGTCGTCGCCTATGCGCTGATCCGTGTCCTAGGCATCCGGCCGCCGCGGGATTGAGTCTGGCGGATCGCGACCGGCTCAGTAGCGGGTGATGGCCCGTAGGCCGAACACCAAGGCGTTGCGCACCCGTGTGCCGTCGGGATCGCGGGGGTTGGCGATCCCGCCCCCGGCGTGGACGACGTACTGCAAGGTCGGCTGCAGGGCGATGCCGGGGGCGAGCACGGCCTGATAGGTCGCCTCCAGCACGATCTCTGCGCTGCGGCGAGGGACTGGTGTCGGGCTCTGGAGGGCGGCCATCGCATCGAGCCGCCGCGCCACGGGGGAGATGTGCGTGACGCCGACGCCGAACCCGAGGGTGTCGTCCGAGCGACCGGGGAAAAGGCCGCGATAGGCGATCCCGCCGTCGAAGTAAAAATCCACGAGATTGCGGTCGCCGGGGGAGGCCGAGGCCCGCAGGAACACGCTGGCGCCGTCGTTGGGATCGTTCGGCTCCTGGTAGATCGTCTGGTCGATCACCCCGTAGATTCCAGAATCTCCCGAAACCCGTCGGCCGAGTCCGCTCACGGGGTCGGGCGTGAAGGCATCGACGCGGCCGAACCGGTGCCAGCCCCCGAACGTCACGGTGCCGGGCAAGCCCGTGTCGCCCGGGTGGGCGTTGTAGGCGTAGGAGACCTCGGCGATGGCGAGCGGCGGATCGGAAAGCGGGAAGCGAGTGCCATTCGGATTGCGCCGCTGCGGGTCGATCCCGGAGCGCGGCTTGCCTCCGCCGGGCGTGCCGTCGATCAGGCTCGCCTGGAACGAGAGCTCCCGGGTCGGCACGTACTTCAGGCGGACGGTCGGCGCCGAAAGCGGGTAGGCCGGTCCCCCGTCGGTCATGTTCGCGGCGAAGATCGCCGGCCAGCCGAAGGTGCCGTTGGTGAACAGGATGCTGGTCTGGCTCACCATGTACTCGGTGTCGGCCGAGAGCTGGCCGACGCGCAGGAACAACCGGTCGTCGAACAGGCTCTGCTCCAGCCAAAGTTCGGAGAGGCGCGAGGCTGGCAGGGCCTCGATCTCGCTGATGGTCATGAGGTTACCGACGCGGGAGCGGGAGGTGCCGCTCCCCTGGATCTGGTAGACCGTGGCGTGGACCGTGGCCCCTTTCCACCCGGCCAGGGTGCCGAGATCGACGTCGACGTCGAGGTCGAGCAACGTCAGGCCCGTGGAACCGCGCCGCAGGCCGCCGCGAACATTGCGGTAGGTCTCGGCCACCGAGATCAGTCCGAAGGTGATCCCGTGTCGCTCCAGGAAGGCGCGGTATCCGCCGGGGTCGCCCAAGGGTCCGAGCAGGGGTTGGAACGAGGTCGTCACCTCCGCCGCCCGGCCCGCCGAGAAGACGGGTTGGGCCACCGAGGTCTGCGGATCGCCACCCGCGCCGGACGGTGAGCCGATGGCCATGCCTTCGGCCGCGACCCGTTCGGCCGTGGCTTGCGCCTCGCGTCCCTCGGCTTGGGCCGCGACCAGGCTTGGCTGCGGCCAGAGCGCAAGCGCAACGAGCGCGACGAGGATGGTGCGGGAGGGGGAACGCACCTCGGTCTCCGATCCGGATGGAAGACCGAAGGTTAGGTCAGGACACCATCACGCACCACGACCTCGGCACCCAGCCGGGCCCTAACTCCGCCAGCAGCCTTCAGGCCGGCTTCCAGCGCTTCGGCCCGATCCCGGTACTCGGGACGGGAGCGGACGATGAGGCATCGGTTGGCCCCGCGATGGATGGACCAGGCCCAGGGCTTCGTACCCTTCCCGGGCGCTTCGGTCCGTACCTCCAACGGCGCGGCTTGATCGAATGGCATGATGCGTTCGTTTCCCATGGGCCCATCGCCCAAGTCGTTGGGCCGCGACCCGGCTGGCAGAGCAGACCGACTTACCAGCGTCGCCGAGCCGTCCTAAGGCGATGCAATGCCCGGACCGATGACGCTCGACCTGCTGGCGACCCTAAGGATCGTGGATGACGATGTGACGGCGGTGGTCGATGCCTACCTGGCCGATCCGTCGTGCGGCACCGTCCGGTTCGGCGAGGGGTATCGGATCGATCCGGCGTCGGCAGTCGCCGAGCACCCTTTCGCCGCCACTCTGATGCGCCGGTTCTGGACCGGTGATGAACTCCGGCGGGCCGCCGTACGGGCGGCGGTCATGCTGGCCGTACCCGAACGAGACTGACCGCCACTCCCATCTCCGCCCATCCGTCGCAAACCGTGACGTGCGCGTTTCCGGCCCCGTCATGGCCCGAAACGTTGCCGGCCTCACCCCGACGCGTCTCGCCGGCCACGTTTCCTGGCCTCGCAACGGCATCGGATGGCGTTCATGCCACCGTCACGGCCCGGGCCTAGGAGGCCCGCATCGCCGCCCCGTCGGCGCGAGTCAGCCTAGACCATGCCGAAGCACCTCTGCATCAACCCCCACGACCCCTATGCCCAGCATGAGGTTCTGGTCGAGTTCGAGCGGGATGGTTCAGGTCTCCGCCTCGTCGCCGTCATCGATGGCTACGACGATGATATCCTTGGGGATCTGGTCGAGGCGCAACGCGAAGACCTGCGGCGAGAGATCGCCGATGCCGATTGCCCCCTGGCCGATCCCATCCCGATGCCACTGAACCACGGCACCACCTCGTCGCTGGCGCCACGCTGATGTTCCGGGATCACCACGATGACGAGGGGATGAACCGGATCCTTGCGCGGATGGACGACCGCCGGAGCCGGATGCCACTTTATCTCACCGGCTTCCTCGTCTCCGTGGCAGTCATCGAGCTAGTCGGGCAGCACCTCCTAACCTGAGGGCTGCCCCCGAACCGGTTATCCTCAGCGCCAGAACGGGCGTACGTCGACCAGCGCCTCGTGAGCCTCCGCGGCCGAGGCCACGAGCTTGCGCGTCCGTGCCTCGATGTCCGCGGTGGTCATGCCCGCCGCGAATAGAGCCGATCCGGCCCCGGCCTCGGTCCCGGAAAGCTCACTGAGGATCTCGTGGCCGGTGGCGATGTCGTTGAGGTCGCCCAGGCCGTCCTGCAGGTCTTCGAGCGCCGACAGGAACGCCTTGTGGCGCTTGGCGGCCTTCTTGCCGGTGTAGAGCCCGGCGAAGAACTCGGCTCCGTATCGAAGCTTCTTCGCCGCGATGCGGACCTCGTGCCGCTCCTCGGTGCTCAGGCTCGCAAGGTCGCGCCCGCGCTTCTTCACCTGGCGCCTGCGTTTTTCCAACACCTTGAACGCGAATGCGCTTGCCGGCTGCTCCCGGCGACGGGCTTCCTTCTCGCCGCCGTTCGTGAGCCAGGGACCGGCGTTGATCCAGGCGACCAGGTCGAGGACGAACCGCCGCCACTCGTCCGAGCCCAGCGCGGTCCGGACGGCCTCGTAGGCTTCGGTTCGCTGCGCTTCGAGGTGGCTTTCCAAGTTGAGCAGGCCGCCCTCGTCCGGGTGGCGATCCCGCTCGGCGGGCAGGGTCCGCGTCAGGAAGACGTCGAGGTTGCGCGCTCGTCCGAGCGGCGCCGACAGGCGCTTGAGGTTCGAGCGCATGGCCTCGGTCCGCTCGTCCGAGACGAGGTCGCCGAACAGCGAGAAGGCCGACCGAAGCCGACGGATCGCGACGCGCGTTTGATGCAGGGCGGCGGGGTCGCGATGGTCGAGGATGATATCCTCGTTGATCCGCATGTGACGTAGGCAGGCATGGGCGACGGCACGGAAGGCGTCGGCCGCATTCATATCCTCGGACAGCGGCACGGGCTCGGCCTTGCGGACGCGGTCCGGCTCGCCGTCGATCAGCGCGAAGCCACGCTCCGGCTTGGTCCGGACGCCCAGACGGAACGGGACGTCCGCGCCGATCTCGTGCGCGAGGGCGAACAGGTCGGCGACCGTGCCTTCCTTCAGTTCGAGCTCGACCTCGCCGACGGACACGACGTCCGAGGCGCGCTTGCCGCCGGGGCGGGTGATCCGGCCCTCGTCCAGTGCGACCTCGATCCGGGAGGAGCCCTGCTCGACCTGGTACGAACGGCGCTCGACGGCGACGGTGAACAACGGCGACAGCTTCGACTTCCTACCGAGGACCTCGGCCAAGGGCGTCTCCTTCAGGGCACGCAAGTCGGGCTCGGGACCTTCTACCGAGCGCTCCCATTCCAGGCGTTCGAGCAGGCCGTCGCCCGATGCCTTCGCGGTCTGCACGTACCCGTCTTTCGTATCTCGTACCCGCAGAACGTACCCGGCCTTCCGCAATTGTCCGTCGGACGTATCGTAATAGACGGAGGCTAGACTGGCCTTGGTGCGGGAGGAGCCTTTGAGGCGTGGATGCTTCCTCAAAACCGTCAGGTCAGGCCCGTCGACGATGAGTTTCAATTCTATCTCTTTGGGTACGGTCATCCTCGCGTTCTATCGTCCGAAGCGCGAGCGGGGAACCCGGCGGGGGCGCAATATGGGGTTGCCACATCCGGCGCAGGTGGAGGTGGCCCATCCGGACCTGCGGTGCCAGGTGGGATCCTCATCATTCGATGGTCGCCCAACCAGGGCCATAAGGATCCGGCCTTATGCCGTCCTCCCCGGCCCGTGAGACGCCATGACCATCATCGTCGATGCCCCATCCAACCAGGTAGCGACGCAAGGAAAGGCCACGAACGGACCCGACCGTCGCCGCTTCGGCGCGATGGTCATGGCCGCGGGTGCAGCGGGCTGGCTTAAGTCCCTGCCGGCGTCCGCCGAGGCACGGTTCATCGACTTCGAGTGGGTCGACCCGTCTCGTGACCGCGCGGTGCCGGCGCGGCTCTACTGGCCGGCCGCCTCGGATCGGAAGGGACCGCTCCCGCTGATCGTCTTCTCCCACGGGCTCGGCGGCTCGCGGAAGGGCTACAGCTACCTCGGCGAGGGATGGTCGACACGTGGAACAGCCAGCCTGCACATCCAGCACGTCGGCAGCGACCAGACGCTTTGGGAGGGCAATCCGCTCCTGCTCCTCGACCGCCTCGACGGGGCCGCGGACGAACGCGAGGCCATCGAGCGGACGCGGGACGTGAGCTTCGGCCTCGACCGCCTTCTCGAACGCGAAAATCCCTTTCATGCCGCCATCGACCGGAAACGCATCGTCGCGGCCGGTCATTCCTACGGGGCGAACACCACCCTGATCCTCACCGGCGCCCAGGTGATCCGCGACGGGAAGCCCATCGGATACCGGGACCCGCGCTTCACGGCGAGCATCGTCATCTCGGCGCCGCCCTTCTACGGCGAGACCGACCTCGCGGCGGTTCTGGCGATGGTCGACGTTCCCACCCTTCACGTGACCACGACGGAGGACACGATCCGCATTCCCGGCCGCTTCTCGCCGGTCCAGGACCGCATCGACGTCTACAGTGCGATTCCGACGCCGCAGAAGGCGCTCGTCGTGTTCCAAGGCGGTTCGCACAGCGTCTTCACCGACCGCTCCCTCAGGAACGGCGGGCCGCTAAACCCCCTGGTCAAGCGTGCGACGATGGAAGCCGGCTTGGCGTTCCTCGACCTCGTCCACCACTCCGATCCCGCTCCCATGGAGGAGTGGAGCTCGACCTGGAAGCCGATCCTGGCCGCGGCACCGGTGGCTTTCCTGGTCCCGTCGAGGCAGGCTGATCGTAGACGTCGCGTATGATACCCGCTTCGCACCTCCGCTCGACGTAGTGGCCTGGGCACATCTCCCGCGGCCTGCGAACGCCACGGCATCGACGAATGCGAGCCCAGGCGCGGCCTCACCCAGCCGTCCGGCCCTCCGATATCCCGCACCGGGCGACCGGGAGGTGGCGGCAGGCTTGAGGTGGATACGGGAAGCTGCTGGGTTCGTGCCGCCGGGACCCTTCAGAACCGTGCCGCAAGGACCTCGGCGAGGGTGATGTTGCGTCCCGCTTCCCGGGACAGACGCAGCATCGTGGACTGACGGAAGCGAGGATCGTGGGTTACCTCGGTCCCGAGCCAGTCGGGTCGTTCCACCGCCTGCCCCTCGTCCCGCAACTCGATCTCCGCCAGCACCATGCCCGAGAGGGCGCCGCCATAGACGTCCACCTCCCAGTTCACTCCGGCATGGGGGACGCAGTGGCGCGTCTTCTCGATGAGGCACGGCTCGCAGACCTCGGTCAGCATGGCTTCGGCATCGGCCCCCGGGATCTCGTATTCGAATTCCGCCCGGGCGAGCCCTTTGCGCTCGCCCTTGACCGTCAGCCAGCCGCGTCCTTCGGCGATCCGCACCCGGACCTTCCCACCGGCGAAGTGCCCGACCAGGCCGTCCCTCAGAAGCCGCTGGCCGACGACGTCCGCGCGCCAGCCCTCATGGGCGACCAGGAACTTCCGCTCGATCTCGAAACGCATCTTACCCCGCCGGCCTGCCCCGGGAAGCCGATGCCCCGGACCTTCGACGCGGCCGGGCCTATCTGTGTAGGGCGGTGACAAAA
>NZ_BPQG01000043.1 GCF_022179125.1 Methylobacterium cerastii
GACGAGGCTGGCACCAGGCGCCGCGTGCAACCCGAGGCCATCACCATCGATCATGAGGGCGTAGGCGTCGTCGGAAGCGTTGGCTGGCGCGGGAATGGTGCCGAGTGAGGCAGGCGCCTGCTCCGTGGTCGGCGCCGGCTTCTCCGGTTCGGGTGCCGGCGATGCGACGGCCTTCCTCTTCGTGAACCGACCAGCGGTGTCGCGGAGGTGGGCAGCGCGGTCGCGCTGTTCGGCGTGGGTGGCGGCCTGTTGGGTCTGCGGACGGGTGAGAGAGGGCACGCGCGTGCTCCGTGTTTCAGGATGAAGGGATGCGCGGCGGGGCCGACCCGCCGGGGCGGGTGGAGTCAGGCGTCGTCGTCGGGCTCGACGCCGGCCTCTGCCAGTTCTTGGAAAAAGGGGGCGGGCGCAGGCAGGCCGAACGCTTCGGCCGCAAGGCGGGACACGTCGGCTTGGGCGCTCTCGCCCCACCAATCCCCAAGGTCGTTCAGCGCAGCCTTGAGCATGATGCCCGGCAAGGTCTGCATCGGCTCGTTCAGGTACGGATCGGCCCGGCGAGCCAGGGCGATGCAGAGGGCGTTTCCTGCATCCCACGCTCCTGGGTAGCCGGCGGCATCGCGGGCCGCGTGGAGCCGGGCCACCCATGCTTGACCCGCAGCCTCGTCTTCCCAACCCGGGTGGTCGCCGGCCGCGGCTTTGGCGGTTTCGGCATGACGACGCATCTCGGCGAGCGCAGGGCCGAGGCGCCGCAGGAGCGGCGTGATCTCGGGGGCAAGCGCCAGGAACGCGGTCTCGCGGTCGCCGGCCTGGAGGGTCGCGGCGAGTGCCGGCAGCGGCATGGCGGCGGCGAGCGAGCCGGCCAGCACGGCGCGGCGGCCTTGGTCCGCATCGGCCCCGAGGCCGGCAGCCTTGGCCTTTGTCTTGGTCAACCGCGCCCGCAGGCTCGGCTTGGGTTCGGTGCTGGGATGACGCTTCAGCAGGTTGCGCATGTCGGGATCTCCACGATGGAGCCCGTGAGCCATCCGGCCCAGGGCGAGGGGCGGGAAGGGTTCAGAGCAGGGAGGCGAGGCCGGTCAGGACGCAGCCGCCGCTGATGATCGCCACGGCGGCCATCAGCTCGCCGGCAACCGCGAGGACGCGGCCGAGGCGGGCAGGCGCGGGGACCGGACGCAGATCGATCGTCGGCCCGAGCAGCCGGCCGGACGGGAGGGCCAGAGGAAGGCGCTGGATCGGCTCCACGCCGAGGCAGCGAGACAGCTCGGCCTCACGGACCTCGGCGATGGCCCAGGCGTCCGCGGCGCCCTGGCAGCGGTGTGCGGCGGCGTTCGGAGCTTCCTCGGACAGCCACCAGCGAAGGTGCCGGATCAGGCAGAGCATTCCGGCGCGGGTGGCGCAGGGCGTGGCGAGCAGGGCGTTGAGGCTGTCGTGCGTCTCGCCGTCAGCGGCGTCGCTGGCCTCGCCCTCGGGGGCGATCTGAAACACGCTCCACGCCTCGGAATGGCGCTCGATGGCCGAGAGGATGGGATCGGCGTGGAAGGGGATGCGCTCGGCATCGAGACGGAGAACGGGCAGGGTCAAGGCATGGGACATCGTTCGGGCTCCAAGGGGCTCGTGAGGGCAGACAGGGAAGGCGAAGGGGGAGGCGGCGCCGGTTAGGTCGGCCGGGGCGGCAGCGCGGCACCCGGCCGGGCGAACACCTTGCGCAGCCGGCGCCGGGCGGCACGTCGAGCGCCAGAGGTCCCGGCCCGCTCGCCACGCGCAGCGTGGTAGGCGGCCAGAGCCGCAGCGGTCTCGGGTGTGGTCGGCGTCAGGGCGTAGAGGTCGAGGCGGGCCGTCTGACGCACGCGAGCCAGCGAGGCGCGGTAGGCGGACCAGCCTGCAGGCTGCGGCAGGCCAGCCTTGGCCCGGTCGTCAGCGATCCGGCCCGAGCCGAGATAGGCGGCGTCGGCAGCCTCGGCCCAGCGGATCGCCGGCAGCACGCCGTCAGAGGCGATGGCTGGCATCCGTGAGGCCACGACGACGAGGAAGGCGCCGAGGGCGGTGCGGCGGGACAGGCGGCCCGAAGCCGTGGAGAGCATGGCCATGGCTACGCCTCGCCCTCGGGCGGGAACGTCGCGTCCCATTCCGCGCGGGTGATCCCGGTTTTGATGAACTCGCGGTCCCAAGGCGGCAGGTGACGGAAGACCTTCTGGATGGGCTCGCCACCCATCCAGGCCGCAAGCTGTTCGCAGGTGACGGGCAGATCGAGCGTGTTGGTCTCGCCCGAGATCATGGATTGGCGCGTGATCCGCATCAGCGGGCCTCGCTCAGTTCGGCAGCCACGAGGCGCCAGCGGCGGGCGAGGCTGAGCGCCCAGGCGTGGGCCTCGCGCTGGTCGGTCTCTCCGGCCGCGATGCGGTGGCGGTAGGAAGCCGCGAGGCGAAGGCAGATCGCGTGATCCTGCCGGGCGTGCAGCAGGCGGACGGCGGGGGAGCGGATCAGATTGGAGGCCATCGGTCCGGCCCTCAGTGCGTCGAGGTCGGCGCGTCGGCAGGCAGCAGCCGGGCCATCGCTTCGGCGACCGCCGTCATCGCGTCCGAGAGATCCCAGACCTGGATGGCGTAGCGGCCGACGATGCCTGCAACGCCATCGCGGCCATAGGCCCTGAGGTCGGCAACGTAGGCCGCGAACACCCGTAGGCCGGCGAGCGTGCTGATTGAAGCCGCGACGAGCGTGGACGTGGCCGCCTCGTAGACCTCGGCTGCCTCGCGGACCTCTTCGCGGGCGACCCAGCGGCCCTTCCGCTTCTTGGCCTGATAGTAGACCTCGGCCTCGTAGACGTGGAGCGCTTCGCGGTGCGCTTCGATGGCAGCGAACACGGGGTCGGCCGAGATGGCGGGCGCGACGGTGGCGTGAGTGATGGCAAGCATGGCGGCCCCCTCAGTGCGCGCGGACGAGGCGGGAGGACTTCGCGGCAGCCCAGGCGCCCTTGAGCGCGAAGGACATGCACTCGCCCCAGGCGTCGCCGGTCACTTCCATGCGGGCCTGAGCGGCGCGGGTCGCGGCGCGCATGATGGCGGAGCGGTCGAAGGTGCCGTCACGGTTGACGAGGGGGGCGACGGTGCGGGCGAAGTGCTTGGCGCTCTCGGTGCAGACGTTCACGGCGGCCTTAGCGCGGGTGAAGGCGCGGCGGGCGTCGGCAGTCAGGCGCGGGTCTGCGGTGCGAGCGATGTGCGAGTGGGGGATGAGGTTGGCGTAGCGCATGGGCCTGTCTCCGAAGAGCTAACCCGATACTTATGGCGACAAAGATAGAGGCTTGTCAACAGAGGGCGCAGGTTATATTTTTGGCGACATGGCCGGAGATGAACGCGTGACCGAACTGACGCCCGAGATGTGTCGCGCAGGGCGCGCGCTGGCTCGCCTGGATCAAAAGGGGCTGTCGGAGGCGTCCGGCGTACCCATGCCGACGATCAAGGCATTCGAAACGGTCCGTAGCGTGGACGGGAAGCCGTCACGGCGCCTCACCACCATGAACAACCGTGCCCTGGTCGAAGCCTTCGAGCGCGCCGGCCTTGAATTCATCGCCGAGAACGGGGGAGGGGCCGGCATCCGGTTCCGAGAGCGGAAGGCGCTGTGAGGGTTTGAAAAGATGGAAGGTAAGCTGCGGCCGAGCCAGCATTACCGGCTGATGCTGCTGGCACGCGGACCACGCCGCTATGGCGAGGGGGATCAGGAAATCCCCCGGCTGATGAAGATGGGTCTCGTCGAGCCGGCCGGGGTCATGGCCGCTGATGGATCGATGGAGTGGGCGATCACCGATGCGGGCCGCATGGCTTTGCAGGACCATGCCGATGGCGGCGCGTGATGGACGGGAACGGTATCAAGTTCCAGG
Source organism: Methylobacterium cerastii (assembly GCF_022179125.1). Taxonomy (GTDB): domain Bacteria; phylum Pseudomonadota; class Alphaproteobacteria; order Rhizobiales; family Beijerinckiaceae; genus Methylobacterium; species Methylobacterium cerastii. The sequence goes on from NZ_BPQG01000043.1 coordinate 3,869, forward strand.
AGCAGAAGGACTGAGGTAGCAGCCTGCGCGTTCAGCGCCACTTGGAACGATCGACGAACAAATATATACGGCTGTGGACGCTGAAGACAGGTACACACCACAACCATTTTGGCGCACGTGCGTCCGACCACCCGAATGGTCGGTGCCGGTCACTCAGGGATCGGATCGATGCTGGTCACACACGAGCGCGAAAAGCTGATACAAGCGATCAACTTCTTCGCACGCCACACCCGTAAATGCGGGAAAGTAAAACTATTTAAGCTTCTCTATTTTCTTGATTTCGAGCATTACAAACGGACGGGGCGCAGCGTCACCGGGCAAACATACAACGCCTGGAAGATGGGGCCCGTACCGGTTTCTCTCTTCGAGGAAATATCTACTCCACAGCCGGATATGGCGGAGGTGATTGAGTTCGCCGAGCGCCCTATTTCAGGCAGCGAAAATTCTATGCTCGTTATCCGACCCAAGATCGATTTTTCGGATCGTCATTTCACCTCTCGTGAGATGATAATCATGCGCAATCTCGCAAAGGAATTCGAGAACGCTGCTGCCGACGACATGATCGAGGCGACGCACTTAGAAAACCTGCCGTGGGATAAAATTTATAGGCAGCAGGGCCAGAAGCAGCAGGTTATCCCATACGAACTGGCCCTTCGGCCTGATGAGATTGAGCGGGTCTCTCGCGTCGCCCAAGACCGAAAGGAACTGGTGGATCGGCTCGGATGAAGCCAGGGTCGGTCTGGTTCGATGAGGAGTTCCACTTTCATGACGGCGAAACTGGTGAGAAGCTATTCGTAGCACTTGGCAACGCCGGTCTAACCTACGTTGTTGCTAAAACTACCTCGCAGCAGCATGGGCGGGGCACGGCATTTGGATGCCAGCCTTCCGATCGTTTCCCAAATTTCTTTTTGCCGCCGGGATGCTGTCATCTAAAAAAAGCAACATGGGTTTGCTTAGATGAGTTTTATGAATTCGACGCCCGTGCCGTGATGAAAAAACAGCTCGACGGCCATGTAAAACCCGTCTGCACTTTGCCAGACGAAATAGCTCAGCTTGTGCAAGACTGCGCCATGCTGAGCTTGGATATTACTCCGTCGCAGCATGCCATCATTGCGGCATGTCGGGTGCCGTAATTCAATTGCCGGTTGGATCATGCCGCGCCCGTAAAATGGACGATGCGCCGATCGCCCCGTGATCAGATCGGGGGACGGGCCTGCCTCCCTCGGCTTTGCTCGCGGGGAACTCATCAGATCAGCCCGGCCGCTGTCATGGCGTGCCGGGCTTTTTCGCGCATTCGGAGCGCCATGCCTGCTCGGCTACTACCCGAGTTGGCCCGACACGCGGGCGAAGGTCACCCCAAGCTTGCTGCCGACGAGCTTGAGGGAGCCGATGACGACCACGGCGATGAGGGCGGCAATCATGCCGTACTCGATGGCGGTGGCGCCGGACTCGTCCGACGCGAACCGCTTCAGAATACCGGACATGATCAAGGTTCCTCTCGTGGCACGGCGGGAGGATACGCGATCCGGTTTAAGGCTTTCGACCGGATCGGTGACATCGGCGTTGCATACTCCACAGCCCATCCGGCTCCGGCCGCAGCGGGCTTTCTCGTGACGTTAACCCGACGCGGATACGACGATCTCCAGCGGCGGGGCTTCTTGCGAGGCCTGCCCAACCTTCAGCCCGCCCGGCTCCGGCCGCGGCGGGCTATTTCGTGTCCGCTACCCGTGGTCGCCCGTCCCAAGCGTCTTGATCAGCTCGTGCCCTGCATTCGTCAGAAACCACGCCTGCTCGTCCCATTTCCGCCCGACATACTGCGCCGGTCGGACGGCGACGAAGCCGCGCCCAACCAGGGCTCGCATGGCTTTCGGATAGGCGGAGAGGCGGAGGCCGAGCGGGTGGAGGGCGACGGCACGAAGGGCTTCTAGGGCTCGGCCGCGGGCGGGCGGGATGCCACCGACTACGGCGCCGCCGGCTGCGCCAGCAAACAGGATCGCGTTCCTTACCATGAGTCGGCGGTGCCTCTCCGTCCGGTCCGGATCGGTGACGGCCAGGCGCGCTGGTTCGTGTGCCTTTACAGCGGCGGCCAGATCTAGCGTGTGCCCGCTGGCGAACCGAAACATCGACACCGTCGGGTCTCGCATGAACACGTCAACGGCGGCGTTCACCTCGTCGTCGGTGACGGCCTTCGCTTTGAACAGGTCGCCGGTAGCGGGTTCGGACATGGCGCGAGTCTCTGACATCCCGGCTTGATCGGCGAGTTGGGCGAGCGACGATAAGTTGGGGCACGGCCCCGCCGTTGACTTAACCGTGCCTGCCAGCCGACATGCCATGTCCGGCTTCTACGCGCCCTGTGGCGAGTCGTGAGCCGGCTGGATCAAGGGATTAGCGCCGCGAGAAAGACCTAAGCCCAAAACGCCAACGGCCCCACCCCGGCAAGGGTGAGGCCGTCGAAATCGAGTGAGGTCCGGGGACCGCAGAGCTGCCCCCCAGACATCATAGCTCCCGCTGGGAGTCAATCGGGATCATTTCCCGAGACGATGGCGCTTTGCCTTTTGCCGGGGACGGTTCACGCCGAGCCCCCTGCTTTGACGCGGCCCAAGCAGGGCTGTGAGCGATGAACTACGCCTATGAGATCCGCCAACAGGCGGAGGCGGCTCCGCGCGCCGCGTTGCCGGCCGTGGCGTCCGCGCTTTGGAAGGCGTTCGGCGAGGGGCACCTGTCCGAGACCGAGGCGGAGGCGCTGTCTGGACTGATTGAGGCGCGGCAACAGTCCGACATCGAACGGTCAGTCGAACGGATCGCGAACCGCACAGGAGCCCCCAGGACGGGCGTCGGCTCCCGACCACGCACAGACGCATCGATGGAGCGCCGCCGCCGCTGGGCGGCCTCTGGGCGGCTTCCACCGGGTCTCGCGGCACGGTTCACCCTAGCCGAGCAAGCGGTGCTGGCTGTCGTCGCGGTGGAGGTCGCGAAGCGGGGCGACTGTCGCCTTGCCGTTGGACACATCGCAGCGGTTGCGGGCGTCTCCGAAACGATGGTGCGCAACGCTCTCCGCGAGGCTCGGACGCACGGACTGGTCACGGTTGAGGAACGACGCCTTGCCCGCTTCCGCAACGACACCAACATCGTCTGCGTCGTCTCGCGGGAATGGACGGCCTGGCTGCGGCTCACCCGATCCGGCGAGCACGCCACCGTGGCGCGAGCAGGGAGGGGTGGGTGCAGATCTCCGCAGGGCACGAATACTCCTGTTTCCTACCCTGTGAATTCAGGGGTTTGGAACCCTCGAAAGGGCTGCCGACAAGCGGCGGGCGACCCTGCCGACAAAGCCCCATCGAGAAATCACGCGGGAGGTGAAGCTGGCCGAGCCATGCGGTAGCCGCACGCGGGCGTTCGGCATGGCGAACGGATCTCGAACTTGGCAGGGACTATGCTGCCTTCAGCTCATGGATGGTGCCCAGCACCTCGGCCCGCTGGATCTCAAGCTGGTGAATGAGCGGGAGCAGGTCGGCATCGCCGTGAGCGGCGGCCTCGATCTCGCGGCACAGGCGCGACAGCCGGGTGAAGCCGAGCATGCCAGCGGCCGAGACCAGCGCGTGCGCGTCGTGCGCGACCTGGACCCGGTCGTCCTCGTCGGAGCGGAAGCGGTCGCGCAGCTCAGCACCCATCAGGTCGAGGAGCGCCGCCACGCGCTCGGCCCCGAACCCGTCCTTCAGGGCGCCGAACACCGCTCCGTCGAGCGCGGTGTTGGACCCGTCCGTCGTGGCGGAGGCCGGCGCCGGGCGGGCCTCGCGCTGCGGGCCGGTCCAGCGCGCGATGGTGGCGTAGAGGTCGGCGCGACGGAACGGCTTGCCGACATGGTCGTCCATCCCGGCCGCGCGCAGGTCCTCGATCTGCTTCGGCAGCACGTTGGCGGTCATCGCGACGATCGGCACGTCGCAGACCGGCGACTGCAGGGCGCGGATGTGGCGCGTCGCCGTCAGGCCGTCCATCACCGGCATCTGCACATCCATCAGCACGAGGTCGTAGGCCCTGCCCTGCTTCAGCGCCGCCTCGACCGCGACGATCGCCTCGGCGCCGTCCTCGACCACGTCGACGAGGTAGCCCTGCGCCTCGAGCACCGCGCAGGCGAGTTCCTGGTTGAGCGGCACGTCCTCGGCGAGGAGCAGGCGCAGGGGCCGTCCACCCATATCGATATCCACTGCTGCACCTGGGTGTTCGATCGTTGGCCATTCCCCCGGCGGCAGCGTCAAGGTGAACCAGAAGGTCGAGCCGACGCCTTCGCGGCTCTCGACGCCGATCTCGCCGCCCATCAGCGACAGCAGGTGGCGGCAGATGACGAGGCCGAGGCCGGTGCCGCCGAAGCGGCGGCTGATCGAGCCGTCGACCTGGCTGAAGCGCTTAAACAGTCGGTCCTGCTGCGCCGGGTCGATGCCGATGCCGGTATCGGTGACCTCGAAGCGCAGGTCGTAGCCGCGCTCGTCCGTTCCCTCGCGGCGGACCATGAGGGTGACCGAGCCGAGAGGGGTGAACTTCACTGCGTTGTTGAGGAGGTTGAGTAACACCTGGCGCAGGCGGCTGGCGTCGCCGTGGACGAAGGCGGGCAGGTCCGGGTCGATCCGTGTCTCGATCTGCAAGCCGCTCTTCAGGGCGCCGCCCCGGACGATCGAGACGGTGTTGTCGATCACCGAGACCAGCGGGAACGAGACCGAGTCGAGGGTGAGCTGCCCGGCCTCGATCTTCGAGAAGTCGAGGATGTCGTCGACGACCGTCAGCAGCGCAGCACCACACCCCTGGATCAGCTGCAGCCGGCGCTGATCCTCCGCCTCTAGGTGTCGCCCGTCGAGGAGGAGGTCAGCGTAGCCGAGGATGCCGTTCAGCGGCGTGCGGATCTCGTGGCTCATCGCCGCGAGGAAGTCGCTCTTAGCCTCACTCGCCCGCTCAGCTTCAATACGTGCCTGTTCGGCGACGCGTGTTTGTTCTTCGACCCGCTGTGCGAGTGTCGCGTTCAGTTCGAACAGGGCACGCTCCGCGGACTCTCTCGCGGTCTCATCCCGTAGCGTCAGCACAGCTCCGATCTGCTTGCCATCCGCCCCGCGAAGGGGTTGCGCATTACCGATCGCAAGCACCTCGACACCATCCGGTCGAACGATCCGCCACCGTGCCTCTCGCACTGTCTCCCCGCGGACTGCACGAGCGAGCGGCAAGTCGAGCGGTGGATACGGTCGGCCATCCTCGGTGAAGAGCTGGTAGGTGTCGCTGTAGCTGTCGGGCACGATATCAAGGCGAGCTACGCCGTGGATGGCGGCTGCAGCCCCATTCACCATCGTGATCCTGCCCACCGCATCGGTGACGATCACGCCCTCGGCGAGCTGATTGAGGATGATGGACTGCGTTGCAGCGGCAACCTCAGTTTGGTCCGCGGGGTCGATGGGGAGCCGGGGGAATGGCTGCATGTGGACCCGCGTGCCGTGTGAGTTTCTGCCCGGCGAGACCACAGGCAAGTGATCACGATCCTGGAACTCCAGGGTTCGGGATGAACGATACACCTGTCATCCTGTAGGAGAGGTAAAATGCCTGTCAGCGTTCAGCGGCAGGCATCGTGCCTCTTATAACCTCACGCTAGTCTTGGTCAGCGCCTGACCGTCTGCTACAGGCCCCCCTCTCGACGCATGTGCGCCGGCGGCGGTCGCGAACGCCGTCAGGCAGCCCGGCACAGAGAGCACGCGGCGACAGGCCGGCACGGGCCAGTTCCCTGTGCCATGCCCGTGAAGCCTCGGGCCGGGTGGTCGCGTGAAGGTCGGTGATGCGGGGAACAGGAACCGCCGGCACCGGCTTACGGCCCGCTCAGAACTCCGGAAACGATTAGAAATCCCAACATATGTGTGGTTAGGATAACCGCATCATCCGCACGCGCACTCCGACCTAGCGGCTAAGAGAACTAGCTGCTTTCGCGCCCAGGAGAGCGCAATCGTCATGGCCTCGGTAGAAAGCAAAGCTGCCCTCGACCTGCTTGTGCGCCGCCTGGAACGTATCGGCCACCTCTCAGATGAGGAGAGGAGGGCTGTCGGAAACCTGCCAGCAAAAATCCAGACGCTTCGGCCTCGCCAGGACATCGTCCTCGACAAGGAAAAGCCCGAGCACAGCTGCCTCCTCGTGGAAGGCTGGGCCTATCGCTACAAGCTTCTCGGTCAGGGCCGCCGTCAGATCCTGTCGTTCCACGTGCCAGGCGACATGCCGGATCTCCATAGCCTGCACATCAAAACGATGGATCACAGCCTTGGGGCTCTGACAGAGGCCACGATCGCCTTCATCGCGCACGAGGCCCTGCTGGACGTTACCCGGCGCTTCCCCGGTCTCGCAGGCATCATGTGGCGTGAGACCCTGATCGATGCAGCGATCTTTCGTCAGTGGATCGCCGGCATGGGGCAGCGCGACGGGTTCGGGCGCATGGCGCATTTGTTCTGCGAACTCTACTGCAAGCTGGAAGCCATCGGTCTCGCGGCCGACCACCGTTGCACACTCCCAATCACACAGACCGAACTGGGCGATGCGCTTGGCCTTTCCAGCGTGCACACCAACCGCGTGTTACAGGAGATGAAGGCTCAGAGCCTCATCGAGCTTCGCACACGGACTCTCAACATCACGGATTGGGACGGGCTCGTGCAGGTCGCGGAATTCGACCCATCCTATCTACAACTCGCCCAATAGGCTGGAAGCAGAGCCGCCTCCGCCCCCCCGGCAAGCTGACCAACTCATGTTGTTGCGGGCGCCATTTATGCAACCTACGGTCGACGTGTCGCAGGCTTCGATACTGGCAGCTCGCGGTTGTGAGACCGTCGCGCTCCCGCCCATGGAACGAGGAGAGGCGTGTGCCTCGCTATTATTTCGACATCAATGATGGCCGTCTCCAGCGCGACGAGGAAGGCGTTCTATGTGCCGACCTGCAAGCGGCCGTGCTGGAGGCCAAGAAGCTGCTTCCTGCCATCGCTGCCGATGAATTGCCTAAGGACGGCGAACGCCAAGCCATGACCGTGCTGGTGACAGACGAGGATGGCAAAGCCGTCTATACGGCTGCGCTAACCTACACAGGGGCGTGGCTGATCCGGTAGCGACCGCGGCTCCGAGATCCGCTTCAACGCCGCATCAAAGCCAGCTTCATTCTCGCAGGCCCCAGCCTCGCGCGCGGCCTCGATGAACCAGCCGTCACCGATCCCCGGCACCTGATAGCAACTTCTCGACTTGGCTGAGCCCGTTCTCACGAGCCTTGGCTTCGCTCGGCAGGCTCCGGTCGGATCGCTGCATCAGTTTGCCATTCTTCCGGATAGCCCACTGATAAGAGCCGCCCTCCGCCTTCGGAGGCAGGATCTCCAAGGAGTAGGGATGAATGTTGGTGGCGGTCTCACTCATGAGCCTCATCATGCCATAGGTGTTGGGTCAGGCCCAGACGCGAACGGCCCCCTGCGGTCTACTCGCGGCACCTGCCGGTAGCGGGTGCCCTCAGAACCCGAGATTGAAAGCTCATGCTGAGAGACGAATGCACGTGCCTCCTTCGCTCTTTGATCGAGAAGGCTCAGCGCGAAGATCTAGGTGCAGCCCAGAACGCGATCCTGCGGTTCGCCATGAGCCAGCCTGAGCCGCAGGACAGGGCCGCGGCCATGGATGATCTGCTGTCGGACCTCGCGGGTGAAGAGGGGGCCGACAGCGGCTCCGATCTTCAAAAGGCTTTCCGCACAGTCCTCGTGTCGATGATCGAACGGACGAAGATAACGGTCGGACTCGGTTCACCCGGCCACGCAAGGTAACACCACTGCCGATCAGCGGCTGACCCCTAACCCGCCTACTCCCTGCGTTACTCCGTATCAGCCGCTGACCAGTTCGGGAGCGTGGGCAGGCCGTTCCGAGCCCGCCACACATTCCGGACGGCAGGCTCGATCCGGCGCAGCATGAAGTACCTGTCGAGGTCGGCGCCGACGCTTGGGACCATCGCATCGAACACGGCGGCGGCCTCCTTAGCATCGTACCCAGCGTCGCCCAGAAGCGCCGTTAGGGTCTTCCACATCTCCCGGCGGGCGCTGGAATGCCGCTCCCTTCGGTACTGCATCAGCAGGATGAACAGCGAGATGCGGGCGATGTCGTCCCGGCGGGGAGCGTTCTTGCCCCGCCGCTTGGCGTCGGAGGCCGCCTGCGAGGCAGCATGGCGCTCGTTGCGCTGGATCTCGTACTTCGAGAGGGTCACCGTCTTGATGGCGGCGGTGTCGGTGGTGGTCGCGAGGGACATCGGTATGGCTCCGGTTGATAGAGCCCCGATGATCTCGTCGCAGCACGAAAGTCGAAATGGCCTGAGCGGTCAGCAGTCAAAAATAATTTGCATCAGCCGCTGACCGGATCGGGTTGTGCCTTTCCCTCTCAGCCCGTGTGCGCACGAGGTCGGGCCGATGTCGGCCTAGGAAAACACCGGGGGCGGCCCTGCTAAAGGGGGGAAAAGCAGGGCCGCCACAGCCGATCGGGGGGATCTGCTGGCCGCTGATGCAGCGACATCCACGGTAGATCAGACAGGTTGCTGAAGGATGAGCGACGAGACGACGGTTCTGGTCCTGGCGCTCGCGACGGAGAACGCGGAACTTCGCGCTGCGCTGGCCGAGGCGCAGGAGCTGCTGATCGAGACCGCCGTCGATGCCGGCGAAATGCACGCCGAAAACGAGGCGCTACGTGCGCAGATCGCAGCGTTTCAGGGTGAGCGGAATTAGCGTCAGGATCGTATGCGTTGCGCGATGGTCCGACCGATCTCGAACAGCATCAACTCGGAGAGCCGTAACAGACCTCGATCACCGACCCGGCCGACTGCCTTGTGCGCATCGATGCAGCGGTCCACCGCTTCGATCAGCGGGTCAGGCTTGTCAGGTTGTTCCGCCCCAACCACCAGAAACGGACCGCGATGGGTGTCCGTCGTGTCGATGTAGGCGCCACGCCCACGCATCACCCCGTTTGCATCTGCCGCAAGGTAGCCGCGGTTGAGTATCCAGCGGACTTCTCCCGTCTCAGTGACGATACGAAACTCGGTCGAGGTAGACCCACCTGTCCGCCGGACACGGCGGATGCGGTCGAACACCCAGTCGCGATCATCCGGATGTGTGCGTCCTAGAGCGATGTCGAGGGGTATTGGTCGTCCGGCGAGATCCACGTTGCCAGCGAGCAGTCGGGCGGCGCCTTCATCAAGCACGGACAGCGCTGCTGGTACGTTCGTATTCCAAGTCCCGACGATACCTGCCGCTTTGAGGGCTGGGTCAATCGTGGCTATCGACGGCATTGCTTCCCCCCCAGACTGCTCCGTCGAAGGAGCATGACACTGACCAAGATATCTCAGCCTGCGCCACTCGATGAGCCTATGCCCTCACTACAGGTTGTCTGTGTGGCACATGGGACAACTTCTCGTGAGGGGGCGGCATTGCGCAGTTCACCCCCTGGCTCACGATCGGGCATAGGGTCATTTGAAGCGATGGCCCCGACTGACACCAATCACGCCCTTCGCCGGATTGCTGACGCCTTGGAAATGCCCGTCAGTGTGTTCACTGACTCTCACGCGGCTCGCCCGACCGATCCTTCTGTCAACGCTGTCGAACTGCTGCGGTTGTTCGATCGCATTCCTGACGAACAGAAGCGCCGCGAGTGCATCGAGTTTGTTCGGAGAATGGCTCGCTGAGAGCCATATGCGCGCCTAGGCTTACTCACCAGACATCGGGACCGAAGAGCGGATCATCCAGGTTGACGAAGGATGACCGGTCACGCCGTCGGCCTACCGGCGCCCACCCCGCTCCTCGTCAGTCACCGCCTCCACGGCCGCAATCACGTTCTCAAGCTCTGCGATCCGCTTCAGCGTACTGTCGGCCGGCATCGTGTCGTACCGAGCTGCTTCCATGATCAGGTCGCGCTGACGGGTCTTGAGGCGGTCCAGGAGGGCTTCGAGCTTGTCCATGGCGCGCTGTAGCGAGGCGGGCGTTTCTCGACAACATCAGCATGGTGGACTTCAGGCTGTAAAGGGCGGACCAATTCCAGGCCGCTGTGGCGGAGTAAAACCAGGTCAGTGGCGGCCGGCAGCTTGAACGATGAAGGGGCCCGATCGGGCCCCTTCATCGTTTATCGCCGACCATAAGGCTCAAGCTGGTAGGATCTCGCCCGTCTCGGGATCGTG
>NZ_BPQG01000044.1 GCF_022179125.1 Methylobacterium cerastii
AGGTCAAGCTGCGCGGCCGAGTCAAGGTCGAGGCGCTGTTCACCTTCGCGGCCGCCGCCTACAACCTCGTGCGCCTGCCCAAGCTGCTGGCCGAGGCTCGCGCATGAAGAGCGGCCCAGGCCGGGCCGAGACGCAGCCCGCGACCTGGAGTACCATCGAAGCTGGCGGATCGAGCCGCGTCGAGGTGGGCTGATCTCGAAAAACAGCCCTGACGATCCAAATCGAGCGCCACGCCAGACTTCTGCAGCAGTGCTGCTAGCGCCGCCGCGCCGCCTGCGTCGCGATCCGCAGCAGAGCGGAGGAGGCGTGGGCGTGGGCCAGCCCCGGATCGGAGCGGCGGCAGGCCAGGATCGCCTCCTGGAGGATCTGCACCGCCTGGCGCAGGGCGTTCGGGCTCCAGCGGGCGAGCTGGGTCTCGATGCTGCCCTTGCGCTTGAAGTGCAGGCCGCGCCAACTCGCGACCATCAGGCTCGGCGCCTTGTCGCCCTCCTCGATTCGGACGGCGAGCAGCTGCAGGGCGTGGCGCAGGCCGGAGCCGAGCATCGCCGACGGATCGAGGCCCTCGTGCCGGAAGCGGCGGACGTCGCGCTCCACCACGTCGCCCTGGCCCACGAAGGCGGCGTCGATCAGGGTGTTGAGCTGGCTGCCGGCGACATCGCTCACCACCGCCTCGACGTCGTCGAGGCCGACGCTTCCTTTGCCGGCTGCATAGAGCGCGAGCTTTTCGATCTCGGCGAGGCTCGCCCGGCGGTCGCCGCCCAAGCTCTCGGCCAGCAGCGTGCGGGCGTCGCGGTCGATGCGCAGGCCGCGGCCCTCCAGGGTGCGGTCGATCAGGTCGGCGATCGCGCGGGCGTCGTCGGCGTAGCACGGGATCGCCAGCGCCTTGGCCGACTTCTCGCACAGTGTGCGCAAGGGGGCGGCCTTGGCCAGGTCGCCGGCCTCGATCACGATGCGCGTGCCCTGGATCTCGCCCTTGAGCAGCGCCTCGACCGCGGGCGCGATCGGGCGGCTCGTCGGCCGCACCCAGATCGCGCGCTTGTCGCCGAACAGCCCGACGGTGCCGGCCTCGTCGACCAGCCGGCCGGGATCGCCGGCGAGTGCGTCGCCGTCGATCCGCACCAGCGCGAACGGGTCGCCCGGATCGGTGACGAAGCCCTCGGCGAGCTGCTTGGCGCGCTCGGCGACGAGCCCAGTATCGGGGCCGAACAGCAGGATCACGGGCGTGCGCGGGTCCGGCCCGCGCCGCAGCAGCCCCTCGATCTCACCGGCCTTGACCGCGGTCACGCGAGGTCTCCGGTGCGCCGAGGCGTCCGGGCGGAGCGCTCCGACTGAAGCGACTTCACGGCTTGGCCGAGAGCACCGAGGCGAGGCGGGTCTTGATCTGGTCGGCGAGGACCGAGGCGAGGCGGATCTCGGCGTCGCGGGCGGCGCGCAGGGAGGCGAAGCGCTGCACCGAGCGGTCGTAGGTGGCCGTCGAGGTCGCCACGCCCTCGGTGATGATCTTGGTGCCGTCGAGGTTTTCCAGGCTGTACTTGACCACGCCGACGATGGTGCCGGCCTCGGCGCGGCCCGTGGTGGTCGAGACGATCGGCGTCTGCACCGACTCGCTGCCTTGGAGCTTGAGCCGGTAGCGCTTCGGCCCGGGCTGGCCGGAGCCGTCGAGCGCGAAGATCAGCTCGCTGCGCAGGTAGTGCCCGATGCGCTCCTGGTCGCGCGCCATCGCGATGTCGTCGACCTGAATGCCGGCGAGCAGCGCCGGCAGCGATTCGCCCGACGCCGTCGGCCCGTAGAGCGGGCGGAAGCAGGCCGAGAGGTTCAGCGCCAAGCCCGCGACGCAGGCGAGCCGGGCCGCCCGCATCGCGGCGCGTGCCGCCGCGGTCCCGATCGTTGTGTCCGCCATCCGCCTCATCAGCCCGCCACCGTCCGACACCGTCTGGAGTTCTTTAGCGCGAGCGAACGGCCCGGCGCCACGACCCTACGACGGTTCCCTTACGATTCGTCTGCGGCGGGAGTTGGATAGGCCTTCGGCCCGGGATGTCGACGGCCGGAGCCGCCGACGGGTCTCGGGCCGGCATTCGTCAGGGGCGGTAGCGGGGCGCCGGCTCGGATTGTTGGAAGCCAGACGCCAGCACGCCGCGGGCGGGCTCCAGCGCCTCCCAGGCCGACAGGTCGTGGATCGCCGGGATCGTCACCTCTTCCTTGCGGTCGAACCCGACCAGGGCGGCGTCGACCAGGGCGTCGACGTCCATGACGCCGGGAATCCGGTTCACGTCGGCGCCGGCATGCTCCCACAGCTCCGTCCGGGTGGCGGCCGGCACCACGGCCTGGACGTAGACGCCCCGCGGGCCGACCTCGGCGGCCAGGCCGCGCGAGAAGGTCAGCAGGTAGGACTTGGTCGCGGAATAGATGCCGGGGAACAGGTCCGGGATGAAGGCCAGGGCCGAGGCGATGTTGACGATGGCGCCCGCGCCGCGCGCGGCCATGCCGGTGGCGGCGACCGAAGCCAGCATCGTCGGAGCCGTGACGTTGAGCCTGAGCAGGCGGTCCATCGCCGCGAGGTCGGCCCCGACGACGCCTCCGGGCAGGGTCGAGCCCGCGTTGTTCACCAGGATGTCGATCGCGGCGCCAGTCCGAAGGCGTTCGGCGACCGCCTCGAGGGCCGAGGCGTCGGTGAGGTCGGCCGTGAGCGCCGCGATGTCGGCGTCGTCGGCGACCTCCCACAGCGCCACGCCGTAGCTACCCGCCGGGTCGATCACCGGCCCTGGGCGACGATCAGGCGCTGCTCACGCAAGTCCGCCTGCCATTCGCCGTGCTGCTGGAACAGCGCCTTCTCATGCTCGGTGATGGTGGGCAGGAAGTCGTCGCGGGGCGGCACCCACTTCGTCAGGTAGGCCTTCATTGCATCTCTCCGCGTCGGGTGTTTCGAGATCGATCAGGCCATCTTCCGCAGGAAGTTGACGAACCTGCGCGAGAAGCCGGTGAAGGGCGGGTAGACCATCGAGGCGCCGGAGAAGCGCGACTGCACGAAGACCGGCTTCTCCTTGGAGAAGGTCTTGAAGCCGTACTCGCCGTGGTAGTGGCCCCTGCCGGAGGCGCCGACGCCGCCGAAGGGCAGCTTCTCCTGGAGGTAGTGGCCCATCGCGTCGTTGATGCAGACGCCGCCGGAGATCGTCTGGGCGAGCACCGTCTTCTGCTTGGCGCGGTCGTTGCCGAACCAGTAGAGCGCCAGCGGCCGGTCGCGCGCATGGATGAAGGCCGGCGCCGCCTCCAGGGTGTCGGCGGTGACGATGGGGGCAGGATCGGCCCGAAGATCTCCTCCTGCATCACCACCATCGCGGGCGTCGCGTCGAGGATCAGCGTCGGGGCGATGGTGCGTCGGTCGTCGCCCGCCGACCCGACGGTGACCACCGTCGCGCCCTTGATGCGGGCGTCCTCGATCGGGCCGCGCAGGCGGTCGGCATGGCGGTCGCTGACGATGGTGTTGTCGTCGGCGTTGCCCGCGACCGTGGGGTACTGCTTGGCGATCGCCGCCTTCATCGCCTCGACGAAACCGGCCTGGATGGCGCGCGGCATCAGGGCGTAGTCGGGCGCGATGCAAGTCTGGCCGGCGTTGAGGAACTTCGAGAACGTCAGGCGCTCGGCGGTCTTCGTCAGGTCGGCCGACGGATCGATGATCGTCGGCGACTTGCCGCCCAGCTCCAGCGTCACCGGCATCAGGTTGCGCGCGGCCGCCTCGGCGACCTTGCGGCCGACCGGCGTCGAGCCGGTGAACAGCAGGTGGTCGAAGGGGAGCGCCGAGAAGGCGCTGGCGCCCTCGGCGCCGCCCGTCACGACCGCGACCTCGTCGGCGTCGAAGTACTCGGCGACCTTGGCCTTGAGCAGGGCGCTCAGGCGGGGCGTCAGCTCGGACGGCTTGATCAGGGCGCGGTTGCCGGCGGCGAGCGCCGCGACGAAGGGGGGCGAGGGCGAGCTGGAGCGGGTAGTTCCAGGGCGCGATGATGCCGACGACGCCGAGCGGCTGGGGAATCACCTTCGCGGTGCCGGGACGCCACGCCATCTCGACGCCGACGCTGCGGGGCTTCGACCAGCGCGCGAGGCGTTTGCGCGCGTGCCGCACCGCGGCGATCTCCGGGGTGATCTCCGCCATGACCGTGACGATGTCCGGACGGGTGCCGAAGTCCGCCGAGATCGCGGCGGCGAACGCGGCGCCGTGCTGGTTCAGCATCGCCTCGACGCGGTTGAGCCGGTCGACGCGGATCGAGCGCGGCGGGTTCATGTCGAGGAGGAACGCCGCCTTCTGCGCGGCGATCAGGCGTACGGCCTCCGCTGCGGCACCGGGAGGGGTTGAATTCTGCGCTGGGTCGGTCCTTGGTGTCTTCATGTTGATGGCGCCAACATATGGAGTAAGTTGGCGGCGTCAACATGAGTGGCGGACTATTTCGGGACCGATGCGGATGGCGGAACGGCGGGGACTGGGAAAAGGCTCGGCCTATCACCACGGCGACCTGAAGACGGCACTGCGCGTCGAGGCCGAGCGCATCCTGGTCGAGCGCGGCATCGCCGAGGTCGGGTTGCGCGAGGTGGCGCGGGCGCTGGGCGTCTCGCACAACGCGCCCTACCGGCATTTCGCGAACCGGGAGGCGCTGCTGGCCGAGATCGCGGCGGGCGGATTCCAGAGGCTCGGCGCGCTCTACGAGGAGGCCATCGCCCCGGAGGATCCGACCGCGCGCGTGACCGCGATCGGTCACATGTACCTGCGCTTCGCCCTGGCGGAGCCGGCGGTGTTCCGGCTGATGATGGGCAAGGACCTCGCCAAGCCCCAGTACGTCGAGCTGAAGGCGGCGGCCGACGGGGTGTTCGCGATGGTGCGGGCCGGGGTGCTGACGGCCGGCGTGCCCGAGCCCGCCGTCGCCGAGACGCTGGCGCTGTGGTCGATGGTGCACGGGATCGCCACCCTGCTGCTCGACGACCGGATCGAGGGGCATGGCGGCCCGATCGATCCGTTCGAGGTCGTGACGACCTTCACCGCGACTTTCATGGTCGGCGTCCGCGCGAACGCGAGCCGCTCGTGACCGGTCGCCGGCGGGTTGGGCGGGCGGAGGGCGCGGGTCACGCTTCGCTCGGACGTGGCAGGGTCAGGGCCGCACCGAGACGCGAGGCGTGAACAGGTGATGGCCGCGACCCGCCTCCTCTCCGCCGACGAATTCGCCACCTGCTTTTCCGCTCCGATGCGGAACATGACGGCGACCGCGGAGGCGGTCGTCGATGTCTGGCCCTACGTCGACGCGATCGCGCTGCCGCTGGGACGCGCCACGGAGATCCTCGACGTGACCAGCGTCTACCGCGACGCGGCCGGCCGGTTCGATCAGGTGCTGATCGGGACGGATGTCGGAGACCTGTTCCTGGCCGTCGTCGTGAACCGGGCGGACCGCACCATCCACGGCCATCACCTTCTCGATCTCGCCGAGCGGTACGGCGTGCGTCGAACCTGACGCCGGCCGATCGCCGAGATGCGTTCGGCACGCGATACGATGCCGACGGCGCTCGGCGAGCGCCGTCACGGCCGTGCGATCGTCGCCATCGCTCGTCGTAGCCAGCCTCGACGCGAAGCTTGTAGGGTTGGCGCCATGACCAGGCCCCTCCTCCTTCGCCCCCTACGCAGGACGGCGAGCGACGCCGAAGCGTTCGCCCGCGCCGTCCACGACACGCAGACGGACAAGGCGGGCGATCCCTACGTCACCCACCTCGTGCGCGTCGTCGGCCGAGCCAGCGCGAAGCTCGCCGGCCTCCCCGGCATCCTTTCGAGCGAGACCGTGTGCGAGCTGCTTCAGGTCGCCTGGCTCCACGACGTGATCGAGGACACGCCCTACGACGGCGACCACCTCTTGGCCGAGGGCTTCTCCGAGCGGGTCGTGCACGGCGTCACCACGCTGTCGAACCTTGCGAAGACGCCGTATCCCGACTTCATCGCGGGCATCGTCGTGCATGCCTCGCTGCCCGCCATCCTCGTGAAGCTCTCCGACAACGAGGACAACGCCGACCCGGACCGCTTGGCCAAGCTGGACGCGGCGACCCAGGCCCGGCTCCTGGCCAAGTACGAGCCGTCGATGGCGTCGCTGCGCGCGGCCGCCCGCGCGAAGGGCTGGCAGGATCGCGGACGAGCCTGAGGCCCCGGCGTCCCGGTCACGCCATCCGCGCCAGGACGTCTTCCTTCCACAACACGCGGTGCAGCACCGACATGACGACGTGGCCGAGGACGACCGCCATGAGGACGAAGCCGAGCCAATAGTGGAACAGGTCGCCCGGGATCATCATCCAGGCGATCTTCTCGTCGCGAACCGGCATCAGCGGGATGCCGTAGGGGGAGAACCCCTTGCCTGACCCGTACTGACGCAGCAGCGAGATTCCCGGCACGATCACCATCAGTGCGTAGATCAGCGCATGGCCCGCCACCGCCGCCCGCCCGGCCTGGCCCGGATGCGGGGGGCGCCGACGCAGGTTCGCCAACCCCCAAGCCCCACGCAGCAGCACGAGAACGAACAGGGTGAAGCCCAAGGTGAAGTGGCTGCTCCCGACGAAGCGCGTCAGCGCCGTGTCGCCGATGCCGACATAGAGCAGGGCGCCTGTGAACTGCCACGCGAAGAGCGCCGCCATGAGCCAGTGGAATCCACGGCTGACGGGCCCATACCGCTCCGGTGTGTCGAGCCACCGCGCCATCTCAGATCCTTCCGACCCGTGCGTCGCCCCGGACGGTCCGGCTTCGCGAAGGCGATGCACGCATGAGACCGCATCCGCGGCTCCGCGGTCGAGGCGACGAAACGCCGTACCATCGATCACGCGCGCAGGCACGGGATGGCGTGTCGCGATGCCGACGTCTGTCGGCCTCCGAGGCCGGTAACCATTCGTTAACGATCCTGGGCCACGCATGGATCACGAGGGGATGCACGCCGTCCCCTCGTCATTGGGAAGCCCCGCTCCGGTTGCAACCGAACGGGGCTTTTCCATTTCCAGGCTCTGCCGTCGAACGACCGGTCCGAAGCCGGCTGCGATCGCGGCCAAAGCTTTCGCCCTCGTCGCCGGTTCGCGCGTCGAGGATGTCGGCCTCCACGCCATCGCTGCCGAGACCGAAAGCGCGCCCGCAGTCCCGGACCCGGATCATCGATCCGGATTGGTGAACCAGGCACGGGCACAGGCCCGGTTTGCGGCGGTCGCTCCATCGCTCCGGCAAATGCCCATGCCGGCCCATCGCGGTCATTGAAGAAGTCCGGAGGGTCTGCGGTGCGTTCGAATGAAGGAAGGATTTATGAACCGCATCAACGTTAGCGGTTTGTTATCCCCGTCGAGAGCGTTGCCCAATCCAAACACAACCAAACCCGGCCGGCTGCATTATGCATACGAACCGGCGCGAGGATGTCTGCGCCGGGGACTGAGATAGACGCCGTCGAAGTCGAGAGTGTGATGATCCACCAGCTCATTTACTATAGCCGCAACACCGTTCCGGGCGGCGACCGCGCCATGCTGACGAACCTTCGCGACATCGTCTCGGCCTCGCAACGCAACAACTGCCGTGACGGGATCACCGGCTTCCTGATCTTCGACAAGACTTGGTTCATCCAGATCCTCGAGGGGGATCGCACGCAGGTCGGCGAAACCTACAACCGGATCGCGCGGGACCCTCGGCACACCGGTGCGACCGTCGCGGATGCCCGCAACGTCTCGACGCGCTCGTTCCCGAACTGGACGATGGGCGGCGCGATGCGGACACCGGAGGTCGAGGAGGTCTACCTGCAGCACGGGGTCGGAAGCGCGATCGAGCCGGCCCGTCTCAAGAGCAGCCAGATCATCGCGTTGGCGTTCGACCTTCAGGCGTTCGACCAGGCGCGGCGTCAAGGGATGCGCCTCGCGAGCTGAAGGCGACGGGCACCCGCTCGGGGCGGCCCGCGCGCCGTCGAGGCCGGAAACCTTGCGGTGGGCCGAACAGGCATCGCGACGAACGCTGCCGGTGCGGTGGCGCCTCCGGCACCGCCGAATTCGATGGGACGTTGCGTAACGTCACGCTCGATTAAACCTGTCGTCGTATCCCACGGGACGGCACCCCCGCCCGAGCGGGGCTGCGCATGGGCTTCAGGGGACTTATGTCGGACACACAGCGCGAGGCGTTGCGCCAACAGGCGCTCGCCGAGATCGACCTCCTCGACACGCCGCCCGAGCGCGAGTTCGACGCCCTCGCCAAGCTCGCCCAACGCATGCTCGGAACCGGCATGTCCTCGATCACCCTAGTCGCCCCGGAGCGGCAGTGGTTCAAGGCGCGCTGCGGACCCCTGGCGGCCGAGACCCAGCGGGCCCAGGCGTTCTGTCCCATCGTGTTCGAGACCGAAGCGCCACTGATCGTCGCCGACACCACCCTCGACCCGCGCTTCGCGACGAGCCTGTTCGTCACGCGCGCACCGCACATCCGCTACTACGCCGGCGTCCCGGTCCGCGTCCGGCGCCCCGACGGCGAAAGGGTCACGGTCGGGACGCTCTGCGTCCTCGACGAGCAGCCCCGCGCGCCGACGCCTGCCGACCTCGACATCCTCACCGAGCTGGCCTGCGTCGCGGAAGCCCTGATCGAAGCCCGGACCCTCGCCGTCCGCGCCGCGGAGGTGGCCGATGAGCACCGGATGGCGGTCGAACGCCTGGAACGCGAGCGTCGCCAGTTCAAACGGGCCGAGCGCATGGCCGACATGGGATCGTACCGCTACGACATCGAGAAGCGGTCCCTGTCCTGGTCGGACGGCGTCTTCGCCATCCACGAGCTGCCCGTCGGCGGCGCCGAGCCGGACGGCGACGTCATGGAGGCCTTCCCCGAGCCCGATCGCACGGCGTTCAGGGCCGCGGTGATGCGCACCCTGGACACCGGCGAGCCGTTCGAGCTTGAGGCCGACCTCGTGACCGCCAAGGGAAACATCCGGCGCGTGCGATGCTCCTGCGAGATCGAGCTGGCCAAGGGCAAGCCCGCCGCCCTCATCGGCTTGATCCAGAACATCACCGAGCGGCACGGGCTGGAGACGCGGCTCCGCCACCAGGCCCGCACCGACGACCTGACGCAGCTGGCCAACAGGGCCGAGTTCCACCGCGTCCTCGATGCGCGGCTGCACGAGGCGCGGGCCGCCGACGGCGACGTCGGCGTCCTCCTGATCGATCTCGACGGCTTCAAGGGCGTGAACGACGCCCTCGGGCATGCGGCGGGCGACGCCGTGCTGCGCCGCGTCGCCGAGCGCCTGCGCAAAGCCGGCTACGAGCGGTATTTTCCGGCGCGCCTGGGTGGCGACGAATTCGCCGTCGTCGTCCCCCAGAACCTAGCTCGCACGGACCTGGACCGGATGGTGCGGCGCCTCCTGCACGACCTCGAGATCGTCGTGGATGGACAGGGCCACATCGCCCGCGTGACGGGAACGGTCGGCATCGCGTGGTCCAGCGAAGCGTCGCACGACCGCGACGCCGTCCTGCGCCACGCCGACGCGGCGCTCTACGCGGCCAAGCGCACGCGGAAGGGCACGGCGCAGACGTATCGGGTGAAGCCGGATTCGCGGCAGGTCGCCTGAGCGCGGTCCTAGTCTCGGGCCGCGCCGCGTCGGCGTCTACCAGCGGTAGATCAGGCTGGCGATGACCTAGCGCGGCTGGCCGCGGTAGCAGAAGCCCGCCTGGCAGCTCTGGTCGTTGCGGTCGAGCAGGTTGGTGACGTTGGCCTGAAATCGCATGCCCGCGATCCGCGGGTCGAGCTTGGCGAAGTCGTAGCCGGCCACGGCGTCGAACAGCGTCACGGTGGAGTTCCGGAAGGTGCCCGGCACGTCGTTGGCCGGGCTGGTTCCGGCGAAGCGCGCGCCGCCGCCGAAGATGAGGCCGAAGAGGTCGAAGCCCGGCGGGATCGCGTAGGTCGCGAACGCCTTCACCGCGTTGGCCGGGATGCCGGACAGGGCGAGCCCCACCGTGTCCGGGCTGCCGGGGCTCTTGGTGGTGCGGATGTCGACGTGGCTGTAGGCGGCGGTGACGTTGAAGCCCGGGCCGACTTGTCCACCGCCTCGATCTCGGCGCCGCGCGAGCGCACCTCGCCCACCGCCGCCTGGAAGATCAGCGGCGACACCGGGTCGGGGCGCAGCACGTTGGTCTGCCGGATGTCGAACACGGCGGTGTTCAGGAAGACGCTGGTGCCCGGCACGTTAAACTTGATGCCGCCCTCGACCTGCTCGCCCTGGGTCGGCGCGAAGGACGCGTTGTTGCGGCCGAGGCCGAGCTGCCGCGCGAACGAGGTCGCGTAGCTCACGTAGGGGACGAACTGGTCGGTTAGGAGATAGCTCGCGGCGGCGCGGCCGGTGAAGGCGTTCCGGTCGTCCTTGAAGGTGGTCGCCATCGACGGCACGTCGACGCGCGAGGCGACGGTGTCGTGGCGCCCGGTCAGCGTGAGGATCAGGCGGCCGATCCTGGCCTGGTCCTGTACGTAGGTGCCGACCTGCTCCTGGATCGTCCGCGACGCGACGACGACGGACGGCTCGGCAATGAACTGCGCCTCGTAATTCGGGCGGACTAGGCCGGCATGGGCGACCTCGAGCACGCTGCGGTTGCAGCGAATGGACCCATGCACACCAGATCTAGAACTCGAGGCCCGGGCCGTTCACCGCCTCGGACTCACGGGCGCAGAAGGCTTGGTCCGGCGCCTTGCGCTCGCCCGCGAGCACCTTGGAAAGCTCGACCCGCGCCCGTTCGAAGTCGGCGCGGAAGCCTGCGTCGCCCACCAGCGCGGCGAAGATCACCGAGCCGTTGGTGCGCCCGGCGGCGACGTCGCTCATCCAGTGCACGCCGCAGACGACGCGGCTCTCGCCGTAGGCCCGGCCGCGGGCGAGGATCGCGGTGGCCTTCTCGGGCACCAGGGCGGCCATGATCAGGGCATAGGCCCAGCCTTGCGTGGCGTGGCCGGACGGGTAGCTGAAGCTGTCGGCGAGCGCCTGGGTCCGCTGCACGCAGATCGGCGCCTCGTTGCCGACGAAGGGGCGCAGGCGCCGGTAATGCACCTTCGGCCCGCGGGTGCCGGCGGCGATGTCGAGGCGCGCGCGCTCGAACAGGGTGATCACCGCCGGCACGCGGGCCTGGTCGACGCGGGTGCCGAGCACGCAGGCGAAGGTTTCCAGGATCGCGGCCGCGCCCTCGGCCACGTCGGTGGCGGCCATCTCCCACCGTGCGGAGCCCTTCATCGCCCGCGTCGCGTTGAAGGCGGCGCGGTCGGCGGCCTCCAGGGTCGAGTGGCTGGCCGGCGGCGCCGGCAGGATCTGGACGGTGTCGGGAACGCCCGCGCCGGTCAGGTACGGCTTGTGCGCCGGCTTGTCGGGCCGCACCGGGTCGGCGGCGACGGAGGGCGCCGCCGGGGCCGGCGTCTGGGCGGTGGTCTCGGCCTGGGCCGCGGATGCGAGGAGCGCGAGGAGCGCCAGGGCAGTCGGGAAACGCGGCATCGGGTCCGTCCTCCGGGGCGGGCGAGGCCCAAGCCTTAACGCCTCGACCCTGAACGGGATACGACGGCGGCGCGACTTTTCCGGTCGGGACCCGGGCAAGTGCCGACGGGAGCGGGGAATTCGGGGGGCGGGCCGATCGACCCCCCCCCGCAGGCGGGGAGAGGCCCGCAGGCACCTCGTCGTGCCTGCGGGAACTCGTCGTGCCTGCGGGAAGCGGAGGCGAAGCCGAAGCGACGGTGAGGGGCAGGTGCCGGACGAGGCTCCTCCGTTGGCACCCCCTCACCTTCGGCTGCCGCCTCGCTTCGCCGACGACGAGGTCGGCCAAGCCCTCTCCCCGCACGCGGGGCGAGGGGATGCGCGCTGGCCGCCGGGGGCGGACACGCGCCGCTCTGACCAACGTCCGGAAAGAGGAACGATGCCCCCCCCCTCAAAACCCCGTCGGCGCTCGCAGATGCCACGCCGTCGCGCCCTGGAAGGCCTGCCCGATGCGCAACGCCATGGCCTCGTCGTAGCCGCGGCAGACGATCTGCAGGGAGAGCGGCAGGCCGTCTTGTGAGAAGCCGTTCGGCAGGCTGAGGCCGCAGAGGTCGAGCAGGTTGGCGAAGCGGGTGAAGCGGGACGGCATGTGCAATTCGTCGACCTCCGCCAGCGGCACCGCCGCGGTCTCGGTGGTCGGCGTCAGGATCGCGTCGACGCCCTCCCAGGCGAGCGCGAGGTCGCGCTTGAGGGCGTCGCGGCGCTGGAGCGTCGCGAGGTAGTCCTGGGCCGACAGGCTGCGGCCGCCGAGGATGCGCGCGCGCACCGCGTCGCCGAGCGGGGCGGCCGCGTCCTCGGCGAGCGCGCCGTTGACGAAGTAGGCCTCGGCGTTGGTGATCCCGCTCATCGCCACGAGGTCGGAAAACCGGAACGGCAGCGCCAGGTCGACGACCTCCGCGCCGAGCCCGGACAGCACGTCGAGGGCGGTGTCGTAGGCGGAAAGCATCTCGGCCGAGCAGCCCGTGCGCTCGGCCTCCGGCATCCGCGCGAGGCGCAGGCCGCGCACGCCGCGATGCAGGGTCGGGAACGGGTCGGCGGTCAGGATGCCGCGGGTCGCGGGATCGAGCGGGTCGGGTCCGGAGATCGCCGCGTAGAGCAGGGCGGCGTCGGCGACGCTGCGGGCGAGCGGGCCGGGGGTGTCGAGGGTCGCGCTGAGCGGCACGATGCCATGGGTCGAGACCCGGCCGACGGTGACCTTCAGGCCGGTCAACCCGCAGAACGCCGCCGGCAGGCGCACCGATCCGCCGGTGTCGGTGCCGATGCCCCAGGGCGCCATCCGCGCGGCCACCGCGACGCCGGTGCCGCTACTCGAGCCGCCGGGGGTGCGCGGGGTTTCGAGGTCCCACGGGTTCCACGGGGTGCCGAGGTGCTGGTTGGTGCCCCAGCCGCCATAGGCGAACTCCACCGTGTGGGTCTTGCCGAGCACGATCATCCCCTGCGCGATCAGCCGTCGGGCGATGGTGGCGGTGCAGGCGGCACGCCGCGCCCGGTGGGCGGCCGAGCCGCCCATGGTGATGCGGCCCTCGATGTCGATCAGGTCCTTCAGTGCGATCGGCACCCCATGCAGCGGGCCGACCGAATGGCCGGAGCGGATCGCCCGGTCGGCGCCCTCCGCTGCCAGCCGCGCGTCGTCGGCGAAGACCTCGGTGAAGGCTTGGAGCTTCGGCTCGCGGGCGTCGATGCGCGCGAGCATCGCCTCCACGGCCTCGACCGGCGACACCGTTTTGCCGGCAATGCGTTTGGCGAGCTCGGTCGCCGAAAGGTCGGCGAGGTCGTCGCCCGTATCCGTCATGATGCCTGACACCGTCGTCCTCTTCGTCGTCTTGCACTGCAGGAGGCGCGCGTTTCCCCGGACGGGTGGAGCGGGAGCGGAACCCGATCCGGGGTCCAGCATGATCACGTCGCGAAGCGTCCGAATGTCTCGCCGCGCCGGGTATCGAGCCGCTGACGCGGCACTTTCGTTCGCTGGATCCCGGATCACCCTCCGCTGGCGCTGCGGGCGTCCGGGACAACGGCACGGCGTCGTTCGAAATCCCTACGGCATGCTCACCAACGTCAAATCGACGAACCAACTCTGCGGCGAGACGAACCCCTTCACCTTCGGGCTCATGCCGCGGGGGTTGAGGTCGTGGACGACGTAGAGCCAGGGCGGGTCGTCCACCAGGCGCTCGTGCGCGGCCTTGGTGGCGGCCGAGATCTCGGCCGGGTCGCTCGATTCGGCGAGCGTCTTCAGGGCCTTGTCGAAGGTCGCGTCGGTCCAGTTCGGGAAGTTGAAGCCGTTCGGGGGAAAGCGGTCGGCCGCGAAATAGCGCACCATCACGCCGGCATCCGACGTCGGCGAGGATACGTTGAGGGCGTTCGAGCCCTGGAGGCTCGCCGCGTCGGGCAGCGCGCGGCTGGAATTCAGCAGGATCTGCCACTCGACCACGTTGAACGACACGTCGACGTCGCAGGCCTGCTTGAGGTTTTCCTGCATGAACTCGTTCATCGGCATCGGCGACATCTGCCCCGAGCCCGAGGCCGAGATCATGATCTTCAGCGACAAAGGCTTCTTGGCGGTGTAGCCGGCCTCGGCGAGCAGCGCCTTGCCCTTCTTCGGATCGAAGAGGTAGCGGTTCTTCGGGGTGCCGAAATCCGGGTTGCCGTCGTTGAACCAGCCGCTGGCGGCCTCCGCCGTGCCGTTGAGGAAGCTGACTACCGCGGGACGGTCGACGCAGTAGTTCAGCGCCTGGCGCACGCGCACGTCCTTGACCGGGCTGTTCGTCGCGCCGACGTTGAAGATCCACGGCCAGACATGCGGGTAGACGCCTGTGGTGACGGCAAAGCCCGCGGCCTTGAGCGACGGGATCGCATCGGGGGCCGGCACCTCGATCCAGTCGACCTGGCCCGCGCGCAACGCCGCGATCCGGGCGTTCGCCTCGGGGATCGGCATCAGGCGGATCTTGTCGACCTTCGCCATCCGGGATTTATCCCAGTAGCCGTCGTTGCGGGCGAGATCCGCCGATTCCCGCGGGGTCACCTTGGTGAGCTTGAACGGCCCGGTGCCGGCCGCCGGCACCGCCTGCACCTTGGCCCAGTCGCGGCCGGCCTTCTCGAACGATTGCGGCGAGGTGAACAGCAGGTACACCGCCATGTAGGGGAAGTACGAGGCCACCTGCGTGGTGGTGATCTGGATCGTGCGCGCGTCGAGCTTCTTGTAGCTGCCCATGATCGGCACCCGGGCGCGGGAGATGCCTGCGCCCTGCGCTTCGAATTGCGGGCTGTCGTTCTTGAAGTACCGGTCGAGGTTCCAGATCACCGCGTCGGCATCGAACGGTTCGCCGTCGTGGAAGCGCACGCCGTCGCGCAGGTGGAAGGTCCAGACCCGCTTGTCCTCGGCGGATTGCTCCCAGGCGGTGGCGAGCGCCGGCATCAGACCAGCCGGCTTGTCGGTGCGGGTCAGGTCCCACTGCACCAGCCCCTCGAAGATCGGATAGCCGAGGAAGCGCATGCCCTCGAAGCCGTTGTTGGGCATGCCGGTCGCGGTGGGCACGTCGGTCGCGGTCATCGCGATGCGCAGGACGCTCTCGGCCGACGCCGGCGGGGCGGCGAGCGCGGTGGTCAGCGTGACGGCGGCGAGCGTTCGGCCGATCATCGTGGGGCTTCTCATGCGGTGGGCGGGAAGATCCCGGCACGGGCAAGTCCCGCGCCGACGCCCGGGTGCCGACGGGACCGCATCCTCGATCGCAGGTTGCGATGCCCGTGCCGCGCGGTGTTGCGCCCAGGCCTTGCGCCGCCCTATTCCGCGGCGCCACGATGGCGCCTCCGGGCCGTGCGGCGCCGGACGGCGAGACGAGGGAAGAGCGCGTTGGCAGAGACGATGAACGGCGCCGAGAGCCTGGTCCGCACCCTGGTCGCCGGGGGCGTCGAGGTCTGCTTCACCAATCCCGGCACCTCCGAGATGCATTTCGTGGCGGCGCTCGACCGGGTCGAGGGCATGGCCTGCGTGCTGTTCCTGTTCGAGGGCGGCGCGACGGGGGCCGCCGACGGCTACGCCCGCATGGCCGACAAGCCGGCCTCGACCCTGCTCCATCTCGGCCCGGGCCTCGCCAACGGACTGGCCAACCTCCACAACGCCCGCCGCGCCCGCTCGCCGATCGTCAACATCGTCGGCGAGCACGCCACCTATCACCGCATCCACGACGCGCCGCTCACCTCCAACATCGAGGGCTTCGCCCGGCCGGTCTCGGCCTGGCTGCGCATGGGCACGACCGCGGAGGCCATCGCCGCCGACGGCGCCGACGCGATCGCCGCGGCGCGGACCGCGCCGGGACGGATCGCGACGCTGATCCTGCCGGCCGACACCGCCTGGAACCCGGGCACCGGCGTCGCCCCCGTGCCCGCCATCCCCGAGCGTGCGCGGGCCGGCGACGACGCGCTGAAGCGCGCGGTCGCGGCCTTGGCCTCGGGCGCGCCGGTGGTGCTGCACCTCTCCGACCGGGCGGTGCGCGGCGAGGGCCGCCGCATCGCCGCGCGCATCGCGGACAAGACCGGCGCGACGCTGCTGGCCATGGCCGCCAACGCCCGCATCGACCGCGGCGCCGGCACGGTGCCGATCGAGCGCCTGCCCTACCCGATCGACGCCGCGATCGAGACGCTGGCGCCCTTCCGCCACGTCATCCTCGTCGGCGCGACGCCGCCGGTCGGGTTCTTCGCCTATCCCGGCAAGCCGAGCCTGCTCAGCGCGCCCGACGCCGAGACCATCGTCCTGGCCCACCCGGAGGAGGATCAGATCGAGGCGCTGGAGCGGCTTGCCGAGGCCGTCGGCGCGTCGGCGGAGGTCGCGCCGGACCGCATGGCGCCGTCCGCCGGGCCGCGGCCGGAGCTGCCGACCTCCGGCGCGCTCGCCGACGCCGCAATCGGCCAGGTGCTCGGCGCGCTGATCCCCGAGGGTGCGATCGTCTGCGACGAATCGATCACCACCGGGCGCAACTTCTTCGGGCAGACGCACGCGGCTGCGCCCCATAGCTGGCTCCAACTCGGCGGCGGCGCGATCGGGCTGGGCATCCCGATGGCGACGGGGGCCGCGGTCGCCTGCCCCGATCGCAAGGTGATCTCCCTGCAGGCCGACGGCAGCGCGCTCTACACCGCCCAGGCGCTCTGGACCCAGGCGCGCGAACGCCTCGACGTGGTGACGCTGATCTGGTCGAACCGCTCCTACGCGATCCTGCGCCACGAGCTCACCAACGTCGGCGCCACCAACCCCGGCCCCAAGGCGATCGGCATGCTGACCCTCGACGACCCAGCGATCGACTGGGTCAGCCTCGCCAAAGGGTTTGGCGTGGAGGCCCGCCGGGTCGAGAACTTAGCCGACTTCGTAGACGTGTTCCGCGTGTCGTTGGGCTGCCGCGGGCCGTTCCTGATCGAGGTGGCTTTGTGAGGGTTTTGCAGACCGCTGTCGCACACGTCTCTCCAGCCACTGCCAGATTTCCGATGCCCGAGAGATGCGCCCGTCCCCTCTCCCCGCACGTGGGGAGAGGCCCAGCTGCACCTTGTGCAGCCGGGAAGCGGAGGCGAAGCCGAAGCGGCGGTGAGGGGGAGGTGCCGAGGAAGTCTCTTCCGTCGAAGCCCCCTCACCTTCGGCTGTCACCTCGCCGCGCCGATGACGAGGTCGTCGCGGCCCTCTCCCCACAGGCGGGGCGAGGGGATGCGCGCAGATGGCGGCGCTCCGCGTTGCTTGCGACGCCATCTCTGAACGGGGTGGCGCAAGGGAAACGCGCGTGACCACCTTCACCCTCCCGGGCCTGTCCGCGCCCGCCGAGATTCGGATAGACCGGCACGGCGTGCCGCATATCCGCGCCGCGAGCGCCGCCGACGCCTTTCGCGTCCAGGGGTTCAACGCGGCCCGCGATCGGCTGTGGCAGCTCGACCTGTGGCGCAAGCGCGGGCTCGGGCTGCTCGCCGCCGACTTCGGGCCCGGCTACCTCGCGCAGGACCGTGCGGCGCGGCTGTTCCTGTATCGCGGCGACATGGCGGCCGAGTGGGCGGCCTACGCGCATCCGCGCACCAAGGGCATCGTCGAGGCCTTCGTCGCCGGCCTGAACGCCTACGTCGCCCTGACGGAGGCGCGGCCCGACCTGCTGCCGCCGGAATTTTCCACCATGGGGACGCGCCCGAGCCGGTGGGCGCCCGAGGACGTGGTCCGCATCCGTAGCCATGCGCTGGTGCGCAACGTGCCCTCCGAGGTCGCCCGAGCCCGGGTGCTGGCCCGGGCCGACGCCGAGACCGACGCGCTGCGCAAGGGCCTCAGCCCGCCGCATGCGACGATGCCGCTCGGCGACCTCGACCCGGCGCGGTGGCCGGACGACCTCCTCGACGTGCTCCGCCTCGCCACCGCGCCGGTGGGGTTCGACCCGGCACGGCTGGCCGCCACCCGCGACGCGGCCTGGGCTTGGACTCACGTCGACGCGCACGGGAAGGTCGGCCGCCAGCGGGCCGCGGACGCGCCCGAGCCGCCGGGGGATGGCTCGAACAACTGGGCGGTGGCGCCGTCCCGCACCGCCACCGGGCGGCCGATCCTGGCGAGCGACCCGCACCGCGCCTACGCGCTGCCGTCGCTGCGCTACGTCGTCCACCTCACCGCGCCCGGCCTCGACGTGATCGGGGCCGGCGAGCCGGCGCTGCCCGGCATCAGCATCGGCCACAACGGGACCGCCGCCTTCGGGCTGACCATCGCGCCCTTCGACCAGGAGGACCTGTTCGTCCTCGCCCTCGACCCCGACGACCCGGACCGGTTCCGGTTCGAGGGCGGCTTCGCGCCGATCACCCGCCTGCGCGAGCGCATCCCCGTGCGAGGCGGCGCCGACGAGGAGGTCACCCTCGGCTTCACCCGCCACGGCCCGGTGATCTGCGAGGACGCCGCGACACAGACCGCCTTCGCCGTCCGCACGGTCTGGTCCGAGCCCGGGGCCGCCGCCTACCTCGCCAGCCTCGGCTATCTGGACGCGGCGACGCCGGAGGCCTTCGGCGCGGCCCTGCACCATTGGTCGGCGCCCTCCGTCAACCAGGTCTACGCCGACGTGAACGGGCGGATCGCTTGGTTCACCGCCGGCAAGGCGCCGATCCGCACGAACTGGGACGGCCTGCTGCCGGTGCCGGGCGACGGGCGCCACGCCTGGGCCGGGTTCCATGCGGCCGCCGACCTGCCGAGCCGGATCGATCCCGAGGCCGGCTTCGTCTACTCGGCCAACGAGATGAACCTGCCCGAGGATTACCCGGCGGAGGCGCGCAAACTCGGGTTCGAGTGGCACGAGCCGTGGCGGGCGCGCCGCATCCGCACGGTGCTGGCGCACCAGCCCGAGCACGGGCTCGCCGACTCGCAGGCGCTCCAAGGCGACGACGTCTCCGAGCCGGCTCTGCGGCTCGCGCACCTCGCCGCGACGCTCGCCGCCCCAGCGGAGGCGGAGGCCCGCCTCGGTGCCGCCCTGCTCGAGACCTTCGACGGGCACCTGCACGCGGCCTCGGGCGCCGCCGCCCTGGTCGAGGTGTTCTGGGTGCACCACCTGCGCCCGGCCCTGCTCCAGGCCCTCGTCCCCGACCCGGACACCCGCCGCCTGCTGCCGCCGGGTGACGCGCAAGCCCTGCTCGACCGCCTGGAAGACCCGCGCCCGCCCCTCGACCGGGCCGAGCGTGACGCCCTGGTGGAGCGGACGCTGGCGGCGGCGTGGCGGGATTGCGCCGCCCGCCTCGGCTCCGATCCGGCGACCTGGGCCTGGGGCCGCCTGCACCACGCCCGGTTCACGCACCCGCTCGCCGCGACGGGTTTTGTGGGACCCGACATCCCGCCTTTGCCGATGGGCGGTTCGGGGGCCTGCGTGATGCACGCCGAATACGATCCCGAGACCTTCCGGATGACGCACGGCGCCTCGTTCCGGATGGTGCTCGACGTCGGCGATTGGGATGCCGGCCTGTTCGTCAACGCCCCCGGCCAGTCGGGCCACCCGGACAGCCCGCACGCCGCCGACCACGCCGAACCCTGGTCCCGGCGGGGCTACCGCCCGCTGCTCTATTCCCGCTCCGCCATCGACGCCGCGACGGAGACGGTGATCACGCTGCTGCCGGGCGCGGCCGATGGTTCATCCGCCCCCTCGCCCTCATCCTGAGGGGCCGGGTCGGGGACATCGTGGAGATGTTGGGTTTCGGCAGCGTCGCTCAGGCGACCGCCGGCGTCCAGCGGCGCAGGGCGAGGTGCGTCGGGAGGAACAGCAGGGTCGGCAGGCCGACCACGAGGCCCGCGAGCCACGCCCAGGCCGGCATCCAGGTCTGCGCCGCGCGGTCGCTCATGCCCCAGACGTAGTTGATGTTGACCGGCGTCAGGCCGGCATCGGGGTTCGGCGGCGGCATCAGGAAGAAGCACACCAGCAGGGTGACGACCGCGAGCGAGGTCCAGGTCGGCAGGGCGCGGCGGTCGTAGCCCAGCCGGCCGACCAGGTAGATCAGCAGGAACGGCAGCCAGCCATGGAAGCCCGACAGGCCGCGCAGGAATAGGGATGTGCTGCCATCGAACATGTAGGCGGTCATCCCGGTGATCGGCCGGCCGACGGCGGTGCCGGCGAAGTCGAGCACCCACAGCAGCTGCGGCGCGACGAGGCCGACCGCGCACATCGCCACCAGCAGTGCGCTCTCCAACCAGATCCCGGCCAGCGCGATCAGCAGCGACTGGTCGCAGAAATACAGGAAGTTCGTCGGCCCGTAGAACCACAGGTAGGTCGGCACGAGGATGGCCACGAAGGCGGTGTAGGCGACCTTCACCGGCATCGGGATGCGCCGGCGCGGCGCGGGCGTGCTCGTTTGGAGGTCGGACATCGGATCGTCTCGGCTGGCGAAAGAGTGGGGCGCGAAGGGATCTGCGACCCGTGCGGCCCGGCCGGGGGCCGCGCGGGTCGAGCAAAGCGTCGGTCCGTGTCCCGTCAGTCTTTGCCGACCGACATCAGCAGGCGCTCGGTCTTGGCGTCCTCGATGCGGTTCACCATGCGGCGGCCCTCGTGCACGTCGCGCACCGTCTTCGTCGCTGTGATGCAGGACTGGACCAGCATGACCACGCCCATGGCGAGGTAGCCCTTGATCCAGATGTCCACCGGCAGGAACAGGATTCCGCAGGCCACCATCGCGGCCGAGCCGAGGAACGCGGCATAGGTGAAGGTGACCCAGGCGCCGGAATGCTGCGTGGTCTCGTTGTTCATGACACTCTCCTGAGGATGGGCTGGGGGAGGGGGATGGGCTTGGGGCGTTCGAGGAGTCAGGCGGCCGGGGCGAGGCCGGCCTTGCGGCGCAGGCGTTCCAGCACGTCGCCGCCGGTGGGGTGGGTGCGGGGGCCGAACCCCGCGCGCGCGAGGCGCTCCGTGATGTCGGCGCCGTCGAGCTCGGTCAGCGCGGCTTCGGTGTCGCTCGCCTCGGCCTGGAGGGCGCGCAGGCGCGCCAGGGTCGCCTCGGCTTCGCGCAGCGTCGCCGTGTCGGCGCGGCCGGTCTGCGCCGACAGGCGCCGCACGGCCTCGGTGGCGCCCGCGACCCGGCGGCCGCGCTCCAACTCCGCCTGCCGGCGGGTGGCGTCGGCGACGGTGGCGCGGATGCGGGCGACTTCTGCGGCGAACCGCGTGCGGGCTTCCGCGATCGCCCGGCGCTTGGCCTCGAGCTCGGCGATCGCCTCGGCGGCGTCGCTTGCCAGGTCGTCGCGCCCGGCGCCGAGCGCGGCGACGGCGCGGCCTTCGAGGTCGGCGGCCCGGGCGTCGATCTCGGCGGCGCGGCGGGCCTCGGCCTGGTCTCCGGCGATCGCCAGGGCCAGCGCCCGGCGGCTCCGCTCCAGCGCGGCGCGGGTCTCGCGGATCTGCTGGTCGAGGATCAGCAAGGCGTTGCGGTCGTAGAGGTCTTCGGTGGCCCGGGCGACGTTCCCCCGCGCCAGGATGTTGAGCAACTTGAGCATGGTGTGGCTCCTGCCGTATGAACATCGTTCACAAGAGGAGTGTCCCACGATCATGAACAGCGTTCAAGTGCGTTTTTGCACGTCGTACAAATTGTTGTTGCGAGGCGCGGCGTGACCGGGGCAGACGCCAACGCGAAGCCGTTGAAAGCGGAGGCACGCCGTGCTGCCTTGCGCAAACTGCTCATCGCAGCGGCCGAGCGTCGGATCTCCGAGGACGGCTTGGGCGCCCTGCGCGCGCGCGACCTCGCAGCGGACGCAGGCTGCGCACTTGGGGCGATCTACGGCGCCTTTCCGGACCTCGACGCGCTGATCCTGGAGGTGAACCTGCGCACGCTGGCCCTGTTCGAGGCCGCTCTCGGGCCCGATGGCGGCGGGTTCGACGTGACGAATGCGGCGGACGAACTTGTCCGGCTGGGCCAAGCCTACCTTGCCTTCGCACAGAGCCACGGGAAGCGATGGCGCGCCTTGTTCCAGCACCAGTTCGCGGACGGGCGCCGCCCGCCGGACGGCTACGTGGCCGAGCAGGCGCGCCTGTTCCGCCGCATCGAGGCGCCATTGCAGGCTCTGCGCCCGGACCTCTCGGCGCAAGAGCGCGTGCTGCTGGCCCGCAGCCTGTTCTCGGCGACGCACGGCATCGTCATGCTCGGCCTCGACGCGCGCCTGATGGCGCTGCCGCCCGCGGTGGTAGGCCCCCAGCTCGACCTGCTGATTCGCGCGATGGCGACGGGGCTCGCGAGCCGCGCCTAGCCGAGCGGCGCCTAGAAAAATATCGGGGCGCTTTGGTCCGCTGCCAGGGTCTTCATGAGCCGGCCCATCGACGTGCGCGTCTCGGGACCCGCCGGGTCTACCTCAAAGCGCGGTCGCCAGCGCTCGGCCCCGCTCCCGCGTCTGCGCGACGCCGCGGACGGCCTCCACCGCGTCGGCCCGGCTCGCATCGCAGGGCAGCAGGGTCCAGAGCCGGAGAAGCTGGCTGAGCGCCGCCATCTCGCGTGATACGGCGGATGCGCCGAAGATCGTCGGAACCGTGCCGCCGAGCGCCTCCGCGAGGCGGCTCAGGTCCTCGTTGTCCTGCCGAATCTGGCTGGGCTCGGTGTGCAGCGACGGTCGCCTCCGACTGGCCATGCGACCGCAGGCATTCTGGTATTCCGCATACAAGACGCTTTTGTCGCAACCCGCAACCTATGGTCGAAACACGACGTTGTGAGTTCAGTTTGTGTCGACGAATTTGGGCTTCGAAGACCGCACGATGGCGATAGACGACAGGCCCACAGACGACACCATGATCGACGCCTGCCTGAGGCTGCACGAGATCGTCCGCAAGATCGGGACACCGGAGATGGTGTTGATCTCGCGCCTGCTGCTCTTTCAGGCCGGGCTGCAGATCGCGGATGCGATCAAGGCCGACGAGGCGCGCGACCCGTCCAGCGAGCGCTGACCCTTCAAAACAGCCGGACTTACCCGCGCCCTCACCTGAGGTTTCCGCTTCGCGAAAGCGACTCGGCAAGGATGCGGGTGGAACCGTCGTTTTGTCGGTCGTCGCGCGCGGCCGCGGCGTAACCGGCCCCGAGGTCGATCCGCCTTCAATCGGTCTTGCCGTCGAGACCGAGCCAGTGCCGGCCGTCGCGGGCCAGAAGGTCGTCGGCGGCCTTCGGGCCGGGGGTGCCGGCGGCGTAATCCTCCACCGGGGCGGTCTTCCAGGCCTCGAGCAGCGGTTCGACCGCGGCCCAGCCGGCCTCGATGTTGTCGGCGCGCTGGAACAGCGTCGCGTCCCCGGTCATGCAATCGTAGAGCAGGGTCTCGTAGCCGACGTTCGGCTGGTTCTTGAAGAAGTCGGCGTACTTGAACCCCATCGTCACCCGGCCGATCTGCATCTGTGGCCCGGGCACCTTGACGTTCAGCTCGGTGCCGGCGCCGTGGTCGGGGTCGATGGTGATCCGCATCACGTTGGGGCTCAGCTCGGCCACCGGCGTGTCGGCGAACAGCTGGAACGGCGCCGGCTTGAACAGGATCGCGATCTCGGTGCGGCGGCCGGTCATGCGCTTGCCGGTGCGGACGTAGAACGGCACGCCGGCCCAGCGCCAGTTGTCGATCTCGAGCTTCAGGGCGACGTAGGTCTCGGTGTTCGAGTCCTTCGCCACGTGCGGCTCTTCCCGGTAGCCGACCACCGGCTTCCCTTCGAGCGCACCGGCGACGTACTGGCCGCGCACCGCGTGGTCGGGTCGGATCGGCTTGACGGCCTGCGCGAGCTTGGCCTTCTCGCCGCGCACGTCCTCGGCGGAAAACGAGTTCGGCGGCTCCATCGCCACCATGCACAGAAGCTGGAACATGTGGTTGGGCACCATGTCCCGCAGGGCGCCGGTGGGCTCGTAGAACCCGCCACGCTCCTCCACGCCCACGGTCTCGCCGGCGGTGATCTGGATGCTGTCGACGTATTCGCGCCGCCAGACCGGCTCCAGCATGCCGTTGGCGAAGCGCAACGCCATGATCGACTGCACGGTCTCCTTACCCAGGAAGTGGTCGATCCGGTAGAACTGGCTCTCGTCGGCCTGTTTTAGGATCTGCGCGTTCAGCGCACGTGCCGAAGCGAGGTCGGAGCCGAACGGCTTCTCGATCACCACCCGTCGGAAGGCGTCGTCCGCCTGCTTGAGCAGGCCCGCTCGCCCGAGCCCGTCGACGAGGCTGCCGAAGAAGCGCGGCGCCACCGCGAGGTAGAACACCACGTTGCCCGAGACCTTGCCCTTTAGCGCCTCGAAGGTTCCGGCGTCCTCGAAGTCGCCTTTGAGGAAGTGGATGCGCTCGCGGATGAAGCCCCAGCTCTTCGGGTCGATCCGGTCGGCGTGGAACTCGGAGCCGGGGTCCTTGCTCAAGGTCTCCATCGAGGTGGTGAGTTCGGTGCGCAGGCCCTCGTCGCTGCCGTCGTTGTGATCGACGCCGAGGATCGTGAAGCCCGGATCGAGCAGGCCCGAGCCGGCGAGGTTGTAGAGCGAGGGCATCAGCAGGCGCTTGGTCAGGTCGCCGGCCGCGCCGAAGATCACCAGCGTGCAGGGCGGCGCCGGCTTCGTGCCGCAGGCGGCCTGGTCCTTCAGGGGCGCGTCGTGTGTCGGCTCGGGCATCGGCGTCGTCCGGTTCTTCGACGCGATGGTGCGTCGCGGCATTCGATCGCACGACAACCGGCGAGCGGCATGGCCGTTCCGGCGGAGACGCGATCGTGTGGAGGGAGGTGTGGACCCTCACCCCCGCCGGCGCAGCACCACGCCCGGCAGCGGGCAGGCGGCGGGGACGACCGCGAGGACGACCGAACTCGGGCACAGGGCGCGGCAGCCGAGCGCGGCGTCGATCTGGTCGCGGCCGCAGGCGGTCGCGTCGCAGAACCGTCCAAGATCCTCGCAGGTCGCCAGGAACCGGCCCGCTCCGGGTCGCGCGTGCAGGTCGGCGGCGCCGACGGGGCCAGAGAGGACGAGGAGGGCGGCGAGGCCGAGCCGGATCATGGGTGCGCCTTCCCAGCGGCGGACGGAGCCGTGGCGTAGCATGGCGGCGCGCGGCGCCCTATGGCATGGACGCGACAGGCGAAACGCGATCCGGACCCCGACGTGCTCGACATCCGCGGCCTCTCCAAGACCTATGCCGACGGCACCCAGGCGCTCGCGGGCGTCGACCTGTCGGTGGAGGCCGGCGAGGTCGTCGCGCTGATCGGCGGTTCGGGCTGCGGCAAGACCACCCTGCTGCGCCTGATCGCCGGCCTCGACCGCGGCAGCGCCGGCACGATCACGCTGGACGGCGAGGGCATCGCCGCGCCCCACGCGAGCGTCGGCCTGGTGTTCCAGGAGCCGCGCCTGCTGCCCTGGCTCGCGGTGGCCGACAACGTCGGCTTCGGCCTCGACGGGGTCCGCCGGTCCGAGCGCCGCGCCCGCATCGCCCACGCGCTGGAGCGGGTGGGGCTGGCCGAGCATGCGACGCGCTGGCCGCGCGACCTGTCGGGCGGGCAGCAGCAGCGGGTCTCGATCGCCCGCGCCTTCGTCGCCCGCCCGCGAGTGCTGCTCCTCGATGAGCCGTTCTCGGCGCTCGACGCCTTCACCCGCAAGGACCTGCACGGGCACCTGCTCGCCCTCTGGGCCGAGACGCGCCCGACCATCCTCATCGTCACCCACGACGTCGGCGAGGCGGTGGCGCTTGCCGACCGCGCCGTGGTGATGCGCCCCAAGCCCGGCCGCCTCGACGAGACGGTGCGGCTCGGAAGCCCACGCCCGCGCGACCCCGCCTCGCCGCAGAGCGAGGCTGCGGCCCGCGCGATCCTGGCCGCGCTCGACCGTTCGCTCCGCCCCGCCGAGGCGCAATCCGCCGCGGCGCCCGCCGGGAACTGGTGGTAGCAGGCGGCACCGGTTGAGCCGTGGGGCAGTTCCCGCTAACCGCGACCGACGACGACCTACGATGGAGGAGACGACGATGGACGCCACCACGCTGCGCGCGCTTCAGGCCCCGCTGAAGGACCAGTACCGCAACACCCCCGACGACGCCGTCATCACTCTGCGGGCGAAGGGCTCTCTCGACGACACGTCGATCGCCTGCAAGGTCGAGACCGGCCGCGCGCTGGCGGTGGCCGGCCTGCACCCGGCCACCGGCGGCTCGGGCGCCGAGCTGTGCTCGGGCGACATGCTGCTCGAGGCGCTGGTCGCCTGCGCCGGCGTCACGCTGAAGGCCGTCGCCACCGCCCTCGAGATCCCCCTGCGGGCCGGCACCGTGAGCGCCGAGGGCGACCTCGACTTCCGCGGGACGCTGGGCGTCGACAAGGAGGCGCCGGTGGGTTTTCGCGCGATCCGGCTCGCGTTTTCCCTCGACACCGACGCGCCGCAGGAGAAGCTCGACCAGCTGCTCAAGCTCACCGAGCGCTATTGCGTCGTGTTCCAGACGCTGAATCACAAGCCGGAGCTGACCGTCACCGCCGCCCGCGGCTGATCGGTTCCCCAGACGACGAGGGGCGGCGGAGCCGATGCGCCTCAGCCCGCCGAGACGAGCCAGCACCCGGCCGCGAGGTGCACGGCGCCGTCCTTCGCGTAGGGCAGCAGGGTTTCGGTGACCGCCTCGAGCGCCGCCTGGCGCAGGGGCGGCTCGGCGTCGCGCAGCAGGCGCGAGACCGGGCCGAGCTCGACAACGACGGCGGCCGCCGCCTCGGCAGCGGCGCGTGCCGAGCCGTCGGCGGCGCGTCCCAACACGAGGTCGCGCACCACCGGCGCGACGGAGACGTCGGAGAAGCCGGCCTCGGCGAGCAGGCGGCGCAGGGCGCCCGCGTCGGCGAAGCGGAACGGGCCGGGGCCCGAGAAGTCCGGCGGGCTCGCGTCCGGCACCAGCGGCAGCACCGCCGCGCGGGGCACGGTGACCCAGGGGTTGCCGGCCATCGCCTGCCAGCACAGGAAACTCAGACGTCCCTGCTGCGTCAGCGCCCGGCGGAGGTTGGCGAAGGCGGCGCGCGAATCGGAAAAGAACATCACGCCGAAGCGCGAGATCGCCCGGTCGAACGTCGCGGCGGGGAAATCATGCGTCTCGGCGTCGGCCACGATCCAGTCGACCGGCGCGGCGCCGGCCGGCAGGGGCCGCGCTCGCGCCGCGGCGAGAAGCGGCTCCGACAGGTCGGCGGCGACGACCCGGCCGGTCGCCCCCACCGCCTCGGCCGCGATCAGCGCCGTGGCGCCCGAGCCGCAGCCCAAGTCGAGGACGCGCTCGCCCGGTCGCAGGGCGACGGCGGAAAACAGCGCCTCGGTCAGCGGCGCGAACACTGCGTCGAGCACGCCCTGGCTGCGCGCCCAGCGCTGGCCGACGGCCCCGTTCCAGTATTCGGCCTGGGTCATCGTGGCCGTCGTGGTGGCCGTCATGGCATGCTCCGCCGCTCAGCGATCCAGGCAGCATCTTGCACGGCTGGCGCCCGCCGTCAGCAGGGCGCCGGCCTTGCAGGATGCCGCCGGCCCCGCGCGCCTCAGGCCGCCGACCCCCGAGCCCGCGCGGCCAGCAGTTCCGCCGCGACGTCGGGCAGAACCCGGTCGCCCGGGGTGTAGCCGTGCACGTCGTCGACGGATTTGAAGCCGTCGAGGGCAAGCCGCATCGGGCAGAGCGTGGGGCCTCGCCGGATGGATCCTCGCCGGCCCCGTTGTTCAGGCGGCTCACCTCGCGGAAGCCCGCCGGCGGTGCCGAGGACTGGGCTCCGGCCTCAACGCCGGGGGCCGCCGAACCCGCCTGGCCCGCCGCCTGGCCCACCCAATCCACCGGGTCCGCCGAAGCCCCCCGGGCCGCCGCCCGGAGCACCGAAGCCTCCGGAACCCCCAACGCTTCCGGGACCTCCAAAGCCTCCGGGTCCGCCACGGCCGCCGCCGAACCCGCCCGGTCCCGTCCGAGTGTCGATGCCGAACCCGCCACCTGCTCCATTGCCAGGCCCGTTCCCCGGTCCGTTGCCGGCTCCGAGACCGCCGCGTTCGCGAAATCCGTCCGGCCCGCGGCCAGGCAGGCCCCGGCCGTCGATCCGGTCCGGCGCGCGTTCGAAGAGCGGGTTTCGGTCCGGCCCGGTGCCGCGGTCGTCGAGGCGCAGCGCCTCGACGGTGAGGCGCCCGTCGGCGGCCGGCCGCGTCGTGAGCACGGCGCGGACGCTGCCGCGACGCGGGACCGCGGCATCCGGCTGCCCGGCCACCTCGAGGCCGGACCCGAGCGTCATACCGCCTCGACTGCGGCCGACATAGGCCTCCACCGAGACCCGGCTCAAGCCGGGCGGGAAGTGCAGGGTGTCGCTCGCGCGCGCTACCTTGAGCACGCCGCCCGCCGCCTCGCCGGCGACCGCGGCCCGGCGGCCGACGGGCAGGGTGTCGGCGCCCGCGAGCCGCAGGTGCCCGATCACCAAGTGCCCGTCGTGGTCGCGCCGGACCGGGCCGGCGACGCAGGCGGGGCCGTCCGCCTGCCTCTCGATCAGGTTGGCGACGACGACGCCGTCCGGCCTGCGCAGGCCCGACACCGCGACCCGGTCGCCTACCGCCCAGCGCCCGGCGATTCCCGCCGCGGCGATGCGCTGGCCGAGGACCATGAGGTTCCCGCCGCGCACCGATTCCACTGGCCCGACCACCTCGCGCGTCACGTCGATCCGCCGTGTCGCGAGGCCGCCCGCGTCGGCGTGGGCAACGACGTGGACCACGTGCCCGACCCTCAGGTCGGCGGCGCGCGCCGGCACCCCGTCGATGCGCACGTTGACGTCGTCGGGATAGGCGATGCGCAGGTCGTTGACGACGATCGAGCCGAAGCGGCGGATCGTGCCGATCACCCCCGTGCCCCCGATGCCGCGGTCACCCTCACCCGGGATGTCGTCGGGACGCGCCCCGGTGCCGCCGATTCCTTGGTCGCGCGGCGCCTCCTGCGGCACCGCGCGCACCGGAATCAGCGCGGCGCCGGCGAGCAGCCGCAGCACGAGGCGGCGGGTGGGGGCGGCGCGATGCATCATGCGCCTGGTCCCGGAACGCGTGGACGCGACGACCGAACCTCGTGCTGCGCCTCTCGCGACTGCCCCACCGGCGTTCTCACGCCTCGGCCTCCGACGAAGCCGGCAAAGCATCGTCTGCGGGGAAGGCGTCCCCGGCCGGCGGCACGGCCTCGGCGTAGACGTAGAGCCCGAAATTCCAGCGGTGGGAGCCGCCGGGGTCGGCGGCACAGGCGGCGTGGGCCTCGCGGTTGGCCTGGGTCAGCGCCGCCATCGCGATCTCCTTGGCGCGCGCCTCCAGCCGGAGCGCCAGTTCCTCCGACAGCCCGTCGTAATGCACCGCGCGCTCGAGGAAGCGCGGCGCGTCGCCGAGGATGTTGGCGACCGAGGCCGCGATGTGGTCGTGGAGGTTGCGCCCGAAATAGTAGAGTTGCGGCTCGCCGCCGCCGCGGGGCACGTAGGCGGCCTCCGCCAGGACGATCCGGTCCTCGCCGTCGAGGGTGGCGAGCCCGCGGTCGAGCCACTCGTCGAGCACCGCGCGGGGGCGCAGGTCGCGGGTCACGCCGGCGACCAGCGCCTCGAAGGAGGGGCCGTCCTCGCCCGCGCGCCGCAGCGCCAGCGGCCGTCCCTCCGGGTCGGTGAAGGCCGGGTCGGCGAGCCAGCGGGCGATGATCCGGCTCGTCCGCGAGACCACCGCCGGCACTGCGCTCACCGGAGCCCCGGCGCCGCGCAGGCGCCGCACCTCCTTCCGGTGGATGCCGGTGAGCAGCGAGACGCGGCTGTCGGTCTGCTCCTTGCCCTGAAGCGCGAAGTCGTACTCGGCGACGTTGACGTAGAGTTCCCGCAGTAGGTTCGTCAGCGCCGGGAAGGTGATGCCGCGCGCCACGAACAGCCGCACCAGCGGCCGCAGCAGGCGCGCCACCGGCGCGTGCAGGGTGGTTCCCTCGCCGGTGTCGTTGATGGTCTCGGACATCAGATCAGCATGACCACGGGATGTGTGGGACACAATCCCACAGAGTACGCGAACGCACGTCGGCACAGCCATTTCGCGTTGACGTGGGAATTTTACACACATAGGTTTGTGGCGTGGTCAAATTTCCCACACGATCAGGACCGGCGAAGACGATGCGCGACACCAGGAATGCCTTCGTCGGCCGGCCTATGGCGCCCCTGAACGCGGCCCGGCGCTCCGAGCGCAGGACCGCGACTGCAGCCGACCTCTCGCGGCTCGGCCGGATCGCCGCCTGCCTTGTCGCCCTGGCCCTGCCAACCTTCAGGATCGTCGCCGCGGACACGGCCCACCGCGTCGCGCCCTCGGGGGCGACGCAGGCCGCAGCCTCAGGATCCCCTTCCCGACGGGCTGCGGCGTTCGACGGCGTCTCCCGGGCCGGCAGCCCGGTCTGGGAGACGCTTCTCACCCTCGATCGGGATACCAGCCGATGATTCCCGCCATCGCAAGGTCGCAAGCCATGCCGACCAACCACCGATCCTCCTGCGGCGGGGCTCCCATCCTCGACCTCGCCCTCTGCATGATCCTCGCCGTCCTCGTCGTCGGCCTGCTGATGCTGGCGCTCTGAGCGCGGGCCCTTCCTGGACGCTCGACGGAGCCGCACATCCTCTCACTTCTCCGCGCTCGCCACGCGCGAAGCGGGCGTTGGCGACCTTGTCGGCTGAACCGTGCGCGGCCTGTTACGACGCCAATCGCGCCAGCGAAGCCGGCTTCGGGCTGGTGCGCGCCGGCTCGGTCGACTGGTTCCGATCCTCGGTCTTCGCCCGCCCGTCATGGGGCACCGCGCGAGAACGGGCGCCAAGGCCGCACCTGTGTCCCGTTTGCATCGATCCAGCCGTCGCATCCGCATTCTCGCGTTACGCACAGCGTTAACCTTTCGTTAAGGGGGTGATTGCCGTCGGGGCCTCGGCGTGAGAGCTTTCGTTAACGAGAGCTTAACGGGTTGGGCCACGGCGATGCGGTTCGCGATTTCGACGGTTCGGGCGGTGTCGGCGCCCCGTCTGCGCAAGGCCCTCGCCGGCCTCGCCGTGACGGCCGGACTGGCCTTCGCCGTCGCCCCGGCCGTGGCGCAGACCCTGGCCTCGCTGCCCGCCCCCACCTTGGCCGCCGAGCCGGTCGGCGCCGCCAAGCCGATCCTCGCCTGGGTCGGCTTCTGCCAGACCTACCCAGCCGAGTGTGCGGTCAACGCCGCCGAGCCCGCCCGCATCGCGATGACCCCCGCGATCTGGAACACGATCCAGACGGTCAACCGCCGGGTCAACAAGTCGATCGTCGCGATCACCGACATGGACCACCTCGGGGTGCCGGACCGCTGGGACCTCGCCGAGGACGGCTCGGGCGATTGCGAGGACTTCCAGCTGCTCAAGCGGAGCCTGCTCGCCCGCGCCGGCCTGCCGCGCCGCGCCATGCGGATGACCGTGGTCATCGACGAGAAGGGCGAGGGCCACGCCGTCCTCACCCTGATCACCGATCGCGGCGACCTCGTGCTCGACAACAAGACCAGCCAGATCCTGCCCTGGCACCGCACCGGCTACACCTTCATCAAGCGCGAAAGCCAGGACGCCGTCGCCTGGGTGTCTCTCGGCGGCGTCACCTCGCCGGTCACCACCGCCAACCGCTGAAAACCGGCCTCTCGTCCCGAAACGGGACGCAGCGCACGACAGCACGTTGATGAAATCTTCACCGCGTCGGCGCGAGACTCCGGGATCGGAGCCGCCCACCACGACGCGCCCATGATCTCCCATCCCTTCCCGAAACCGTTGCTCGCCGCAGGGCTGGCCATCGCGCTCGCCACTGGACTGCTCGCTGCCGCGAGCCCGGTGAAGGCCGGCGAGGCCGGGACGCGCTACGCCTCCTGGCACGGCTGCCTCGACCGCCACTTCGGGTTGCAAGCCACGATCGGAAGCCGCCCGC
This sequence comes from Methylobacterium cerastii, assembly GCF_022179125.1. Lineage (GTDB taxonomy): Bacteria > Pseudomonadota > Alphaproteobacteria > Rhizobiales > Beijerinckiaceae > Methylobacterium > Methylobacterium cerastii. The sequence continues at coordinate 31,851 of NZ_BPQG01000044.1, forward strand.
TCGCCGCCGACGCGGCGATCGGCGCCTGCCGCGAACCGGAGAGGGCCTACCTTTCCGCCCTCGCAGCCTCGCCGCTGCTCGATGCCGACGACGCGCAGCAAGCCCGCGCCGCCCTGGTCGCGCAAGCCCGCGCCCGCCTGCTCGGACGGCGCGCGGCTCTTTAGGCCGACAGGCATTTCACAAAATCAGTCTTGGATCATCAGTCTTGGACCAGATCGCTCTTGAGCGCACGGCATCTGAGCGCACGGCATCCGCGACGCGTGATCCAGACACCACAAAGCATCCGGCTGCCTCTTGAGAATCCAAAAGCCCGGCTCACGACGGGCCGGGCTTTGGGAATTTCGAGCCGGTCCTGTCCGTACCCTTACGCGGCGTCGGCCTTGCGGGTCTGGCTGCCCTTCACGGCGGAGGTCGCCGCCTTGCGACCGCGGCGGGCGGGGGCGGCGGGCGCCTCCTCGATGTCCTCGGGCGATTCGGCGGCGGCCGAGCGGCCGGGCTGACCGAGGCCGAGGCTCTTGGCGAGCGCGGAGCGCTGGGCCGAATAGTTCGCTGAGGTGGTCGGATAGTCGGCGGGCAGGCCGTAACGCTCGCGGTAGCTGTGCGGGTCGAGGCCGTGCTTGGTCAGGTGGCGCTTCAGCGTCTTGTAGGACTTGCCGTCGATGAAGCTGACCAGCCCGTCGGGGCGGATCGACTTGCGGATCTGGGCGGTGCTGGGCTTCTCGACGGCCTCGGTGGTGACGGGAGCCGTGCCGGAGCCGACGTTGTTCAGCGCCTCATGGATGCTCGCGATCAGCGCCGGCAATTCGGTGATGGGGACGGAGTTGTTCGACACATAGGCCGCGACGACGTCGACGGTCCGCTCGATATAGTCGTTGCTCGTCTGCGCCGACACTGCAGTTTCAGACATCCGTACGTTCCTTGCCTATTTTCTGACGAAAACCCCAAGCGCAGGAATTATGATGTTTGCCAGAGAAAGCAAGGATGTCCACGGCGTTATCCGGGCTCAACATATGATCATATGTGTGTTTTGCCTGCCGAGTGCGCAGCGTATCCGTGCAACCGGCCCGGTGCGCCCAGCATTGCCTCACTCAGCGCCTCGCGAAATCTGCGCATCCGCGGCAGCGCAGATTTTGCTTTCGCCCGAGACCGTTACCGGACGCGAACATCGGGTCGAGACGGTGCCGAAATGCTGGATGTCGGCATCTTGTTCGGTCTGCACCCTACCCGTTGCCTGGATGTCCATACCACAGCGCGACGCAATGGTGGACAAAATTGTCGCACCAAGATGATGTGATCGCCATATTATAATTTCGCTCGTACCAGTACAGAAGTACTAAGTAACAGTTTCGTGTGCGAGGCGCGGTCGCCTGGAACGGGAGCGCCGCCGCGGATTATTCGACTGCGTCGTCCGTGACGAGGCCGGGCTCAGTCAGCATTGCGCTCGGCCCGGATGAGGCCACGCAACATCGATCGGTCCAGCTAGACGGCTTGGCTCGCCAGGCATCGTCGATGCGCCTCAGGGTCGACATCGAAGTCCTGCACGGGCATGTTCCGTGATCAGCAAGTCACGGGACAAGCCCTGATCTGCTGGGCATCGCATGTCCTCGAAGCGAGCCGACATCCACAGCGCCGGAAGTGCTTTCGAGAAGGTCTTGCCGCCGAAAAATCTTGCTAACGAAACGTCTTTCGCGGGTCGAACGCGTCGCGCACCGCCTCGCCAGCGAAGACCAGCAGGCTCAGCATCGCCGCGATCACCAGGAAGCCGGACAGGCCGAGCCACGGCGCGGTGAGGTTGTCCTTGCCCTGCGCCAGCAACTCGCCGAGCGAGGGGGAGCCCGGCGGCAGGCCGAAGCCGAGGAAGTCGAGCGAGGTCAGGGTGGTGATCGAACCGTTGAGGATGAACGGCAGGAAGGTCAGCGTCGCCACCATCGCGTTCGGCAGCAGGTGCACGGTCATGATGCGGACGTTGGACAAGCCGAGCGCCCGGGCCGCCCGCACGTATTCGAAGTTTCGCGCCCGCAGGAACTCGGCGCGCACGACGCTGACCAGCGCCACCCACGAGAACAGCAGCATGATGCCGAGCAGCACGAAGAAGCCGGGTGCGATGAAGGCCGAGATGATGATGATCAGGTAGAGCGTCGGGATGCCGCCCCAGACCTCGATGAAGCGCTGGAACGCCAGGTCGACCCAGCCGCCGAAATAGCCCTGCACCGCGCCGGCGACGACGCCGATCAGCGACGAGACGGCGGCCAGGATCAGCCCGAACAGCACCGAGATGCGGAACCCGTAGATCACGCGGGCGAGCACGTCGCGGGTGGTGTTGTCGGTGCCGAGCCAGTGCCAGGGGATGTTGGCGCAGCCCGCGCCCGGCGCCGTCTCGGTGGCCTGGCACTGCGCGTCGGTGAGCATCCAGGTCGGCGGCGAGGGTGAGGGGGTCGGCAATCCATCGTTGATGGTGTCGTAGGAGAACGGGATCGGCGGCCAGATCGCCCAGCCGTTCTCCGCGATCTCCTTGACGATCTCGGGCGTGCGATAGTCGGTGCGCGCCAGGAAGCCGCCGAACTTCTCCTCCGGGTAGTCGATCAGCACCGGAAACAGCCACTCGCCTTTGTAGGAGGCGACGATCGGCCGGTCGTTGGCCAGGATTTCCGCGAAAAGGCTGACGACGAACAGCGACAGGAAGATCAGGAACGAGACGTAGCCGAGCCGGTTCCGGCGGAAGTTCTCGAGCCGGCGCCGGTTGAGCGGCGACAGCCCGCCGCGGCGGGGTGCGAGCGGCCGCGCCTCGGGCAATCCCTCGCTCGGCCGCGGCACGATCGGCTGGGCCCCGGGCATCGGCGCCGAGACCGGGTCGCCCTCGGGGGGGCGGGCGATCTCGTTCATCGCGGGATGCTCCACAGAGGGTTCGCGGGATGCGCGTCGCGGCCCCCTCTCCCATGGGGAGAGGGTTGGGGTGAGGGGCGTGACCTCTCCGGTGCGTTCTCATCCCTCACTCTGTCCCTCTCCCGCCCGGGAGAGGGGACCCGCGATCCGATCCGAAGGCTCGGAGGGAGGTGTGAGCCTGCGCGACCGGCGATGCGCGTGCGAATGCCGATCAGCCGTCGATCCGCACGGCGGTGCCGTCGATCTCGTTGGGGCGGACGCCGCCGTTGCGCTCCATCCACCGGCGGAGCAGGCGGACGTTGCGGCGGTTGGCCTTGAAGGCCGCGTCGAACAGGTCGCCGGCGAGCGGCACGATGCCGATCGCGCCGTCGAAGGCGACGTTCAGCGCCATCCGGGCGATCAGCCAGCGCGGCGCGCCGATGCGGCGGGCCTCTGCGACGATGTAGGACGAGATCACCATGCCGGCGATGTCGCCAACGATCGGCACGAGCCCGATCACCGCCTCCAACCCGACCCGCCGGTTGATGCCGGGGATCAGGAAGGCGGAATCGAGCAGGTGCGCCAGCGCCTCGAGCCGGGCGAGCGTCGCCTCGCGGCTCTGGTCGCCGACGCGCAGCGTCGTGCCCGCACGCCAGCTCTGGGAGAAGGTCTGCGAGGAATCCATCGGGGGAGTCCGGTGAGCGGGGGGTGCCATCCGCGAAGATGTGGCGCCGCGACCCGGTTCCGGCAAGGATGTGGGCGGATGCCCGGCCCAGCTCCCTCACGCGGCCACCCGCCGGACCCCGGAGAGGCGGTCGAGCGCCGCGTCGAGCGGCGCGTCGGCCTTGGCGAAGCAGAGCCTCACGAGGTGGCGCACCGCCGCGTCAGGATAGAACGCGCTTACCGGGATCGCCGCGACGCGATGGTCACGCACCAACGCCTCGCAGAAGGCGACGTCGTCCGCAGGCACTCGCCCTGATTGTCCGAGCTCGGTGATGTCGACGTTGAGGAACCACGTCGCCTGCGCCGGCAGCACCGTGAAGCCGAGATGCCGGAGGCCGTCGGCGAGCCGGTCGCGCGAGCGGGCGTAGCCCACCCGCATGTCGGAAAAGTACGAATCCTCCTTGGCGAGGCCGAAGGCCACCGCCTCCTGCAGGTTCGGCGGGGTGGTGAAGGTGAGGAATTGGTGCGCCTTGGCGAGGGTGCGCATCAGCCCAGGCCCGGCCATCACGAACCCGACCTTCCAACCGGTGAGCGAGAAGATCTTGCCGGCCGAGCCGACCTTCACCGTGCGCTCCCGCATGCCGGGCAGCGCCATCAGCGGCCGGTGGCGGGCGCCGTCGAACACCACGTGCTCCCAGACCTCGTCGCACAGCGCGATCACGTTGTGGCGGACGCAGAACGCGGCCAGCATCGCGAGGTCGTCGGCCCCGAACAGGGTGGCGCTCGGGTTCAGCGGGTTGTTGAGCAGCACCACCTTCGTGCGCGGCCCGAAGGCGGCGGCCAGCGCCGCCTCGTCGAGGCGGAAGGCGGGGGGCGTCAACGTCACGATCCGGGGCACGCCGCCGGCGCGCAGCACCAGCGGCAGGTAGGCGTCGTACATCGGCGCGAACAGCACCACCTCGTCGCCGGGCGCGATCAGCGCCAGCAGCGCGCCGGCCAGCGCCTCGGTCGCGCCCGAGGTCACCATCACCTCGGTCTCGGGATCGAGGGCGAGCCCCTGGTGGCGGGCGTAATGCGCCGCCACCGCCGCGCGCAAGGATGGAAGCCCCATCATCGGCGGATATTGGTTCGAGCCTTCGACGAGCGCCCGGGCCCCGTGCGCGCGCATGTCGGCGGGACCCGGGTCGTCGGGAAACCCCTGCCCGAGGTTGATCGCGCCGTGCTCGCGCGCGAGCCGCGACATCGTCTCGAACACCGTGGTCGGGAGGCCGGAGAAGACCGGGTTCATGCGGGGCGTGGGGTGGACATCGGCCGGGTGATACCATGGCCCGAAGCGCCGGCGAAACGTGCGCGAGCGCACGCGGCCACCGCGACCCGCCGGGCCGGACGGCTGACGAATGTTGACATTCATCAGCCGTGAGGTAGCTTTCAGACACACGGCCGGTACGGCGCCGGCGGGGTTGGAACTCCGCCCCCTCGTTCCGATCCTGCCAGGCGCCGGACCGATCGTCGCGAGGCCCGCCAATTCGTTGGCGGGCCTTTTCGCGTTATGGCCTCTGCCAGATGCAACGGATCGCCGGAGCCTGCCATGTCCACCCGCCGCGCGCTCGCGCTGGCCTTCGCCTTCGGTGCCTTCGGACTCGGCCTGCGGCTCGCCGTCCCCGTGGCGCCGGTCGACGAGTCCTATCGCGACGTGGTGCGGTACTACCGCGCGCTGGAGCGTCCCTGAGGTGCCAGCAACAGCGCCGAAACATCGGCGCCGTACTGACGACGCATTGCGAAGCGAAGGCTCGGGTCGGCGAAAGCTCGGACCCACGCCGAGAACCGGGCCGCTCCGAGCGCGGGTGCCGCAGGGCGCGGGCCGTTCGGATGCCGTACAGGCGATCGAGGCCAAGGTGCTGGGCCAGGGTGCCGGATTCGCCCCGCGCGCCGACGAACGGTCGGCCCGCGGACGAAAACAGCGAGAGGATAGGGCGCGACACGGGCGCGGCGGCGTCCGGAACGTGGTCTAATCAGGCATGAACGAGAGCTCACCCATCCGCACGGACACGGCGCGCGCGTTCCAGCCGGATCCGGTCGCGTCGCCTGCGAAGACGCGGCGGTTCCGCCCATTGCGCTGGATGCTGCTGCTTCTGGCTCTGCTGGCGGCCGGCGCGATGGCCCACCGCTGGTACGACGGGCGCACGCAGGTCGCCGGCGGCCCCGGCGAGACCCAGGGCAGGGGCGGACGGGGCGGCGGCAAGCGCGGCGGCATGGACGTGCCCCAGGCGGTCGGCATCGCGCAGGTCGTCACCGGCGACATCCCGGTGGTGCTCCAGGGGCTCGGCACCGTCACGCCGCTGGCCACCGTCACCGTGAAATCGCAGATCAGCGGCTATCTCACCGAGATCGGGTTCCGCGAGGGCCAGACCGTGAAGAAGGGCGACTACCTCGCCCAGATCGACGCGCGGCCCTACGAGGCGTTGCTCGCCCAGTACCAGGGCCAGCTCGCCCGCGACCAGGCCCTGCTGCAGAACTCGAAGCTCGACCTCGCCCGCTTCCAGCGCCTCGCCCAGCAAGACTCGATCTCGAAGCAGAACGTCGACACCCAGGGCGCCCTGGTGAAGCAGAACGAGGGCACGGTCGCCTCCGACCAGGCCCTCGTCGACCAGCAGCGCCTCAACATCGCCTATGCCCGCATCGTCTCGCCGGTGGAGGGCCGGGTCGGCCTGCGCCAGGTCGACCAGGGCAACTACATCACCGCGGCCTCGACCAGCATCGTCGTCGTCACGCAGCTCCACCCGATCTCGGTGGTGTTCACCCTGCCCGAGGACGACGTCTCGCGGGTGATGCGCCGGGTGCGCGCCGGCGCCAAGCTCGTGGTCCGCGCCTACGACCGGGGCGACGCCCACGAGATCGCCACCGGCACCCTCGACACGGTCGACAACCAGATCGACGTCACCACCGGCACGGTGAAGCTGCGCGCCCTGTTCGAGAACAAGGACGAGGAGCTGTTTCCGAACCAGTTCGTCAACGCCAAGCTCACCGTCGACACGGTGGCGAACGCGGCTCTGGTCCCCAACGCGGCGATCCTGCAGGGCACCCCCGGCACCTACGTCTACCTGATGGACGGCGACGCCAAGGTCACGGTCCGCCCGATCAAGACCGGCGAGACCGACGGGACCAAGACCGTCGTGCTCTCCGGCCTGCAAGCTGGCGACCGCATCGTCACCGACGGCACCGACCGCCTGCGCGACGGCGCCCCGGTTCGGATCACGGAAGGCGTCGACGGCCAGAAGGTGACGCCTGCGGAGGCGCCTGCCGGCACCGAGCAGAAGCGCGGCCGCCGGCGGCAGCAACCGTGAGCATCGGGGTTCAGGACGCGCACCTCCCCTCTCCCCGCGGGCGGGGAGAGGCCCGCAAGGACTTCGTCGTCCGTGCGGGAAGCGAAGGCGCAGCCGAAGCGATGGTGAGGGGGAGTTTCCTCCGGGCCCGCCCCCTCACCGTCGGCTGCCGCCTCGCTGCGACGACGACGGGGTCGTTGTCGCCCTCTCCCCGCATGCGGGGCAAGGGGACGCGCACGGGCCGCCGCAGTGATCGCCTCCGCCTGTCCGAGAGTGCGCGGCCGGTATGAACCCCTCCCGCCTCTTCATCCTCCGCCCGGTCGCGACCACGCTGCTGATGCTGGCGATCCTGATCGTGGGCGGGGTGTCGTACCTGAACCTGCCGGTCTCGGCGCTGCCGTCGGTCGACTACCCGACGATCCAGGTGCAGACGTTCTATCCCGGCGCCAGCCCCGAGGTGATGACCTCGGCCGTCACCGCGCCGCTGGAGCGGCAGTTCGGGCAGCTGGCCAACCTCAACCAGATGACTTCGCAGTCTTCGGCCGGCGCCTCGGTCGTGACCTTGCAGTTCAACCTGGACCTGCCGCTCGACATCGCCGAGCAGCAGGTCCAGGCGGCGATCAACGCCGCCGGCAACCTGCTGCCGTCCGACCTTCCGGCGCCGCCGATCTACGCCAAGGTCAACCCGGCCGACGCGCCGGTGATCACGCTAGCGCTCACCTCCAAGACCCTGCCGCTGACGCAGGTGCGGGACCTCGCCGAGACGCGCCTCGCCCAGAAGATCAGCCAAGTGGCCGGCGTCGGCCTGGTGAGCATCTCCGGCGGCCAGCGGCCGGCGGTGCGGGTGCGGTTCAACGCGCGGGCGCTCGCGGCCTACGGCCTGAACATCGACGACCTGCGCACCACGATCACCAACCTCAACGTCAACACGCCGAAGGGCACCATCGACGGCCCGAAGCAGTCCTACGCGATCAACGCCAACGACCAGATCCAGGACCCGAAGGCCTACGACGACGCGATCATCGCCTACAAGAACGGCGCGCCGGTGAAGATGTCGGACGTGGCCGACGTGGTGCAGGGGCCGGAAAACACCAAGCTCGGCGCCTGGGCCGACGAGACGCCGGCGATCATCCTCAACATCCAGCGCCAGCCCGGCGCCAACGTCATCGCGACGGTCGACAAGATCAAGGCGCTGCTACCGCAGCTCCAGGGCACCCTGCCGGGCGCGATCCAGGTCAGCCTCCTCACCGACCGCACGGTGACGATCCGGGCGTCCGTCGAGGACGTGCAGTTCGAGCTCGGCCTCGCCATCGCCCTCGTGGTGCTGGTGATCTTCCTGTTCCTGCGCAGCCTGTCGGCGACACTGATCCCGAGCCTGTCGGTGCCGCTGTCGCTGATCGGCGCGCTCTCGGTGATGGACCTCTACGGCTTCTCCCTCGACAACCTGTCGCTGATGGCGCTCACCATCGCCACCGGCTTCGTCGTCGACGACGCCATCGTGGTGATCGAGAACATCGCCCGCCACGTCGAGGACGGCGATTCTCCCCTCGAAGCCGCGCTCAAGGGCAGCCGCGAGATCGGTTTCACCATCATCTCGCTCACCGTCTCGCTGATCGCGGTGCTGATCCCGCTGCTGTTCATGGGCGACGTGGTCGGGCGCCTGTTCCACGAATTCGCGATCACGCTGGCTGCCACCATCATCATCTCGGCGGTGGTGTCGCTGACGCTGGTGCCGATGCTGTGCGCGCGCCTGCTGAAGCACGTGCCGCACGCCGAGAGCCGCCGCCGCGAGGGCGTCCTCGGGCGGATGGGCCGGCGCGCCACCGAAGGCACCATCGCGGCCTACGGCCGGGCGCTGCGGGTGGTGCTCGACCACCAGGGCGTGACGCTGCTCGTCACCCTCGCGACCGTCGCGCTCACCGCCTTCCTGTTCGTGACGATCCCCAAGGGGTTCTTCCCGGTGCAGGACACCGGCGTGATCCAGGGGATCACGCAAGGCGACCAGACCCTCTCCTACGCGGCCATGGCCGAGCGGCAGCAACGCATCGCGAGCCTGATCCTCAAGGACCCGGACGTCGCCAACCTGTCCTCGTTCATCGGCGTCGACGGCCAGAACGTGACGTTGAACTCAGGGAGGTTCCTAATCAACCTGAAGCCGCAGGCCGAGCGGACCGAGCGGGCCGGCGCCATCATCCGCCGCATCCAGGCGGCCACCGCGGATGTCGCGGGCCTGCGCCTCTACATGCAGCCGGTGCAGGACCTGACGATCGACACCGCGGTCTCGGCGACGCAATACCAGGTGATCCTGGAGACCCCGAACCTCGAGGATTTCGAGACCTGGGTGCCGCGCTTCACCGACGCGCTGTCGAAGTCGCCGGTGGTGGCCGACGTGGCCAGCGACCACCAGGGCCAGGGCCTGGCCGCCTACGTGACCATCGACCGGCCGACGGCGGGGCGCTACGGCATCACGCCCGCCACCATCGACAACGCGCTCTACGACGCCTTCGGCCAGCGCATCATCTCGACGATCTTCACCCAGTCGAACCAGTACCGGGTGATCCTGGAGGCCGACCCGGACCTGCACCGGACCATCGCCAGCCTCGACGCGATCTACCTGCCCTCCTCCACTGCGACCAGCGGGCAGGTGCCGCTCTCGGCGGTCGCCCGGATCAGCGAGCGCCGGGCGCCGCTGCTGATCTCCCATCTCGGCCAGTTCCCGGCCACCACCGTGTCGTTCAACCTCGCGCCGGGCGCGGCGCTCGGCCAGGCCGTCGACGCGGTGGAGGAGGCGCGAAAAAGCATCGACCTGCCGCCGAGCTTTCGCGTGGTGCCCCAGGGCTCGGTCTTCGCCTTCCAGTCGGCGCTCGGCAACGAGCTGTTCCTGGTGATGGCGGCGATCGTCACCGTCTACATCGTGCTCGGCGTGCTCTACGAGAGCTTCATCCACCCGATCACCATCCTCTCGACGCTGCCCTCGGCGGGGATCGGCGCGCTCCTCGGGTTGATGATCTTCGGGCTCTCCCTCGACATCATCGCGATCATCGGCATCGTGCTCCTGATCGGTATCGTGAAGAAGAACGCGATCATGATGATCGACTTCGCGCTCCAGGCCGAGCGCGAGGAGGGCATGGCCCCGCGCGACGCGATCTACGAGGCCTGCCTGCTGCGCTTCCGCCCGATCCTGATGACGACGCTCGCCGCCCTGTTCGCGGCGATCCCGCTGATCGCCGGCACCGGCGTCGGCTCGGAGCTGCGCCAGCCGCTCGGCATCGTCATCGCCGGCGGGCTCATCGTCAGCCAGGTGCTGACGCTGTTCACGACGCCGGTGATCTACCTGTTCTTCGACCGCCTGGAACGCCGCATCACCGGCCGCCGCGAGCCCGAGCCGGACCTCCCGGCGGGCGAGGCGCTGCCGTGAGGGATATCGCAAGGGTTCGACGCATCCCCTCTCCCCGCGTGCGGGGAGAGGGCTTTGCCGACCTTGTCGTCGGCAAAGCGAGGCGGCAGCCGAAGGTGAGGGGGCTTCGCGGGATGAGCTTCGTCCGTGAACGCCCCCTCACCTTCACTTCGGCTTCGCCTGCGCTCCCCGCATGCACGACAAGGTGCATGCGGGCCTCTCCCCGCACGCGGGGAGAGGGGGACCGCGGCGCACGCCGCGCGGGCCTCCGCCCATGAACATCTCCGAGCCCTTCATCCGGCGCCCCGTCGCGACGACGCTGCTGACGGTCGGCGTGCTGCTGGCCGGGATCTTCGCGTTCCTGAAGCTGCCGGTGGCGCCGCTGCCGCAGGTGGATTTTCCGGTGATCCTCGTCCAGGCGCAGATGCCCGGCGCGAGCCCCGAGACCATGGCGGTGACCGTCGCCGCCCCCCTGGAGCGGCGGCTGGGCGCCATCGCAGACGTCAACGAGATGTCCTCGACGAGCTCCACCGGGAGCGTGCGGATCGTGCTGCTGTTCGGCCTCAGCCGCGACATCGACGGGGCGGCGCGCGACGTGCAGGCGGCGATCAACGCCGCGCGGGCCGACCTGCCGACGGCGCTCCGCCAGAACCCGACCTACCGGAAGTTCAACCCGGCCGACTCGCCGATCGTCATCCTCGGCATGACCTCGGACACGCTGACGCCGGGCCAACTCTACGATGCCGGCGCCACGGTGGTGCAGCAGAAGCTGTCGCAGCTGCCCGGCGTCGGCAACGTCGACATCGGCGGCTCATCGCTGCCGGCGGTGCGCGTCGAGCTCGATCCGACCGCCCTGTTCCACTACGGCATCGGCCTGGAGGGCATCCGCGCGGGGCTGGCCTCGGCCAACGCCAACTCGCCCAAAGGCGCGATCGAGGCGGGCGACCGCCGCTACCAGCTCTACGCCAACGACCAGGGCCGCAAAGCGTCCGATTACCGCGACCTCGTCGTGGCCTACCGCAACGGCGCTGCGGTGAAGCTCACGGATGTCGGCGAGGTGATCGACTCGGTCGAGGACCGGCGCAACCTCGGCGTGGTCAACGGGCGCCAGGGCGTGCTGCTGTTCGTCTACAAGCAGCCGGGCTCGAACGTCGTCGAGACCATCAACGGGGTGAAGGCGGCGCTGCCGCAGATCGTCTCGGCGCTGCCGGGCGGCATCGACGTGAAGCTCACCGGCGACCGCAGCGCCACGATCCGGGCGTCGCTCGCCGCCACCGAGGAGACGCTGCTGATCGCCGTCGGCCTCGTCATCCTGGTGGTGTTCGCGTTCCTGCGCTCGGGGCGTGCCACGCTGATCCCGGCGGTGGCGGTGCCGATCTCGATCGTCGGCACCTTCTCGGTGATGTACCTGCTGGGCTACTCGCTCAACATCCTGTCGCTGATGGCGCTGATCATCGGCACCGGCTTCGTCGTGGACGACGCCATCGTCGTGCTCGAGAACGTCCAGCGCCACATCGAGATGGGCAAGTCGCGCATCGAGGCGGCTTTGGTCGGCGCCCGCGAGGTCGGCTTCACCGTGATCTCGATGAGCCTGTCGCTCATCGCGGTGTTCCTGCCGATCCTGCTGATGGGCGGCCTGGTCGGGCGGATCTTCCAGGAATTCGCCGTGACCCTGTCGCTGGCAATCCTGATCTCGCTGGTGCTCTCGCTGACCACCACGCCGATGATGTGCGCGCGCTTCCTGCGCCCCGAGACCCATCGTTCGGGCAAGCGCCCCAACATCCTGATCCGCGGCCTGGAGGGCGCCTTCACCGGGACGCTCAACGCCTACGAGCGCACGTTGCGCGTCGCGCTGGCGCATCCGCGCCTGGTGCTGCTCGTGCTCGCCGCCACGATCGGGCTGAACGTCTACCTCTACGTCATCGTGCCGAAGGGCTTCTTCCCCGAGCAGGACACCGGCCAGATGATGGGCGGCATCCAGGCCGACCAGCGCATCTCGTTCCAGTCGATGGAGAAGAAGCTCAAGGAGGCCGCCGCCATCGTGCAGGCGGACCCGGCGGTGGACAGCGTCGTCGGCTTCACCGGCGGGCGCGGCACCAACTCGGCCAACGTCTTCGTCGGCCTGAAGCCCGCGGGCGAGCGCGTCTCGATCAGCGAGGTCGCCAACCGTCTGCGCCCGAAGCTGTCGCAGGTGGCCGGTGCGCGGCTCTACGTCTTCCCGCGCCAGGACCTGCAGATGGGCGGGCGCCAGAGCTTCGCCCAGTACCAATACACCCTGCAGGGCGACAGCGCGGCCGAACTCTACGCGGCGGCCCCGAAGCTGGTGCAGGCGTTGCAGAAGGACCCGACGTTTGCCGACGTCACCTCCGACCAGCAGGAGGGTGGGCTGGAGAGCCGGCTGGTGATCGATCGCGCCACCGCCTTCCGCTACGGCATCACGCCCGACAAGATCGACAACACCCTCTACGACGCCTTCGGCCAGCGCCAGGTCTCGACGATCTACAACCCGCTGAACCAGTACCACGTCGTGATGGAGATCGCGCCGCGCTACCTGGAGAACCCCGAGACCCTCAAGCAGCTCTACGTCTCGACCTCGGGCGGCAAGGCGCGGGGCTCGGCCACCACCAACGCGGTCGCCGGCACGGTGGCGGCGGCGCCCGCCAGCGCGGTCCCCTCCACGACGGCCGCGGCCGACGCCAGCACCAACGCCGCCGCGGTCGCCTCCGATTCCGCCCGGAACGCGGCCGCCAACGCCATCGCCGCCTCGAAGGGCAGCGCGTCTTCGAGCGCGCCGGTCTCGTCGTCGGTCGAGACGATGGTGCCGCTCTCGGCCTTCACGCGGGTGGAGACCGGCAACGCCCCGGTGCAGGTCAGCCACCAGGGCCTGTTCGTGGCGACGACGATCTCGTTCAACCTGGCGCCGGGCAAGAGCCTGTCGGACGCCACCGCCGCGATCGACAAGGCGATGTCGGAGTTGCGCCTGCCGGCCACCATCCACGGCGAATATGCGGGCGCTGCCAAGAACTACATCGCCTCGGCCTCGCGCCAGCCGCTGCTGATCCTGGCCGCGATCCTGGCGGTCTACGCGATCCTCGGCATCCTCTACGAGAGCTTCGTGCACCCGATCACGATTCTCTCGACGCTGCCCTCGGCGGGCATCGGCGCGCTGCTTGCCCTGCTGGTGACCGGCACCGAGTTCACGATCGTCGCCCTGATCGCGGTGTTCCTGCTGATCGGCATCGTCAAGAAGAACGCCATCATGATGATCGACTTCGCCCTCGACGCGGAGCGGACGCGGGGCGCGGCGCCGCGCGAGGCGATCTTCGAGGCCTGCCTCTTGCGCTTCCGCCCGATCATGATGACAACGCTGGCGGCGCTGCTCGGCGCGGCGCCGCTGATCTTCGGCGGCGGCGAGGGCTCCGAGCTCCGCCGCCCGCTCGGCATCGCCATCGCCGGCGGCCTGATCGTGAGCCAGATCCTGACCCTCTACACCACCCCCGTCGTCTACCTCTGCCTCGACCGCCTCCGGCACCGGGTGAACGCCCGCCGCCGCGGCGGAGCCGCGGCCGTGCCGGCGGGGGAATGATGCGGTTTCCGGCGATGCAGGACGGGGCGTGCGCACCCCCCTCTCCCCGCGCGCGGGGAGAGGGCTGCGACGACCCCGTCGTCGGCGCGGCGAGGCGGCAGCCGAGGGTGAGGGGGCTTCGATGGAAGAGCCTCGTCCTTCCCGGCCCCCTCACCGTCGCTTCCGCTCGCCGCCTGCACGCCAAGGTGCAGGCGGCCCTCTCCCCGCAGGCGGGGCGAGGGGATGCGCACCCAACGATGCGTCACCTCCTGAGGGCGGCCAGCCTCCTCGCCCTCACCACGGCGCTGTCCGCCTGCGTCGTCGGCCCGGACTATTCGCGCCCCTCGGTCGAGACGCCGCTGGCGTTCAAGCAGGGTGGCACCCGCGAGGATTCGGCCGCCTTCGTCGCGTCGCGCAAGAACTGGCGCGCGGCGGCGCCCAACGACGGGGCCGAGCGCGGCGACTGGTGGCGGGTCTTTCGCGATCCGACCCTCGACCGGCTGATCCGCCTCGTCGATGTCGACAACCAGTCCTTACGCCAATCCGTGGCGAACTTCCGGCAGGCGCGAGCGCTGGTCGAGTCGGCCCAGGCGGCGCTCTACCCGACGGTCGTCGGCGCCCCGAGCATCACCCGCTCGCGCACGGTCGGCACCGAGCGCACCTCCGTCTCGATCCAGGGACAGGCGAGCTGGGAGCTCGACCTGTTCGGCCGCATCCGCCGGACCATCGAGACCGAGGCGGCGCTGGCCCAGGCCGACGCCGCGACGCTGGCGCTGACCCGCCTGACGATCCAGGCCGAGGTCGCGAACAACTACCTGTCGCTGCGCTACGCCGACTCGCTGGTGCGGGTGCTCAACGCCAACGTCGAGAACTTCAAGCGCACGGTGGCGATCACCGAGAACCAGTACAATGCCGGCGTCGCCGCGCGCTCGGACGTGATCACCGCGCAGACGCAGGTGCAGACCACCCAGGCGGCGGCGATCGCAGCGACGCTCACCCGCGCCCAGTTCGAGAACGCGATCGCGACGCTGATCGGCCGCCCGCCCTCGGAGCTGTCGCTGGCGGTGGCGCCGCTGGCCCTCGTGCCGCCGGCGGTGCCGGTCGGCATCCCGGCGTCCCTCCTGGAGCGCCGCCCGGACGTGGCCCAGGCCGAGCGCGCCGTCCAGGCGCAGAGCGAGCAGATCGGCGTCGCCGTGGCCGCCCTCTACCCGAGCGTGACGCTGTCAGCGTCGGGCGGCATTTCGGGGCTTACCCGTACCGGCCTCCTGTCGGCGGCCAACCAGGTCTGGGCGGTGACGGCGGCCGGCAGCGAGGTGCTGTTCGATGGAGGCGCGCGCTCGGCGGCGATCACCGCCTCGCGGGCCGGCTACGACGCTTCGGTGGCGAACTACCGCCAGACCGTGCTCGCCGCCTTCGCCGACGTCGAGAACGGCCTCGTCGGCATCCGCATCCTCGCCCGCCAGCAGGTGGCGCAGGACGAGGCGGTGACGCTCGCCCGCCGCGCCGTCGAGATCACGCTGAACGAGTACCGCGCCGGCACCCAGAACTTCACCACCGTGGTCACCGCCCAGGCGCTGCAGCTCAACAACGAGGTCGCCGCGCTGCAGGTGCGGCTCTCGCGCTTCACCACCGCCGTGAGCCTGATCCGGGCGCTCGGCGGCGGCTGGGATGCGCGCGCGCTGCCGAGCGATTCCGAGCTGAAGGGCCCGCGCCTGCCGATCGACCTCTCGCCCGCGGTGCACCCGGACGAGTAGGGGGCGCACACGCGCGACGCGTTCCCCTCCCCGCTGAAAGGGGGGAGGGAGAGGCCGAACCGCTCAAGCCCGCCGCAGGCGCAGCCCGAACAGGTGGAGCAGGCCGGCGAGCAGCCCGCCGTAGACGGCCGCGCCCGCGACGCCGAGCAGCGCCAGCACCGCGACCTCGCGGCCGCGCGGCAGGGCGGGCACGAGGGATTCCACCACCGGCAGCCCGTAGACCGCCACCAGCGCGAGGGCGGCGCAGCTGAGCGCCACGCCGAGGATGGTGAGGCCCAGCGTCCGGCTCGGCGCGGTCCAGCCGCGGCGCCAGGCGAGGGCGACGAGGATCAGCAGGTTGACCCACTGGCTGATCGCGGTGGCGAGCGCGAGACCGACGACGCCGTAGGGGCCGGTGAGCCAGAGCTTCAGCACGACGTTGACGGCAATCGCCGTGAGCGAGGCCCAGAGCGGGGTCCTGGTGTCCTGCCGGCTGTAGAAACTCGCCACCGCCGAGCGCACCAGCACGACGGCCGGCAGCGCCAGCCCGTAGGCGGCCAGCACCGACGCCGCGCGGGCGGCGTCGTCCGCCGAGAACGCGCCGCGCTGGAACAGGGCGGCCATGGTCAGGCCGGGCAGGGTCAGGAAGGCCACCGTGAACGGGGCGGAGAGCGCGAGCGAGAACCCGGCGGCACGGTTCTGCGCGGCATGCGCGCCGGACACGTCCCCGGCCGCGATCCGCCGACTCATCTCCGGCAGCAGCACCGTGCCGGCGGCGATGGCGATGACGCCGAAGGGCAGCTGGTAGAGCCGGTCGGCGTAGTACAATGCCGAGACCGCGCCGGTGGGCAGGAAGCTCGCGATGATGGTGTCGGCAAACGTCGCGATCTGGAACCCGGCCGCGCCCACCACCGCCGGCCCGAGCACGGCGAAGAACCGGCGCATCGCCGGATCGCGCAAGCTAGGGCGGCTGAGCCGCGGCGCGACGCCCGCCCGCCGGCAGCCCCACCACAGCAGTCCGAACTGGAGCACGCCCGAGACCGCGACACCCCAGGCGGCCGCGTGCGCCGCGTCGGGGAACAGGAAGGCCAGGCTGAGCGCCGCCAGCATCGCCAGGTTCAAGAGAACCGGGGCGCCGGCCGCCACCGCGAAGCGGCGCTGGGCGTTCAGCACGCCGGAGAGCAGCGTCACCAGGGTCATGAACAGCAGGTAGGGGAAGGTGATCCGCGTCAGCGCCACCGCGAGGTCGAAGCGCTGCGGGTCCTCCGCGAAGCCCGGCGCCAGCGCCCGCACCACCCACGGCATCGCGGGGATCGCCACCGCCAGCAGCACGACCTGCACGGCCAGCATCAGCGTGAAGATCCGGTCGGCGAAGCGTTGCGCCGCGCCGTCCGCCCCGGCCTCCGACAGCCCGGCATAGGCCGGCACGAAGGCGGTGTTGAACGCCCCCTCGCCGAAGATCGCGCGGAAATGGTTCGGCAGGCGGAAGGCGACGACGAAGGCGTCGGCCATCGGCCCGGCCCCCATCACCGCGGCCATCACCACGTCGCGGGCGAACCCCGTGACCCGCGACACCAGCGTCCAGCCGCCGACGGAGAGGATCGCGCGGATCACCGGTTCGTCCCGAATGCGAGTGCCGTCACGCCGCCCACCGTCACTGCTGCCCGGCGGAGGCTTACGGTTGCGGCCACCGGCAACGCAAGCGGGTGGCAGGCGAGGGGGGAGCGGCCGCAGGCGAGGGAAGCGGTCGCGAGCCGCTTACGCCACGCTCTCGATCCGGATCGGCAGGCGGCGGTGGCGCTGGCCGGTGGCGTGGTAGACCGCGTTGGCGATGGCCGCGTTGACGCCGATGATGCCGAGTTCTCCCAGTCCCTTCAGGCCGAGCGGATTCACCTTTGCGTCCGGGTCGGGGACGAACAGGACCTCGATCTCGGGCGTGTCGGCCGCGGTGGCGACGAGGTATTCGGCGAGGTCCGCGTTGCAGTAATGGCCGCGGTCGAGCACCGTCTCCTCCAGCAGCGCCGAGCCGAGTCCCCAGATCATGCCGCCCGCGAGCTGGCTGCGGGCGGTGAGCGGGTTGAGGATGCGTCCGGCCGCGAACGCCCCGAGCAGGCGCGGCACGCGGATCTCCCCGGTCTCGGCGTGGACGCGCACCTCGGCGAACTGCGCGCCGAAGGCCCAGGACAGGTGGTCGCCGCCGCTGGCGAGGTTGATGTGCCCGGCGCGCAGGGCCTCGAGGCTCTTGGCGCTGCCGTCCTCGGGGACGAACTCGGCGAGGGTCTCGATGCCGGCGGAGTCGAGGCGGGCGACCGCCTCGCCGAGCGGCACGCCGCCCCCGTCGGCCTGCGCCAGCCGCCCGCCGACGAGGCGCAGGCGCGCGGGGTCGGCCCCGGCCAGCGGCCCGTCGGCGGCGGTGCATGCGGCGACCAGACGCGCGCGGATCTGCTCGCAGGCGAGCGCCAGGGTGTTGAGCAGGCTCGTGGTGGTCGAGGAGCCGCCCGAGATGCCGGCCGGCGGCAGCGCCGTGTCGCCGAGCCGCACCGTCACGGCCGCCATCGGCACGCCGAGCCCGTCGGCGGCGGCCATCGCCAGCAGCGTTGTGATGCCGTTGCCGATCTCGTGGTGGGCGGTCTCGACCGCGACCCGGCCGTCGGCGGCAAGCGCGACGCGCATGGTCGCGGCGGCGATCTTCACCGGCCGCACCGAGGTCGCGCAGCCGAGGCCGACCCGCCACGGACCGTCCGGGAGACGGTCGTCGCGCATCGCGCCGGGCCGCGGGTCGCGGCGCGCCCAGCCGAACGCGGCAGCCCCCGCATCGAAGCAGGCCATCAGCGGGCGCGACGAGAACGGCTTGCCCGAGACCGGGTCGGTCGGGGTGTCGTTGCGCCGCCGGAGCTCGATCGGATCGAGGCCGAGGGTCCAGGCCATCTCGTCGACCGCGCTTTCCAGGGCGAACAGGTAGGGCACCTCGGGGGGCGCCCGCATCGGGCCGGGCGTGTTGCGGTCGACCCGCACGGCGCGCTCGTCGGTGCGGATGTCGGGGCAGGCGTAGAGGCTCGCGGTCACGTCGGTGCCCTCCATCGCGAAGGCATCGAAGCGCGAGGTCGTCATCGTCGCCTCGTGGACCAGGGCGGTGAGGCGGCCGTCGCGGTCGGCGCCGAGGCGGATGTCGTGGCGGGTCTCCGGGCGGTGGTTCGCGATGGTGAAGCCCTGCCTCCGGGTCGGCACCAGGGACACCGGGCGGCCGAGGTCGCGGGCGGCAAGCGCCACCAGGGCCGTGTGCTGCGACAGAGCGAGCTTCGAGCCGAAATGGCCGCCGATCGGCCCCGATACGACGCGGACGTCCTCTGGCGCGAGGCCGAGCTGCGCGGCGAGCCCGTGCTGCAGCGCGCCGACGTAGCGGGACGGCTCGTGCACGGTGAGCCGCCGGCCCTCCCAGAAACAGGCGGTGGTGAACAGCTCCATCGGGTTGTGGTGCTGCGTGGGCGTCTCGTAGCGGGCGGCGATCCGCACTTCTGCCCGCGCCAGGGCGGCGTCGGCGTCGCCGCGGCCCGGATCCGCGTGCTCGGGCTTCAGGTCGGCCAGCCGGACGGTCTCGGCGCCGGCCTCGTCGAAGGTGGCGGCGAACGGCGCCTCCGCGTACGCGACGCGGACGCGGGCGGCGGCCGCCGTCGCCGCCTCCTGCGTCTCGGCCACGACGAGGGCAACGATCTGGCCGGCATAGGCGACCTCATCGGAGCCGAGGGGAAGGTGCGCGCTGTTGGCGTAGCCGCCGGCCATCAGGTGCTTCACCGGCGCGATCCGGCCGGCGAGCTCGCGATGGGTGAAGACGCGCAGGCACCCGGGCGTCGCCATGGCCGCGGAGAGGTCGAAGCCGCGGATGCGCCCGCGCACGATCGTGCTGGTGACGAGCGCCGCGTGCGCGCACCCCTTCAGCGGGACGTCGGAGGAGAACCGCGCCCGGCCCGTCACCTTGGCCGGGCCGTCGACCCGAACCTGCGGGCGTCCGAGCAGGCCTTCCTCGGCACCGGTTTTGGCCGGGTCGGCGATCGGGTGGTCCATTGGCGCGCTCCACTTCCCATCGGTCCGAGGCCGGTATTTCGCTTCGGTCCGGGACCGGTCGAATGGAGGTGTGCCGCGCTCTCCCGGCGGCAAGGTCTTGGGGCCGGCCCGCGGCGATCCGCGCTCAGGTCGCAGCGCGGCCGCGGGGGATCAGCTTCTGGATGAGGCTCCAGTACGAGACCGGAACGAGGCGCTCGATCAGCGCGACCAGCTTCGCGTCCGTACCGACGAGCACCCGGCCCTGCCGGCGCTCCACCGCCGCCAGGATGATCGCGGCGGCCCGTTCCGGCGGCAGCTTGAGCAGGCTGTTGGCGGCGGCACGGCCCCGGGCGGCCTCCTCCGGAGTCATGTGCGCGGGCAGGCGCGCGCTGTCGGCCACCGAGGTGGCGACGCCGCCCGGATGCACCACCGTGACGCCGACCGAGCTGCCGGCGAGCTCGTGGGCAAGCGCCTGCGAGAAGCCGCGCACTGCGAACTTGCTCGCCGCGTAGGCGGTCTGGCCCGGCGGCGCGATCAGCCCGTAGAGGCTCGACAGGTTGACGATCCGCGCCTCGGGCTGCGCGCGCAGCAGCGGCAGGAAGGCGCGGGTCATGCGGACCACGCCCCAGAAGTTGATCTCGAATAGCCATTCGAAGTCGGCTTCCGTCACGTCGTCGAAAGTGCCGCCGACCGCCACGCCGGCGTTGTTGACCAGCAGGTCGAGTCCGCCATGGGCCGCCTCAACCACTGCCGGCAGCGCGGCGACGGCCTCGCGGTCTGCGACGTCCAGCGCGTGCCGGCTGATGCGGACGCGGTTCGTCGCGATCACCCGCTCGGTCTCCTCCAGCCCGGCGACGTTGCGGTCGGCCAGCGCCAGGTTGCAACCGCGGGCGGCGAGCCCCACCGCCAACGCCCGGCCGATGCCGCTCGCCGCCCCGGTGACGACGGCCGTGCGGTTCTCGAGGTTCCAGTTCGGCATGGGGGGCCTTTCCCTTCGTTTCGATGCCGTGGCGTCGGTGTCGTGATCGCCCGGTCATCCGCTTTGGCGCTTGCGATGTCGGAAAACCGAAGACGCACGGGTCCCCTCTGCCGTTCGGGAGAGGGGGCCGGTCGGCGCCATCCCGCCCCAGTGAGAATCCTACGCCGCGCGCTTGGCCGGTTCGCTGCGCGAAAACCGCATTGTGCCGTCGTCGAGGCGGCCGAACTTCAGGGCTGCGGTGTCGAGGATGTAGTTCTGGTGCAGCTTCCACGGCTTGGTGTCGGCCTGCTTCGGCAGCAGGTGCGCGGCGCGGGTGACATAGCCGGAGGTGAGCGGCAGGGTCGGCGTCGCGTTGAGGCGAGCAACATCCGCCAGAGGTTCGCAGCGCGTGAACCCATTCGCGTCCATGTGCTTGATGAGCCGGCAAAGATAGCGCGCGGTGAGCTCGCTCTTAAGGGTCCACGAGGCGTTGGTGTAGCCGATCGTCACCGCGAAGTTCGGCACGCCGGACAGCATCATGCCCTTGTACAGGAACGTGTCTTCCGGCTCGACCGCACGGCCGTCGACGGTGAGCGTCATGCCGCCGAGCAGCTTCATCCGCAGGCCCGTGGCGGTGACGACGATGTCGGCCGGCAGCGTCTTGCCGGAGGCGAGCCGGAGCCCGTCCTCGGTGAAGCTCGCGATCGTGTCGGTCTCGACCGAGGCGGCGCCGGAGCGGATCGCCTTGAACAAGTCGCCGTCCGGCACGAGGCAGAGGCGCTGGTCCCAGGGCTTGTAGCTCGGGGTGAAATGCTTGCCGACATCGTAGTCGGGGCCGAGCTGCGCGCGCACGCCGTCGAGGATGCGCTGGGTCATCGCCTGCGGCTTCCTGCGTGCGAACTGGTAGAAGACAATCCCCAGCGCCACGTTCTTGGCCCGCGTCAGCCGGTGGGCGAGGCCGGCGGGCAGCTTTTGGCGCAGCCAATCGGCGATCTGGTCCCGGCTCGGCAGGGCGACGACGTAGGTCGGCGAGCGCTGCAGCATCGTGACGTGCCGCGCGGTCTCGGCCATCGCCGGCACCAGCGTCACCGCGGTCGCGCCCGAGCCGATCACCACCACGCGCTTGCCCGCCCAGGACAGGTCCTCGGGCCAGGCCTGCGGATGCACAACCGGCCCCGCGAAGCGCTCGCGGCCGGGGAAGTCCGGGCTGTAGCCGTGATCGTACGCATAGTAGCCGGCGCACACCGACAGCATCCGGCAGGTGTAGCGCACCGGCTCGGCCGCCGCGCCGACCTCGGCGTCCAGCGTCCACAACGCGGCGGCCGAATCCCAGGCCGCCCGCACGACCCGGGTGCCGAAGCGGATGTGTCGGTCGATGCCCTCGGCCGTCGCGGTCTCGCGCACGTAGGCCAGGATCGAGGCGCCGTCGGCGATCGCCTTGTCGCTGCGCCAGGGGCGGAAGCTGAAGCCGAAGGTGTAGAGGTCGGAATCCGAGCGCAGCCCGGGATAGCGGAACAGGTCCCAGGTGCCGCCGATCGCGTCGCGGGCCTCAAGGATCGCGTAGGTCTTCTGCGGGCACTCGGTCTGGAGGTAGTGCCCCATGACGATGCCCGAGAGGCCGGCACCCACCACCAGCACGTCGACGTGCCGGGCCTCACGCCCGGCCGCCGCAGCAAAACCGATCTTGGCAGGCGCAGCCGCTTTGGTGGGCGCAGCATCGTCGGCGGCGTCGTTCATGGCGTCTCGGCTCCGGCGGTTTCTCTCTGTGCTTGTATTTAAGGTGAACACCTTATGGACGTCAACGGGCGGGCGCCGTAGAACGCCCTTGGTGCCGGTGACGGGGCCGAACGCGGCCGGGCCGCGCGGGACCGCAAGCGGGTCCACCGCCCGTGGCAGGCAGGTCGAATGAAGCGTCGCAGGTCGGATCGGGCAGCGCAGGAACCGGGAGACGCGGCTCGCCCCGTCACGCGCGCCGCGCGGGCGAAGGCGCCGGCCGGTGAAACGGCCGAAGGCGCACCGAAGCGGACCGGCACGCGCGCGCGCGTCCTCGCGACGTGCCGCGACCTGTTCAACGAGCGCGGGCCTGCCGCGGTCACCACCGCCGAGATCGCCGCCGCGGTCGGCATCAACGAGGGCAACCTGTACTATCACTTCCAGCGCAAGGAGCAGATCCTGGAGGCGCTGTTCTCCGACTTCGAGCGCCGGCTGGAGGCGGTGGCCACCGCCCACGCCACGGCGGACGGTCGGGCGCGCTACGCCCCCTACCTCGCCGGCTGGTTCACGCTGATGTGGGAGTGGCGCTTCTTCTACCGCGACGGCGGCACGATCTTCCGGCTCGCCCCGTCCCTGCGGCCGCGGCTAAAGAGCCTGAGCGACGCCGGCCAGGACCACGTCCGGCAGGCGCTGGCAGGCATGAAGGCGGCGGGGCTGCTCAGCGCAGGCACCGCCGAGACCGAGCACCTGATCGTTAACGCCTGGATCGTCTCGACCTACTGGATCGACTACCTGCGTTCGCGCCGCGGCCTCGACGAGGTTCGGCGCGAGCACCTGGACTGGGGTGCGGCCCAGGTGGCGAGCCTGTTCCGGCCCTACCTGACCGAGGCCGGGCTCGCCGCGGCAGAGCTGGGCTGAGCGCGCATCGGCCGCGACGAAAGCCGCCCTCCCCCGGGGGAGGGCGATGTCGCGACGCCTCAGGCGGTCGCCTCGGCGTACATCTTCTCAACGTGCTCCCAGTTCACGAGGTTCTCGAGGAACGCCTTGAGGTAGTCGGGGCGACGGTTGCGGTAGTCGATGTAGTAGGAGTGCTCCCACACGTCGCAGCCGAGAATCGGCTTGGCGCCGTGTACCAGCGGGTTCTCGCCGTTCGGGGTCTTCATGATCGCGAGCTTGCCGTCCTTGACCGCGAGCCAGGCCCAGCCCGAGCCGAACTGGCCGATGCCGGCCTGGATGAAGTCCGCCTTGAACTTCTCGGCGCCGCCGAGATCCTCGTCGATCTTCTTGGCGAGGGTGCCCGGGATCGCACCGCCGCCGTTGGGCTTCATCCACTGCCAGAAGTGCAGGTGGTTGAAGTGCTGGCCGGCGTTGTTGAACAGCGGCTGGTTGTTGCCGTAGGACGCCTTGACGATCTCCTCGACGCTCTTGCCCTCGAGACCGGTGCCTTCGAGCAGCTTGTTGCCGGTGTCGACGTAGGCCTTGTGGTGCTTGTCGTGGTGGAACTCGAGGGTTTCCTTCGACATGTAAGGGGCCAGCGCGTCGTAGGCGTAGGGCAGTTCCGGCAGGGTGAAGGTCATGGGATTCTCCGTCTTGTCGAACGCAGGGGTGCGGGCGTCCGACCGGAGGCCGCGCACCGCGCTCGACGGGGCAACGACCCGGTAGGTAAGTCGGCCTTCCTTCCGCGGCAACGCCGGATCGGGAACGAAGTCCGTGGAAACCGCCACGCCGGTCCGCCGGACGGGGCTTGGTTGCGTTTTGCAAAACGCCGACAAGGTCTTACTACGGGTCTGGCGTATCCGGCCCCGATTTCGAGAGTTCCATGATCATTGCGCTGTTCGCGCTGAGTGCCGCCATGGTGATCGGCGGCGTCGTCGCGGTGATCCAGGGGTTTCCCTTCGTTCGCCTCGAGAGCGGCCTCTCCATGGTGATCGCGGGCGCCACCGTCGCCTCGGCCGGGGCGGTGCTCTCCGGGCTCGCGGTGGTGGCCATGGGCCTGCGCCGGGTCGCCCACGCCTTCGACGCCCGCCGCATCGTCGACGCCGTCGGCACGATCCAGGACGGGGTGCGCCTGCCGCCGGCGGCGCCCGCGCCCCTCGTCGACCCGTTTCCGGCGGCGCCCGCCACGGCCGACCCGGCGCCGGGCCGCCCGACGCTGCCGAGCGTCGTGGACCCCGCCGTCGGCGCCGGCCTCCTCGGCGGCCAGACCCGCGCCGACCCGGCCTTCGCGGAAGCCTACGCCGAGCCGGCCATCCCCGAGCCCGTGCCGGCCGCGGCGCACGAAACTCATGAGCAAGAGACGCTTGAGCATGAGGTCGTCGAGCATGGCCCGATCGCGCATCCGCCAGCCGACGCGCAGGCGGAGCCGGAACTGCCGCTCCCCGGCCTGACCCCGCCGGAGCCCGAGGCAGCCCCGCCTGCGCCGCCGCCTCCGCCCGCCTCGCCCCCCGAGCCGGAGGACGACCTGTTCGCCCCGGCCGAGCCGGCCCTGCGCCCGAGCCTCGACGCCGAGCCCGCAAAGGCGGCCCCGGAGCCTGCGGCCCGCGAGGTGGTCGGCCGCTATGCGTCGGGCGGCAACACCTACGTGATGTACGCCGACGGCGCGATCGAAGCCGACACCCCGCAGGGCCGCTTCACCTTCGCCTCCCTCGACGAGCTGAAGGCCTTCGTCGAAGCCGGCGGCGAAGGCGGCAACCGCGGCGCGGCCTGAGGTAGGTCGCGGGCCACCCTCCCCCGCAGAGGAGGGAGGAAAGGGTGGCGACTGCGCCTACGCGACGCGTGAACCCGTAGTTCCGGCCGCAAGAGGGCGTCGAGCGGCTCAGCCCGGCGGGTCGAGACCGGGGTTGCGGACGGGGAGGGGGGCCAGCATCGTCAGGGCGAAGCCGTCCTGGGCGTAGAGGGTCTCGACCTCGGCTTGGACCTGCGTGGTGAGCACCCGCTGCAGCAGGCGCGAGCCGAAACCCTGGCGGCGGGGCGGCTCCACCGGCGGGCCGCCGCTTTCGCGCCAGGCGAAATGCAGCATCCCGGCGGAGCCGCCCGACAGGATGGTCCAGGCGACCGAGATCCGCCCGCGGCGGTTGGAAAGTGCGCCGTACTTCGCCGCGTTGGTGGTGAGCTCGTGGATCGCCATGCCGATCGGCACCGCGATCTCAGAGGGCAGCGCCGTGTCCGGCCCGTCCAGCGTGATGCGGCCGTCCAAGGCGCCGTCCCCCTCGCCGGCCTCGCCCTCCCGCGTCTGCGCCTCGGCGTAGGGGCGCAGCTCGCTGAGCAGCAGCGTGCGCAGGTCCGCGGTCTGCCAGGTCGCCTCGGTAAGTACCGAATGGGTGTGGGCGAGCGACTTGATGCGGCCGACGAAGGCTTCATAGAAGCTGTCGATGCTCGACGCCGTCCGCGCGGTCGAGCCGACGATCGCCTGCACCGTGGCCAGGGTGTTCTTCACCCGGTGGTGCAGCTCGCGGATCAGCAGCGCCTGGCGCTCCTCGGCGAGCCGCTGGTCGGTGACGTCGGCGACGAGGCCGATCAACCGCCGCGGCAGCCGGTTCGGGGCGTCGCGCTCGAAGCGGCCGGCGAGGTCGATGGTGCGCCACGCGCCGTCGCTGCGGCGGCGGATGCGGCCGGTGGTGTGCAGGATCGCGTCGTCGCGCAGGGCCTGCGAGATCGCCAGCCGCACGCTCGCCCGGTCGTCCGGGTGCAGCGTGTCGCGCAAGAACTCGGATTTGCCGATGGTGCCGTCCTCGGGCGCGTGCCCGAAGATCTCGAACATCCGCTCGTTCTCCCAGATCGCGTGGTCCTCGAGCATGTGCCACTCGAAGATCCCAAGCCTGGCGACCGTGGTGGCGACCCGCAGGCGCTGGTCGCGGGCGACCAGGCCGTCGCGCGCCTCGACCCGCGTGGTCACGTCCTGCACCACGCCGACCATGCCGGTGCGGCGCCCGTCGGCGGCGTGGACCGGGCGGCCGCGCACGGCGAGGACGACCTCGCGCCCATCCGCCTCCCGCGTCAGGCGGGTCTCGAAGCGGTAGGCGCCGTCGCGCGCCATCGCGTCCCGGACCACGGCCTGGAGGCGTTCGGGCTCGCCGGCGGAGAGGCCGGCGCGCAGGATGTCCCAGGTCGCGGAGTCGCCGGGGGGATGGCCGAGGATCTGCGCGGCACGGCGCGACAGCACGAGGCGCCCGGTGGCCTGCTCCCAGCGCCATTCGCCGAGACCCGCGGCGGCGAGGTCCTGGCGGTTCTCCTCGGAGCGCGCCGCCTCGTCGGCGTCGACGGCCTCGACCACGAGAACCGTGCCGCCGGCGCCGGAGCGGCGCACCCGCACCTCCACCGAGCCGCCGCCGGCATGGAGCCAGGGATGGATGCCATCGGCGATCCGGCCGCCGCCGACGAGGTCGGAGGCCGGCTTTCCCGACAGCGCACCAGGGGCGTGGCCGAGCAGGGCGCAGAGTGCGGGGTTGGCCTCAAGGATCTGCGCGCCATCCTCGGACAGCACGGCGAGCCCGATGGCCGCCGCCTCGAAGGCTGCGTGGCGCGGGTCGGCCGCCGGGCCGTGCAAGCCGCCTACCGGGCCGTGCAAGCCGCCTACTGGGCCGTGATCGTCCCTGTCGGTCACACCGTCCCCTCGAACGCGCGGTCGCGCCGTCTCGAAAAGCGTCGCCCCGGTGGGCACGCCCGTTGGGCGCCCCGGCTGGGCGAGAGCAAGATGGGGCCGGCGCCCAGCCGGGGCAAGCCGTCGGGCGCCCTCTGCGGCTTCGACAACAGCTTAGTTTGCCCGCCGCCCCGATTTTACCTTACGCGATGCGCTCGAATTCCAGGTAGGTCGGGCGGCGCCCGGCCACGATCGCCTTGGCCTCGTAGCGGGTACCGGGCCAGCCGGAATAGGGCTGCGTCCAGTCGGCGGCCTTGCGCGCCGTCCAGCGCAACGCGGGGCAGCGGGCGGTGCGCACCAGGGTCCAGCCGACGTAGTCGTCGATGTCGCTGGCGAAGCGGAACAGGCCGCCGGGACGCAGCACGCGGGCGATCTCGGCGAGCGATTCGTCCGAGACGAACCGGCGCTTGCGCTGGCGTCGCTTGGGCCAGGGATCGGGATAGAGCAGGTAGACCCGCGCGAGGCAGGCATCCGGCAGGGCCGCGAGCAGCGGCGACACGTCCTCGTCGCGGATGCGGACGTTGCGCAAGCCGCGCTCGTCGACGGCGCGCAGCAGCTTCGCGACGCCGTTGACGAAGGGCTCGGCGCCGACGATGCCGATGTCGGAATGGGCTTCGGCCTGAGCCGCCAGGTGCTCGCCTCCGCCGAACCCGATCTCGAGCCAGACCTCGGACGGACCGTCTGCGATGCCGGGAAACAGCGTCGCCGGATCGAGGCGGCCCTCGGCGGGCGGCGCGACGCGCAGGCGCGGCAGCAGCTCGGCAAGGCGCTGCTCCTGCAGCCCGCGCAGGCGCTTACCCTTGCGGCGGCCGAAGAAGGCCCGCTCGGGGGCGTCGGCCGGGGGGCTGGTTTCGGTCACGGCCGGGCTCGGGTGTTCGAAGAAGACGCGACGCGCTTTCCCTCCCCCGCAGAGGGGGAGGGAAGACCCGCGCGGTGGAAGCCTTACGCCAGGGCCGACTTCAGCTTCTCGGCGAGGTCCGTGCGCTCCCAGGAGAAGCCGCCGTCGGCATCCGGCGCGCGGCCGAAATGGCCGTAGGCCGAGGTGCGGGCGTAGATCGGCTTGTTCAGGCCGAGCGCGAGGCGGATGCCGCGGGGCGAGAGGTCGAGGGCGTCCATCAGCACGCCCTCCAGCTTGGCCTCGTCGACCTTGCCGGTGCCGTGCAGGTCCACGTAGATCGAGAGCGGCTTGGCCACGCCGATGGCGTAGGCGAGCTGGATCGTGGCGCGCGAGGCGAGGCCCGCCGCGACGACGTTCTTGGCGAGATACCGCGCCGCGTAGGCCGCCGAGCGATCGACCTTGGTCGGGTCCTTGCCCGAGAACGCGCCGCCGCCGTGAGGCGCCGCGCCGCCGTAGGTGTCGACGATGATCTTGCGGCCGGTGAGGCCGGCATCGCCGTCCGGGCCGCCAATGACGAACTTGCCGGTCGGGTTCACGTGCCAGACCGTGCCCTCGTTGATCCAACCCTCGGGCAAAGCCGCGCGGATGTAGGGCTCGACGATGGCGCGCACGTCGGCCGAATCGAGCGACTCGTCTAGGTGCTGGGTCGAGAGCACGATCTGCGTCGCCTCGACAGGGCGGCCGTTGGCGTAGCGCACCGTGACCTGGCTCTTGGCGTCGGGCCCGAGCTTGGCCGCATCCCCCTGCTTCGCCTTGCGGGCGTCAGCGAGGTCCTTGAGGATCTTGTGGGCGTAGAAGATCGGGGCCGGCATCAACTCCGGGGTCTCGTCGGCGGCGTAGCCGAACATGATCCCCTGGTCGC
The DNA here is from genome assembly GCF_022179125.1 of Methylobacterium cerastii. Classification (GTDB taxonomy): domain Bacteria; phylum Pseudomonadota; class Alphaproteobacteria; order Rhizobiales; family Beijerinckiaceae; genus Methylobacterium; species Methylobacterium cerastii. The sequence continues at coordinate 60,505 of NZ_BPQG01000044.1, forward strand.
CCGCGCCCTCGTCCTTGTTGCCGGCCGCGTCCACGCCCTGGGCGATGTCGGCCGACTGGGCGTGCAGGTAGATCTGCACCTCGTTGTTCTTCCAGTGGAACCCGGCCTGCTCGTAGCCGATGTCCTTCACCGCCTCGCGGGAGAGTTCTTCCAGGTCCTTGAAGGTCACCGAGTCGGGGCCGCGGACCTCGCCGGCGATCACGACGCGGTTGGTCGTGGTCAGCGTCTCGACGCCGAGGCGGGCTTCGGGCATCGCGGCGATATAGGCATCCACCACGGTGTCGGAGATCCGGTCGCTCACCTTATCGGGGTGGCCCTCGGAGACGGACTCGCTGGTGAAGAGGAAGTCTGAACGCGGCATTGTCGGGGCACCCCGGTTGGCGGGTGCGCCTTCCTGAAATCGCGGCGCTTGACCCGGTCGTGAGGGCCGGGGTTCTGGCACCGGCTTCCCCCAGGGTCAAGGTGGAATGCCGATCGGATCCGCTATACCGCACGAAGCGGACGCTAGATCGGTACAGTGGTGCGCCGAAGCGGGATCGACGGCGTCAGCCGCTCAGCTTGCGCTCGAGGGCCTGGACCGCGGCGGCGAAGTCGCGGCGCGTGTCGGCCGAGCAGTTCTCGGCGACGTGGCGGGCGACCATCTCGGCCACGCTCTGCCAGCCGCCCTCGAGCGGGCGCTGCGGCGCGTCGGCGAAGCCCTCGACGGCGTGGTCCTCGTCGCGGGGCATGCCGCTGAAGAAGTGGTCGAGGGGCACGCCGGTCATGCGCGAGAAGATGTCGAGATGGATCGCGCTGATGCGATTGGTACCCTTCTCGTACTTCTGCAGCTGGGCCGCCGACATGCCGAAGCTCTGGGCGACGCGGCGCTGGGTCAGCGACGCCTTGCGCCGCTGCTCCGCGATGCGCTGCCCGACATAAACGTCCCGTTGATCCGTCTTCTGTCCAGCCATCACTCGTCTCGCGTGCGCGCCCCCAAGGGCCCGGAACATCGGTCGTCCACGACCTCGCCGTGCCTAAGCTTAACCGCCCCCGCAGGTCTTGTCACCTTCGTAACCGGTTGGATATTCAAAGGTATCCCCCGCGGCCCGGTCTTCGGCCGCCCGCGTCAGCAAGCCTGGACCGTACTGGTAAAAATTTCGTTGCCGTAGCAACGGTTTCGCTCGAGCAGGCGTGTGCACGGCGCCGTCAGCCATTGCCCCGCGGCCGCCCGCTCGTCGCCCGGCGCAGGGCCTCGGCAAGCGCGCCGCCCGGCTCGTCCGCCGGCGCTGCGGGCCGCGGCGCGGATTCGCGCGCCGGCCTACCTTGCTCTCGGCGCCCCTGATCCTGGCGCCCCTGCTCCTGGCGCGCCGGTTCCTGTCGCGCCGGTTCCTGTCGCGTCTGCCGCTGGCCGTCGTCCGAGCGCATGCTGAGGGCGATGCGCTTGCGGGCCGGGTCGACCTCCACGACGCGGACCTGCACCACGTCGCCGGGCTTCACCACCTCGCGCGGGTCCTTCACGAAGCGGTCGGCCAGCACGGAGATGTGAACCAGCCCGTCCTGATGCACGCCGACGTCGACGAAGGCGCCGAACGCGGCGACGTTGGTGACGACGCCTTCGAGCCGCATCCCGGGCTTCAGGTCCGAGATCTTTTCGACGCCGTCCTGGAAGGTCGCGGTGCGGAAGGCCGGACGCGGGTCGCGGCCGGGCTTCTCCAGCTCGGCGATGATGTCGGCGACGGTCGGCAGGCCGAAGGTCGCGTCCACGAACTTCTGCGGGTTCAGCGCCTTGAGCGCCGCGCCGTTGCCGATCAGCGCGTTGATCGGCTGGCCGGTGGCGGCCAAAATCTTCTTGACCACCGGGTAGGCCTCCGGGTGCACGCCCGAGGCGTCGAGCGGGTCGCTGCCGTCGCGAATGCGCAGGAACCCGGCGGCGAGCTCGTAGGCCTTGGGGCCGAGGCCCGCGACCTTGCGCAACGCGGCGCGCGAGCGGAACGGGCCGTTCGCGTCGCGATGCACGACGATGTTGGCGGCCACCCGCTCCGACAGCCCGGAAACGCGGGCGAGTAGCGGCGCGGAGGCCACGTTCACGTCGACGCCGACGCCGTTGACGCAATCCTCCACCACCGCATCGAGCGAGCGCGACAGCTTCCCTTCCGCGAGGTCGTGCTGGTACTGCCCGACGCCGATCGCCTTCGGCTCGATCTTCACCAGCTCGGCCAGCGGGTCCTGCAGCCGCCGCGCGATCGAGACCGCGCCGCGCAGGGTCACGTCAAGGTCCGGCAGCTCGGCGGAGGCGTAGGCCGAGGCCGAGTAGACCGAGGCGCCGGCCTCAGAGACCATCACCTTGGTCAGCTTCAGCTCCGGGTGCCGGGCCAGGAGCTCGGCCGCCAGCTTGTCGGTCTCGCGCGAGGCGGTGCCGTTGCCGATGGCGATCAGCTCGACCGCGTGGGCGCGGCAGAGCTTGGCCAGCGTCGCCAGCGCACCGGTCCAGTCGCGCCGCGGCTCGTGCGGGAAGACCGCGTCGGTGGCGACGACCTTGCCGGTGGCGTCGACCACCGCGACCTTCACGCCGCTGCGGAAGCCCGGATCGAGCCCAAGCGTCGGCCGCGCCCCGGCGGGCGCCGCGAGCAGCAGGTCGCGCAGGTTGCCGGCGAAGACCTGCACGGCGCCGGCCTCGGCCACCGCCCAGAGCCGGGCGCGGAGATCCGTGTCGATCGCCGGCTTCAGCTTCGTCCGCCAGGTCTTCCGCACCGTCTCGGCGAGGTAGCGGTCGCCGGGCCGCCCGCGATCCCCGATGCCGAAGGTCTTGGCGATCCGGGCCTCCTGCCAGGCCGGCTGGCCCGGGGGCGGCGTCTCGGCATCCGTGAGGTCGAGGTCGAGCACCTCCTCCTTCTCGCCGCGGAACAGCGCCAGGATGCGGTGCGAGGGCAGGCGGGTCAGCGGCTCCTCGAAGGAAAAGTAGTCGGCAAACTTCTGGCCGGCCTCGGCTTTGCCCTTGCGGACCGAGGCGTGCATCCGCCCGCGCCGCCAGCCATCCTCGCGCAAGCTACCGACGAGTTCGGCGTCCTCGCCGAAGCGCTCGATCAGGATCGCGCGTGCGCCCTCCAGCGTGGCGTCGGCATCGGGGAACCCGTCCTTGCCGGCAAACGCCTTCGCGGTCTGAACGGGGTCCCGCTCCGGCTGCGCAAGCAGGGCCTCGGCGAGCGGACCGAGCCCGGCCTCGCGAGCGATCTGAGCCTTGGTCCGGCGCTTGACCTTGAACGGCGCGTAGAGGTCTTCCAGCCGCGCCTTGGTCTCGGCCGTGGCGATCTTCTGCGCGAGCGCGGCATCGAGCTTGCCGAGGCCCTGGATCGCATCGCGGATGGCGCCGCGGCGCTCTTCCAGGTCGCGCAGGTAGGCCAAGCGCTCCTCCAGGGTGCGCAGCTGCGCGTCGTCGAGCCCGCCGGTCGCCTCCTTGCGGTAGCGGGCGACGAACGGCACCGTGGCGCCCCCGTCGAGCAGGTCCACCGCCGCCCGCACCTGCGCCTCGGCGACGCCGAGCTCGGTGGCGATGCGATGCGTGATGCCGATCATCCGGTCCGTGTCCTCGATGGCTGCGGGGCGCGGTGTCTAACCCGGATGGGGGAGGGGAGCCAGACGGGGGCGGGATCAGCGTGTTTTCCGGGAGCCCCCGCAGCGAGTCCCGGTCAGTTCAGCCGCCAGATCGCCGCGTTGAGCAGGCTCGCGAAGGCGACCCACGCGGCGTAGGGCACCAGCAGCCACGCCGCGATCCGGTCGACGCGCCAGCTCAGCTTGATCGTCCACAGCACCATCACGAGGAGGGCTAGCACCACCACGAGACCGGCTCCGAGGGCGTAACGCGTGAAGAACACCGGCGTCCAGGCGGCGTTGAGCGCGAGCTGCACGCCGAACGCCACGAGCGCCAGCCGCCAGCCCCCTTGCGCCGGCCCGGTGGCCGGTCGTGCGCCCAGCAGGCGCCAGAGCGAGACCACCATCATCACGTCGAGAATCGTCCAGGCGATCGGGAAGGCGGCGTTCGGCGGGTTGAAGGACGGCTTGACGAGGCCCGCATACCATCCCCCGATCTCGGACCCGGTCGCCAGCCCGCCGATCAGCGAGGTCGCCCCCACCGGCAGGATCGCGGCGGGCAGCCGCAGCCACCAGGGCAGGGTCGGCCGCGTCGGGACCTGCATCGGGGTGGCTTGGATGGGCGGCATACGGGGACCTCGTTGCGGATTCGGATCGCGATGTCGGTGTGGATCGTGTCAGGCGTGATGCCCCGACGCTAGGACGCGCGGCCGCCACACCCAGAACGCGCGGTCGCGGGAGATGGCAACTCCGATCGGCCCGACCCCTCGCCGTCATCCCGGGGCTGCGCAGCAAAGCCCGGGATTCAGTGCCGCCGACGGCTTCAGCTGAAGCACGACCTGCGGTTCTGGATTCCGGGCACGCCCTCGGCGACCCGGAATGACGGTGACAACCTCGCATAAGGCTTCGCGTCGAAACATCTGCCGTATCCCGGGACGTGGAGGCGCGCGGACACGCCAGCGATGACGCTGGCGGCGCGATGCGCTATCGGACGCCGCCATGACCCTGCCCGTCGACACCCAGCCCGAACCGGACGCTCCGCAGCCCCCCACCTGGTCGAAGCGCACGCTCGCCGCGCAGGCGATGGGGCACGTCGACCCGGTGACCCGCGCGGTGGTGGCGCCGCTGCACGTGTCGACCACCTTCATCCGCGACCCCGACAACGGCTATTCCTCCGGCTTCTCCTACGCGCGGCCCGACAACGCGACCGTGCGCGAGGCGGAGGCCGTGCTGGCGATGCTGGAGGAGGCGCCGGCCGCGATGCTGTTCGGCTCCGGCATGGCGGCGGCGACCGCGGTGTTCGGCGCGCTGGAGCCCGGCGACCACGTGGTCGCGCCGGCGGTGATGTACTGGGCGCTGAAGCGCTGGCTGCGTGAGGAGGCGCCGCGGCGGCGGCTCGACCTCGACTTCGTTGCCATGGACGACCTCGACGCCCTGCGGCGGGCGATGCGGCCGGGGCGGACGAAGCTCGTCTGGATCGAGACCCCCGGCAACCCGCTCTGGACGGTGACCGACATCGCCGCCGCGGCCGAGATCGCGCATGCGGCGGGTGCGCGGCTCGCGGTCGACTCCACCGTCGCCTCGCCGTTCCACACCCGGCCGCTGCGCCTCGGCGCCGACCTCGTCATGCATTCCGGCACCAAGATCCTGAACGGCCATTCCGACGTCGTCGCCGGCGTCCTAGCCACCGCCGCGCAGGACGCCGCCTGGACCCGGATCGGTTCGATCCGCGCCGGCGGCGGCGCGATCCTCGGGCCGTTCGAGGCCTACCTCCTGATGCGGAGCCTGCGCACTTTTCCCTTGCGTGCCGCCGCGCAATCCGCCGGCGCCCTCGACCTCGCTGCCCGCTTCGCCCAGCACCCGCACGTCGAGCGGGTGCTGTATCCGGGCCTGCCCGACGACCCGGGCCACGCGGTCGCCGCGCGGCAGATGGAGCAGGGGTTCGGGGCGATGCTGTCGATCCGGGTCGCCGGGGGCGAGGCGGCGGCGATCGCCACCGCCGCGCAGGTGCGCCTGTGGAAGCGGGCGACCTCGCTCGGCGGCGTCGAAAGCCTGATCGAGCACCGCGCCTCCGTCGAGGGGCCGGGCACCCCGTGCCCGCCCGACCTGCTGCGACTCTCCACCGGTCTCGAGGACCCGGACGACCTGTTCGCCGACCTCGCCGCGGCGCTGCGGGCCGCGCATCCGGGAGCGTGAGCGGCTCCCTGTGGAATCATTTCTGGTCCGGCGGGACCCCCGGGCCGGCTGCGCGTTGTGCCTGACACCTTCGGGGCGCGTTCCACGCCGAGAGATCAAGAGCGGACCATGACGACACGCATCCTTGCCGGCGCCGCGCTCACCGGGGCCCTGGCGCTCGCCCTCCTCGCCGCCCCGGCGGCCTCGACCCGGGCGCTCGCCGACACGGTGCCGAGCCTCGACATCACGAAGACCTGCCAGTCGGCGAGCCGCGCCAACAGCGGCGTCAGCGACCAGGCCAACGTCGACGGCTGCCTGCGCTCCGAGCGGGACGCGAAGAAGGAGGCCGAGCGCCGCTGGGGCGACTACACGCCCTCGGCCAAGCGCCAGTGCGAGGACCAGTACAAGGCCGGCGGCTACCCGTCCTACGTCGAGATGGTGACCTGCCTCGAGCTCGCCAGCGGCACCGTGCCGACCCAGCCGAATTCCGGTGGCACCGCCACAGGCGGCCCCGGCGCGCCGGGCGCCAAGGCGGCCCCGCAGGAATCGGGCAGCCGCAACCTCACCCGCGAGCCGGCCGCGAACCAGCGCACCAACCCGATAGAGGTGCTGGACAAGAAGTAGGGGCCCGGATGTCAGCCACTTCGAAACTCGGAAGTCCTCTGCTCGAAGGCCGCACGGCGGTGGTGTTCGACGCCTACGGCACGTTGTTCGACGTGCACTCGGCGGTGCAGCGCCACGCCGACGCGGTCGGGCCGGACGCCGCGCGTTTGTCTGAGCTGTGGCGGACCAAGCAGGTCGAGTACAGCTGGAACCTGTCGCTGATCGGGCGCTACGTCCCGTTCTGGCAGCTCACCGAGCGGGCGCTGGATTTCGCCCTGGCCAGCCACGCGAGCGTCGACCCTGCCCTACGCGACACGTTGCTCGACGCCTACCGCGACCTCGACGCCTACGCCGAAGTGCCGGGCGTGCTGGAGCGGCTGCGGGAGCGCGGTCTCACCACCGCGCTCCTCTCCAACGGCGACGCGGCCATGCTCGGCCGCTCGGTCGATGCCGCCGGCATCCGGCCGCACCTCGACACGGTGCTCTCGGTCGACGCAGCCCAGGTGTTCAAGACGCACCCGCGCGCCTACGCCGTCGTCGGCGAGGCGCTCGGCGTGAGCCCGGAGGCGGTGCTGTTCTGCTCTTCGAACCGCTGGGACGTGGCCGGCGCCACCGCCTTCGGCTTCGCCTGCGCCTGGATCAACCGCGGCGCCAAGCCCGACGAGTACGCCGACCTGGCGCCGGTGGCGGTGCTGACGGATCTCGAAGGGTTGTTCTGAAGGGGGGGCGGCGCCTCCGGCACCTCTACGAACCGCTCATTTCACCACGATCCAATCCTCCACCACCAGGGCGTCAAGGCCGGTGGTGTAGAACATCAGGATCGCGTCTTCCGCCGTGTGAAGGATCGGCTTGCCCATCACGTTGAAGCTGGTGTTGAGCAGGATCGGGACGTTCGTGATCTCGGCAAAGGCCGCGATCAGCGCGGCGTAGGCCGGGTTGCGCTCCGGCGTCACGCTCTGGAGCCGGCCGGTGCCGTCGGCGTGCACCACCGCCGGGACCTGGTCGCGCTTGGATTCGCGCCACACCAGGGTGCGCTCCATGTACGGGCTGTCGGCGTAGGCCTCGAACCAGTCGGGGCCGGCCTCGGCCAGGATCGAGGGCGCGAAGGGGCGGAAGGCCTCGCGGTACTTCACCTTGGCGTTGAGTGCGTCCTTGGCGCCCTCCGGCCGCGGGTCGGCGAGAATCGAGCGGTTGCCGAGCGAGCGCGGGCCGAACTCGGCCCGGCCCTGGACCCAGCCGACGAGGCCGCCGGCCGCCAGGATCTTCGCCGCCTCCCGCGTCGCCGCCGCGTGGCCGACGCGTCGCGCGCTTGGCTCCCACTCCGCCAGCCGCTCCATCGGCGCGGTCGAAACGTGCGAGCCGAGGTAGGGGGTGAGCGGGCGGGTCTCGGGCGCCGGCCCGGTCCAGTCCGGGTTGTCGGCGGCGTAGGCGAGCCAAGCCGCACCGATCGCGTTGCCGTCGTCGCCCGGCGCGGACGGGACGTGAAGCCGGCAAAATTCCGAACGTTCGAGCACCCGGCCGTTGTAGGACGAGTTGAGGCCGCAGCCGCCCGCGATCACCAGGTTCTCGTGCGGGCTCAGGACCCAGGCCTCGGCGACGAGGACGTCCATCAACTCCGAAAACACGTCCTGGCCGCTCTTGGCGAGATCGGCCCAGCCGGCCTCGCCGAGGTCGGCCGGGCGGCGGCTCAGGATCGTCGCGACGACATCGCGCACGGTGGCGTCGTCGGAGAACTTCAGGCGGCCGTTCTCGGCCGAGAACAGGCGGCGGAGCTGCGCGACGAGGCCCGGATCGGTGCGGCCGTAGGGCGCGAGCCCCATGATCTTCCATTCCTCGCCCTTGAGCTGGTCGAAGCCGGCCAGGTCCGTGACGAGCCCGTAGAGGAAGCCGACCGAGCCGCGACCGCGGTGGCGCCGCACCTCGGCGATGCGGCCCGTCTCCATCCGGTAGAGCGCCGCCGCCCCGGTCTCGCCCATGCCGTCGACGATCACCGCCGTCGCGTCCGAGAACGGGCTGCCCCACAGGGCGTAGGCCGCGTGGGTAAGGTGGTGGGGGAAGCGGTCCTGCCGCACGATCCGCGCCCGCGGGTCGCCGCCGCGGCTCCGCGTCTCCTGGTCGAGCGCCAGCAGGGTGCCGTAGCCGGCACGCGCCTGGGCGATCGCCATCTCGGCGACGAAGATGCGCTCGGCGCGCTCGGGCACGAACGAGCGGTTGAGCGTCGGCGGGTGCCGGCTCAAGGCGTCGAGGGTGAAGGCGCCGCCGCGGCCCTGCCCCTCCAGGAACTCGGTGAATTGCTGCCCCCAGGTCGAGGCGACGACGAGCTCGGAGCCCTGCGGCACGAATTCGGCGAGCAGCCCGACCATGCGGGTGGCCGGGTCGGGCTCGCAGTTCGGGGCGCGCTTGTATTGCAGGAACCGCTCGGCGCCCTCGGCGAAGAGGATGGTGCCGTCGGGCCCGATCAGCGCGAGCGCAGGGTCGTGGAAGGTGGTGGCGAGGCCGAGATAATACCGCATCGCCGACCGGGTTAACGCCGCGGCGCCCACCCGGCAACCGCCGCTCAGGCGCGGGGCGCCCGCTCCAGGCGGCGGGCGAGGCGGGTCGCGCCGTAGACCTCGCCGAGGCGCCGGCGGGCGGCGTGGATCGGGGGGGCGGTCCGCTCGGCGTGGGCGGCGGCGATCACCCGCAGGGTCGCGGCGACGGAGCGCTCCAGGCGCTGCTCGTCCTGCGCCGTCACGGCGCGAGCCTTCACGGTTTCGATCATCGGGATGCCCCTTCTGGTCCTGCCTTCGTCCGGGCGGCGACCGTCGGCGACAGCATCCGGGGCTGGCTGGGCCGCAAGATGGCAGCTTGGCCGTGGCACAGGCGAAAGCGATACCGGGTCGGCTCGAAGGCAGGTCCGAGCGTCGCGGGTCCCGCCGCGCCTGAGGACGCGGCGACCATCGAGGGGGCTAGGGCGTCGGGGGCGCCGACTGCGCACGCACGACCGCGCGGGCGACCTCGAGTACCGTCCGGCGGCCGGCGTCGCCCTCGATCGCGTCCCACAGGGTCAGCAGCTCCCGGGCCTCGGCGACCGGGCGGCCGTCGTCCTTGCCGTTCGCCAGGTCGTCGACGGTACACCGCAGGGCCGTCGCGATGCGCTTCAGCGTCTGAGCGGTGCGCTCGGACGGTGAGGTGTCGGTCATGCAGGGATCTCGATGCGGCATCGGCGTCACGGCGAGAGGCGGGAAGGGGCGGAGCGCGGGCGGCCGGCGGCGATCACGGCGCGGCGGCGTGCCCGCGTCTCGGCCCGCGTCCCTTTCTCCAGAGGATCGGGCCTACCGGCTTCGACGCGGACGTCGCGAAGCCCGCGGCACGCGTCGGCGGAAGGTGTCGTGGAGATGTCGAAGACGCGCATGACGGACGCCGAAGACTATCGTTTCGACGAAGGCGTGCCGATACTGGAAAATCGTTCGGTTCCGATAAAAAGCATTCGATCGGAAGCATAGGCCGGATCCAGATCTACGAAACGCTGCAGCCGTAATCAGATGTGTTGTTTGTCCGATTTTAAACTAGAAGTGTCAAATGTGCGCGATTTTTACACTTCTATTGCGCATTTTTCATATCGGCCGTGGAGCTCGGATCGCCGGTCTCACCGGAGGCTCATCCTGGGATTCAGGTCCGCCGGTCGGCGTCGCGCTGGGTCTCGGAGGGCGCGCGGCCGTACAACCGCCGGTATCGCTGCCCGAAATCGCTCATGTGGACGAAGACCCAGGGCACGGCGATCTCGGCGATCGAATGCATCGCGTTGTTGTCTGAGAGCAGATCTTGGTGGACCCTGCGCAGGCGGCTGTCGATGATGTACTGGACCGGCGTCTGCCCGACGGCCTGCCGGAACTTGTCCTGCAGCGAGCGGACGCTGAGGCCGGCCGCGGCGGCGATGTCGGCCAGCGTCAGCGGGGCGGACAGGTGCGCCTCGATGTAGTCGAGGGCCGCGCGGACCGTCCGGGCCGGCGCGTCCCGCGTCGCGTGCGGCACCGGCGTGTCGCGTTTCGGCCAGGCCGAGAGCAGCTGGTAGCTGAAGATCTCGCGGATCAAGGGAATGATCAGGTCGCCGTGTGGGTGCACGCCGGGGCTTTGCGCGTAGATCTGCCGTAGGGTGCAGAACAGGGCCTGCATGCCGGGGGCCGTCAGTTCGGCGACCGGGGCCGAGCGGCTGCAATCCGTCGCGGCTGCCGCCCGTGAGAGCTTCGTTGGCCGCCGCCAAGGCTTCGACGGAGATCGACGCGCTGAGGGCGCTGAAGCCGGCGGAGGCGCGGACCTCATGCAGGTCCTCGAATCCGACCAGCGTGGCGTGCGTCGGGGTGCCGAGGGCTTCGCCGGAGCGATCGCGATAGGTGATGCAGCCGTTCGTGACGAAGCGGATCGTCACCAGTTCGGCGTTGAACTTCGGTTTGGTGATGAAGCCGCTCGACGAAGTCGTCTCCCATAGGGAAAAGCTCGCGCTCTGGCTGCCGACGATCGTGATGTCGGGCATCACCGAGCGCATGATGTCGAAGTTGACCGCGATGCCGCCGCGATCGTTGAAGACCTGAAGCTGACGCGGCGATCCGAGGCGCGCGACGAAACGCTCCTGCGCACGCCACGCCGACGGGTCGCGCTGGGCCAGGCGCGTCATCGCGCAGGGCGTCCGGTCGACGGGCATGCGGCTCCGGCGACACCGGACGGCACGGCGGGCCCGATGCGGCGACGGGCGAACGATCGGAACGATGCGGCGTCGGACATCGCGGGCGGACCATCGGTTGCGGCGTCGGCGCCGGTCGGCCGGCACCGCGGATCATCGTTTAAGGGCAATCCGACGAAATTCCTAGGCGACGCCGATCGCCGAGACCTGCCGGCTACCAGGCGAGCCGTTCGATCACCGCGTCGGGCCGCACCGGCTGGCGCGAGAGCCAACCGGCGACGTCGCCGAGGCTGTGGTGGGCGGCCGTGACCCCGAGTTCCTCGGCATGGATCCCGCGGGCGACGAGCAGGCTGGCGATGCCGAAGCCATGCGCGCCGGCGATGTCGGTGCGGATCGCGTCGCCCACCGCCAGGACGCGGGCGGGGTCGGGCGCGGCGCCGTCGTCGAGGCCGGCGGCCATCGCCAAAGCCGCCTCGTAGACCGGCCGGTGCGGCTTGCCAGCATAGGTCACCGCCCCGCCGATCTCGGCATAGGCCTCGGCCAGCAGGCCGGCGCAGGGGATGAGCGAGCCGTCGCGCTCGACCACGAGGTCGGGGTTGGCGCAGATCATCGGTACGTCGCGGGCCTTCAGGGCGGCGAGCGTCGCGCGGTAATCCTCGGCCGTCTCGGTGGCGTCGTCGAACAGGCCGGTGTTGACCACGAGGTCGCAGGCCTCGGCCGGCACCAGCGTCAGGTCGAGCCCTTCGAAGATCGGGCCGTCGCGCTCGGGCCCGAGATGGTGGACCCGCGCGCCGGGCCGCTCGGCCAGCAGCGCCCGGGTCAGGTCGCCCGAGGTGAGGATCGCGTCGTAGGCGCCCCGCGGCACGCCGTAGCCGTCGAGGATGCGCTGCACGCCGGCCCAGGGGCGGGGTGCGTTGGAGACGAGCACGACCCGACGCGGGCGCGGCCCGAGCCGCTCGCGAAAGGCGATCAGCGCCGCGCCGGCGGCCGTGTGGGCGCGGGTGCCGTCGTGCAGCACGCCCCAGACGTCGCACAGGATCAGGTCGTAGGAATCCGCGATGCCGGACAGGCCGGACAGCGTCGGGATCGGATCGGGCATCGGCGGTCTCGGACGGATTTCTGGGGCGGTCGTCGGCCGGGTTAGGCGCCGTGGCCCGGGTTGGCAATCGCGGGCGCTTTGCGCGATCGGCGGTCCCGGCGTAGCCTCACGGGATGAACGTGACGGTGCCCATCCCCGACGACCTCGCCCGCCGCCTCGCGGCCGACGGCGGCGACCTCGGGCGCCGTGCGCTCGAGGCCTTCGCGGTCGAGGAGTTCCGCGCCGGCCGGCTGACCCAGGCCGAGCTCCGTGCCCTGCTCGGGTTCGGCACCCGCGCGGCGCTCGACGCCTTCCTCAAGGCCCGCGACGTGTTCGTCGCCTACGACGTGCCCGACCTCGACGCCGACCGCCGCGACCTCGACCGCCTCGGCCTTTAGATCCGTTGCGCGCCGTCGCAGATACCGGGCCGCTCCATTACCTCGTCCTGATCCGTCGGATCTCGGTGCTGCCGATCCTGCTGACCGGGGTCTCGATCCCCGAGACGGTGCGTCGGGAGTTGAGCCATCCCGAAGCGCCGGCCCTGGTGCGCGGCTGGATGTCGGCGCCTCCGCCCTGGCTCGCGATCGAGCCCGATCCGACCGGGTCGGACCCGTCGCTCGGGAGGCTGGATGCCGGCGAGCGCGAGGCGCTGCGCTTGGCCTCCGCTCTCTCGGCGGACCTGATCCTGATGGACGATCGCGCCGGCGTCGGTGCGGCGCGGTCCAGGGGGGGGCGCCGTCACCGGCACGCTCGGGATCATCGATTTGGCTGCGCGGCGCAGGCTTCTCTACGTGCGCGACGCCGTCGACCGGCTGCGGGCGACGAACTTCCGTTGCAGACCCACGCTCTTCGATGCCTTGATCGCCCGGCACCCCGAGCCCTGACGCTCAGCTCGCCCGGCGCAGGAACGCCCGGAACGGGCGGCGCTCGGGGGCCGGCTCGGGCGGGTCGTCCGGGGCAGGCGGCGCGGAGGGGACCGGCGGGGCCTGCGCGACGAGCACGTCGGCGCGCACCGGGCGCGGCAGCGCGAAGACCGGCCCTTGCCCGAACGGCACGTCGAGGTCGATCAGGTCGGGCACGTCGGATTCCGTGCCGACCTCCGTCGCGACCAGACGGATGCCGGCCCGCGCGAGCGCGGTGACCAGGTCCTCGATCGCGATGTCGGACAGGCTGCGCCGGGCGGGGCCGGGGCGCAGCAGCAGCTCGGCCGGCACCTTGACCTGGCCGACGCCGTAGCCGGCCAGCGCCGCCGCGTCGAAGCGCAGGTCGGTCGGCCGGTCGAGGGTGAAGCCGACCCGGCCCTTCAGCGCGGCGACGGCCCCGGCCTGCTCGGCGTCGAGGTTGCGCCAGCTCGCTTGCGGCAGGGCGACGACGAGGCGGCCGGCCAAGGCCGGCTCCGCCGCGACCAGCCGCGCGATCCCGCGCAGGAACCCGGGCTCGTAGAGCGAAAGCGGCGACAGGCCGTAGGCCACCGTGGCCTCGCTGCCGCGGCCGACGAGGTGGCGGGCGATGGTCGCGACCCGCTGCAGCATGCGCCGGTCGAGCTCGGTCGAGCGGCCGTGCCGCTCCAGCGCCGGCAGGAAGGCCTCGGGCGTCAGCACCACGCCGGCGAGCCTCAGACGCGCCAGGGCCTCGTAGGACGCGACCTTGCGCTGCGGCAGGGTCACCACCGGCTGGAGGTGGACTTCGAGCCCATCGCCGTCGAAGGCCGCGATCACCGCCTCGTCCTCGTTGGGGGCGTCGGCGGCGGCCTCGGAGGGAAACAGGGGGCGGGGCGGCTGGCGGGGCGGGAACAGCCGCGGCACCGGCATCGGCGCGGGCTCGGGCGCCGCCGGCACGGGGGGCGGCACCGGGGCGGCGGGTGGCTGCACCGCGGCTGGCGGCGGCGCGGCAGGTTGCGGCGCAGGGATGGGCGGCTCGAGGGCGGGCTGCGGCTTCGAGGCGGCGAGTGCGGCGGCCTGCTGCTTCAGGCGGGCGACCTCGCTGTCCTGCGTGCCGACCACGGCGGCGAGGTCGCGCACGATGCCGCTCAAGAGGCCGATCTCGACGGTGAGCTCCTCGACCTCGCGGGGCAGCCCGTCCTGCGCCGCGTCGGCCCGGCCGGCGGCCTCGGTGCGGAGCAGGCGTTTCGACAGTGTGTCGAGCTCGGCCGAGAGCTTGTCGCAGCGCGCCGCCAGCCCGCTCGCGCGGGCGTGGGCGACGAGGGCGCCCAACGCCGCAAACCCTGCGAGCGCGAGCGCGCCGGCCGTCGGCATCAGGGCCGCCAGCGGCGCGAGCACCACGAGGCCGAGCAGCCCCGTCGACCACAGGCCCGCATGCCGGCCGAATCTCCGGACTGTGGGTCGGTTCGCCACGCGTGCCTTCTTGCCTGGAATCATGTGAGGACCCGGCCTGCATCGCTTGCGGAGCCGAGCCTCCGTTTGTCGCCGAGGGGCCGCGGGGCCGCAAGCGCCGAGGTGCCCAAGCACGGCGGTTTTCCGCGAGTGTGACATCCCCTCGGCCGTCTCCGGGGCCCGCTTGCCACCCCCTTGCCGCACCCGGTCCGACGCCCGAGATCGGGGGCAGGCGAAGTGCTGGAGGAACGACATGGACGCGCAAGGCGAACTTCTGATGCGGGTCGAGGGCATGACCTGCGGCGGCTGCGAGGCCTCGGTGCGCCGGGTCGTGCAGCGGATCGATCCGGCGGCCGAGGTCGAGGTCGACCGGGCGCACGAGCGGGTCGCGATCCGCACCACCGCCCAGAGCCTCGTCCTCGCCGAGGCGCTGACCAAGGCCGGCTACACCGCCACCGGGATGACCGGCTGACGCGGCCTCCGCCCGATCAAGGCGTCCGCCCTGTCGGCAAGCCCGTGCGACGGCCCGCGCCGGCAAATCGAATTTGTCGGCACAACGAATAATTTCGACGCGCTTTTCGACCTCGACTGACGCAAAATGGCGGAATCGACCGGGCGTTGCGCTTGGTCTGGCGCCCGCCGCACGGCAAAAGCCGGCGGAACGGACGTCACGGACAAACCGGACGCCACACGAAGCCCTCGTGCCAAAGGTTGAGGAAACCATGCCCTCAGACATCGAGATCGCCCGCGCGGCGACGCTGAAGCCGATCGCGCAGGTCGCCGAGAAGCTCGGCATCCCCGACGACGCGCTCCACAATTACGGGAAGCACATCGCCAAGCTCGACCACGGCTTCATCGCCGGGCTGGAGGGGCGGCCCGAGGGCAAGCTGATCCTCGTCACCGCGATCTCCCCGACGCCGGCGGGGGAGGGCAAGACCACGACAACGGTGGGCCTCGGCGACGCGCTGAACCGCATCGGCCAGAAGACCATGATCTGCCTGCGCGAGCCCTCGCTCGGCCCCTGCTTCGGCATGAAGGGCGGGGCGGCCGGCGGCGGCAAGGCGCAGGTCGTGCCGATGGAGCAGATCAACCTGCACTTCACCGGCGACTTCCACGCCATCACCTCGGCCCACTCGCTCGCCGCGGCGCTCATCGACAACCACGTCTACTGGGCGAACGAGCTCAACATCGACGTGCGCCGCATCCACTGGCGCCGTGTCGTCGACATGAACGACCGCGCGCTGCGCGCCATCACTCAGTCCCTCGGCGGCGTCGCCAACGGCTTCCCGCGCGAGGACGGCTTCGACATCACCGTGGCCTCCGAGGTCATGGCGGTGTTCTGCCTCGCCAAGGACCTCGCCGACCTCGAGGAACGGCTGGGCCGCATCATCATCGCCGAGACCCGCGACCGCAAGCTCGTGACCCTCAAGGACGTGAAGGCCACCGGCGCGATGACCGTGCTGCTGAAGGACGCGCTGCAGCCGAACCTGGTGCAGACGCTGGAGGGCAACCCGGCGCTGATCCACGGCGGCCCGTTCGCCAACATCGCCCACGGCTGCAACTCGGTGATCGCCACCCGCGCCGGCCTCCGGCTCGCCGACTACACCGTGACGGAAGCCGGCTTCGGCGCCGACCTCGGTGCGGAGAAGTTCTTGGACATCAAGTGCCGGCAGGCGAGCTTGTCGCCGTCGGCCGTCGTCATCGTCGCGACGGTGCGCGCGCTGAAGATGCACGGCGGCGTCAACAAGAAGGACCTCGGGTCCGAGAACGTCGACGCCCTGGAGAAGGGTTTTGCCAACCTCGCCCGGCACGTCACCAACGTCCGCGGCTTCGGACTGCCGGTGGTGGTCGCGGTCAACCACTTCTATGCCGACACCGACGCCGAGCACGCCAAGCTCCGCGACCTCTGCCGCGAAAAGCTCGACGTCGAGGCGATCACCTGCAAGCACTGGGCGGAGGGCGGCGCCGGCGCCGAGGCCCTGGCCCACGCGGTGGTGAACCTGTCGCAGGGCGCGCCCAAGCCCATCACCTACACCTACGAGGCCGAGGCCAAGCTGTCGGACAAGGTCAAGGCGATCGCGACCAAGCTCTACGGCGCAGCCGACATCCAGATCGAGTCCAAGGCGGCGGGCAAGCTCGCCACCTTCGAAAAGGACGGCTACGGCCACCTGCCGGTCTGCATGGCCAAGACGCAGTACTCGTTCTCGACCGATCCGACCCTGATCGGCGCCCCCGACGGCCACGTGGTGGCGGTACGCGACGTGCGCCTCTCCGCCGGCGCCGGCTTCGTCGTGGTGATCTGCGGAGAGATTATGACCATGCCGGGCCTGCCGCGGGTGCCAGCCGCCGACACGATCCGGCTGGACGCGAACGGGCAGATCGACGGGCTGTTCTAGGCGGGGCTCGACGCGTTCTTCCCTCCCCCCTCTGCGGGGGAGGGAAGTGGCGTCACGCCTGCACGGAGCGGACGGCCCGGATCGGGCGCAATTCGTCGAGGTCGTCGTGATGCAGCAGCAGCACGCCGGTGGCGGCGGCGAGCTTGCGGGCGGCGGGGGTGAAGCCGGCGTTCGAGACCACGGCGGCCATGTCGCCCGACCAGTAGCGGGCGGCGGCGGTCGCCTCCTGCACGGCGGCGTTGCCGACCGGCCGGCCGTAGCGCTTGCACTGGACCACGAGGCGGGTCGCGCCCTGCTCGGCGACGATGTCGGCGCCCTGGTCGCCGCTCGCCGGCGTGGCGTGCGTGCGCCAGCCGCCGCGTTCCAGCCGCCCGGCGCAGAACCGCTCGTAGGGGATGCCGTCCTCCGGCGCCGCGTCCTCCTCGGGGAGGTCCACCGCGTCGGTCACCGCCTCGACGATCGCGTGGATCGTGTCGGGCCTCGCCTCGCACAGGTCGGCGAAGCCGCGGGCGGTCAGGTCCGGCACGAGGGTGCGCGCGACGAAGTAGTCGCGCTCGCGCAGCCAGCCGTCGAGGATGCGGTTGCCGTAGGCGTCGACGAAGCTTTCCTGCCGCCGGCGCAGGGCCAGCGTCCGGGCATGACGGCGCGCCACCTTGCGCACGCGGGCGCGGAAGCGCCCCGGCCGCCCGAGATGGCGCAGCAGGACGAGGCCGAGGCCTGCGCCCGAGGCCGCGATGCCGGCGCGCCCGTACCAGAGGGACAGGCCGCCGCCGACCACCGCGATCCAGAACAGGCGGGCGACGAGGCTGGGCTGGCCGGGCATGAACGACGCCTCACGCGGCCGGCCCCACCGGCCGGCTCCACGCCGACAGCCATCGCACCGGCCGATGCCCGATCCCTGAATCCGCCGGGCGGCGGCGTGGAAAAGCTGTGGATGTCCTCAGGCGGGGGCGAACGAACTGCGCATCATAGCCGGTGAAGCCGCCACCCTCCCCCGCAGAGGGGGGAGGGAAGAACGCGCGGACAGTTTGGCCCAACGCGCGGGTCCAAAAACCCGGATGCCGGCCGATCAGGCCTCGACGGTTTTGCGGCTGCGGCGCGCGGCCGGTGCGGGGGCGGCCGGGGCGGGCGCGGCTTCGGGGGCGGCGGCCTTGCCGCGGGTCTTTCGGCGCTGCTGGCCGAGGCCCATCGTCTTGGCGAGTTCCGAGCGGGCGGCGGCGTAGTTCGGCGCCACCATCGGATAGTCGGCCGCGAGGTTCCACTTGGCGCGGTACGCGTCGGGGGTCATGTCGTAGCGCGTGCGCAGGTGGCGCTTGAGCGACTTGAACTTCTTGCCGTCCTCCAGGCAGACGATGAAGTCGGGCGTGACCGAGCGCTTGATCGACACGGCCGGCGTCGGCGGCTCGACCTTCTCGGCGACGCGACCGTTCCCGAGCTGGGCCAGCGTCGCGTGGACCGAGACGATCAGCCCGTTCAATTCCGGGACCGGGACGGAATTCTTGCTGACGAAGGCCGACACGATCTCCGCTGCCAGCGCGATGTAATCCGGCTCCATGCCGTTGTCGTTCATCATCGATCGTTTCCCCGGTCCGACTTCTTTCGACATGTCCGGCGTCGGCGCGACCCGAGAAGTGGGCAATTCTCAGCTGACGCCAGCTTGTCCAGGCAAGGCGGTTATGATGTCGAACATCCCGACGCAATACGCAAGGTCTGTTTCCGTTCGATTAGACTTGATCGAATGGTATGTAACATGAAAAATCGAGTGTAGCGCGGTGGCCGGAGTGCAGTCGGTCCCCGCGCCGCACCGGTGTCCAGGGGCGCATGCCCTGGTCTAGGCGGCCGGACCCTGGGCGAGCCTCGGTATTAGCCATCGCGTCGCGGTTGCAGACACCCCAATACCCTCGCCCGCGAACCCGAAAACTTCGTTGTGGCGGCAACGATTTTGCGGTCGATTATCGCTGGAAAGCGACTCGCAGGACCCGTCCCGAGGCCACGCCCGAGAAGAGGCTTGCCCTGGCGCGGCCGGCCCTATTTGAAGAAGCTCGCGGCGCCGACCTCGGCCTGCCCGCCGGATGCGCGCGGGCGATGCGGCCCGCAGGATGCCGGAGGATCGGCCGCGACCGCCCGCCGCCGGGCGCCCGACCACCCGCACGGAGGCCCCGCGTGAGCACCTACCGCTTCGAGGCCCTGCTCACCCCGCGCTCGGTCGCCGTGGTCGGGGCGGGCGCCCGCGCCGGCTCACTCGGGCGCGCGGTGTTCGACAAGATCCGAGCCGGCGGCTTCGCTGGGCCGGTCCATCCGGTCCACCCGCAGGACGCGGAAGCCGACGGCGTCCCGTGCGTCGCGCGGATCGCGGATCTAGCCTCAGTGCCCGACCTCGCCGTGGTGGCGAGCCCGCCCGAAAGCATCCCCGGGATCGTCGCGGAGGCCGGACGTGTCGGCGTGCAGGCCGCGATCCTGCTCACCGCCGGCCTCGGTACCGGGCCGGACGACCCCGGCCCGCGCGCGGCGCGGATCGCCCGCGCGCACGGCCTGCGCCTGCTCGGCCCCGACAGCGCGGGTCTCGCCGTGCCCGGCCACCGGCTCGACGCCAGCCTGCTCGCCCGCGCGCCGGCGGCGGGCGACCTCGCCCTGGTCTCGCAATCGGGCACGGTCGCCGGGGCGATCGTCGAGTGGGGCGCCCGGCACGGGGCCGGGTTCTCGGCGGTGATGGCGCTCGGCAGCGCCTGCGACGTCGACGTCGCCGACTGCCTCGACCACTTCGCCAACTGCCTGCGCACCCGGGCGATCCTGCTGTGCCTCGACGGGGTGTCGGACGCCCGGCGCTTCATGTCGGCGGCGCGTGCCGCCGCGCGCACCAAGCCGGTGGTTGTCCTGCGCGCCGGCCGCCACGCCCGCGACGGGCGCGACCCCGAGACCCATACCGGCGCCCTGGCCCGGCCCGACGCGGTCTACGCCGCCGCGTTCCGACGGGCGGGCCTGCTCGCGGTGGAGGACCTCGACGCGATGTTCTCGGCCGCCGAGACGCTGTCCCACCAGCGCCCGTTCGCGGGCAAGCGCCTCGCGATCCTCACCAACGGCCGCGGCATCGGCCTGCTCGCCGCCGACCGGCTCGCCGACCGCGGCGGCGTCCCGGCGGACGGGCCGGCGGTGGACCTCGGCATCACCGCCGACGGGCCGGCCTACGCCGCGGCCCTGGCGCCGATGCTGGCCGACCACGCCGGCGACGCGGTGCTCTCGGTCCACGTCCCAACCGCCCGCTCGGACGCCGCCGCGGTGGCGCAGGCGATCGCCGACACGGTGACGCAAACGCGCCGCGGGCAGGGGCGGAAAAAACCGGTCTTCGCGGTGTCCCACGGGGAGGAGGCCGCCGCGATCCTGGCGGGCGCCGGCATCCCGCACTTCTCCACCGAGTCCGAGGCGATCGAAGGCTTCCTCCATCTCGTGCGCTACCGCGAGGCGCAGGACGACCTGATGCGCACGCCCGGCTCCCTGCCGCGCGACTTCTCGCCCGACACGGAGGCCGCCGAGGCGATCGTCGCCGCAGCCCTGCGGCAAGGGGCGGCGTGGCTCGACCCCGTCGCGGTCGCCGGGCTGCTCGCCGCCTACGGCATCGAGACCGTGCCGCTGACGCTCGCCCCCGACATCGACGCGGCGGCGGCCGCCGCCTGGACGATCATCGCGGCCGGCGGGTCGGTGGCGCTGAAGGTCGTCTCGCCGGACGTGGTGCACAAGTCCGACATCGGCGGGGTGCACCTCGACCTCACCAGCGAGCAGGACGTCCGCGACGCCGCGCGCAAGATCCTGGTGCGCGCCCGGCGCGAGCGGCCCGACGCCCGCGTCACGGGTTTCGCCGTGCAGCCGATGGTGCGCAAGGGCCAGCGCCGCGAGCTGATCGCCGGGCTGGCCGAGGACTCGGTCTTCGGCCCCGTGGTGGTGTTCGGCCGCGGCGGAACGGCGGTGGAGGTGATCGACGACCGGGCGCTGGGCCTGCCGCCCCTCGACTTGGCGCTGGCCGACGACCTGATCGGCCGCACCCGCGTCGCCCGCCGGCTCGCCGCCTACCGCGACGTGCCGGCGGTGGACCGCGGCGCCATCGCCCTGACGCTGGTGAAGCTCGCCCAACTCGCCGCCGACCTGCCCGACGTGCGCGAGCTCGACATCAACCCGCTGCTCGCCGACGCGAACGGCGTCGTGGCGCTGGACGCCCGCGTGCGCCTGCGCGCCAGTCCCCGCCGGGCCGGCGGCCATCCGCGCTTCGCGATCCGCCCCTACCCGGCCGAATGGATGCGGACGCTGACGCTGAAGGGCCGGACGGTCGACGTGCGCCCGGTGCGGCCCGAGGACGAGCCGCTGTTCCAGGCGTTCTTCGCCACCATCGACCCGGAAGACGTGCGCCTGCGCTTCTTCGCCCCCGTGCGCGACTTCAGCCACGCCTTCCTCGCCCGCCTGACCCAGCTCGACTACGCCCGCGCCATCGCCTTCGTGGCCCTGGACGCGGGCGAGGAGGGCGCCAAGCGCATGCTCGGCGCGGTGCGCCTGCACGCCAACGCCGACGGCACCAGCGGCGAGTACGCGATCCTCGTCCGTTCCGAGGCCCGCGGCACCGGCCTGGCCCTCGCCCTGATGCGGCTGATGCTCGACTGGGCGGCCTCCGAGGGCATCGGCACCGTCGAGGGCACGGTGCTGGCCGAGAACCGCGCGATGCTCGCCGTCTGCCGCCGCCTGGGGTTTTCGCAAAGCCGCGACCCGGAGGACATGGGGGTGGTGAAGGTGCGGCTCGCGTTGCAAGGGTGAGGCCGCCCGCATCGAAAGGAGTCGTGTGCGGCCGCGCGATGTGAGCCTGCTCGCCCCCATGCGGATCAACCGGACCGACCTCGCCGACCTCGGCACGTTCCTCGCCATCGCACGCCATCTCAGCTTTCGGCGGGCCGGGCTGGAGCTCGGCGTCAGCGCCTCGGCGCTGAGCCACGCGCTCAAGCAGATGGAGGCGCGCCTCGGCGTGCGGCTGGTCAACCGCACGAGCCGGAGCGTCACCCTGACCGCGGCCGGCGCAGACCTCCTCGCATCCCTGGACCAGCCCTTCGCGGCGCTCGGGTCGGCCCTCGACGGGCTCGATCGCCACCGGGCGCCGGGCGACGCCGTCGGACGGATTCGCCTCAACGTGCTCGAGCATGCGAGCACCTTGCTGCTCGCCCCCGTGCTGCCCGAGTTCGGCGCGCGCCATCCCCAGGTCGAGGTCGAGGTCCGGGTGTCCAACGACCTGGTCGACGTGGTGGAAGCCGGCGCCGACGCCGGCATCCGCTACGGCGGCACCGTGCCCCAGGACATGATCGCGCAACGCCTGTCGGCCGACCTGCGCTGGGTGGTCGTCGGCGCGCCCGCCTACCTGGACCGGCGCGGGACGCCCGATCATCCGCGCGACCTCGGCGAGCATCGCTGCCTGCGCATCCGGCTGGGCGACGACAGCCTCTACCGATGGGAGTTCGAGCGGGCGAGTGAGACGCTCGCCCTCGACGTGCCCGGCGCGGTGACCCTCGACAACACGCAGCTGGCGCTGGCCCTCGCGGCGGGCGGCGGCGGGCTCGCCTACCTCCCCGAGGCCTGCGCCGCGCCGTTCGTCACCGCCGGAACGCTGCGCATCGTGCTGGCGGAGTGGGCTCCGATGGGACCGGGCTTCCACGTCTACTATCCCGGCCCCCGCCAGGTGCCGGCCGGCCTGCGGCTGCTGATCGACCTGATCCGCACGCTGAGGCCCCTCGGCCTGTAGGCGTCCGCCCGTCCGGCGCGTTGTCGCCTTGGCGTTGAGTTCCGCTCATCGCTCCGTTGAGGCGCGGACGGCTGATCGCGGCAGCGCGGGACGCCTAGCTTCGGCCGACCGGCAAGCCCACCCGCTCGCCCCCCTCAGCCGAAAGCCGTCGCCATGCCGAGCCCACAGCGTTTCACCGGAAAGGTCGCCTTCGTCACCGGCGCCGCCAGCGGCATCGGCCGCGCCGCCGCGCTCGCCTTCGCGCGCGAGGGCGCCGAAGTCGCGATCGCGGATCGGGACGAAGCGGCGCTGGAGCAGGTGCGGGCCGAGATGGCGGGGACGGGCGCCGCGGTGCTGCCGATCCGCTGCGACGTGTCCCGGCCCGCCGCGGTGGAGGCGGCGGTCGCCGGCACGGTCGCGCGGTTCGGGCGACTCGACTGCGCCTTCAACAACGCGGGCGTCGAGAACCGGGCGGCGCCCGTCCACGCGATCGAACTCGACGAATGGGACCGGATCCTCGACATCAACCTGCGCGGCACCTTCGTGTGCATGAAGCACGAGATCGCTCAGATGCTGCGCCAGGGCGGCGGCGTGGTCGTCAACACCTCCTCCGGCGCCGGCGTCAGGGGCGTCGCGGGAGGCGCGAGCTACGCCGCCTCGAAGCACGCCATGATCGGCCTGACCAAGTCCGCCGCGCTCGACTACGCCAAGGCGAACATCCGGGTGAACGCGATCCTGCCGGGCAACATCGCGACGCCGATGATGGACCGCTTCACCGGCGGCGACATCCAGAAGGCGATCGACCGGGAGCCGGTCGGGCGCCTCGGCAAGCCCGAGGAGATCGCCGAGGCCGTGCTGTGGATGAGCTCCGACCTCGGCGCGTTCGTGACCGGCGCCGCGATCGCGGTTGACGGCGGGTGGTCTCTCTGAGGCCCAACGGACCTCGATGGTCTGACGAAGGAGCGACGAATGGAAATCAAACGCAGCGGATCTCAGCCGTCCGGCCGGGGACCCGACGACTGGTTCACCGGTACCGTGCGGATCGACCCGCTCTTCACCGCCCCGGACCCTGCCCGCGTCTCCGGCGCGAGCGTGACGTTCGAACCCGGTGCTCGCACCGCCTGGCACACGCACCCGCTGGGCCAAACGCTGGTCGTCACCTTCGGCCGGGGCTGGGTGCAGCGCGAGGGCGGGCCGTTCGAGGAGATCGCGCCGGGCGACGTCGTCTGGTTCGAGCCGGGCGAGCGGCATTGGCACGGCGCGACGGCGACGAGCGCAATGACACACATCGCAATCCAGGAACGGCAGGACGGCGAAGCGGTGAAGTGGATGGAACCAGTGTCAGACGCCGGGTACCAGCGCGGGTGAACCTCCTAGGCCGCGGAAGGCCTAACGAAAAAGGCCCCGCTTCCTCTCGGGAAGCGGGGCCTCGTCTCACGTCAGGCGAAATGGCTTAGTGGCCGCCGTCGGTGGCGTTGCGGGTCGACTCGTAGAGGAACCAGGTGCGCTCCTCGGATTGGTTGATCCACTCCTCGAGGAGCGAGGTGGTCGAGACGTCGTTGGCCTCGTCCGTCACCTCGTGCAGCTCGCGCATGTTGGCGGTGAGCGCCTTGTTGTCGTCGCGCAGCTCCTTGAGCATGTCGAGCGGCGAGACGTACTCGGCGTCGTTGTCGGCGACCCGGGTCAGGGTCTTGGCTTGGCCGAGCGACTTCAGCGCGAAGCCGCCGATCTTGCGGGCGCGCTCGGCCACGTCGTCGACGATCGCGAAGATCTGCTCGGCCTGTTCGTCGAGCAGGAGGTGGTAGTCGCGAAAGTTCGGGCCGCTCATGTGCCAGTGGAAGTTCTTGGTCTTGATGTAGAGCGCGAACAGATCCGAGGTCAGGACCGCGAGGCCCTCGGCGATCTTCTTGGTGTCGGCCGGATCGAGGTCGGTCGGGGTGTTGAGGCGGTCGCTCTCGATGCGGGTGATGGGCTTGGCCTTCGCCATGGGGTGGCTCCGTTCTCGTTCGGTTGGGGGCGAACGCCGCGCAGCCGTGCCGACGGCTCCGGCGTTCCTCACCCGGCAGAATGAACGGTGGCGGCGATTGTTCCGGGGCCGGTCCGGGGCGCGGGGCAGGGGTGCCGCCCACGCACAGGCTGGAACCGTTCCAACTCTCTCCGCGGTCAGTTCGGTATCGTGCCGGGCGGCCGCGGGGCCGGCCCGTCGCCGAGCTGCGTCGCCGGCAGGCGCGGGACGGGCCGCGCCGAAGCGGGTGCGAGGGTCCTGGTGGCGACCGCGGGCTTCAGGTCGGCGGCCACCGGCGGGCGCTGTTCGGGCTTGGCGGGGCGGATCGCCGCGCGCGGCGCGACCGTGCCGGTGGTGGCCGGCTCGGTCGCCGCCGAGGGCACCGGGCCGCCGGGGGTGTCGAGCCCGTAGATGTCGTCGCGGAAGTGCACGCGCCCGTCCGGCGTGGCGTAGCCGGTGAGGTAGACGAAGGTCACCGGCACCGGCTTCACCAGCTTGAGGTCGCGGCGCTCGCCGTCGGCGATGGCGGTCTCGATCTCGATCGGCCCCCAGGCCGAGCCCGGCCCGTTCGGCCCCTCGACGCCCGAGAGCAGCCAGCCGACGAGCTCCTTCACCCCGCCGACGCGGACGCAGCCGTGGCTGTGGAAGCGGACGTTGCGGGCGAACAGCGACTTCGAGGGCGTATCGTGCATGTAGACTGCGAAGCGGTTCGGCATGTCGATCCGCACCTGCCCGAGCGAGTTGTCGAAGCCGGAATCCTGGCGCAGCGTGTAGTTGACCGCCTTCTCGGTGTTCCAGTTCACTGCCGTCGGATCGACCTCGACGTTGCCGGGGCCGAGGATGCGGATGTGGTTCTTGGCCAGATATCCCGGCTCCTTGCGCATCCGCGGGATGATCTCGTTCTTCACCACCGAGACCGGCACCGTCCAGGTCGGGTTGAAGTTGATGTCGGTGATCCGCGTCTCGACGCTGGGCGTCGCCTTGTCGGGCTTGCCGACCACGGCGACGTAGCGGCGCGCGACCTGGCCGCCCTCAACCGCCTCGACGGTGGCCGCCGGGATGTTGACGACGACGTAGCGCTCGCCGAACGGGAACTTCGAGCCCATCAGCCGGGCCGCCGAAGCCGCGAGCTGGCGCTGGCGGACGGAGGCCGGCACGTTGAGCGCGGCGATCGTCAGCCGGCCCACCAGCCCCGATTCCGGCAGGCCGTGGCGGGCCTGGAACGCGGTCACCGCCGCGATCAGCGGCGGATCGAGCCGGTCGCTCGGGGGCGCGTCGGCGGGCAGGTCGCCGGTGAGGGTCAGGTGATGGCGCAGGCCTGGGATCGCCGGGTTCGACGCGCCCGGCTTGAACACCGTGGTCTCGGGTACCGGCGCCCAGCCGCCCGCGTCGGCGAAGGCCTGGTACAGGTCGGCGGCGCGCAGGGTCTCGGTGAAGGTCTTCTGCGTCAGCGTCGGCCGCGGGTCGGCGGAGACGGTGGCGTAGACCAGCTCCGGCTCGGGCTTGCGCTTGGCCGGCTCGCGCGCGGCAGCCTCCGGCGCAGGAGCCGCCACCGGTGCCGCCTGCGGCAGGGCGGGCACGGGTTGCGCCGTCGCGGGGCTCGCAGCCGGCGGCGCGCTTTGGGCGGTGGCCGTGCTCAGCGCGGCGGCGAGCGCCAGGGGCGACAGGCCCGCGCGCAGGAAGGCGGCAGAGAACATCACGCAACCCCGTCTCGGCCCCGCGACCGGGCGGTTCCGGGCCGGATCATGCGGGGGCGATGGTTACCGATCCCTTGTGCCCGGCTCAGGCCGGCGCCGGTTCACCGCAGCAGCCAGGTGCCGACGAAGGCGAGGGCGGCCGAGTACACGGCGTAGCCGTCCTCGTCCGTCACCACCACGGTGATGGTCTGGCGCTCGCCGTCGGTCGGGATCTCGTTGACGGCGATGGCGGGCAGCAGGCGCTTGGCCTCGAGGGCGGCGGCCTGCACGTCGTCGCAGTGGGTGCCGACGTCGTCGCGCTGGTGGAAGCCGTCGTGGATGTCGAAGAAGTACCGGGGCACGGGCTCATCACGCGTCGAAGGCGGGAGCGCATCCGTCTCTCATGCGCGGAGCGCCGAAGGTCAGGGCCGCGATGCCCGGATCGTAGACCTCTCGCCCGCGCCGGCAACCGCGCGAGTGTCGCATGCGGGGCGGGGCCTCGCGGACATCGGCGATCTGGATTTGCGCGCTCCAGCATTCGAGCCGACACGAGCTTTGGCGCCCGAGAGATACGCTTCTTCCCTCCCCCCCGCAGAGGGGGAGATAATCGTCGCACCACTCCGGTGCCGGCGCGGATAGTGAGGACGAAAAATTTGCGGTTTCGTGTTTCGGTGTCCGGCGATCGTCCGGAATCCGCAAGGAGCTGCGCCATCCCGAGCCCCACCGCCCCGGTCCCGCCGGCGATGCCCTACCTGCCGCAGCTCGACGGGGTGCGGGCGCTGGCGATCGGCATCGTCTACGTCGCCCATTGCGGGCTCAGCCACGTCGTGCCGGGGGGCTTCGGCGTCACGGTGTTCTTCTTCCTGTCGGGCTACCTCATCACCACCCTGCTGCGGATCGAGCGGGGGGTGAGCGGGACGGTGTCGCTGAAGGCGTTCTACCTGCGCCGGGCCTTGCGCATCCTGCCGCCGATGTACCTGGCGCTGGCGTTCTCCGGCCTGCTCTACGGGCTCGGCCTGCTCGACTGGATGCGCGTCGACGCGGTGGCGGTGCTGGGGCAGGCGACGTTCCTGACGAACTACCCCGACCTCCTCGGCACCGAGCAGGTGCTGCCGGTGCCGCTGTGGAGCCTCGCGATCGAGGAGCACTTCTACCTGCTGTTTCCGCTGGCCTACCTGCTGTGGCTCGGGCGCCTGTCGCCGCGTCGGGCGGCCCTGGCATGCCTGGCACTGTGCGGCGGCGTGCTGGCCATCCGCTGCCTCAACGTGTGGCGGCTCGCCGATTACAGCCTGAACTACTCCTGGACCCACACCCGCATCGACGCGATCCTGTTCGGCTGCTGCCTCGGCCTGTGGAACAACCCGGTGATCCCGGCCGACCGCGCCTGGCGGCCGAAACCCCGGCACGTGGCGGCGGCGGGCGCGGTGATCCTCGCCACCCTCGCGGTGCGGAACCCCGCCTTCCGCGAGACCCTGCGCTACACGCTGCAGAGCGCGGCGCTGTTCGTGCCGTTCTCGGCCGCCTTGCAGGGCCGCGGATGGGTGGTGCGGGCGCTCGGCTCCGCGCCGATGCGCCGGCTCGGGCTCTACTCCTATAGCTTCTACCTCCTGCACCCGACGATGATCGCGCTGCTGCTGCACCTGCGGCCGGGCTTGGGGTCCCTCGTACTGATCGTCGCCGGCCTCGTGCCGACCCTGGCCCTGTGCGCGCTGATGCAGGCCTGGGTGGAGCGCCCCTGCGCCCGGCTGCGGCGGCGCCTGCTCGACCCGTCCGGCCGGCCGCCGGAACCGAGCCTCGCCGACCCGGAGCGGCGGGCGGCCTGAACCGCGACGCATGAACCGTAGGACATGGGCGACGTTGCTCCGGGACCCCAAAGGAGCCGCCGATGCGCCGCCTGATCTTGAGCTGCCTGCCGACCTGTCTGCTCCTCGCCGCCGGCCCCGCCGAGGCCCAGCGCGTCGACACCACGACGCTCACCTGCGCCCAGGCCCGCGGCGCCGTCGCCCGCGCCGGCGGCATCGTGCTCGGCACCGGCGGCCCGACCTACGACCGCTTCGTGCGCGACCGCAGCTTCTGCGAGGCGACGGAGGTCACGCGCACCGCCACCGCGCCGACGCGCACCGACCCGAAATGCTTCGTCGGCTACACGTGCATCGAGCCGGGCTACGACGACTGGTTCGGAGACCGCTGACCCG
Organism: Methylobacterium cerastii; assembly: GCF_022179125.1. GTDB lineage: Bacteria > Pseudomonadota > Alphaproteobacteria > Rhizobiales > Beijerinckiaceae > Methylobacterium > Methylobacterium cerastii. The sequence continues at coordinate 88,942 of NZ_BPQG01000044.1, forward strand.
CAGCCCGTCTCACTGCAGCCCGTCTCAATGGAAGAACGGCAGGGCGTGCGGGGCGAGGTAGCCGAAGGCGAGCAGCACCGCGCCGGCTGCGCCGAGCAGGCCGCCGGCGAAGACCAGGGCCACGATGCCGGTGATTACCTCGGCCGAGGCCAGCACGATGCCGATCTGGAAGGCGGCCGAGGCGAGTTCGTAATGGTGGTAGCGCAGCAGCGAGAGGTCGCGGTGCGCTTGCGCGGTCTTGGCCTTCTCGGCGAGCTCCTTGCGGCCCTCGCCGGTGGCGGGCTCGGAATCCCAGCGCGCCATGGTCTTGGCCCACTCGGCGCGCTTGGCCGCGATCGCCTCCTGGTTCGGCCCCGGCGGCACCAGGGCCACCGCTTCGTCGGCGGTCTTCAGCACCGTGGCGCGGATGGTCCGCGCCTGGAAGAACGCCCACTGGTTGGCCGCCTCGACGTTCGCGCCGATCGCGTCGGTCTGCGCCGCCTTGCCCAGCGTCTCGCTGAAGGCGAGGAACAGCGCCAGCACCGAGATCAGCAGCGCGACGCGCTTGTTCGACCCACCACCCGCTCCGTGACCACCCGACATCCGCCCAAAGCTCCCCGTTGATTCGTGCGGGCGCAGTCACAGCCCATCCGGCCTGCGGATGCAACGCGGCCGAGCTTCTAGGCCGATCCCCCGGCACCGCTTAAGGTCCGGCGCGGCCCGATTCGCGGCCCCCGATCGTCGTTTCCGGAGGACGCGTGATGCGCATCGCTACCCTCACCCCCGTGACCCTCGCCGTCTTGACCCTCGCCCTCGGATTGACCGGGCCCGTCCGCGCCCAGGCGCCGGCGCCGGCGAAGCTGGTGCCCCAGGTCACCCTCGATCCGGCGCGGCTGGCGGCGGCGAAGGCGGTCGTCGCCCGCGCCCAGGGCGACCGCGACACCACGCTTCAGGCGATGACGGCGCCGATGACCGCGATGGTCCAGCAGATGGGGCTCAAGCAGCCCGATCGGGCCAAGGTCATGGTGCAGGAGGTGATCATGCCGATCCTGTCGGCGCATTACGACGAGCTGCTCAACCTTCAGGCGATCTCGTTCGCGGCGGTGCTGTCGAAGGAAGACCTGGAGGCGATCGCCGCGTTCTACGACACGCCGGCCGGCCGCAACATGGCCAAGGCGCAGCCGCAGCTGGCCCAGGCCCAGCTGTCGGGCATGCAGCACTGGATCGGCAGCCTGGCCGGCGAGATGCAGACGAAGCTCCAGGCCACCGCCGAAGCTCATGGCTGGGCGCCGGGCGGAAACCGGCCGAAGCCGAACTGAGCCCCAGGCTCTTTGCGCGGCGCGCCGCCCGCTCCGCGCGGGGGCGCCTGCTCCGCGCGGGCGGTGCCTACTCGGCGGCCTGCGCGAACACCGTGCCGGCGCGCGGCAGGTCGAGGGTGTCCCAGGTCTCGACCAGCGCCGCGGTCAGCGTGGCGATGCGGGCGTCGTCGTGGAACGGCGAGGGGGTGATGCGCAGACGCTCGGTGCCGCGCGGCACCGTCGGGTAGTTGATCGGCTGGATGTAGATGGCGTGGCGCTCGAGCAGGTGGTCGGCCGCCGCCTTGCACAGCTCGGCGTCGCCGACCATCACCGGCACGATGTGGGTCTCGGTGGCGAGCACCGGCAGGCCGGCTTCCTCCAGCGCACGCTTGGTCGCGGCGGCCTGGCGCTGGTGCGCCTCGCGCTCCCCGTTCGAGCGCTTGAGGTAGCGCACCGAGGCCCGCGCCGCGGCCGCGATCGCCGGCGGGATCGCCGTGGTGAAGATGAAGCCCGGGGCGAAGCTCCGCACCGCGTCGCAGAGGGCGGCCGAGCCGGTGATGTAACCGCCGACGCACCCGAACCCCTTGGCGAGCGTGCCCTCGATCACGTCGACGCGGTGCATCACGCCCTGGCGCTCGGCCATGCCGCCGCCGCGCGGCCCGTAGAGGCCGACCGCGTGGACCTCGTCGAGGTAGGTCATCGCGCCGTATTTTTCGGCGAGGTCGCAGATCGCGCCGATCGGCGCCACGTCCCCGTCCATCGAGTAGACGCTCTCGAAGGCGATCAGCACGTTGCGGCCGGCGGCCGCGATCAGCAGCTCTTCCAGGTGCGCGACGTCGTTGTGGCGGAAGATCCGCTTCTCGCAGCCTGCGTGGCGCACGCCCTCGATCATCGAGTTGTGGTTGAACGCGTCCGACAGGATCAGGCAGTCCGGGATCAGCTTGGCGATCGTCGAGATGCCGGCCTGGTTCGAGACGTAGCCCGAGGTGAAGACGAGGCCGGCCTCCTTGCCGTGCAGGTCGGCGAGCTCGCGCTCGAGGTCGACCAGCGGCGAGTTGTTGCCGGCGATGTTGCGGGTGCCGCCGGCGCCGACGCCGCAGCGCCGCGCCGTGTCGGTGAGCGCGGCCACCACCTCCGGGTGCTGGCCCATGCCGAGGTAGTCGTTCGAGCACCACACGGTGATCTCGGAGGTCGCCCCGTCGGGCCGCCGCCAGTTCGCGATCGGGAAGCGCCCGGCGATCCGCTCGATGTCGGCGAAGACCCGGTAGCGGCGCTCGCCGTGCAGGCGCGCCAGCGCGCCCTGGAAATGCGCCTCGTAGTCGTTGCCGCGAACCGGACCCTGCGCGTGCGCGTGGGCTGGGGAGGAGGCAGGCCGGGTCTCGGGCATGGATATCCTTGGGGCTGGCCGGCGTCGGACGCGAGGTCGTCGCGGCTGGCCTTGTTCGGATGCCGAGGGCGCGCCTGCGGACCCTGAGAGGCCCGGCGCACCCGATCGCGCATCGGGTGAATGAGGAATCCGGCGGCCTCGCGTGGCGCCGCCGGACAGGAAGATACAGCCGGATCTAGAATCGGTTCAAGGTGACGAGGCGTCATCCCTGCCTTGCAGGGCGTCGGGGTGCGTCCGGCCCCGCCGCGTGTGCGGATTGTGAGGTGCCCGACGACGACTTAGGAGTCCAAGGCGACGATGGGTCGCGAGGACCGGAACGACGTCGCTTGAAGCCATGACGACGAAGAACGACGAAGCCCGCGCCGAGCGCTTGAAGGCGGCGCTCCGCGAAAACCTGCGGCGGCGGAAGGGGCAGGTCCGCGGCCGCGGCGAGGCGGCGGAGCGCGACGACTCGGCTGCGGACGCTGCGCAGCCGGACGAACCGGACGGGCCGGCTTCCGAGGCGCCGTCAACCTGACGACAGGTCGCCGAGCCGCGCAACGATCGCGTCCGGACGCCGACCGCGCCCGCGTCGCGGCAGCGGACGGATCCACACCCGTCGACGTCCTGCGAGCCGCCCGGCATGCAACCCCGGACCGGCCAGCGCGTGCATCGGTCCCCTTTCGGACAAAACTCGCCTATAGGCTGCGCGCAAGCATGGGCGGCGAGCGCCCTGAGGGGCAAGGCCGGCGGCGCGCGGAACGAGGCGCGGCGCGTGAGGATCACGAGACCATGGACCGCATCCACATCACCGGCGGCGTGCCGCTCAACGGCACGATCCCGATCTCGGGGGCGAAGAACGCCGCCCTGCCGCTGATGATCGCGAGCCTGCTCACCGGCGACACCCTGGAACTCGCCAACGTTCCGCGGCTCGCCGACATCGCCGCGCTGACCCGCATCCTCGGCAACCACGGCGTCGACCACATGGTGGTCGGCAAGCGCCCGGGGCAGACCACCGAGACCGGCCAGACCATCCGGCTCACGGCGTCGAACGTCATCGACACAACGGCGCCCTACGAGCTGGTCTCGACCATGCGCGCGAGCTTCTGGGTGGTCGCGCCGCTGCTCGCCCGCTTCGGCGAGGCCAAGGTCTCGCTGCCGGGCGGCTGCGCCATCGGTACCCGGCCCGTGGACCTCCTGATCATGGCGCTGGAAAAGCTCGGCGCGCAGATCGAGATCGATGCCGGCTACGTCGTCGCGCGTACGAAAAACGGCCTGCGCGGCGCCGAGATCGACTTCCCGAAGGTCACCGTCGGCGGCACCCACGTGGCGCTGATGGCGGCCTCGCTCGCCTACGGCACCACGGTGATCTCCAACGCCGCCCGCGAGCCGGAGGTGGTGGATCTGGCCGACTGCCTGATCAAGATGGGCGCCCGCATCCAGGGCGCCGGCACGCCCCGCATCGTGATCGAGGGCGTCGCCCGCATGAACGGCGCCCGCCACGAGGTGCTGCCCGACCGGATCGAGACCGGCACCTACGCCATGGCGGTGGCGATGACCGGCGGCGACGTGGTGCTGGAGAACACCCGCGCCGACCTGCTGCACTCGGCCCTCGACATCCTCTCGACCACCGGCGCCGAGATCACCCAGGTTCCCGGCGGTATTCGCGTCCGGCGCAACGGCGCCGGGATCGCGGCGGTGGACGTGACCACCGACCCGTTCCCGGGCTTCCCCACCGACCTGCAGGCGCAGTTCATGGCGCTGATGACGCTGGCCAACGGCCAGTCGCAGATCCGCGAGACCATCTTCGAAAACCGCTTCATGCACGTGCAGGAGCTGGCCCGCCTCGGCGCGAAGATCCGCCTCGAGGGGGATCTGGCCATCGTCGAGGGCGTGGAGCGCCTCAAGGGCGCGCCCGTGATGGCGACGGACCTGCGCGCCTCGGTGTCGCTGGTGATCGCGGGGCTGGCGGCCGAGGGCGAGACCCAGATCAACCGGGTCTACCACCTCGACCGTGGCTTCGAGGCCCTGGAGGCCAAGCTCGCCCGCTGCGGCGCGCGGATTGAGCGCGTGCGGGCCTGAGGCCCGAAAGCCCGAGCTTCGGCCGGGCCGCAATCGGAGCGGTGCGGGGCCGGCCGATCGCGGGCAGTGCCGGTTGGGCGTGCTTCTGAATTTGCGAGACGAGAATCGATCGACGTCAATCGGTTTCACGAGCCGTCAAGAAAGAAGGCAGATTTTATTCTTATCATCATCGTGCGTCAGGCGTATTGCTTGGACGATAAGCTTCGGTCTCCGGCAAGAAATTTTAACGCATACCTGCGACAAGATCTGGCTCAAGCTCTTCGAGCATCTTCGAGACGGATCGATGTCGGTATTCTCACGCCTCGAGGCACGCCTGCCCGCCATGACCATCGGGCTCGCTCTCCTGAGCGCCACGGCGATGGGCGGGTACAGTTGGTACTCGGCCCGGGCCGGGTTGGTGGATGCGGCACGCGAGCGGCTGCAACTCGCCGCCGACGCGCGGCGCGATGGGGTCGAGCTGGTCGCCGACCGCATGCAGGCCGACTTCCTCACGGTGGCGGCGCACCCGCAGGTGGTGTCGAACGTCGCCGACCTGATCGAGACGCTCGATCCCGCGAAGCCCGACTATGCCGGCCTCCTCGCCGCCTTCCGGGCGCCCGAGACGGCCGCGGCCCGCATCGCGCTCGACGGCACCGCGACCAACACGATGTACGGGCGGCGGCACGCGAAGGTGCAGGAGGTCGGCCGCAAGCTTCTGGCGCAGGCGGGCTACGCCGACCTGCTGGTGCTCGATGAGGGCGGGCGCGTCGTCTACACCACCACCAAGGGCGAGGACTTCGCCCGTCCGGTCTCCGATCCGGCGCTGCGGGGAACGGGGCTCGCGCGGCTGTTCGAGCGTCTCAGGGCGGCCGATCCCGAAGCCGCCCTGTTCGAGGACTTCGCGGCCTATCCGGTCGACGCCGGGCCATCCGCCTTCATCGGCCGCGCGGTGACGAAGCGCGCCAACGTCGCCATGGGCACGGCGCAGGCGGCCGAGCGCATCGGCTACGTCGTGATGCGGGTCGGGCCGGCCCTGTTCGACCGCACCCTGTCGAAGCGCACCGGCCTCGGCGAGACCGGGCAGATGCTCTCGGCCGGCGCCGACGGCCTGCTGCGCACCCAGCCGCCGCTCAACCCGGACGCGAAGGCCGGCAGCCCCCTGGGCGCGCTCGGGATCGCCCCGAGCCGCCTCACGGAGGGGCGGCCGTTCGACTTCGAGGCCCCGCAAGGCCGGCGCCTGGCGGCGTCCTCCGTCGTCTCGGTGCTCGGGGCGCCCTGGACGGTGATCGCCGAGCAGAGCTTCGGCGAGGCGATCGGCGCCGTCTCGACCCTGTCGCGCACGCTTGCCCTGGTCGGGCTCGGGGTGCTCGCCGGCACCGCCGTCCTCGGCCTGCTGCTGGCCCGATCGATCGTGCGGCCGCTCGGCGCGCTCACCGCGGCGCTCAAGGCCCTGGCCGCCCGGCAGGCGCTGGAGCAGGTGCCCGGCAGCACCCGGCGCGACGAGATCGGCGACATCGCCCGGGCCGTGGTGACCATCCGCGACGTCTCCCTCGAGGAGGCCGCGGCGCAGTTGAAGACGACCGAGGCCACCCGCTTGCGCGAGGAGCAGGCGCGCCGCGCCCTCCTGCGCGACCTCGCCGAACGCTTCGAGCGCTCGGTCGGCGGCATCGTCGCGCGGGTCGCCGGCTCGGTGGCCGGGCTGCAGGCCGCCTCGGGCGGCATGCGCGACGCGGTCGAGGGCACCTCGCAACGGTCGAGCAGCGTCGCGACCACCGCCAACGAGACCGCCCAGAACGTCAACACCGTCGCCGCGGCGGCCGAGGAGCTCGGGGCCACGGTCCAGGAGATCGGGCGGCAGGTCGAGCAGGCGGCGGAGATGTCGGACGGCGCGGTGCGCGAGGCGACGCGGACGCAGGCCGCCATGGACGCGCTGGCCGCGGCCGCGACCCGGATCGGCGACGTCGTCGGCCTGGTCTCGACCATCGCCGGCCAGACCAACCTGCTGGCGCTCAACGCCACGATCGAGGCGGCGCGCGCCGGGGAGGCGGGCCGCGGCTTCGCGGTGGTGGCGGCGGAGGTGAAGGACCTGGCTTCGCAGACGGCGCGGGCAACGGGTGAGATCGGCCAGCAGATCGCCTCGATCCAGGCAGCCGCGGGCGAAGCCTCCGAGGCGATCCATGCGATCGCCGGGCGGATCGAGGCGATGAACCGGGTGTCGACCAGCATCGCCGCCGCGGTGGAGGAGCAGGGCGTCACGACCCAGGAGATCGTGCGCAACATGGGCGAGGCTTCGGCCGGGACCAGCGCGATGACGGCGGACATCGCCGCGGTCGCCAGCGCCGCGAACGCAGCCGGCAGCGAGGTCGCGGCGGTGCTGCTCGCCTCGAACGCGCTGGCCGGCCAATCGGAGGAACTGCGCGCCGAGGTCGGCAGCTTCCTGGCGGGCGTCCGCGCCGCCTGAGCGGCGCGGGTCGTTCGGCGGCTCGGCCCTGGGGGCCGGCGCGCTCCCGACCGAAGGCGGGGATCGGGGAGGGATCATGCTCTCCGAGCTCGCCGAGGACAGCAGCTCGCCCAGGACGCTCGCACCAGCCCGCGCGGTTCGCGGCGCCGAGGGCCTAAAACACGAAGGGCCGCCCGACCCGATGGCTGGACGGCCCCCGCAAGGCGGGATCGCGGCGATCAGCGGCCGATGGCGCCGCGCTTGAAGCCGAAGCCCGGGACCTCGCAGCCGCAGGACGAGTTGAACGGCGCCGGGCGGGTCACGCAGTTGCCGCGGGCGGTGACGCAGATGCTGCCGCCGCGGCCGCCGCCGCGGAAGTCGTCGCGGTCGCGGCGGCGCTCGTAGCGGTCCTCCTCGTAGTCGCGACGGCGCGGGCGGTCTTCGTCGTAGCCGCGGTCGAACCGGCGCGGGCCGCCGTACTCGTTGCCGTAATACTGGGCGCTGGCCCCGGTCGCGCCGAGGGTCGTCCCGAGGGTCAGGGCGGCGATGGCCGCGAGGGTGTAGCGCTTGATGGTCATGGGATGTGTCCGTCTCCGGTCCGAGATCGACGTGGGGTCTACGATTGGCTGCCTGAACGGCGGCTGAGGCCGGCGCAACAGCTGTCTGCGCCCCGGCCTCGACGCTCAACGCGCCAGACTGCGCATCGGCCGTCCCGATCCTCCGGTATGGTGGATGCGAGGCACCGGACACCATCCGCCGCGGCCCGTGCGACCCGGCCGCGGTTGCCGGAAGCGGCCGGCCTCGCTACTGACGCGGGCGAAAATGTTTCCCGTGAAACCCTCTCCGGAGCGGCCCGCCGACATGGAGCTTCTCAAGCTCGCCGCCCTCGACGCCGAGGACCTCACCGTGATCTCGGCGCACCTGCAGGATGCGGTGCTGAACGTCGCCGACCTCACGTTCCTAGCCGCCGAGCACCGCTTCGTGCTCGCGCTGCGCCGGTTCGATTGGCAGAGCCCGGAGACGCCGCGGCGACGGCTCGCCGGCCTGCATTTCGAGCGCGTGCTCGGGGTCCGCACCCGCGGCCTGACGCCGGGGGACGCGCCCTTGAGCCTGCTCGCGATCACCTTCGAGGAGACCGAGGCGCCCTCGGGCCTGGTCACGCTGCTGTTCTCGGGCCAGGCCGCGATCCGCCTCGAGGTCGAGTGCATCGAGGTGCGGATGAAGGACCTCGGCCCGGTCTGGGAGGCCGAGAGCCGCCCGGGCCACGCGGCGCCCGCGCCCGGCCCGTCGGCTTGAGCCGTCGCGCCCCACACCATCAAGAGAAGCACGCGCCGATGATCCGCCTCGATAGCAGCGACCCGACCTTCGCGGAGGATTTCGCCCGGCTGCTCACGGTCAAGCGCGAGATCTCGGAGGACGTGGACGAGACCGTGCGCGGCATCATCGCCGGCGTGGTGAAGGGCGGCGACACCGCGCTCGTCGACTACACCCGTCAATTCGACCGGCTCGGCGAGGGCTTCACCGCGTCCGCCTTGCGGGTCACCGAGGATGAGATCGCCGCGGCGCTCCAGGCCTGCCCACCCGAGGCGCTGGAGGCTTTGCGCTTCGCCGCTGCCCGGATCGAGGCGTTCCATGCGGGCCAAGTCCCCGGCGACCGGATGGAGACCGACGCCCTTGGCGTCACCTCGGGCTGGCGCTGGACCGCGCTGGAATCGGTGGGGCTCTACGTGCCCGGCGGCACGGCGAGCTACCCGTCCTCGGTGCTGATGAACGCGATCCCAGCGCGCGTCGCCGGCGTGCCGCGGATCGTCATGGTCGTGCCGATGCCCGACGGGCAGTCGAACCCGTTGGTGCTCGCCGCCGCGCACCTGTCGGGCGTGCACGAGGTCTACCGCGTCGGCGGGGCGCAGGCGGTGGCTGCGCTGGCTTACGGCACCGAGACGATCGCCCCGGTCGCCAAGGTCGTCGGCCCCGGCAACGCCTACGTCGCGGCGGCCAAGCGCCGGGTGTTCGGGCAGGTCGGCATCGACATGATCGCCGGCCCCTCCGAGGTGCTGATCCTGGCAGACGGCCACGCCAACCCCGATTGGATCGCCGCCGACCTTCTGGCCCAGGCCGAGCACGATGTGGCGGCCCAGTCGATCCTGATCACCGACAGCGCGGAACTCGCCGAGGCCGTGGAGGCCGCCGTCGAGCGGGCGCTGACCACCCTGCCGCGCCAGGAGATCGCGCGGGCGAGCTGGCGCGACTACGGCGCGATCGTCCGGGTGAGGCACTTCGACGAGGCGGTGCCCCTGGTCGATCGCCTCGCGCCCGAGCACCTGGAGATCGAGACGCAGGACGCCGAGGCGCTGTCCAAGAAGATCCGCAACGCCGGGGCGATCTTCCTCGGCTCCCACACGCCCGAGGCCATCGGCGACTACGTCGGCGGCCCCAACCACGTGCTGCCGACGGCGCGCTCTGCGCGGTTCTCCTCGGGCCTCGGCGTCCTCGACTTCATGAAGCGCACCACGATCCTCGCCTGCACGCCGGAGAGCTTGCGGGCGCTCGGCCCCGCGGCGATAACGCTGGGCCGGTCGGAGGGCCTCGAGGGGCATGCCCGCTCCGTCGCGATCCGGCTGAACCTGTAGGGGCATGCGCACGATGTCGGAGGCCAAGGGGACTGAGACGCAGGCTGAGAAGCCGGCCGGCAAGGGCACGGACCGCCTGGTCTCGGTGGCGCTCGACGAGGACTCGATCGGCCGCGGCAACCCGGACCAGGAGCACGAGCGCGCCATCGCGATCTTCGACATCATCGAGGACAACCACTTCGCCATCCCCGGTCGCACCGGCCCCTACGCGCTCCACCTCGGGCTCGTGGAGAACAAGCTCTCCTTCGCGATCCAGTCGCCGTCGGGCGAGCCGGTGATGACCCACCTGCTGTCGCTGACGCCTTTCCGCCGGGTGATCCGCGACTACGAGATGATCTGCGAGAGCTACTACAACGCCATCCGCACCGCCTCGCCGACGCAGATCGAGGCGATCGACATGGGCCGGCGCGGCCTGCACAACGAGGCCTCGGAGACCTTGAAGGAGCGGCTCTCCGGCAAGGTCGACCTCGACCACGACACCGCGCGGCGGCTGTTCACCCTGATCTTCGCCTTGCACTGGAAGGGCTGAGGTGGCGTTGCGCCGCCCCGAGCGCGCTCCGCCGAAGTGGGCACCGGTTCGGCGTCAGAGCGCGCGGCATCGCGGAGTCCCGGCATCGCTTCCGATCGCGACGCGATCGGAAGCGATGCCGGGTCCGCACCGACGCTGAAAGCCCACGCGCGATGGACGTCCTCGTCCCGCCTCAGCCCGGCGACCTCGTCGTGCCGCGCAAGCGCCGGGTGCAATCGGTGCTGTTCATGTGCAACTTCAACGCCGTGCGCTCCCCCGCGGCGGAGGTGATCGCGCGCCACTACTTCGGCAAGTCGGTCTACGTGCAATCGGCCGGCGTGCGCTCGGGCGAGCCGGTCGACCCGTTCATGGTCGCGGCGCTGGACGAGATCGGCATCGACGCCAAGAAGCACCGGCCGCGCACCGTCGAGGAGCTCGACGAGTGGGAGGGGCTGAACTTCGACCTGATCGTGACGCTCGCCCCCGAGGCCCACCACAAGGCGCTGGCCCTCACCCATACGCTCGCCGCCGACGTCGAGTACTGGCAGACGGCCGACCCGACCATCCTCCAGGACGCCTCGCGCGACCAACGCATGGACGCCTATCGCGACGTCCGCGACGGGCTGACCTACCGGATCAAGATGCGGCTGAAGGGGTAGGGGACACGGGGCGCTGGTTTTCTTCCCTCCTCGCAGAAGGGGGAGGGGGACGCGGCTCCGCGTGCCCTCAGGCCTCGATCCGGCGCATCCCCGTCACCGCGCCATAGCTGTTGGCCTCGATCCGCGCGGCCGCCTGGCGCAGGGGCTCGATCGCCACCGCCATGTGGTGGCCGTTGGCGTGGAGCAGCGTGTCGGCGTCGAGCATCAGGCCGGTATGGCCGCGCCAGTCGACGAAGTCGCCGCGGCGTAAGCCCTCGAAGGCGAGCGGCAGGGGCCGGCCGACGGCGCGGGCCTGCTGGTCGGCATCGCGCGGGCAGGGGAGGCCGGCAAGATCCAGGCAGAGCTGGACCAGGCCCGAGCAGTCAAGGCCGAGGCTGGTGCGCCCGCCCCAGAGGTATGGGGTGCCGACGAGCCGTTCGGCGGTGCCGGCATAGTCCGGCGTCGTCCGGTCGAGCGGCGCGCAATGGGCCGAAAACACGAAGGCGTCGCCGACCCGCACGAAGTCGCCCTCCGTCCCCGCGACCGCGATCCGCGCGCCGAGGCTCAGATGGCCGAGCGCCGGGCGCTTCATGTCGGGGGCGGGGTAGAGGAAGCTGCGCAGCGCCGTCACCCGGTGGGTCGGGGCCGGGTCGGCCGGGCCGAGGCTCGCCGCGGGCAGGTAGCCGACATAGCCGTCGCGCACGAGCTGGACCCAGGCGAACCCGTCGCGAACCTCGTACAAGGTCACCGCGTCGCCCATCACCGCCTCCGTCTCGAGGCCGGCTTCCGCACGCGGCGTCCGGCGCAAGGGGGCCGCCGGGATCACGACCTGCCGTGGCTCGCCGGCGACGAAGCGTGCCGCCTCAACTGTGCCGCGTAGGCGGATGTCGGCGAGATCCGGCCGAGCCGGCGTTGTCCGCGGGTCGTGGGTCAGGGTTTCGCTACGCGACATGACGGCTCGGGTTTTCAGGCGGTTCGAGCTTGCATGATCGGCTTCCGCCGTGACCGAACCACGCCTGCGCCGATCGCCCATGCTGCGCCATTTCGACGCAGTACCGTGACGCGCGAGGTGGCAATTGCATCATGAATGCGCTGACGCCGTCGAAGACAGATGAGCGGCCTGCCTGTCCATTCGGCACCCTCGGTCCATGCGGGGGCCGACCGCGCCGGCCGCGTTTTGATGCAGTGCACAATGGCCTCGAATCGGGTAGGGTCCGAGGATGACGAGCGCGAGCCCAGCCGTGAAGAAGTCGAAGAAGAGCTTTGCCGACCTGCCGCCGATCCGGGTCCGCCGCGAGCCGCCGACCATCGTCGAGGCGGTGATCGCCGCGCAGGACCTGTCCGACGACCTGGAGCAGCAGATCGAGATCGCCGCCGGGCTGATCGGCCTGCCCGCGGACGAGGTCCGCCCGCACGTCGTGGCGGCGGTGAAGGCCAAGCCGGAGCGGATGCCGGAGCGCATCATCGCCCAGGCCGGCCCGAGCCGCGCGCCCCGTACCGTCATCGTCGAGCGCCGCACCCGGCCGCCGGTGATCGTCGAGCGCCGCGGCCGCCCCCTCGACCCGCGGCGCTGAGGTCGCCCGCGGATCGCGTCCAGGTTCGGTGCTACCAGGCGAGGGTCTCGCCGCGGTAGTCGAGGTACATTGTGCCGGGCTGGCCGAGCCGGGCCTCGATCACGTCGGCCATGCCGCCGACGCTGGTCGCCACGTCGATGTCCGCCTCGGCGCCCCCCATCTCGGTCCGCACCCAGCCCGGGTGCATCAGAACCACGCTCAAGGCCTCCGCCTGGTGGCGGATCGCGAAGCTACGCACCAAGGTGTTCAGCGCCGCCTTGCTGGCGCGGTAGTTCTCCCAGCCGCCCGAGGTGTTGAGCCCGACGCTGCCGAGGATCGAACTCATGAACACCAGGCTGCCGCCGGGTGCGAGGCGGTCGCGGAAGGTCTCCGCGAAGCGCACTGGGCTGATCGCGTTGGTGAGGTAGACCTGCGCCGCGACCTGCCGCGGCACCGCGTGCAGCGGATCGTGCGCTTGCGTCGCGACGCCGGCGACCACGAACACCAGATCGAAGGTCTGCGATGCGAGCCGATCGTGCAGGCCTGAGACCGCCGCGTCGTCGTCGATGTCGGCGGTCTCGATCGTCAACGCCTCGGATTTCAGGGCGGCGAGCCCCGGCGATGCGTTGCGCTGGGTCGCGGTGACGCGCCAGCCGCGCGCCAGGAAGGTCTCGACGAGCCCGAGACCGAGGCCGCGCGAGGCCCCGACGATGAGCGCGTTCTTGGCCGACGGATGGTTGGCTGCTGCCATGGGATGTCTCCGTGGGGACCGGGTCCGAGGTACGACCTGTGCCGAGAGAATTGGCGTCGTTGCGGCCGGGCGACAGACCCCGGTGCAGCGGCAGCGTGTGCCGGCGCACCGATTCCGGGGCGCGGTTCCAGGTCGAGCCCGCATCGCGAGGGACTCCAAGCGGCGAGCAATTTGCTGCAGATCTCCTGGTTCGTATGTGAGGGCACCGGCTCGAATCGCGTGAGCGGGCCGCTCGATGCCGGAGAGAGCCATGACCCTGCAAGATGTCCTCGTCCCGACCTACCTTCAGATGCTGGAGGCGCTGTCGGCCTGGCTCGGCAAAGCCGAGACGCAGCAGCCGGAGGGCGCCGAGACGCTGCCTGCAGAGCGCTTGGCAAACGACATGTTCCCGCTGTCGACGCAGGTCCGTTTCGCCTGCGTGCAGGCTCATGAAGGCGTCGCCCGATTGCGCGGCGAGCCGCTTCCGCCGGCGGTCGAAGTCCTGATCGACGAGGGTCGGAACGCGGGCGACCGTCCCGGCTCGATCGCGGAGGCGCGGGAGAGGATCGCCGAAACGGTGGAGGCCGTGCGGGGCGCCGCCGTTGCCATGCCGACCATCGACCCGGCGACGCCGATCGCCCACACGCTGCCGCAGGGCTTGGTGTTCGACCTCACGGCCGAGCAGTACGTGCGCGACTGGGCGCTGCCGCAGTTCTATTTTCACGTGATGGCGGCCTACGCGATCCTGCGCGCAAGCGGCGTCGAGCTCGGCAAGGCCGATTACGTCGCCCACATGTTCGCGTATCTGCGCCCGGGCACGCCGCCCGCCCCATAGGCGCCCGCTCAATCCCCCGTCTGCACCGCCCAGGTGGCGTGGCGGATGCCGGGTTGGGTCGCCAGCGCCGCCACCACCGCGTCGAGGTCCTTGGCCGCCACCGCGCTGGCGATGAGGGTCGCGACCACGTCCACCGCCGCGTCGCCGCGCTCCTCCACCGCGACGCCGCCGACCGGGTAGCCCGCCGCCTCGAGCCGCTCGACCAGCATGTCCTGCGCCGGGCCGGCCGCACCGGGGGCGGTGGTGACCTGGACCTCGTAGGTCGCCTCCGTGGCACTCTCGTCGATCGGGAAGCGGTTGATCGCGTTGACGAGCGGGCGCAGCAGGGTGTTGCAGGCCAGGACGGCGACGGCGACGAACAGCGCCTCCAGCGGCAGGTCGGCCCCGGCGAAGGCGCCGACTGCGGCCGAGCACCACAGGGTCGCTGCCGTGTTGAGGCCGCGGACGTTCATGCCCTCCTTCATGATCACGCCGGCGCCGAGGAAGCCGATGCCGGAGATCACGTAGGCGACGGTGCGGGTGGCGCCCTCGGCCCCCGTCAGCCGCATGCCGAGGTCGACGAAGGCGGCGGCCCCCACCGCCACCAGCACCGCCGTGCGCAGGCCGGCGGTGCGCTGGCGGTACTGACGCTCGGCGCCGATCAGGGTGCCGAGCACGAAGGCGACGACCAGGCTGATCGCCGAGTTGACCGGTTCGGGGAGGGGCGTGGGCAGAAGGACCATCCGGTCTCCTAGACGGACGCGCATGACGCTTCCGTGACGATCTCCGCTACCACCGCAGGTCGCGGCGGGATTGACGGGTGCCCCGGGCAGCGGGCACACCGGCCTTGCTCATGGATCGCTCAAGAATCCAGGTGCCGCGGCCACGTCCGCGGCGTTCGACGAGGAGACTTGCAGGATGAAGGCTCACCTACAGTCGGCCGGGCTTTTCCGCGCATGAGCGGTGGCATGAGCGGTGCCGCTCTCGCTGAGCGCCCCGGCGCCGTCTCCGATCCGTTGCGGGCCCGCATCCTCGAACTTCGCGCCGGTTTGGAGCACGGGCTCATCGGCTGCGAGGGCTTGGTCGAGCGCCTGATGATCGGGCTGCTCACCGGCGGCCACCTGCTGATCGAGGGCGCGCCGGGGCTCGCCAAGACCCGTGCCGTCAAGCGGCTCGCCGACGGGCTCGACGGCTCCTTCGCCCGCATCCAGTGCACGCCCGACCTGATGCCGGCGGATCTGACCGGCACCACGGTGTGGCGGCAGGACGCCGGCACCTTCGAGTTCCTGCCCGGCCCCCTGTTCCACTCGCTGATCCTCGTGGACGAGGTGAACCGCGCGCCGCCGAAGGTGCAGTCGGCCCTGCTCGAGGCGATGGCGGAGGGCCAGATCACCGTCTCGGGCACGACCCATCCCCTCGCCGACCCGTTCATGGTGGTGGCGACCCAGAACCCGATCGAGCATGCGGGCACCTTCCCGCTGCCCGAGGCGCAGCTCGACCGCTTCCTGCTCCACGTCGTCGTCGGCATGCCGGACGAGGCCTCCGAGCGGAAGATCCTCGACCTCGTCGAGGGCGAGCTCAACCACCACGGCGAGGCGATGCCGGTGAAGCTCTCGGTCACCGAGGTGCTGGCCGCGCGCGAGGCCGCGCTGAAGACCTACGTCTCGCCGGCCCTGAAGGACTACCTCGTGCGCATCGTCGCCGCGACGCGCACCGATTCCGCCGCGCCCGAGCTTCGCGCCGCGATCGAGCATCCGGCCTCGCCCCGCGGCACCCTGGCGCTGATGGTGGCCGGCAAGGCGCGGGCCTACCTCCACGGCCGCGACCACGTCATCCCCGAGGACGTGGCGGATCTCGCCGCCGACGCGCTCTCCCACCGCATCGGCCTGACCTGGCGCGCCGCCGCCGAAGGCCTCACCACCCGCGGCATCGTCGCCGGGCTGGTGCAGCGGGTGCGGGCGCTCTGAGGGTGCGGGCACCCGCATGACCGCCTCAGCCGCCCCCGAGGCGAACCCGGCCTTCCACCTCTCCGGCGAGGCCCTGATGGGCCTGCGCCACCTCGCCCGCCGCGGTGTCACGCCGGCGACGCGGACGCTGGCGGGGCTGCCCGGCGGCATCGTCACCCGGCGGCGCGGGCGCGGGTCGGAGCCCGACGACGTGCGGCTGTGGTCGGAGGGCGACGACCGGCGCCACATCGACCGAAACGCCACCGCGCGCACCGGCATCCTGCACGTGCGCACCCACCACGACGAGCGCGACCGCGCCGTGGTGCTGCTCGCCGACTTCCGGCCCTCGATGCTGTTCGGCACCCGCCGGGCGCTGCGCTCGGTCGCGGCGGCCGAAGCGCTGGCGCTGCTCGGCTGGCGCGTGGTCGGCGACGGCGGCCGCGTCGGCCTCGTGGTCGCGAGCGGCGACGCGCCGACCGCGTTGCGCCCGGCCGGCGGCGAGCGCGCGATGACGGCGATCACCGGCGCCCTCGCGTCGGCCCACGCCCGCGCGCTCGCGCTGCCAGCGGCCGACGACCCGCCCCTCGACGCGCTGCTGACGCTCGCCCGCAGCCTGCTGCCGTCGGGCGGCCACCTCGTCATCGCCTCGGCGCTCGACAGCCCCGGCGACGACTTCGACCGCCTGCTGACGCTGCTCGCCGAACGCCTCTCGATCCGCCTGATCCTGGTGAGCGACGCCTTCGAGCGGACCCGCCCGCCGGGCTTCTATCCCTTCGCCCTGCCCGACGGCCGCCGCGGCACGGTGCAGGCCGCCCGCCAGCCCACGCGCGAGCCGGCCCCCGGGCGGGTCCCCGCCGACGAGCGCTTGGCCGACTACGCCCGCCGCGGCATCGAAGGCCTGCGCCTCGACGTCGAGGCCGGCCCGGAGGCCTACGCCCCGCTGATGGAACGGCTCGATGCGGTTTTGTGAAGCCGCTGGCATTTCCCTCCCACCCCCGCAGAGGGGGGAGTGGATGCGCACGCCCGTGTGCGGAAAACCATGACCCCCGCCGACGCACTGCCCACCCTCGACGCCCTGCGTGGGCTTCACCTGCCGAACCAGGCGGCGGGGGCGATCTCCGGCGAGGTCGTCGTCGCGAGCCTCGCGGGATTCGCCGCCGCGCTGCTCGTCGGGCTGGTGCGCTATCTTCGTGTCCGCGCCCGCGCCACTCTGCGCCGGGCGGCGTTGCGCGACTTGTCAGCCGCACGAAGCCTCGATCCGGACGCGCGCCTCGTGGCACAGGCCCGGCTGCTGCGCCGCCTCGCCCGCACCCTGCACGGCGAGGCGGCCGCCGCGGCGCAAGGGACGGCGTGGGCGCAGAGGCTCGACGGGCTGTTTTCCACCACCTTTTTCACGGCGGGCGCCGGGCGCACCCTCGTCGAGGGGCTCTACCGCCGCGGCGACCGGCCGGACCCGGCCGCCCTCGACGCCGAGCTCGGGCGCCTGATCGGGCGGATCCGCGGATGAGCCTGCTCCCGGCCTGGGTCACGGCGCTCGCCTCCGCGTTCGATTGGGCCGCGCCGCTGGCGCTGCTGCTCCTGCCGCTGCCGCTGCTGGTTCAGCGCTTCGTCCCGGCGGAAGCCGCGGGCGGCAGCGGCGCGTTGCGCGTCCCGGCCTCGCTGGTGGCGCAGGCGGAGGCCGGCGCCGACGTCGCCGCCCGTGGCCGGCGCCGGACCTGGGCGATCTGGACCCTGTGGGCGGCGCTCGTCGTGGCGCTCGCCGGTCCGCGCCTCGTCCTGCCGGCGACGGCGCTGCCGGCCTCGGGCCGCGAGATCATGCTCGCCATGGACTTGTCCGGCTCGATGGAGCGGCGCGACTTCTCCCTCGACGGCGAGACCGTGAACCGACTCGTCGCGGTCAAGCGCGTCGGCGCCGACTTCATCCGACGCCGCGCCGGCGACCGCATCGGCCTGGTGATCTTCGCCGACCAGGCCTTCGTGGCCGCCGGGCTCACCTTCGACACCGCAAGCGTGGCGCGGGCCCTGGAGGAGGCGACCATCGGCCTCGTCGGCCGTTCCACCGGCATCGGCGACGGCCTCGGGCTAGCGCTGCGCCGGCTCGACCCCAAGGATTCCGGCGGCGAGGGGCAACCGGTCGCGTCCTCGAAGGCGGTGATCCTGCTCTCCGACGGCGCCAACAACGCCGGCCAGACCACGCCGAAGGACGTGGCGGCGCTGGCGAAGGAACTCGGGATCAAGGTCTACACGATCGCGCTCGGTCCCCGCGACATGGCCGACGCCGACGGCGAGCAGGACGTGGTCGACACCGAGACGCTCCGCGAGATGGCCGAGATCACCGGCGGCAAGGCCTTCCGGGTGAAGACCACCGACGACCTCGTCGCGGTCGCCGACGCCATCGACACCCTGGAGGGGGGCCGTGCCAAGGCCCCCCCGGTGCCTCTGCGCCGCGACCTCTGGCCCTGGCCCGCGGCGCTGGCCTTCGCCTGCGCCGGGCTGCTGCTGGCCTCCCGGAGGCGGGGATGAAGCGTCTTCGTTCTAGTCTTTTCGAGCGGGCGCGAGACTTCGGCGCGACCAATACCGCGCATCCCCTCTCCCCGCCTGCGGGGAGAGGGCCGTGCCGACCTCGTCGTCGGCGCGGCGAGGCGGCAGCCGAAGGTGAGGGGGTGCTTCCGGACGCCCGCCTTCGGAAACGCCCCCTCACCGCCGCTTCGGCTTCGCCTGCGCTTCCCGCAGGCACGACGAGGTGCCTGCGGGCCTCTCCCCGCCTGCGGGGAGAGGGGGGCCCTCTCCACCGAGGGAGCGTTCGGCGATGACCCTCTTCGACGCCTACGCGCTCCTACGGCCCTGGTGGCTGCTGGCGATTCCCGTGATCGCCGTGCTGGCCTTCCGGGCCGCCGCTCGCGCGGCGCCGCTCGGCGATTGGGCGCGGGCGGTCGACCCGGCGCTGATGGCGCTGATGGTCCGGCGCGGCGCCGTGCTCGGCGGCCGGCGGCAGGCGAACCTCGCGGCCGCCACCGCCGCGGGGGTCGTCGCGCTGGCGCTCACGGGACCCGCCGTCGAGCGCAAGGACGCGACGACCTTCCGCAACCTCGACGCGACGGTGATCGTCGCCGACCTGTCGCGCTCGGTCGCCGAGGGCGGCGGGCTCAAGGACCTGCGCCAGACCGCGCAAGGCGTGGCCGAGGCCGCCGGCACCCGGGCGGTGGCGCTGGTGATCTATGCCGGCGACGCCTACGTCGCGACCGGGCCGACCACCGACCGCGACAGCTTCGGCACCACCCTGTTCGCGCTGGACGCCGACACGGTGCCCGACCGCGGCAGCCACCCGGAGCGTGGGCTGGCCCTGGCGCGGCGTACCCTGGAGGAGGCGGGGGCGCTGGCCGCCGACGTGGTGCTGATCACCGACGGCGACGGCATCGGCGACGCGGCGTTGCGCGAGGCGGAGGCGATGCGGGCCAAGGGCTGGCGCGTCCAGGGGCTGTTCGTGCCGGCGCACAAGACATTGCCGCCCGGCGCGCCGAAGACCGACCGGGCGGCCCTCGACCGGCTGGTCTCGGCCGGCGGCGGGGTCGCGGCCGACCTGTCTGCGCCGGCCCCCGTGCTCGACGCGGTCGGCGCCGGCACGGCCCAGCACCTGGCCGCGGGCGGCTACGCGGTGCTCGCCTTCGCCGACCTCGGCCGCTGGCTGCTGCTGCTGGCGCTGGTGCCGGCGCTGATCCTGTTCCGGAGGAGTGCGTGATGGCAGCCCGCGCGCTCGGCCGCCTGCCTGTCTCTCCCACCCTTTCAACCGCCCTCTCGCGCGGCTGGCGGCGCTGGGCGCGGATCGTCGGGATCGCGGCGGCCGGCGCCGGCATCCTGGCGCTGCTGCTGGTCTCGCAGCCGCGCACCGGCCTCGGCCGCCTGCTGATGGGGGTCGGACTGCCCTCAGTGGCGCTCGCGATCCTCGACGACCCGGCCTGGCGCGGGCCGGCGCTCTACGAGGCCGGGCGCTACGACGAGGCCGCGGTCTTGTTCCGCAACGGCGGCCGGCGCAATTCGTACAACCTCGGCAACGCGCTCGCCCGGATGGGCGACTATGCCGGCGCGATCGAGGCCTACGACGCGGCGCTGCAGTTCAACCCGCGCGACGCCGACGCGCAGGCCAACCGCTCGCTGCTCGCCAAGCTCGTCGCCGAGGCGATCGACCGCAAGGGCGGCGGCACCGCCAACGGCTCGGCGCAGTACGGCGCCCGCTACAACAACACCGCCAACCAGGAGAAGGACGACACCATACAGGCCAATTCGAGCGGCGAGGGCCTAGCCGGCAACAAGGAGGCGAGCTCGTCCGCCTCGATTCCCGGCAACAGCAAGGTCGCGCGCCGGGGCCAGGCCGAGCAGCAGACCGTCGAATCCGGCCGCGGCGAGGCCCGCGGCTCGGCCGGCGACGCCGCCGGGCGCGGCCGCACCGGCGGCGGCTCGGCGATGGTGGCCGAGGCCCCCGAGAAGGAGGTGCGCCGCGTCACCAAGAGCTTCGAGGCCCACGAGATCCGCCCCGACCGCCTCTGGCTCCAGACCCTGCCGGACGACCCCGGCCGCTACCTCAAGCTCCGCATCAAGGCCGAGCAGACCCGCCGCATCGAAGCCGGCACGAGCATGCCCGCCGGGAGCAACCCATGGTGACGGCTTTGGACGCGACGAGCCCGATCCCGAGGGATGCTCAGGAGACGCCGCGCGGCTCCTTCTCCCATGGGAAGAGGGGTGGGATGAGGGGCGTGACCTCTCCGGCACGTTCTCGTCCCTCACCCCGACCCTCTCCCGCCCGGGAGAGGGGGCCCGCGCCCGCTCCGGCGGCGTTCCGTCATCACGCCCGCGGGTGGATCGGTGCGCTGCTCGCGCTCCTGTTCGTCACCCAGCCCGCCCGCGCCGAGGTCGAGCCCGGCGACCTCACCCTCACGGTGACCCCTGAGCTGAACGGCAACGCCGCGCCCTTCGTGCGCGAGATGGTGCTGCTCAAGATCCACGGGGTCTACAAGCAGCAGATCCTGCTTGAGGAGGTGATCCAGCCGACGCTGGCCAACTTCAGCTGGAGCCAGCTCGGCCGCGACCGCTGGAGCAAGACCAAGCTGAAGGACGGCCAGAGCGCCATCGCCTTCGACCGGGTGATCGCGGTGTTCCCGCACCATGCCGGCGACTTCACCATCGAGCCGTTCGACCACCGCCTGACGATCAACGACAACGGCGACCGCCGCGTCGTCGACGTGCGCTCCGGCCCGATCGCCCTGCCGGTCGCGACCTGGACCAAGGAGGGCGGCGGGCCGGACGCCAAGGAGCCGTGGTGGCTGCCGGCGAAGGACGTGACGATCACCGATTCCTGGTCGCCCGACCCGGAGACGGTGAAGCTCGGCGACACCACACGGCGCATCGTGACGGTGGAGGCGCAGGGGATGGTCGCGGAAGGGCTGCCGCCGCGCCCAGTGATGCGCACCCGCGGCATCCTCACCTTCGCCGGCCCGGTCACCCGCGAGACCCTGATCACCCCCGCCGGGCCGGTGGCGCGCGCCACCTACCAGTGGGACGTGAAGGCCGGCGTGCCCGAGATCATCCCGCTCGACGCGATCGTGATCCCATGGTTCGACACGGTCTCGCGCACGATGCGCGAGGCCGAGATTCCCGCCCGCCAGATCGGCGGCGGCCTGCCCGACCGGGAGGGCGACCTCGCGCCTCCGCTCGCCGCTGCGCCGTGGGTCGCGGCCGCCGCCGCGCTCGCCGCCTTCGGCCTCGGGCTGGCGCTGATCGGGTTCGGGACGGGCGCCGGCGCGCTGCGCCTGCCGCGCGGCACCCGGGCGGCCCTGCGCCGCGCGGCCGGCACGGGCGACGCCGTGGGCTTCCGTGCGGCGACGCTGTCGGCCGAGCCCGACCTCGCGCAGGCCTGGCGCGCCGACCCCGACACCGCGGCCGGCCTCGCCGCGCTCGACCGCGCGCTCTATGCGCCGGCCGGTGCCGCGCCGCCCGATCTCCAGAGACTCGCCCGCCGTCTGTCGCGCCCGGTGCGGCGGCCCGCCTCCGGCCCCGGGCCGGCCGACCGCCTCCATCCCCTCGACGGCCCGGTCGACCGCTCCCTCGACCGCCCTGCGCGGGGCTGACCGCTCCGCGAACCGTCAGTCGATCGCGATGGCGACGAGGGAGAACAGGCCGGCCAGCAGCAGGTTGGCGACGAGCACGAGGGCGATCACGGTCATGGACATCTTGTCGGTTGGGGCCGCCGGTCCGGCGCGCCGCATTCCATAGCCCGGCCGCCCGGCCCCGTCCGCAGGGCCGCCGGCGAGCCGCGAAAAGTCCCGCCGGCGATGCAGGCCGGCCACGTCACCGCGGAGCCGCAGGCAAGGGCCGACGACGCGTCCCGACCCACACGTCTTGCGTGTGCAACGCTTTCCCGCCACCATCGTTAACGAACCGTTCACGAATGGGGTGTGGCATGACGATAGGATCGATCGGCGGGGCCCTCACGGCGGCCACGAGCTTCTTCGGCCTCGGCGGCCGCCTGCGCGCGGATGCGCTCCCGGCCCGCCCGCAGGCCGACGACGACGCGTCCGAGCCGAATCCCGACGGCTTCGCCCCCGGCGAGCCCTGCTTCGAAGCCGTCGCCGAGGCCCTGGCCGAGGCGGGATACCTCGACGCCTGAGGATTTTTTCGCGTCGGGCATGCTCGGCGGGCCGCGTCGTGTATCTGCGTGCGCGAACACATGACGCCGGAGCCGCATAACGTTCTTTCTAAGAAACGCTTCGCGCGTCGCGTTTCTCTTCTCTGGCAGGCCATTTCTGTAGAAGGACCCCGTTGCCGTCCGCTCGGTTGAGGCACGCGCCGGAAGAATGATCGTGTCTTCCGCCGTGTTCCTGGGATTGGTGGACGGCGATCCACCAGTTGACAACGTTCTGTAAAACGAACGAGAACCCGACTTCTTCGTCAGGGACGGTGCCCGATAGGCCGTCGTCCCGCGGTGATGACCGGAGGATCGGCGTGAGCGAGCGGAACGGAACACGGCGCGCGGGACGGATCGGGCGTCGCACGGCGCTGGCGGGGCTGTGCCTGGCCGGCGGCCTGTTCGCGGCGGGCGGCGCTCAGGCGCAGACGGCCCTGCTCAACGTCTCCTACGACCCGACGCGCGAACTCTACCGCGACGTCAACGCGGCCTTCGCGGAGGAGTGGAAGGCCAAGACCGGCGAGACGCTGACGGTGCGCGCCTCCCATGGCGGCTCGGGCTCGCAGGCCCGCACGGTGATCGACGGCGTCGACGCCGACGTGGTGACGCTCGGCATCCCCTCCGACATCGACGCGATCGCCAAGCTGACCAAGAAGATTTCCGCGGATTGGCGCACCAAGCAGCCGAACGACGCGCTGCCCTACACCTCGACGGTGGTGTTCCTGGTGCGCAAGGGCAACCCGAAGGGCGTGAAGGACTGGGGAGACCTCGCCAAGCCCGACATCAAGGTCATCACCCCGAACCCCAAGACCTCGGCCGGCGGACGCTGGAACTTCCTCGCCGCCTGGGGCTACGCCTACAACCAGGACAACGACACGGCCAAGGCCGACGCCTTCGTCGGCACCGTCTACAAGAACGTGCCGGTGCTCGACACCGGCGCGCGCGGCTCCACCGTCACCTTCGCGCAGCGGGGATTGGGCGACGTGCTGCCGACCTGGGAGAACGAAGCCTACCTCGTGCTGCAGGAGTTCGGCGCCGACAAGTTCGACATCGTCGTGCCGCCGACCTCGATCTACGCCGAGCCGCCGGTGGCGCTCGTCGATGCCAACGTCGACCGCAAGGGCACCCGCAAGCAGGCGGAGGCCTACCTCGCCTTCCTCTACACCGACAAGGCGCAGGCGATTTTCGCCAAGCACCATTACCGCCCGTTCAAGCCCCAGGCCGCGGCCGAGGCCGACCTCAAGCAGCTGCCCGCGATCAAGCTGTTCAAGATCGAGGAACTCCAAGGCAACTGGGACGAGATCCAGAAGAAGAACTTCGACACCGGCGGCCTGTTCGACCAGTTGAGCCGCCAGGGGCGGTAAACGCTCCACGCTTTCCCTCCCCCCTCTGTGGGGGAGGGTGGGCTGCGAGCTAAGTCGGGAGAGGGGAGCGCCCTCTCCGGACTACGCGCTCCCCTCTCCCGACCCTCGCTCACGCGAGGGCCACCCTCCCCCGCAGAGGGGGGAGGGACGATCCGTCGAGGCATCATGGTCGACCCACCCCGCCCGAAGCGGCGTTTCCGACAACCCAGCGTGATCCCCGGCTTCGGGCTCACCTTCGGCTACACGCTGACCTGCCTCGGGCTGGTGGTGCTGCTGCCGCTCGCCGCCCTCGTCGCCAAGGCCTCGGGCCTCGGCCTGTCGGGGATCTGGTACGTCGCCACCGACCCGCGCGTCGCCAGCGCCCTCAAGATCAGCTTCGGCGTGTCGCTGCTCGCCGCGCTTACCGCCTCGGTGTTCGGCTTCCTCGTCGCCTGGGTGCTGACCCGCTACCGCTTCCCCGGGCGCAAGCTCGTCGACGCGGTGGTCGACCTGCCCTTCGCCCTGCCGACGGCGGTGGCGGGCATCGCGCTGGCCTCGCTCTACGCGCCGAACGGGCTCGTCGGCGCGCAGCTGACGAAGCTCGGCATCCAGGCCGCCTACACCCCGGTCGGCATCTTCATCGCCATGGTGTTCATCGGCCTGCCCTTCGCCGTGCGCACCGTCCAGCCGCTGATCGCCGAGATCGACAAGGAGGTCGAGGAGGCCTCCGCGACGCTGGGCGCCACCCGGTGGACGACGCTGACCAGGGTGGTGCTCCCGCCGCTGATCCCGGCGGTGCTCACCGGCTTCGCGCTGGCCTTCGCCCGCGGCGTCGGCGAATACGGCTCGATCATCTTCATCGCCGGCAACCTGCCTTACGTCTCCGAGATCGCGCCGTTGCTGATCGTCATCAAGCTCTCCGAGTTCGATTACGGGGGCGCCTCGGCAATCGCCACGATCATGCTCGGGATCTCGTTCCTGACCCTGCTGGCGATCAACCTGATCCAGGCCTGGAGCCGGCGGAGGTTCGGTTATGTCTGATCTGAGCCTGACGGCCGCAGCCCCCGTGCAGGAGGATGCCGCCAACGAGGGCCGCCTCGTGCGCGGCCTGCTGATCGGCACCGCGGTGGTGTTCCTGGCGCTGTTCCTGGTGCTGCCGCTGTTCACGGTCTTCGCCCAGGCGTTTGCGCGCGGCGTCGGGGCCTATCTCGAGGCGTTCTCCGAGCCCGATGCCTGGACCGCGATCCGCCTGACGCTGACGGTGGCCGCGATCGCCGTGCCGTTCAACCTCGTCTTCGGGGTCGCCGCCGCCTGGGCGATCGCCAAGTTCGAGTTCACCGGCAAGAGCCTGCTGATCACGCTGATCGACCTGCCGTTCTCGGTCTCGCCGGTGGTCTCGGGCCTGATCTACGTGCTGCTGTTCGGGAGCCAGGGCCTGTTCGGCGGCTGGCTGCAGGCCAACGGCATCCAGATCCTGTTCGCACTGCCCGGCATCGTGCTGGCGACGGTGTTCGTCACCTTCCCGTTCGTGGCACGCGAGCTGATCCCGCTGATGCAGGAGCAGGGCAACGCCGAGGAGGAGGCGGCGCTGACGCTCGGCGCCACCGGCCTCCACACCTTCCGCACGGTGACGCTGCCCAACATCCGCTGGGGCCTGCTCTACAGCGTCCTGCTCTGCAACGCCCGCGCCATGGGCGAGTTCGGCGCGGTCTCGGTGGTGTCCGGGCATATCCGCGGCCTGACCAACACCATCCCGCTCCACGTGGAGATCCTCTACAATGAGTACAATTTCGTCGCCGCCTTCGCCGTCGCCTCGCTCCTTGCCGGACTCGCCCTTGTCACGCTCGCCCTCAAATCCCTCCTCGAATGGCGCTACGGGGCGGAGCTCGGGTCGCGGGCACGGCATTAACGCGAATTCGACCGCGATCCGCGTCGAGGGCCTGTCGAAGACCTTCGACACGGCGGCCGTCCTGCACGACTTCAACCTCGACGTGCGCGCGGGCGAATTGCTCGGCCTGCTCGGCCCCTCGGGCTCCGGCAAGACCACGCTGCTGCGCATCATCGCCGGGCTCGACACGCCTGATCGCGGTCGCATCCTGTTCGGCGGCGACGACGCGACCTTCCTGCCCGTGCAGCAGCGCGCCGTCGGCTTCGTGTTCCAGCACTACGCCCTGTTCAAGCACATGAGCGTGGCCGACAACATCGCCTACGGCCTGAACGCGCGGAAGCGCTCGGAGCGCCCGCCGGCCGCCGAGATCAAGCGCCGCGTCGGCGAGCTGCTCGACCTGATCCGGCTCTCGGGCTTCGCCGACCGCTATCCCTCGCAGCTCTCGGGCGGCCAGCGCCAGCGCATCGCGCTGGCCCGCGCCCTCGCCGTCGAGCCACGTGTCCTCCTCTTGGACGAGCCGTTCGGCGCCCTCGACGCCCAGGTGCGAAAAGACCTGCGGCGGTGGCTGCGCGAGATCCACGACCGCACCGGCCAGACCACGATCTTCGTCACCCACGACCAAGACGAGGCGCTGGAGCTCTCCGACCGGGTCGCGGTGCTCGACCGCGGCCGCCTCGAGCAGGTCGGCACCCCCGACGAAGTGCAGGAGAACCCAGCCTCGGCCACCGTGCTGCGTTTCCTCGGCGATGCGATCGAGGTCGAGGCGATCACGGAGGGCGGCCAGGTCCGCGTCGACGGCCGGCCCACGCCGGTCGTCGCGCCGGCCGGCCTGATCGGCCCCGTCAAACTCTTCGTGCGACCCTGGCAGCTGCAACTGGTGGAGCCCGCCACCGCGCATCTCACCGGCACCGTCCGCTCGTCCTACCGCAGCCAGGGCCGGCAGCGCATCGAGGTCGCCCGCCCCGACGGCGGCCTGCTGATCGTCGAGGATTCCGACGGCGAGCGCTACGCCACCGGCCGCGAGGTCGGCCTGCGGATCAACGGGGGATACGTGTTCGGGTGAGGCGCTTCTGGGCTTGGTCGGCCGTTGATATGTTCGACGAATACCGAATTTGTCGAACGCCAGGGTGACGCGATGCCGAAGGCCGCAGCGAACACGGACACAAACGGCCCGATCCCAGGGCGGAGCCGTTTTGAGGCGGTGATGGAGGCCGCCGAACGTTCCGGGCTGCTGGCCGACAAGAGCACGCGCATCAGCAGCCGGATCAGCCCGGCCCTGCTCGACCAGGCGAAGCGGCGCACGGGCATCGCGGCGGATACCGACCTCATCGCCTTCGCGCTGGACGACGACTTCGCGACCGTGTTCGAGGCGGTGGGCGGTACCGTGGACCCGGACCTGAAGCTCGGGTTCTGAGGTGGCGGATTTCGATTTCGCAGCGGCCGTCCGCTGGGCGCGCTTCGCGCCGCGCGCCACCCTCGCGCGTCGGCGCGACGCGGATCTGCCGTTTCTCGATGCGGCTCAGGTGGCCGGGTCTGCCCTGTTGCTCGACACCTGCGTCTCCATCGATCGCCTCCAGGGGCGTGCGCCGGCCGCCGTCGTCCGTGCGATCACGACGCGGCCCGTCAACCACGCGACCGTGGCCATCCAGGAACTGATGCGCACGGTCGGCGTCCTGAACCCGGACGACCCGCGGACCGTGGCGGCGGTCTCGGCGATCGGGCGGCAGATCGATGCGATGCGGCCGCATCGGGTCTTCGCTGCGGACGTGCTCGGCCGCGCGGCGCTGCTGTCCGGCATCCTCTGCCG
This sequence comes from Methylobacterium cerastii, assembly GCF_022179125.1. Taxonomy (GTDB): domain Bacteria; phylum Pseudomonadota; class Alphaproteobacteria; order Rhizobiales; family Beijerinckiaceae; genus Methylobacterium; species Methylobacterium cerastii. The sequence continues at coordinate 116,622 of NZ_BPQG01000044.1, forward strand.
GCTACAGGGCTATGCCGCCGACGGCCGCCTGCGCGCGCTGCAGGATTGCGTGCTGTTCCTGCTGGCGCAGAAGCTCGGGCTCACCGTTCTGACCCGCAACATCGCCGACTTCGACGGCCTGCTGCACCTGATCTCGGCCGGCCGCGTGCTGCTCTACCGGACGGCCTAAGGCGGCATCTGGGCTCGCGGCCGGGAGGCTCCCCGGCCTACGCTGCCGTCCCGTCCCGGCGCCGCAGCACCGAGTGCTTGCGGCCGTAGACGTAGTAGATCACGAAGCCGATCGCCATCCACACGACGAGCCGGATCCAGGTGTCGAGCGGCAGGCCCGCCATCAGGAACAGGCAGGACAGGATGCCGAGCAGGGGGACCATCGGCACGTAGGGCACGCGGAACGGGCGGGGCCGCTTCTTGTCCGAGCGCCGCAGGTAGATCACCGAGCCGCAGACCAGGATGAAGGCGGCGAGCGTCCCGATGCTCACCATCTCGCCGAGGATGCCGATCGGCACCAGGGCGGCCACCACCGCCACCACCGAGCCGATCAGGAGCTGGCTGCGATAGGGCGTCTGATAGGTCGGGTGCACGTGGGCGAACAGGCGCGGCAGCAGGCCGTCGTTGGCCATGGTGTAGAAGATCCGGCTCTGGCCGTAGAGCAGCACCAGGATCACGGTGGTCAGGCCGGTGAGCGCCCCGAGTTTGATCAGCGCCGAGAACCACGCGATCCCGATCACGTCGACGCCCTTGGCGATCGGATCGGGGACGTTGAGATCCTTGTAGGGCACCACGCCGGTGAGCACGGCGGCGACCAGCACGTAGAGCACCGTGCAGATCGCGAGCGAGCCGAGGATGCCGATCGGCATGTCGCGCTGGGGCGACTTCGCCTCCTGCGCGGCGGTGGAGACCGCATCGAACCCGATGAAGGCGAAGAACACCACGCCCGCCCCGCGCAGGACGCCGCTCCAGCCGAAATGGCCGAAATTGCCGTCGTTGTCGGGGATGAACGGGGTCCAGTTCGCCTGCTTGATGTAGCCGTAGCCGAGCACGATGAAGGCGATCACCACGGTCAGCTTCACCGCCACCATGATGTTGTTCAGCCGGGCCGATTCCTTGGTGCCGCGCACCAGCAGCAGCGTCAGCAGCGCGACGATCAGCACCGCCGGCAGGTTCGCGAACGCCGTGGCGTCGGAGCCGTCGGCGAGCTTCACGGCGGTGCCGGGCGCGGCGGTGAAGCGGGCCGGGATCACCAGCCCGACATCCTTGAGCAGGCTGACGACGTAGCCCGACCAGCCGACCGCCACGGTGGCGGCGCCCATGGCGTATTCGAGGATCAGGTCCCAGCCGATGATCCAGGCGAAGAGTTCGCCCAAGGTCGCATAGGTGTAGGTGTAGCTCGATCCCGCCACCGGGATCAGCGCCGCCATCTCGGCGTAGCACAGCCCGACGAAGGCGCAGGCGATGCCGCCGGCCACGAACGACAGCATGATCCCCGGCCCGGCATATTGCGCGGCCGCGGTGCCGGTGAGCACGAAGATGCCGGCGCCGATGACGGCGCCGATGCCCATCGCGATGATCGAGAACAGGCCGAGCGATTTCGAGAGCTGATGCCCGTCGCCCTCACCCCCCGCGATGATGTCCTCGACGGTCTTGCGCGCCGTCAGGCCGGAGGGTTGGTCCTTGGACGCCATGATCTCTCCGATCCACGAAGCCAGATTCAGCACCATGTCGGCCGGTCGAGGACGACGCCAGCCGCCGCTGCGGGCGATCCCCCGGTTTCGGGCCGTCCTCGGCCGAGCGTGGTTCGAACGGAACCGCAAAAATCGCGCCGCGGCGATGGCGCTTGGGTTCGAGATCGGATCGGAAGGATGGGTTCGGACAGATTGGCGCCTGGTCGGGGTGGGACGGGGGCGCCTGTCCCTACGTGGCCGCATGCTCGACATCCTCGACGTAGGCAAAACCAGGGACTGCCGGCGCAAGGAGTGCGATAGAAGGCCAGCCGCGGTGCCACGGGGTGCAGATCGGGGCCGTAACAGGACGTCTTGATGTTCCTCAGCGTATTCGACGTGTTCAAGCTCGGCCTGGGGCCGTCCTCGTCCCACACGATGGGGCCGATGACGGCGGCGGCCGACTTCCTCGACCTTCTGCGGGCCAGTCCGGCGAAAGGCGCGGCTGCCGCAGTGCGCGTGACCCTGTACGGGTCGCTCGCCTTCACGGGGAAGGGCCATGCCACCGACCGCGCGGTGTCGCTCGGCCTGCTCGGCTACCGGCCCGCCGACATCGAGATGGCCGAGGCCGAGCGCCGGCTCGAGGACCTGCGCGTCGACAAGTGCCTCGTCCTGCCGGGGCTTCCGGTTCTCGCCTTCGATCCCGAAAGCGCGGTCGCGTTCGATTTCGGGCCTCCGCTGCCCGGCCACGCGAACGGGCTCGTCGTCACCGCCTGCGACGGGCAGGGCTCGCCGGTCCTGTCCGAGACCTACTATTCGATCGGCGGCGGCTTCATCCTCACCGCCGCGCAACGCGACGTCGTCCTGCCGCCATCTTCCGACGCCGCGGACCCGCGGCTCTGGCCCTACCCGTTCGAATCGGCGGCCGCGATGCTGCGCATGGCGCGGGACAGCGGCTTGTCCATCGCCGCCATGAAGCGCGCGAACGAGGCCGTCAGCCATTCGGAAGCCGAGATCGACGCGGGGCTCGCGCGCATCTGGACTACGATGGGCGGTTGTATCGAGCGCGGGCTGTCGCGGGACGGCGAGTTGCCCGGGGGTCTTCGCGTCCGACGCCGGGCCAAGCGCATCCGGGACCAGCTGCTTGCCGAACAGGGCTCGAACCGGGAGCAGCCGCACAGCGTCACGGAATGGCTGGGCGTCTACGCCATGGCGGTCAACGAGGAGAACGCGGCCGGCGGCAAGGTGGTGACGGCGCCGACGAACGGGGCCGCAGGCGTCGTCCCCGCCGTGATCCGGTACTACCTGGACCGGTGCGTCGGCGCCGACCCGGCCCGCGTTCAGGACTTCCTTCTGACGGCCGCCGCCATCGGCGGATTGATCAAGCACAACGCCTCGATCTCGGGCGCGGAGGCCGGCTGCCAGGGGGAGGTCGGCTCCGCCAGCGCGATGGCGGCGGCCGGCCTGTGCGCCGTGCTCGGCGGCACGCCCGAGCAGGTCGAGAACGCGGCCGAGATCGCGCTGGAGCACCATCTCGGGATGACCTGCGACCCAGTCGCGGGCCTGGTGCAGGTGCCCTGCATCGAGCGGAACGGGATCGGCGCCACGAAGGCCGTCGCGGCCGCCTCGCTCGCCCTGCGCGGCGACGGCTCGCATTTCATGCCCCTCGACAACTGCATCGCGGCCATGCGGCAGACCGGCGAGGAGATGAGCACAAAATACAAGGAGACGAGCCTCGGCGGCTTGGCCGTGAACCTTCCCGAATGCTGACGACCCCGCGTCCGCCCTGGCGACGTGAGCGCCGACCAGCCGACCAGCCGACCGGCGCCGCGGCCGCCTTCCGGCCGGCCGCCGTCCGGGCTATCGCAAGGCGGCGCCGCGCGGGGCGCGGGCGACACGGAGGCAGCGACATGGGCATGGCGACGAACCCGGATCACGCCACCCGCCCCGACGTGCTGGCGGCGATCGGCAACACGCCGCTGATCCGGCTGCGCCGGGCGTCGGAGGAGACCGGCTGCACAATCCTCGGCAAGGCCGAGTTCCTGAATCCCGGCCTCTCGGTGAAGGACCGGGCGGCGCGCGCGATCGTCGAAGACGCGGAGGCGCGCGGGCTGATCCGGCCGGGCGGCACCATCGTCGAAGGCACGGCGGGCAACACCGGAATCGGGTTGGCGCTGGTCGCGTCGGTGCGCGGCTACCGCACGGTGATCGTCATCCCCGTCACGCAATCGGAGGAGAAGAAGCAGACGCTGCGGCTGGCCGGCGCCCGGCTCGTCGAGGTGCCGGCGGTGCCGTTCTCCAACCCGGACAACTACGTCCACGTCGCCCGGCGCCTCGCCGAGCGGATCGCGGCGGAAGACCCCGCCGGGGCGTTCTTCGCCGACCAGTTCGACAACGTCGCCAACCGCGGCGCGCACGAGGCGCATACCGGCCCCGAGATCTGGGACCAGACCGGCGGCACCGTCGACGGCTTCGTGTGCGCGGCCGGCACCGGCGGCACGCTCGCGGGAACCGCAGCCGCCCTGCGGGCGAAAAACCCCAAGGTCGCAATCGCGCTGGCCGACCCCGAGGGCTCGGCGCTCTACGCGCACTACACCACCGGCACCCTGAATGCGGAGGGCTCCTCGATCACCGAAGGCATCGGCCAGGGCAGGATCACAAAGAACCTCGAGGGCTTCACCCCCGACCACGCCTTCCGCATCGGCGATACCGAGGCGCTCGACATCGTGTTCGGGCTGATGCGCGCGGAAGGGCTGTCGCTCGGCGGCTCGTCCGGCATCAACGTCGCCGGGGCGATCCGGCTGGCGCGGGCGCTTGGGCCGGGCCACACCATCGCGACGATCCTGTGCGACGGGGCGGCGCGCTACGCCTCGAAGCTGTTCAACCCGGCCTTCCTGCGCGAGCGCAACCTGCCGAGCCCGGACTGGCTCGACCGGCCCGCCGACCCGCTGCCGGACTGGCACGCCTGAGCCGGCAAAACCGTCCGTCAGTTTGCGTGCGAATTATTTGAACGGAACGGATTGTCGCGGCGTTTGCACGGTCAAGCTCACGACCCGTGCGCTCCCGCGGAGACTTCCTTCATGTCGCTCGTCACCATTCTGCTCATCATCCTGATCATTCTCGCCTTCGGTGGTGGCGGCTTCCTCGGCGGCGGCGCCTACCGCGGCCCGGGCTTCGGCCTCGGCGGCATCCTGCTCATCGTCCTGATCGTTCTGCTCGTCACCGGCCGTCTCTGACGCCGGCGCGGGCGCGAAGCTCGTCCGACCGAGGTGGATGCCGGCTCGCTTGAAGGACGGGCGACCACACGACGACAAAGGGGCCTGTCGCGTGATCCGAGGATCGCGCGGCAGGCCCTATCTCGTACAGCCGAGCCCGATCACGGCGCCCCCGACTGCCGAGGCGGCGGCGCCGACGCTGCCGGCGGTGGCCGCCGACGGTTTCGTGGCGATGCCGCCCTCGGCCAGGAATGCGGCGATCACGTCCTCCGGGATCACAGGAAAGCTCGCCGGCGGCACCACGCCCGCCACCAGCCGCGGCGCGGCGGGATAGCGGGCGACGAGTCCCGCGAGGCCGCCCGCGCGGTCGAGGACCGGTGCCCCCGCCGACCCGGGCTGAAGCGGTGCCGTCACCCGCGCCTCGCCCGACATCGCAGCGAACATCGCCCCCGGGGCCACCGACACACCCGCCCCGTCGGCGGCGACCACCACCCGATCCTCGGAGGCGGAGGTCCCGTGCAGGCCCGGCAGCTTCGGTGCCGGCAGGCCGGCGGCCTCCAGAAGCGCCAGACCCCGCTCGCTGCGCAGGACCTTGGCCGGGGCGGCGCCGACCCGCAGGTTCGGGCAGGTCTCGACCACGGACGACGCGGTCAACACGCGGCCCGGCGCCACGACGAGGCCGGTGCCGACCACCTGCGGCGGCGTCACTTGCGGCGGCGTCACTTGCGGGGCCGTCACTTGCGAGGTCATGCCGGCCGGGGGCAGGCCCGTGGCCGGCGGTTTGGTTGCCGGCACGGCCGCGATCCTGGGCGCCTCGGCCGGCGCGTTGGGAAACGGCACGAAGCTGTTGGCGATGGCGATGACGAGGCGGTCGACGTCCGCAGCCTGCGCCGCCTCGTAGCCGATGGCGAAGCCGCGGATGCCCGCCGGTCCGGCGGCGTAGCGGAGGTAGGAACGCCCCGACGCGGTCTCGCCGGTGACCACGATGAAGTCCGGCCGCTTGAGCTTGTACGTCACCTTGCGGTCGGCGAGCGGCGCGGTCGCGCGGGCGAACAGCGCCTCGAGGTCGGTGCTGCCTGCGGGAAACGACCGGCTCTCCAGGGTCAGCCGCCCGTCGGCGCTCTGCCAGCGGGTGCCGCCGGGCACGGCGCTGCGCTTGGGCACCATCCGCTCGGGGACGCCGAGCACCGCGCCGCTCGCCGGGTCAGCCAGCACGGCGAAGCGCACGGCCTTCCGCGCGGCCTCGCCCGCGGCCAGGATCGCGGCGCGGCTCCTGGGGTCGAGGGGGTCGGCCCCGGCGGTGCGGGCGCGGGCGGCGTTCAGCGCCTCGAAGGTCCGCCGGCCGAAGGCGCCGTTGACGACGCTGTTGTAGTCGCCGGTCCAGACCAGCGCGTCCTGCAGCGCTTTGCGCTCGGCCTCGGGTAGCGCCTCGAACGCGGCCCGCATCGCCTCGAAGGCAGGGTCCGGCGCGGTGGCGGGCGCGCGCGGCGGCGGCACCTTCGGCGCCTGCGCGACGGCGGGCGCGGCGAGCAGGGCGAGGGCCACGGACAGCGGGCGGGCGGCAGACAGGGCGCGGGCGGGCATGCAGGCGATTCCCGGTGCGTGGAACGTGCCGGACGGTGGCAGAGGCCGCTGCCGATGGCCAGGGCGCAGGGCTTGCGCGGCCCTCGACAATCCGGGCGGACGCCCCACCCTCACCGCGAAGCTGAGTTCAGTGAGAGGCGCCGATGACCCATCCAGCGATCGAACCCGGCCGTGCGGCCGTCGTCACCGGCGCCGCGAGCGGCATCGGGCTCGCGGCGGCGAAGGCCTTCGCCCGGGCCGGCATGAACGTCTGGCTCGCCGACCTTCCCGGCGAGGCGCTCGAATCCTCCCGCGCCGAGGTGGCGAAGCTCGCAGCAGTGGAGGTCCGCGCCGTTGCCCTCGACGTCGGGGATCGCGCGGCGATGGAGGCGTTCGCGCAGGCGGTCGCCGCGAGCGGACCGCCTGCGGTGGTGATGCTGAACGCCGGCATCGAGGCGGGCGGCAAGCTGTTCTCCGACGCCGACACCTGGCGCCGGATCCTCGACACCAACCTGTGGGGGGTGATCAACGGCATCCACGCCTTCGCGCCGGGGATGATCGCGGGGGCCAAGCCCGGCGCCGTCATCGTCACCGGCTCGAAGCAGGGCATCACCACGCCGCCGGGCAACACGCCCTACAACGTCTCGAAGGCGGGGGTGAAGGCGGCGACCGAGGCGCTCGCCCACGACCTGCGCGGGCGGGACGGCTGCCGCACCACGGCGCACCTGCTGATCCCGGGCTTCGTCTACACCGGGCTGACCAAGGCCCGCGGCGTCGCCGAGAAACCGCCCGGCGCCTGGACGCCGGAGGAGACCGTGACCTTCCTGCTCGGTCGGATGGAAGAGGGCGACTTCTACGTCCTGTGCCCCGACAACGAGACCACCCGCGCCCAGGACGAGCGCCGGATCGCGTGGGCTGCCGGCGACATCATCGAGAACCGCCCGGCGCTCTCGCGCTGGCACCCGGATCATGCGGAAGCGTTCCAGCGGGCGATGGAGGGGTAGGCGCGCGAAGACGCGACCCGGCGTCGGATCGTCCACGACGAAAGCCCGGTGCGGGGCCGCACCGGGCTTTCGCGCGCTTCAAGCACGCTCAGCGCCGAGACCTGACTCGGCCGTCAGGCCGGGATGGCGGCGGCGAGCGCCGCGCTCGGGGGAGTCTTCGGGCGCGGCATCACGCCGACCGGGCACGGCGGCGGGTCGTCGTCGTCGTCGCGCCGCCTCGGACGGACGTAGCGATGCAGGTCCGTGAGACGCCGCAGGCGGCGCGGTGCCGCGCGTGCCGCCGGAGGCCCCGTCCGCCGGACCTCCCGGTCGAGCTCGCCGAGCGCCGCGAGCACTGCGTCGATCGAGACCGGCTCGGCCCGTCTGCCGACGAGGCACCGCATGCCCGGCGCCCCTTCGAGCACGCAGGCATCCGACGCCCAGGATACCAGGATCGCGCGCTTGTCCGCCGGCGAGAGCATCGGGTGGGACAGGACCTCGCGCGGGTGGCGAAACACGTCGCCGGGGGCGACGAGCGCCTGCCAAGCCTCGAACGAGGCCGGAAGCGCGCCGCCCGATTGGTGCGCGCCGACGGGGGGCCGGCCGGGGCCGACGCCCACGTTCATGTCGGGGCCGGTGTCCCCGGAGTGGAAAAGGTGCGTCTGCATCATCGACGATCCTCCTTCCTGAATACGGGTCTACTTCCTGTTACGGGTTGGATGGGCGATAGGGGTCGTCATGCCCCCGCGGGCCCGGCGAGGCTCGCGGGGGGCTCGGTTCGCGGTCGGGCAGGGCCCCGTGGGTTCAGGCCCCGCCCACGCTGCCGCCTCAGGCGGCCTTGCGCGTGGACTCGATCCGCGGCGCGTTGTCTTGGCCGGCGGACTCGCGCCCCACGGCCTGGCTCACGGCGTCCTGCGACCCGCCGATCGGGATGCGCCGCGGCTTGAGCGCCTCGGGCACCTCGCGCTTGAGGCTGACGGTGAGCAGGCCGTTCTCAAGGCTCGCGCCGACGACCTTCACGTGGTCGGCCAGGTTGAAGGTCTGGCGGAACGTGCGGGCCGCGATGCCGCGATGCAGGACCTGGCGCGCGTTTTCGGAGGAGGTCTTCTGGCCTGTCACCAGAAGGCTGGAATCGTGCTGCGTCAGCTCGATCTCGTCGGGCGCGAAGCCGGCGACGGCCATGGTGATGCGGTATTCGTCGTCCGCCACCCGCTCGATGTCGTAGGGCGGCCAGGTCGACGAGGCCTCGGCCTGCGTGGCCTGGTCCAGCATCGAAAACAGTCGGTCGAAGCCGACCGTGGAACGGTAGAGCGGTGCAAAATCGAGGGTCCTCATGACCACATCCTCCTTGGAGCAACGTGATGACAAGGGTCGCCGGATGCCTTGACCCGGCGCCCGTAGCGCGAGCCGTCGTTCGGCCTCGCGCGTGAGAAACGACCGGCGCGTGATCCGGTTCCCAAAAAATTCGCGTTTCTCGAAATCAGGTCGCCGCGTCGTGCGGGACGGGCCTCTCCGATTGAATCTGGGCGGCGTCCCAAAACCCCTTCCCGATCCTCGCAGGCGACGCCACATCCGTTTATGTTCGATTCGAACGATCAGGAGAGCTTGCCGTGTACACTGTGAAGGCGAACGACCATGCGGGCCGGCCCGCGACGTTCGCGTGCGGCACCGCCGACCAGGCCCTGGAGAAGACCTGGGAACTGGCTCGGCGCGGCTTCAAGGACATCGTGGTGACCGATCCGAAGGGCCACGCCTCGAACGCTGCCGCGTTCGAGCGCTCGCTCGACCTGGCCTGAGGCGGGCGCCGGCTCGGATGGCCCACCACCACGACGACCACGATCACAGCGAGCTGTCCCCCGTCGAGGCGCGGGTGCGGGCGCTCGAATCGATCCTCGTGCAGAAGGGCTACGTCGAGCCGGCGGCGCTCGATGCGCTGGTCGAGCGCTACGAGACGCAGGTCGGCCCCCATCTCGGGGCGCAGGTGGTGGCCCGTGCCTGGGTCGATCCGGCCTATCGCGAACGGCTCCTGGCCGACGCCACCCCGGCCATCGCCGAGCTCGGCATCGGTGGGCGCGGCGGCGAGCACATGGTGGTGGTCGAGAACACGCCCGAGGAGCACAACCTCGTCGTCTGCACCCTGTGCTCCTGCTACCCCTGGCCGGTGCTCGGCCTGCCGCCGGTCTGGTACAAGGCGCCGCCCTACCGCGCCCGCGCCGTGATCGACCCGCGCGGCGTGCTCGCCGCGTTCGGGGTGCGCCTGCCCCAGGCGACGCGGATCACCGTGTGGGATTCCACCGCCGAGCTGCGCTACATGGTTCTGCCGATGCGGCCGGCCGGGACCGAGGCCCTCGACGAGCGCCAGCTCGCAGCCCTGGTCACCCGCGACGCGATGATCGGCACCGGGCTGCCGGGCGCACCCGCAAGTGTTCCCGCAAGTGTGCCAGCATGAACGGCGCCCAGGATCTCGGCGGCATGCACGGGCTCGGCCCGGTGATGCCAGAACCCGACGAGCCGGTGTTCCACGCAGCTTGGGAAAGCCGTGTCTTCGCGTTGGCCATGGCGATGGGCTTCACCGGCGCTTGGACGCTGGACGGCAGCCGCGCCGCCCGCGAGGCGATGCCGCCGGCCGACTACCTGCGGTCGAGCTACTACGCGATCTGGCTCGACGCGCTGGAGCGCCAGCTCGCCGCCCACGGCCTCGCGCGGCCCGACGAGATCGCCCGCGGCGTTCCTGACCCGGACCCGGACCCGGACCCGGCGCCGGTGGCCCGGGTCCTCACCGCCGACATCCTGGAGCCGCGCTACCGCGCCGGCTTCCCGAGCGACCGGCCCGCCCCGGCGCCGGCGCGCTTCGCGGTCGGCGACGCGGTGACGATGCGCAACATCCACCCGCCGACCCACACCCGCCTGCCGCGCTACGTGCGGGCCAAGAGGGGCACGGTGCTGCGCGTCCACGGCACCTTCGTCCTGCCCGACACCAACGCCTACGGGGAGGGCGAGAACCCGGACTGGCTCTACACCGTGGCCTTCCCGTCGAGCGAGCTCTGGGGCGAGGACGCCGACCCGAACGGGCGTGTCACCGTCGCGGTGTTCGAGCACTACATCGCGGGCGGCCGCACGTGAGTGTGCCTGCCTCCCCATTCTCGGCGCCGTGGGAGGCGCAGGTCTTCGCGATGGTGGTGTCGCTACAGGAATCGGGGCTGTTCACCTGGGCCGAGTGGGCCGACACCCTCGGCGCCGCGATCCGCCCCGCAGACGGCCCCGAGGCGCCGGCCAATTACGGCCGCTGGCTCGCCGCCCTGGAGATTATCCTCGCCGCCCGCGGCATCGCCGACGCCGACACTCTCGACGCCCGCCGCGACGCCTTCCTCCGCGCGGCGGAGGCGACCCCGCACGGCCTGCCGATCGCGCTGGAGAACGATCCGCTGTTCCGGCGATGAATGACGCGTCAGCCGACACGACGCCGGATCGCCGACCGCGCGATGCGTCCGATGTAGGCGTGGGTCCCCTCTCCAGAGCGGGAGAGGGACAGGGTGAGGGATGAGAACTTTCCGGAGAGGTCACGCCCCTCACCCCGACCCTCTCCCTATGAGAGAGGGAGCCCGCGGTGCCGCCCTCGACACGGCGTGCGATGTCGGCCCGATGACCCGCCGCAGCCTCCTCGCCGGCGCCGCGGGCCTTCTCGCCGCGCCGGCCCGCGCCGCGAACGATCCGTTCGGGCCGATGGGCCGGCCGTCCTGGGCGGCCGACAGCCTGCAGGCGGCCGCCGCCCGCACCGGGCTGACCTATGGCGCCGAGGTGCCCGGCTTCCGCTTCGCGCGCGACCCTGCCTACCGGCAGGCGGTGGCACGGGAGGCCGGGATGCTGGTCTGCGGCACCGAGATGAAGATGGAGGTGGTGCGGCCCGAGCCGGGGAAGACAGACTTCGCGCAGGCCGACGCCCTGGTTCGCTTCGCCCGCAGCAACGGCCAGCGGATGCGCGGGCATACCCTGGTCTGGCACGAGGCGCTGCCGCCTTGGGTGCGCCCGCTGCTGGCCCGGGCCACCGCCCCCCAGGCGGAGGATTTTTTGCGCCGCTGGATCGAGACCGTGGCCGGCCGCTACCGCGGGCAGATCGCCTCCTGGGACGTGGTCAACGAGGTGCTGTCGCAGGACGGCGGCGGCCCGGAGGGATTGCGCGAGAGCCCGTGGCTGACGGCGCTCGGCCCCGGTTACGTCGATCTCGCCTTCCGCATCCTGCACGAGGTCGACCCGAAGGCGGCCGGGTGCTGGAACGAGGACGCGGTCGAGCAGGGCGTGCCGTGGATGGAGGCGCGCCGCATCCGCGTGCTCAAGCGTCTGGAGGGCATGCTGGCGCGCGGCGTGCCGATCCGCCGCTTCGGCCTGCAATCGCACATCACCAGCACGGTGCCGATCGACCAGGGCCAGCTCCGTCGCTTCCTCCGGGAGATCGGGGCGATGGGGCTCGGCATCGAGATCACCGAGTTCGACATCGACGACCGGGCGTTCCCTGCCGACGTCGCCACCCGCGATCGCAAGGTCGCCGACCTCGCGAAATCCTACCTCGAGGTGGTGGCGGCCGAGCCCGCCGTGCTGAACGTGATGTCCTGGGACCTCTACGACCCCGACACCTGGCTGAACGACCACCCCTACCGCAAGCGTCCGGACGGCCTGCCGCAGCGCGCGCTTCCGCTCGATGCGCAGTTCAAGCGCAAGCCGCTCTGGCATGCGATGAAGGCGGTGTTCGGCCAGGCGCCGGACCATTCGGCGGCGCGGGCGAAGCTGCGCTAGGCCGCGCCCGCCCTCACGCTCCGCGTGTGTTCCTGCGGCCGTGAGTCCGGTGCGGAGAGGTCGCGGGAAAATGATCGCGCCGGCCGTTTCCGAGCCGGCCGATCCGTGAAAGGTCGCGATGGCCGGTCGGGACGTTCGCGCGCGGCGGTCGAGCCGTGGGAGGCCGGGTTTGAGCGCGAGCGGCCGGATGCGGGCTCGGCAGAGGACGATCCGCGCACCCGTGGGATTCGCTGCGGGATGGATCGCGTTTTGCGTGGCCCTCGGTCCGTCGCCCGGGTGTGCCGACGACCTCGCGGCCCTGTTCGAGCCGGGCACCGTGATCTCCGTCGGGGGCTTCGCCGGGACCGGCGCGCGCTTCCAGGGCGCCCGCGCGGTCGGCCTCTGGGGGCTGCCCTACGCCTCCTTCCGCAAGGTGGACGCCCCCCGCGAATGGTTCTCGCCCGACGACGCCCTCGACGTCGCCTTGGTGGACGCCCCCGCGATCCAGGCCGGGGCCGTGCTCGATGTCCGCAGCGGCCGCTCCGTGCACGACGACCGCAGCCTCGCAGGCTTGCCGCGCCGCCCGGTCGCGGCGGCGCTCGGCCTGTTCGGCGAGGTCTGGCCGGTGGACGACGTCCTGCGGCTCCGCGCCGAGGTCACGCAGGGGCTGCGTGCCCATGACGGCGTCGTCGCCAAGCTCGGCGCCGACCTCGTCGGCACCGCCGGCCGCTTCACCTTGAGCGGCGGCCCCCGCCTCGTGCTCGGGGATGCCGCCGCGATGCGCCTCGACTTCGACGTGCCGGTGGCCTCCGCGAACGCTAACCCGCGCCTGACGCCCTATCGCGCGACCGGCGGAACCCGCTCGGCCGGCGCGATCGTGGCCCTGGCCTACGACTGGTCCGACGCGTGGCGGACGCTCGGCTCCGTCCGCTACGACCGTCTCGTCGCCTCGGCCGCCGGAAGCCCGATCGTCCGGCGCGTCGGCACGCCGAACGACGTCACGGTGTCTGTGGGGGCGATCTACTCGATTCGGACCGATCGGTGACGGGGTGCAGCGACAACCGAAGGTATAACGTGGTGTTGATACTCACGAATGCGTGAATGTTGCTGGTCGGGCACAATCGAACCCCGATCGTCGCTGACGCAACGATTCCAGGGATTATATCCAAACGTTTCTGGCTATGCCTCTTCGAAAGAGGGGGGCGGACCGTGCCACGGATACTGTTGACGGGTGCGACCGGGCTGATCGGCGGTGCGGTTCTGCACCGGGCGCTCGAAGGCGGCGACGACGCGACCTGGGTCTGCCTCGTGCGCTGCGCCGGCGTCGAGCAGGGCCGGCAGCGCATCGCGGCGCGGCTTTCCCGCTTCACCGACGCCTTCACCGCCCAGCGCCTCGCCCGCAAGGTCGAAGTGGTGCCCGGCGACTTCACTCGGGCCGACATCGACCGGGACCCGCGCCTCGACGACTGCACCCATGTGCTGCACTTGGCGGCCGACACCTCGTGGTGGGGCGACGAGCGCGTCTACCGCACCAACCACGACGGAACGCTGGCGCTGGCACGGCGCGCCCGGGCGATGCCAGACCTGCAGCGCTTTCTCCATGTGGGCACCGCGATGATCTGCGGCGCCGACGCCGACGAATTCGTCGCCGAGGACGACTACCCGGCGGCCGACGCCCGGCACATGGTCGCCTACACGGTCTCAAAGGCGGCGACCGAGACCTCGCTGGCCGAGCACTTCCCCGACCTGCCGGTCGTCGTCGCCCGCCCCTCGATCGTCGTCGGCCATGCGAGCCTCGGCGCGGGGCCGAGCTCCAGCATCCTATGGGTGCTGCGCGCCGCAGACGCCCTGCGCATGCTGCCCTGCGCGCCGGAGAGCCACGTCGACGTCGTCCCGGCCGACTGGGTCGCCGAGACCCTGATCGGGCTCCTGACCAAGCCGACGCTCGCCCACGACCTCTACCACCTCTCGGCCGGCGCCCGCGGCCGTACCACCTGGGCCGAGGTCATCGCCGCCTTCGAGGCGGCGGAGCCGAGCGACGGACGGCGCGCCTTCCGGCAGTTCGACCTCGTCGCCGACCGCGCCGTGCTGCGCCGGCGCTTCGCCGAGGTGTTCGGCCTCGACGGGTCGCTGAAGCAGGCGATGCTCCGCGCCGTCCGCGCGTACTATGCGTTCTGCGCCCTTGACGTGACCTTCGCCAACGATCGCCTGCTCGCCGAGGGCTTTGCGCCCGCGCCGACGCTGCCGGCCTACCTGCCGGTGTGCCTGGCGAACGGGGCGACGATCGTGGAGCAGTTCGCCGACGACATCGAGATGTTCGCCGTGCCGCCCCCCGCGCCCGAGGCCCGCGCCGCCGGCGACGCGCTGGCGGCCAGCGCATGAGCCCGTACCTGACGCTGGCCGTCGCGATCGGCGCCGAGATTTCCGCGACCCTCGCGCTGAAGGCCGCCGACGGCCTGACCCGGCCGATCCCCACCCTGATCGTCGCCCTCGGCTATGGCACGGCTCTCTGGCTGATGTCCTCGAGCATGGACATGCTGCCGATCGGAATCGTCTACGCGATCTGGGCCGGCGTCGGCATGGTCGGCGCCGCGATCGGCGGTGCGCTTCTGTTCGGCGAACCGGTGACGCTGCCGATGATCGCCGGCATCGCCGTCATCGCCTGCGGCGTGGCGATCCTGGCGAGCGCGCGCGTCGAGGCCTGAGAAGGACTCACGCCGTCGCCAACCGCCTATCGTCCACCGCCCGCACCGGCGAGCCCGGCACGAACGCGTCGAACGCCGCCCAGAAATCCTCCCGGATCGCGTCGCGTTCGGAGAGGATCTCGTGGCGGGCGTCGGGCAGCACCAGGATGTGGCCGGCCTTGAGCCGCGCGGCGAAGCGCTGGGCCGCCGGCGTGCCGCAGACCGGGTCGGCGCCGGCCGCCACGATCAGCGTCGGGGTCGCGATGCGGGGTGGCACGCGCGGGTCGCGCAGGCGCGCCACCGCGCGGAAGGCTTCCGCCGTCCAGGCGATGGTCGGGTCGCCGACCGCGCCGGCGCCGACGGCGAGCGCGGCGGCGGCGTTGCGGGCGTAGCGCGCCGGGTCCCGCGTCAGCCGGTTGTTCGGGTAGGGCTTCGTCGCGATCGAGACCGGGCCGCCGCCGGGCACGTAGCGGCTGCCGAGGCCGAGGCGCTGCAGCAGCCGCGTCGCGCCCGAGGCGAAGGCGGGCGAGCGCACCATCTTGATCGACAGCATCGGCGCCACCGTGACGATCCGCCGGAACGGGAGCCACCCGTCCAGCGCCCCGGTGAGCGCCACGCAGCCGCCCATGGAATGGGCGAGGCAGACGTGCGGGTCGGGCATGAACGGCACCAGCACCGCGTCGCGGATCGCCAGCAGGTCGCGACGGTAGTCGTCGAAGGCGGCGACGTGGCCCTTGTGCGGGTCGTCGACCCGACGGTCCGACGAGCCCTGGCCACGCCAGTCGAAGGCGACGACGGCGAAACCCCGGGCGCGCAGGTCGCGGATGGTCTCGTAGTACTTCTCGATGAACTCGGCCCGGCCCTGCAGCAGGCAGACCGTGCCCTTGCAGGTCCGGGTCGTCGCGGACCAGCGCGCCGCCCGCAGGGTGCAGTCGTCGGATGTGCCGACCGCCATCACCGTGGCGCCGGGCGGGACCGGGTTTCCAGGCGTGTCGTGCAGGCTGAGGAGTGCGGCGTCCTGCCGCATCTGGCCCGTCGTCCGGCCGGGTCTTGAACGCACCTCGAACCCCTCCAATATCACGATCGTACCGGCCGTCAGGCGGTACGAGCCCGGTCCGGCCCACGCGGCGGACCATAGACTCAAATCAGCATGTTGCTCCACGGAGGATGTGTCTTATGCGTCAGTTCGATCTTGCTCCCCTCTACCGTTCCACCGTCGGTTTCGACCGCCTGTTCTCGGCCGTCGACCAGTTCGTGGCGACCGACGCGGTGCCGACCTACCCGCGCTACAACATCGAGCGCACCGCCGAGAACGCCTACCGCGTGACGGTGGCGGTGGCCGGCTTCACCGAGGCCGACCTGTCGATCGAGGTGCGGGAGAACGCGCTGACCGTGAAGGGCGAGCGCAAGCCTGATCCCGAGCGTCGCGCCGAGGTGCTGCACCAGGGCATCGCCGCCCGCGGCTTCGAGCGCCGGTTCCAGCTCGCCGACTACGTCCAGGTGACGGGCGCGGCGCTGGAAAACGGCCTCCTCCACGTCGACCTCGTCCGCGAGATCCCTGAGGCGAAGAAGCCGCGCCGCATCGAGATCGCCATCGGCGGCAAGACCCGCGCGCCGGCGATCGAAGGCGCAGCCACCGAGGTCCCGGCCGAGGTCCAGAAGGCCGCCTGACCTTGGTCTGCTGACCCTGGTTGCATGACTTGAGAAGGAGCGTCCCGGCCGATGGCCGGGGCGTTTTTCTTTGCGGGGGCCGACCAGGGCGCCGGACAAGACGGGAGCGGCGCCGCACTGCCGCCCTCCCGAGCGGGCGAGGGGGGACTCGCGCCCGCTTCGGCACCGCGGGTGGTGCGTCGAAGCGTTCGAACGGCCGCCAGCGCATGCCGCACGCCCTTTTCGGGGGCGGTGGCGGACTGGGCCATCATGGCGAGGCCGAGCTGCAAAGCGAATTCACACGGGGCAGCCCAAGACGCGCGCCAACGCCTTCGCCACCACCGGATACGATCCGAGCGAAACTGAAAACGTCCTAGCGGTTTCGGTACCAGTCCCAGGCCAGGAAGGCGGGGAACGGGAGGATGATGGCGAAGAAGATCCAGTCGAACATCTGCGGCATGGTGCGGTCCTTCCCTCCCCCTCACTGCCTCCTACCGGGGGTTGCGCGGTCAAGTTCCAGTCCTGTGCTGCCGTCTGCGACAGGACATCCGGCTCGGGAGGTGTGAGACCGAGCTGCGCGAGGTGGTGGACCTCAGGTCGTCGTGTGCCGGGACGCCGGGGTCGGCCACCTACGGGGTCAGCGGTCCTCGCGCTCCCTCTACGACTCGGCCTCACGGCGAACCAGCTCGCGGCCGAGCTGAAGCAGCAGCAGGCGGATCGTCGCCCGCATCTCGGGTGTTCCGTGGGCCTCGATCAGGGCATGCGCTTCGAGGCAGACCTCGGCCATGCGGTCGAGCGTGTCCGTCGCCACCGTTGACCCCCACCTGGATTCGGGCAAAATGTTGCGCGCAATCGATGTCGCGACGCGACGCTACTATGGCCGGCAAGCCAAAGCCGCGCAACAACGTAGACGATAGAAGCGCCACAGTATGCAGAAGCCAGATATAGCCGAGGCTGAGCTGAGCAACGGGCTTATGATCGCCAAGTTGGCGAGGATCGCCGAGGCCCTGGATTGCCCGGTCACGGACTTCTTCGAGGTCGAAGCCAACGCGATGAACGAGACGGCGGCCCTGCTCGCCTCCTGGCACGCGATCTCGGATGCAGACGCGCGCCGCGAGGTGCTGTCCTACGTCCGCGCGGTGGCCGGCGGTGCGTCGCCTGCGGCCCCTCAGGATGCCGCACTTTAACGTGCGACGTTGCGACTTTTTCGGAGCCGGGTAAATTTGGGCGATGCCCGACGCACCCGATTCCGATCTTCCGACGAGCGTGATCGCCGAGTCGCGCGCGGTGATCGCGCGATCGCGAGCGGTCCGCCTGGAGGCGCAGGCCCAGCGCGAGGCAGCCCGGGTCGTGGTCGATCAAGTCCGGGCGATGATCGCCCAGTCGCAGGCGGACGGCGATGCCGGCGGCCGTACCGGTTCTGAGCGCACGCCCTGACGGATCGATCCGGCGCGGGTCGGCCCCGAACCGTCAGCGGCTCAGGAGGTGCAGGCTGAACAAGCCGTCCGGATCGAGTCAAACGTTTTTGGGCGTCCAGCCGGCCCGTCCGGCGAGCGCCTGGAACACGTCGGGCGAGTGCTTATGCGAAACGTCGGTGCGGACGCTCTCGCCGGCCGCGAAGTGGACCGCGTCCGTGCCGAGGTGCCAGGTGTCGGCGCGGGCGGCCACGAGGTGGGCCTCGACCCGCAACGGGTCGCGCAGGATGCGGATCTCGTGGCGGAAGGCGTCGCGGTCGATACCGGCATCGAGTTCGCGGTTCAGCCGCCCGATGTAGTTCAGGTGGAGCGCCGGCATCAGCCCGTCGCAGCCGCCGTAGACCCGTTGCAGCCGGTCGGCGTCCTGCGTCGGGTCAGCCCCGACCAGGAGGTGGCTCGGCCCGAGGGTGTCGCGCGCCCGTGCCAGGAAGGCCTCTGCCTCGGCCGGCGCCAGGTTGCCGATGCTGGTGCCGGGAAAGAACCCGAGCACCGGGCCGTCGGCGAGGTCGACGGGGAGCCGGATCGGCTCGGCGTAGTCGGAACAGACCGGGATCATCGCGATCTCGGGATAGTCCTGCGCCAGCGTCCGGCCGGAGGTTTCGAGGTAGTCGCGCGAGATGTCGATCGCCACGTAGCGGCGCGGCCGGTCGAGGCCGTCGAGCAGCGTGCGGATCTTGCGGCTCGCGCCGCTGCCGTACTCGACGATCGTCGCCCCGGGCCCGACCAGCGTCGCGATCTCCGGCACCGCCTGCGGCAGCAGCGCCATCTCGCGCCGGGTCGGATAGTAGTCGGGATGATCGCAGATCCTGTCGAACAGGATCGAGCCGGCCTCGTCCCACAGGTACTTGCCCGGCAGTCGCTTTGGCGTCTGTCCCAGGCCGGCGAGCGTAGCGCGCAGGAACGCGTCTCGCTCGGCCGTCTCTTCCGGCGTCATCGCTGGCTCCCGCGCGTCGCGGTGAGGACGACGAGGGCGATGCGCTCCGCGTCGGCGTAGGCCGGTCCCTCGAGTTCTTCGCCGTAGGCGTCCGGGTCGAACTCGCGATACGACCAGCTCAGCCCGGCCGCCTCGCAGGCGGCGGTCGCGGCTTGGCGGAACGGATCCTCCCCCTCGACGATCGCCGAGCCGGTGAACAGCACCAAGCTGCCGCCCGGCGCGAGGCGGGCGCAGGCGGCCTCGACCACGGCGAGCGACAGGCCCTCGCCGTAGGCCCCGCCGCCGTCGCGGTAGGTTCGCCCGGCGCGGTCCAGCATGAACGGCGGGTTCGAGACGACGAGGTCGAACTCGCCTTCGACCCCCCCGAGGAGGTCGCTGCGGCACGGCACGACGCCGTGGGCGCCCGCGAGCTGCGCGTTGGTCGCAGCCGCCGCGAGCGCCGCGTCGTTGATGTCGACGAGGATGATCTCGGCCTCCGGGTTGCGCCGGGCGATCGCGATGCCGGCAGCCCCCGAGCCGCAGCCGACGTCGACCGCACGCTGGACCGCCGCCGTGCGCCCGTCGAGATGCTCGACCACGGCCGCAACGAAGCGGGCGGTGTCGGGGCCGAAGAACACCACGTCGGTGGCGTCGGGCGGGTAGGCGGAGTGGACGAACAGGCCGCCGTCCAGGCTCGAAACCCGGATCGTCGCGCGCCAGGCGTCGCCGTCGCGGGCCAGCACGCCGGCCTCGCGCATCGCCGCGAACAGGTCCGGCGGCAGCAGGTCCTCGACGAAGGGCCGGCTCCAGCCGAACACGTCGCGCAAGCTGCGCGCCCGCGCGTTGCGGGGGCGGGCGTTGACGCGGGCATGGGTGGCGGGTGTCACGGTGGTGAAGGCATAGCCGGTGGCGCGCAAACGCTCGACAAGGGCGACGAGGGCGGGGTTCGCATCGAAGCGGTCGCTCATGAAAGGGTCGCTCATGGCGTCTGGTCCGCGGCGGATGGCGACCGCCTAGTGGCGGGGGGCACCCGGAACGCCCCGCCGCGCAGGTCCGCCGCGATCGGCCCGGCCTCGCGCCGAAGCTCCACCGCACGGCGCTGGAACGGGCACGCCCAGTCGTCGGGCACTTGGCGCCCGCTGTATTGCGGCGCCTCCGAGCGCTCGCCGTGGCGGGTCAGCATCGGGTTGACCGAGCCCGCCCACGACACGTCGCGCGCTTGGATGGTCTCGCGCATCCGCTCGTAGCGCCCCTCCGCCCGCAGCCGCTCGAACTGGTCGTGCAGGTTGAACACCAGGGCCGGCGCCGCGAAGAGGCGCGCCTTCCGGCTCGCCCCGGGATGCAGGCCCACCACGAAGAACGCCTCGCCCGCAAAGCTGAGGGAGAAATGCGCGTCCTGCGGGTCGGGGGCGACGCGCGCGTCGTAGGCGTGGCCGAGGCGGCTGTCCTGATCCGACAGCGCCTGGAGCCGGTCCCACATCCGGGCCTCGAAGCCTTCTTCCGACAGGCCGCCAGGGCGATCGAAGATCACGACGAGGCTCTGGAACAGCTCCGGTCGCGCCCGGTAGCGGCAGACGAAGGCCATCAGGGCGGCGTGCATCCGGGCGTCGTCGTCGGCCGCGCCGATGTCACGCCCGATGACGAAGCGGATCTGCCCGCGCGCCAGGGCGGCCTTGGCGCCGACGCAGGGGAAGGACGGGTTCTGGATGAGGTCGCGGAAGCGCTCGGCCAGGGGATGGCCGGCATCGTCCCTCGGGAAGCCGATGTCGCACGGAAGGTCGATACCTCTTGGGAGATCGATGTCTTTTGGGAAATTCATACGCACCTGTCACGATCGCGCCCGGGCGCGCCGCCTCCTGCGAGGCGGCTGCGTTGAATCCGTGCCGTTGAGGTCGGAGGCCGGCGGTTCGAAGCACCCATCGGGGGCTTGCCGTCGGCCTGCCGTGGAAACCTCGCCTCGAATGGCTTGTTCCGAAGACGTTTTCGCGAAGAACGAAGTTTAACGCAGGTTATGGTCGCTTCAGCTTTGGCGATCGATTGAATAACCGCGTTTCTCGGTGGGCCGCCTTTCGTCCGCCGCACTCCTGGCGATCATCGCGGACGGGCTCTTCGCGGCCAGCGCGGAGTCGGTGAGACGGCAAAGCGTCGCGGACGGGAAAGCCGGCGCCCGTGGCAGGGTTTTCGCCGAAGACGATGCGTCGATGTCGCGCAGGACGGCCGGGACCGAGGGCACGATGGACGCGCGAAACCAGATCACCCGAGCGTCAGGCCAAGCGCCTTTGGAAGCGAAGGCTTCGGAAGCGGGATCGTCGGACGGGCCCCGTCCGCGCGAGATCACCCTGCGCGGGATCGTGCTCGGCGCCGCGATCACGGTCGTCTTCATCGCGGCCAACGTCTACATGGGCCTGAAGACCGGCATGACCTTCTCGTCGTCGATCCCGGCGGCGATGATCTCGATGGGATGCCTGCGCCTGCTCGGCGGCTCGAACATCCTCGAGAACAACATCGTGCAGACGCAGGCCTCCGCCGCGGGCACCCTGTGCAACGTCATCCTGATCCTGCCCGGCCTCGTACTGATCGGGCACTGGCACGGCTTTCCGTTCTGGCAGACGAGCGCGGTCTGCGGCCTCGGCGGGCTGCTGGGCGTCGCCTTCTCGATTCCCCTGCGGCGCGCGCTGGTGACGAGCGCGGGCCTGCCCTACCCGGAGGGCGTCGCCGCCGCCGAGGTGCTGCGCACCGGCGAAGGCGCAGCCGGCGCCCGGGGCCTGCGCGACCTCCTCGCAGCGGCGGCGGGCGCCGGCGCGATCGGGCTCGCGACCACCGGCTTCCGGGTGCTCGCCGACGGCGTCCATGGGACGCTCGCAGCCGGAGGCGCCGTGTTCCGCCTGGGCACCGGCTTCTCGCTGGCGCTGGTCGGCGTCGGCTACCTCGTCGGCATCGGCGCGTGCCTGGCGCTGCTCACCGGCGTGGCGATCGCCTGGGGCGTCGCCGTGCCGCTCCTGACCGCCCTCGGCCAGGGTGAGGGTGCGACGCACGCCGAGATGGCCGAGGCGGTGTGGTCGGGCCAGGTCCGGCTGATCGGGGCCGGCATCATTGCGGTCGGCGGCCTCTGGACGGTCGGGTCGCTCGCTCGTCCGGTCCTCGGCAGCGTGGCGACGGCGCTCGCCTCGGCGCGCAAGGACGGCTCGGGCCTGCCCGGCCGCGACCACCCGCGGGGCGAGCGCGACCTGCCGATCACCTGGGTCGGCGGCGCCCTGCTGGCGCTTACCGTGCCGCTGGCGTGGCTGTTCGCCAACTTCGCGTCCGGCGCCGAGCTCGGCGGAAGCCTGCCCGTGCTCGTCGTCGCCGCCACCGTGTTCGCCGTGCTGTTCGGTTTCCTGATGGCCGCCACCTGCGGCTACCTCGCCGGCCTCCTCGGCTCGTCCTCGAGCCCGATCTCCGGCATCGGCATCCTCACCGCCATGGCGGCGGCGGTGCTGCTGCCGCTGCTGATCGGCCGCTCCGCCGGCCCGGAGGGCGACCGCTTCGTCATCGCGATGGCGCTGCTCGTGGCGGCGGTCATCGTCACGATGGCCTCGATCGCCAACGACAACCTGCAGGACCTGAAGACCGGCCAGCTCGTCGACGCCACGCCGTGGCGCCAGCAGGCGGTGCTCGTGGTCGGCGTCGCGGTAGGCGCGGCCGTCGTCGCGCCGCTCCTGTCCCTGCTCTACGAGGCCTATGGCTTCGTCGGCTCGCTGCCGCGTGAAGGCATGGACGCCGCCAACGCCATGCCCGCGCCGCAGGCGGCGCTGACCTCGCAGATCGCCGCCGGCATCGTCCACGGCACCCTGCCATGGCGAATGGTTCTGGTCGGCGCCGGGCTCGGCGCCGTGCTGGTCGCGGTCGAGGCGTGGCTGCGGCGGCGCGGGCTCACCTTCCCGGCGCTCACCGTCGGCATCGGCATGTACCTGCCGCTGTCGGTCGAGATGACCATCGCGGTGGGCGGCGTCCTCGGGTGGCTCGCCGAGCGGAGGCTCCGCCGGCGCGCCGAGGCGCAAGGGGATGACGCCGACAAGGCGACGGAGGCGGCGCGCCGCCGCGGCGTCCTGCTCGCCTCCGGCTTCCTCGTCGGCGAGAGCTTCGTCGGGGTGATCCTGGCCGTCGCCGACACCCTGGCCGGCCGCAGCGCGGCGCTCGCCCTCGTCGGCCCGGACTTCGCCTCCTACGCGACGTGGATGGGACTGGCCGTCTTCGCCGGCGGCCTCGCCGTGTTCTACCGGCTGACCGGGCGGGCGGAGCCGGACGAAGCCGTCGCGTAGGCGCGTCCTCGAAGGTCTGGCGGAGCGGGCAGATGTCATGGGCGAGTCCCCGCCGCTGCCCAGGTGCCGCGCGAAGGATCGTTTGACGACTTGCCCTCATCCGCGACCAGATCCTGAAGCGCTTCTGCTGCGTCCTCCGCCAGCCATCCTCGCTGCATCCGAGACCTGACCCCATCGGTCGTCGGGGTCAGGACGAAAACGTCCGCCCTCGCCCAGGCTTCTTCAGCCCGCCCGGGCTCCCGTTCGGTCCGAAACCGCACAGAACCAACCCCGGCGACCGAGGTTGCACCCGCATGGGCCGCACCTTCCGATCGGCGGCCGGGAGCTTGAAGCCGATGAAAGCCCTCGTCTGGCACGGCACGACCGACATCCGTTGCGACACGGTTTTCGATCCGACCATCGAGGACGGGCGCGACGCGATCATCAAGGTCACGAGTTGCGCGATCTGCGGCTCGGACCTGCATCTCTACGACCACTTCATGCCCGGCATGAAGGCGGGCGACATCATGGGCCACGAGACCATGGGCGAGGTGGTCGAGGTCGGGAAGGACAATACCGCGCTCAAGGTCGGCGACCGGATCGTGGTGCCCTTCACGATCACCTGCGGCCAGTGCCCGCAATGCCGGCGCGGCAACTTCTCGGTCTGCGAGCGCACCAACCGCAACAAGCCGCTTGGCGACGCCGCCTTCGGCCACACCACGGCGGGCCTGTTCGGCTACACGCACCTGACCGGCGGCTATGCCGGCGGACAGGCCGAATACCTGCGGGTGCCCTTCGCCGACTCGACGCACATCAAGGTGCCGGACGGCATCCCCGACGAGCACCTGCTGTTCCTCTCCGACATCTTCCCGACGGGGTGGCAGGGCGCGGTCCAGTGCGACATCCAGCCGGAGGACACCGTCGCGATCTGGGGCTGCGGCGCCGTCGGGCAGATGGCGATCCGCTCGGCGATCCTGCTCGGGGCCAAGCGCGTGATCGCCATCGACCGGGTGCCCGAGCGCCTCGAGATGGCGCGGGCGGGGGGCGCCGAGGTGCTCGATTACGACGCGGAGCCGAACATCGTCGCCCGGCTCAACGACATGACCGACGGACGCGGGCCGGAGAAGTGCATCGACGCCGTCGGGCTCGAAGCGCATGCGCTCGGCGCGGTCGACGCCGTCTACGACCGGGCGAAGCAGGCGATGATGCTGGAGACGGACCGCGCCCACGTCCTGCGCCAGATGATCATGGTCTGCCGGCCCGCCGGCATCCTCTCGGTGCCGGGCGTCTACGGCGGCCTGATCGACAAGTTTCCGATCGGCGCCCTGATGAACAAGGGCCTCACCGTCCGCACCGGGCAGACGCACGTGAAGCGCTGGACCGGCGACCTGCTGCGGCGGATCGAGGAAGGGCAGATCGACCCGTCCTTCGTCATCACCCATACGATCGGGCTGGAGGACGGCCCGGAGATGTATCGCACCTTCCGCGACAAGCAGGACGGCTGCATCAAGGTGGTGATCCGGCCATGAGCACGATGCGACACCCCTACCCGACGCGCCCGGCGCCCGGTCGCGGCGCCCAGGCCGGCCACCAGGAACTCGCCCGCGGCCTCGGGTGGTTCTCGATCGGCCTCGGCCTCCTCGAACTCGCAGCGCCGCGGGGCCTGTGCCGCACCCTCGGCCTCGAAGGGCGCGAGACGTTGGTGCGCAGCTACGGCGTGCGCGAGGTCGCGACCGGCGTCGCCATCCTCATGAGCCACGACCCGACCCCGTGGATCCTCGGCCGCGTCGCGGGCGACGCCCTCGACCTCGCGACCCTGGCCCAGGGCTTCGACGGCGATCGCGAGCAGCGCGCCAACCTCGTCGCGGCAACCGCGGCGGTGGCTGGCGTGACCGTGCTCGACGTCGTCTGCGCCCAGGGGCTGATGGCCGACAAGCGCCTCTCCCCGCCCGGCCGCTACGATTACCGCGACCGGAGCGGCTTTCCGCGCCCGCCGCGGGCGATGCGGGGCGCAGCCGCCGACTTCGAGACGCCGCCCGATTTCCGCGTCCCCGACGCGTTACGGCCATGGCGGGACGACGGCGCCGCCTGATAGCGGCATTCCGTAAATTACAGTGATTTGCCGGCAAACGACACGCGCGGTCGACGGCTGTCCGCCGGCCCGCACGGTTACCCCTCAACGGCGATCACTTCCGAAGCGAAAGGCGCAAGGCACATGGTCCAACAGGTTTCGGTCGGGGCCAGCGCGCGCGCCGGCGAGGCCGCCGGGGACGGTAGTCACGCGCTCCTGCCCGATCTCGCCTATCGCCGGGTGGTGATGGTCAACGTCGTGTTCGTCGGCGCACCCGACGCGGGCGACCGCGGATGGGTGCTGGTCGACGCCGGCATCCCCGGCGGCAAGGGCCTGATCAAGGGCACGGCCGAGGCACGCTTCGGCGCCGGCGCCCGCCCGGCGGCGATCGTGCTGACGCACGGGCACTTCGACCATGTCGGCGTGCTGGAGGACCTCGCCGAAGAGTGGGACGTGCCGATCTACGCTCACGCTGCGGAGCGGCCTTATCTCGACGGCAGCGCCTCATATCCAAGCCCCGACCCCACGGTCGGCGGCGGGGCGCTCGCGCTGCTGTCGCCGCTCTACCCGACGAAACCGGTCGACGTGGGCGTACGCCTCGTCATCCTGCCGGCGGACGGGACGGTGCCGCCGATGCCAGGCTGGCGCTGGATCCACACGCCGGGCCACAGCCCGGGCCACGTCTCGCTCTGGCGCGAGGCCGACGGGTCGCTGATCGCCGGCGACGCCTTCGTGACAACGGCGCAGGAATCCATCTACGCGGTCGCGCTGCAGGAGCCCGAGTTCCACGGCCCGCCGATGTACCTGACCATCGACTGGTCCGCCGCCGCCGCCTCGGTCCGCCGCCTCGCCGCGCTCCGGCCCGAGCGCGTCGTCACCGGCCACGGCCGGCCGCTGGAAGGTGCGGAGATGCGCCGCGGCCTCGACGCCTTGGCGCAAGACTTCGAAGCCGTCGCAGTCCCGGACCACGGCCGCTACGTCGCCCACCCGGCCCAGGCCGAAGACGGCTCGGCCTATCGCGAACCGTGATCGAGCGCCCGTCTTCCCTCCCTCGAAGAGTGGGGAGGGAGGGGAAGCGGTCTTTCAACACGCGACACCGCTCCTCGCATGCGCATCCGCGAGGCCGCATGCACCCCTCAAAGGGCCGAGCGCGCAAGCAGGTAGACGACCGCCGCCGCCAGGGTGAGGGAGACGAGCTTCCAGAACAGCACCGGGTCGCGCTCCAGAAGGGCCGTCCGCCGGAGGCCGGGCAGCGACGGGTTCGGGTGGCGCAGGTCGTGGACGAAGGCGGAGAGCACCTCGTAGCGCTGGGCCGGGTTGGGGTGCACCGCCTTGCGCAGGGCCGCGTCGACGTAGGCGGGTAGACCGGTGCGCGCCGCGGCGAGGGAGACGTAATGCAGGCGTTGGGCGCGGGCCGCGCTGAAGGCCCGCGTCGCCTCCGCGCCGTAGGGCAGGCGTCCCGTGAGCATCTGGTAGGCGATCACGCCGAGCGAGAAGATGTCCGATTGCGGCGTGGCGGGCCGTCCCGCGAGGCATTCCGGCGCGGTGTACTGCACGGTGCCCTGCACCGTCTCGTCGACGGTCGGGTCGTCCTCGGCGAGCCCGGCGATCCGTGTGGAGCCGAAGTCGATGATCCGGACGGTGCCGGCGGCGTCGACCAGGACGTTGTGGGGTCGCAGGTCCCGATGCACCATCTCGCGCCGGTGGAAGGCGCGAAGGCCCACCGCGACCTGCTCGACGAGGCGCCGGACCTCCTCGAGCTCCGGCTTGGGATTGTCGCGCATCCACTGGGCGAGCGTCCGGCCCTCGACATAGTCCATCACCGTGTAGAGGTGGCTGCGCCGCCGGGTCCGGGGCGGGGCGCTCAGAACGTGCGGGCTGCCGATACGCCGCGCGACCCATTCCTCCATCATCAACCGCTGTAGGCCGGCCGGATCCGCATGCAGGTCCGTCGAGGGCACCTTGAGGGCGACCGTGAGCCCGGTCTCCCCGTCGACCGCCAGGTAGACGTGGCTGCGGTGGCTCGCATGCAGGGTACGCAGCACGCGGTAGCCGTCGAAGGTGGTCGGCGGGTCGAGGAGGGGGCCCGGCGGCAGGTCGTCGGCCCGGCCCGACATCTCGTCCAGCTCGCCGTCGGGGACGGCGTCGACGCGCACGATCTGGACGGTGAGGTTGTCGCCGCTGCCGTTCTCGTAGGCCCGCCGGACGATCTCCCGGGCGGCGCGATCGAGGTCGTCGCCGTGCTGCGCGATCTCGGCGACGATCGCCTCCGGCCGCACGTGCTCGTGCACCCCGTCCGTCGTCAGGACGAAGACGTCCCCACCCTCGATCACGACCGTGTGGTGGTCGATCTCCACGTGCGCGGCGGCGCCGAGGGCGCGGCCGAGGTAGGATTCCTCGGCGGAGAGGACGACGCGGTGGTCCTCGGTGAGCGCTTCGAGCGAGCGCCGCACGACCCGGGAGATGCGGGCGTCGCCGACGTGGAAGATGTGCGCGGTGCGCGACCTCAGGATCAGGGCGCTGAAGGTGGTGACGTAGCCGCGGTCGCGCGCGCCCTCGGGGTCGTGCAGGTGCCGGTTGCGCCGGGTCTCGGCATGGAGCCACGAATTCGTCGCGGCGATGACCCGGCTCGCCGCCGTCTTCACCGACCAGGTGTCCGGGGTGTCGTAATAGTCGGACAGGAAGCTCCGGACCGCCGTCTCGCTCGCGACGTGGCTGACCGGGCTGCTGCCGATCCCGTCGGCGATGGCGATCGCGCCGCCCCTGAGGGCGAGCGCGGCGCGCCCGGGGACGAGCGCGCCGTGGAAGTCCTGGTTGGTCTCCTTGCGCCCGCGCTCGCTGTGCTGGCCGAGGGAGAGGGTCAGGGACGAAGGCATCGGCGGATCCCGGCGGTCGGGCCCGGCGCCCTGCGGCGCGAGGCCCGACCGGTCGAGCCGGCGATCAGGCCGCGAGGCGGCGCTCCGCCTGGACGACGGTCCGCTTCGGGGCCGTCCGGACGTGGGTGGTGTAGAGGGTCAGGCCGGTGAAGGCGAGGCCGCCGACGAGATTGCCGAGCACGGTCGGGATCTCGTTCCAGAAGAAGTAGTCGCCGACCGAGAACTGGCCGCCCATGAGCAGGCCGAAGGGGAACAGGAACATGTTCACCACCGAGTGCTCGAAGGTCATGTAGAAGAACAGCATGATCGGCATCCACATGGCGATCACCTTGCCGCTGACGGTGGTCGAGATCATCGCGCCGACGACGCCGGTGGAGACCATCCAGTTGCACAGCATGCCGCGGATGAAGATCGTGAACCAGCCGCCGGTGCCGTGCGCGGCATAGCCGACGGTGCGGCGCTCGCCGATGTGGGCGATGAACTCGCCGACCTTGTCGGCCGGCGCGGTGAACCCGAAGGTGAACACGAAGCCCATCATGAGCGCCACGGTCAGCGCGCCGAGGAAGTTGCCGATGAAGACGAGGCCCCAGTTGCGCAGCACGCCCCCCCAGGTCACGCCCGGCCGGCCGTCGAGGAGCGCCAGGGGCGCCAGCACGAACACGCCGGTGAGCAGGTCGAAGCCGAGCAGGTAAAGCATGCAGAAGCCGACCGGGAACAGGGCGGCGCCGAGGATGGGGATGCCGGTCTGCTGCGTGATGGTGACGGCGAAGACCGCGGCGAGCGCCAGGATCGCGCCAGCCATGTAGGCGCGAATGATGGTGTCGCGGGTCGACATGAAGATCTTGGATTCGCCTGCGTCCACCATCTTGGTGACGAACTCAGCAGGGGCGAGATAGGCCATCTTGGTCCTCTTACGATTCGGGCTTCTGCAAAGCTCGCCGGACTGCGCGGCCCTTGGCCCCTCGTCCGGCCACGCTTCATTGCGCGGCCTGCACCAGGAGATGTGCGCGAAGCCGGCACACCACCTGTCAGCAAACCCGAAGCAAGACCTGGGCCGATCGGAAACGCGTTACCTTCGCGGATCGCGCCTGCGGCGATGGTTCGTTTCGGACCTTCGAATGGCGGGGTCGCACCCTCTCAGGCGCGAGAAGGCGTGCTCGCTGGCGGAGCTGCAGGATCACACGCGCGTCGCCCCTCCAACTGGAGGCCGGCGCCCGGTCAGGGCCGAGCGGCCTGCAGGCCCGGCACCGCCGCGAGGAGCGAGCGGGTGTAGGCATGATCCGGCTGGCGAAAGAGGTCGGTCGTGGGGCGCATCTCCACGATGGCGCCGCGATGCATCACGGCGATGCGGTCGCAGATCTTGGCGGCGACGCGCAGGTCGTGGGTGATGAACAGCATCGCGAGGTTCAGGCGCTGCTTGAGGTCTTCCAGCAGGTCGAGCACCTGCGCCTGGACCGAGACGTCGAGGGCCGAGACCGCCTCGTCCGCCACGAGCACGTCGGGCTCCATGGCGAGCGCCCGGGCGATGCCGATGCGCTGGCGCTGGCCGCCTGAGAAGGCGTTGGGGTAGCGCTCGGCCGCGCTCGCCGAGAGGCCGACGAGGTCGAGGAGCTCGCGCGCCCGGGCGCGCGCCTCGCGCCGGGGCGTGCCGTGCGCGATCGGGCCGGCGGTGATGATCTGCTCGACGGTGCGGCGCGGGTTCAGGGACGCGAACGGGTCCTGGAAGATCATCTGGATGCGTCGCCGCTCGTCGCGCAGGGCGCGCGGCGCCAGCGCCGTGTAGTCGAGGCTGCCGAGGCGCACCGTGCCCCGGTCCGGCTCGATCAGCCGGATCGCGAGGCGGGCGGTGGTGGACTTGCCCGATCCGGATTCGCCGACGAGGCCGAGGGTCTCCCCGCGTCGGACCTCGAAGCCCACCTCCTTCACCGCCGCGACCACGCGCGGCTTGCCGAACAGGCCGCCCCGCGTCGCGTAGGTCTTGGTCAGGCCGATGGCCGAGAGCGCCAGCGGCGCGTCCGCGCGGGAAGCGCGGGCCGGCGGCACCAGGCTCGGCACCGCCGCGAGCAGGGCCTGGGTGTAGGGGTGCTGCGGATGCTGAAGGACGGTCTCGGCAATGCCCTGCTCCACCAGTCGCCCGCGCTGGAGCACGGCGACATGGTCGGCGATGTCGGCCACCACGCCGAAATCGTGGGTGATGAACAGGACGCTCATGCCGCGCCGCCGCTGCAGGTCGCGGATCAGCTTGAGGATCTGGGCCTGGGTGGTGACGTCGAGCGCCGTGGTCGGCTCGTCGGCGACGAGGATCGAGGGTTCGAGGGCGAGCGCCATGGCGATCATCGCGCGCTGGCGCTGGCCGCCGGAGAGCTGGTGCGGGTAGGCGCGCACGATCTGGCCCGGATCGGGCAGGCCGACCTCGATGGCGAGCGCGACGGCCCGGTTCCTGCGCTCGGCCGGCGTGAGGAGGCCGTGCGCCTCGAACATCTCGGCGATCTGGTCGCCGATGCGCATGACCGGGTTGAGGGCGGTCATCGGCTCCTGGAACACCATGGCGATGCGGCGACCGCGCAAGGCACGCCAGCCGCGCTCTTCCAGGGTCAGGAGGTCCCGCCCCTCGAACAGGATCTGCCCGCCGACCGGCTTCAGCGCGCGAGGCAGGAGGCCGGTGAGCGCGTAGGCGCTCATCGACTTGCCCGAGCCCGACTCGCCGACGACGCAGAGGATCTTGCCCGGCATCAGGTCGAGGGAGAGGTCTTCGACGGCATGGGGACGGTCCGAGCCCTTCGGCAGCGCCAGGGTGAGATTCCGGATGCGGACGACGGGCTCGTTCATGCTTAGGCTCCCTTGAGGGCTTCGCGCCGGGCGAGCACCGCCGGCCCGGTCTCGGCGAGGTCCCAGTACAGGCCCGCCATCAGCATCAGGGCCTCGCGCGAAGGCGGCCCGAGCAGGTGCTCGTCGGGGCCGTGCTGGAGGCAGGCCGGGTAGGAATGCGGCACCCACAGGGTCGGCAGGCCGAGGATCTCCGAGAAGGCGTCGTTGGGCAGCGAGCCGCCGAGGTTCGGCAGCAGGGCCGGACGCTTGCCCGTGCTCTCGGCGATCGAAGCCAGCACCCAGTCGACCCACGGGTCCTCGACGGGGAGCCGGGTGGCGCGGAACACCTCCGTGCGGGCGGCGCGGACCTCGACCATGGGGTAGCCGTGGGCGTCGAGGTGGGCGCGCAGGGCCGGCAGAATGCCTTCCCAGTCGGTGCCGACGACGAAGCGCAACTGCAGCGTCGCCTTGGCGGTGGGCGGCACGGCGTTGAGCGGCCCGTCCGGGTCGCCGGTCTTGAAGGCCAGCACCTCGAGAGTGTTCCAGCCGAACACGCGCTCGGCCGCGGACAGCCCCGGCTCGCCCCAATCGGCGTCGATCGCCGGCGCGGTCGGGTCGGTGCCCACCGCGATGTCGGCGAGCGCCGCGCGGACGTTGTCGGGGATAGCGGGCGGGCGCAGGGCGTCGAGGAGGATCTTGCCGCGCCCGTCGACGAGGGTGGCGATGGCGTTGGCCAGCACCGTGCCGGGGTTGCGCAGCAGGCCGCCCCAGTTGCCGGAATGGTGGCTGCCCTCGCGCAGGTCCAGCAGCATCTCGAAGGTGTAGCCGCCGCGCGAGCCGAGGAAGACCGTCGGCCGCTCGGCGCTGACGCGGGGACCGTCCGAGGCGATGAGCACGTCGGCCTTGAGCGCTTCGGCCTCGGCGCGGCAAAGGTCGCGCAGTCCCGGCGAGCCGGATTCCTCGCCCATCTCGATCAGCAGCTTGGTGTTGAAGCCGAGCCGCCCCTCGCGCGCCGCCATCACCGCCGCCAGCGCGCCGAGGTTGAGGATATGCTGGCCCTTGTTGTCGGCGGTGCCGCGGCCGTACCAGCGCTCGCCCTCGATGGTGATCGTCCAGGGGGCGAGGCCTTCGCGCCACTGCTCGGGGTAGCCGCGCACGGTGTCGCCGTGTCCGTAGATCAGCACGGTGGGCAGCGCGTCGCCCTCGTGGCGCTCGGCGATCAGGAACGGGCCGTGGACGCCGTCCGGGTTGTCGAGGATGCGGCTGGTGAAGCCGAGCGGCGCGATCCGCGGCACCAGGAAGTCGGCGAGATAGGCCTTCAGCTTCGGCAGCTGCCCCGAGGTCTGGCTCTCGGTCTGGCGGGCGACGGCGTCCTGCAGCACGCTGAGGAAGCCGCCCTCGTCGTAGTGGCGCGCGGCGCGCGCGATCGCGTCGTGTCGGGACATGGGCTCACTCGATCTCCGTGCGGTGGGGTTTTCTGCGGGGCAGGGGCGGTTCAGCGCCGCCCCTCGGGGGCGGTGACGTCGCGGATGCCGTCGCCGAGCAGGTTGATCGCCAGGACGAGGACCAGGAGCGCGATGCCCGGAATGGTGATGACCCAGGGCTGGAAGAACATGTACGGCTTGCCCTCGGCGATCATCAGGCCCCAGGACGGCAGCGGCGGCTGCACGCCGAGGCCCAGGAAAGACAGGGCGGCCTCGAGCAGGATAGCGTGCGCCATCTCCAGGGTCGCCACCACGATGAGCGCGTTGAGGATGTTCGGCAGCACCTCCTGGAACAGGATGCGGGCCGGGGAGAAGCCCGTGGCGCGGGCCGCGGCGATGAAGTCCTGGTCGCGGATCTGCCGGGTCGCCGCGCGGGTGACCACGGCGAAGCGGTCCCAGAGCAGGAAGCCGAGCACCAGCACCACCACCTTCAGCGAGCCGCCGACGAGGGAGGCCATGGCGAGCGCCACCAGCACCACCGGCATGGCCAGCCGCGTGGTGACGACGTAGCTCACCACCGCGTCGACCCGGCCGCCGAAATAGCCGGCGCAGATGCCGAGCGTCGTGCCGATCGCGCCCGAGATGGCCGCCGCGGCGATCCCGATCAGCAGGGAGATCTGGCTGCCGTAGATCAGGCGGCTGAGGTAGTCGCGCCCGAGCTTGTCGGTGCCGAGCACGTGGTCCCAGTTGCCCTTCGCCTGCCAGATCGGCGGGATCAGGCGCCGGGAGACGTCCTGGGCGTAGGGATCGTGGGGCGCGATCAGCGGGCCGGCGAGCGCGCAGAGCAGGATGGTCCCGAGGATGCCGGCACCGATCACGAAGCCGCCGTGGCGGAGCCCGCGCCGGAGCGCCAGGGCGGTGGGCGAGCGGGCGGCGGGGAGCGCCGCCGGCCTGTCGGCCGAGAGGGCCGTCGGCGTCTCGGGCAAGCCGGCCGCGATGGGGGAGGCGGATGGCTGGAGGGTCATTGGCGCAGCCGGGGATCGAGGAAGGCGTTGAGGAGGTCGGCGGCCAGCGTCAGGGCGATGTAGATCATCGCCAGGACCAGCACGATCGCCTGCACCACCGGGAAGTCGTTGCGGGCGATGGATTCCCAGGCGAGCTGGCCAAGCCCCTGGAGCGAGAACACCGCCTCGATCACGATCGAGCCGCCGAGCATGAAGCCGAACTGCACGGCGGCCAGCGCGATCACCGGGATGACGGCGTTGCGAAGCGCATGCCGGATCAGAATCTTGCGCGGTGGCAGGCCCTTGGCGCGGGCGGTGCGGACGTAGTCCGAGGCCAGGACCTCCAGCATGCCGTTGCGGGTCAGCCGCATCACCGCCGGCATGGCGTAGTAGCCGAGCGCGATCGCCGGCAGAACGAAGTGCTTCCAGGTCGTGTTGCCGGAGACCGGCAGCCAGCGCAGATTCACCGAGAAGATCATGATCAGGGTCAGGCCGAACCAGAAGCTCGGCATGGCCTGGCCCAGCACCGAGACCGAGAGGGCGGCCCGGTCGATCCAGGTGTCGCGCCGGACCGCGGCCAGCACCCCGAGGGGGATGGCCACGAAGAGCGCCACGGCCAGCGCCACCACGCCGAGGAACAGGGTGATCGGCAGGCGGGCGGCCAGCAGGTCGATCACGCTCTCGCGGAAGTAGAACGAGTTGCCGAAATCGAGCCGGATCGCTTTGGCCCCCCAGGCGAAGAACTGCGCGAGAAGGGGCTGGTTGAGCCCGTACTGGACCCGGATCGCCTCCACCTGCACGGAGGTCGCCTCCGGCCCCGCGATGGCGGTGGCGAGGTCGCCCGACAGGTGCAGGAGCATGAAGCTCGCCACCGACACCGTCACGGCGACCGCCAGCGCCACCAGACTTCGTTGGATCATGAATCGCAGCATGGCCCGGCTCCCTCGTTCGGTCGGCGGTCGGTCGGCTTCAGGCGCCGGCCGTTACTTCCACTGCGCCGCGTAGAAGCGCGGCAGCTCGTCGGGCTGCGCCGTGAAGGTCAGGTCCGACGTGAAGGCGTAGTTCGTCGAGTACGAGAACAACGGCAGGGCGTAGGCCTGGCCGGCGATGCGTTTGAGCGCTTCGGCGTACTTGACCTTCCGCACGGCCGGGTCGGTCGCCCCATCCCCGGCCTGGAGGGCCGCGATAGTCTCGGGGTCCTTGGTCAGGTCCTCGTCGCCGCCGCGGAAGTAGACGCCCGTGAAGGCCGAGACGTCGAGTACGGAGAACGACCCCCAGGTCTGGAACGCGATCGAGACCTTGCCGCCCCGGATGAGGTCGCGGAGCGCCGCGTAGCGCAGGTAGTTCAGCCGGGCGGTGATGCCGACGGCGCGCAGGTAGCCGATCACGGCCTCGGCGTAGTCGCGCTCGCGGTAAGCGCCGAGGTCGATCTCGAAGCCGTTCGGGTAGCCCGCCTCCTTGAGAAGCGCCTTGGCCTTGACCGGATCGTAACTGTAACGCGGCACGCCCTCGTCGGTGCAGCCGAACTGGTCGATGAAGCAGGCCGCGTTCATCACCCGGCTCCCGCCACGCACGAGGTTGTCCACCATGGCCTTGCGGTCGATGGCGTACGAGATCGCCTGCCGGACGCGGGGATCCTTCAGAGGCGAGTTCTCCTTGGCTCGGCCGAGGGTGTCGAACTGCAGGAACCCGACCCGCATGGTCTCGGCGCTGAGAACGGAGACGTTGGGGGCGCCCTTCAGCTGGTCGGCCTGATCGCTCGGCACGCGCCAGATCCAGTCGATTCCGCCGGTAACGAGCTCGGCCATGCGGCTATCGGCGTCGGGGATAACGCGGAACTCGAGCTTGCCGATCTTGGCCGCGCCGATCGGGCTGCCAGGCCAATACTTGGCGAAGCGCTCCATCTTCACGCCGCGGCCGTTCTCGACCGCGGTGATGCGGTAGGGGCCGGTGCCGACGGGCGCCTTGGCGAAGCCGTCGAGGCCGACCTTCTTGAAGTAGGCCGCCGGGAAGATCGGTGTCGGGCCGGCGAGGTATTCGAGCGCGGCCGGGAAGGGGGCCTTCAAATGGATGCGGACGGTGTGGGCGTCGACGACCTCCGTCGACTTCATCCAGTCGACGTTCTGCTTCGTCACCGTGCGGGCTTCCGGCGTCAGCACGTAGTTGAAGGTGAAGGCCACGTCTTCCGGGCCGAAGGCGTCGCCGTTGTGGAAGGTCACGCCCTCGCGCAGGGTCAGCTCGAGGGTGACGGGATCGACCCATTTCCAGGCGGTGGCCAGCATCGGCTGGTAGGTGCCGGTCTTCGGGTCGCGGTAGATCAGGGTGTCCCAGACGTTGCGGGCCAGGATGACGCCCTCGCGGGCGCTGTTGTGATACGGGCTGACGTTTTCCGGCTCGGTGTCGGAGGCGTAGACCAGGGTGTCGTTCGCCTTGCCGGCGAGCGCCGGGACGCTGGCTGCCAACATCAGCAGGGTGAGCGCGGCGCGTGCCGTGGAGCGGTGTGTCGTCATGATCCTGCTCGCCATGATGTCTGTCCTTCTCACCCGTCCGCACGGCCAGCATCGTACCGCCCGCATCGACCTGCCGCTTTTTTCGTCGTGCCATGGTGTTGTGCAATTGGCATCGCAACAAGTAGAATTTCGTGATTGCTGCCGTGCCGTTTCGGCAATCGACAGGTTTCCATGAACGTTTCGGGCCTTCGCTACGTCTTGGCCGTCGCCAGAACCGGGTCGATCGCCGCGGCCTCCACGCACTTGAACATCGCAGCCTCGGCGATCAGCCGGCAGATCTCCAATCTCGAGAGCGAACTCGACTGCGTCCTCTTCGAGCGTCGCCCGCGCGGCATGGTGCTCAGCCCGGCCGGGGAGCTGCTGGCGGAACACGCGCGCCAGACCCTGCTGCGGGCCGAGCAGGTCGCAGCCGACATCCAGGAATTGCAGGGCCTGGCGCGCGGCTTCATCCGGGTCGCCACCTCGGAGGGTTTCGCCCTCGACCTGCTGCCGAACGCGATCGCGGGGTTCCACGCCGCCCATCCGGGCATCCGCTTCGAGGTGCAGATGCTGCCCCCCGCCCAGGTCACGCACGTGGTGGCGGCGGGCGACGCCGACATCGGCATCACCTTCGCGCTCGCGCCCTCGAGCCTGGTCGCGGTCGCCTACGACAACGCCGTCGAGATGGTGGCGCTCAGTGCCCCCGATCACCCCCTGGCGCGCCGACCCGCGATCCGGCTCGCGGACCTGAAGCCCTACCCGATCGCGGTGCCGACCCTCGATACCACGGCTCGCCGGGTCTTCGACGCGGCCTGCCTCGCCGAGGGCATCACCATCGAGCCGACGCTCACGGCCAACATCCTCTCCGCCCTGCTGCCCTTCGTTCGGCGGACGAAGGGGTTGGCGCTGATGTCGGCCCTCACGGTGCAGACGCCGGTGCGCCTCGGCGAGCTCGTCTGCATCCCGGTGCACGCGCGGATGAGCCTGATGCGCGGCATCCAGGTCCAAGTGATGCGCGACCGCAAGCTGCCGCACGCTGTCCAAGCCTTCTTGCGGCAGCTGGTGGCGGCGCTGCCGCCGACGGAGTCCGGCGGCTTCTGACGCGGCTCAGCCGTTTCGGAAGGTGTAGCTGTAGCCGTTGAGCGCGGGCGCTCCGCCGAGATGGGCGTAGAGCACCTTCGAGCCCTTCGGGAAGAAGCCCTTCTGCACGAGGTCGATCATGCCCTGCATCGACTTCCCCTCGTAGACGGGGTCGGTGATCATGCCCTCGAGCCGGGCCGAGAGGCGGATCGCCTCGACCGTCTCCTTCGAGGGCACGCCATAGACCGGGTAGGCGTAGTCCTCGTTGAGCACGATGTCGTCTTCGGTGATCGCCCGCGCGCCGACGAGCTCGGCGGTGTTCCTGGCGATCTCCAGGACCTGCGCCTTGGTCTGGGCCGGGGTGCAGGAGGCGTCGATGCCGATCACGTTGCGGGCGCGCCCGTCGGCGGAGAAGCCCACCACCATGCCGGCATGGGTCGAGCCGGTGACGGTGCAGACCACGATGTAGTCGAAGTGCAGGCCCATCTCGGCCTCCTGGGCGCGGACCTCCTCGGCGAAGCCGACGTAGCCGAGCCCGCCGAACTTGTGCACCGAGGCGCCGGCGGGGATCGCGTAGGGCTTGCCGCCCTTGGCCTTCACGTCCTCCAGGGCCTTCGTCCAGCTCTCGCGGATGCCGATGTCGAAGCCGTCGTCGACGAGCTGCGTCTCCGCGCCCATGATGCGGGACAGCATGATGTTGCCGACCCGGTCGTAGACCGCGTCCTCGTGCGGGACCCAGGCCTCCTGGATCAGCCGGCACTTCATGCCGATCTTGGCGGCGACCGCCGCGACCATGCGGGTGTGGTTCGACTGCACGCCGCCGATCGAGACCAGGGTGTCGGCCCCGCTGGCGATGGCGTCGGGCACGATGTACTCGAGCTTGCGCAGCTTGTTGCCGCCGTAGGCGAGGCCCGAATTGCAATCCTCGCGCTTGGCGTAGATCAGCACGTCGCCGCCGAGATGGGCCGTCAGCCGCGGCAGGTGCTCGATCGGGCTCGGGCCGAAGGTCAGGGGATAGCGCTCGAACTTCGACAGCATCTTCGCGGGTCCTTCGTGGGTCAGCCCGGAAAAGCTAGCAAAGTCGGGGCGGAAGGTGCTCTCGAAATGCGCCTTCGTTCTCGCTGCGATGAGACGCCTAGTGTTCCTGGCCGCGGGATCCTTGCGTCATCGCCCCCTGGAACGGAAGGATCGTTCATGGACGCTGGGTGCGGGCGACCAAGCTGGGAGATTCGCCGCCGGCTTCAG
Source organism: Methylobacterium cerastii (assembly GCF_022179125.1). GTDB lineage: Bacteria > Pseudomonadota > Alphaproteobacteria > Rhizobiales > Beijerinckiaceae > Methylobacterium > Methylobacterium cerastii. Next base: position 154,810 of record NZ_BPQG01000044.1, read on the forward strand.
GCAGGCGGCCGCATGTGCGATGCCGTCCGGGCCCGGTGGACGAGCACGGCCGCACGGCCGCCGACCCGTCCCCGGCCGGCCGGCTCGGCGCGACGGCCCGGTCCGCCCGAGCCGATTCCCGTTACAGGAGACCGTCCGCATGAGCGCCGCCGGCACGCCCCCGCTCGATCTCCCCGACGCCGTGCGGGACGGCAGGCCCACGGTCTGGCGCAACCCGCGCCTGGGCCGCGCCGCCGAGATCCTGCCGGGCCTGGCCTTCGGCCTCGCCGAGGTCGAGGCGGCCGAGGCGCGCTGGCGCCGCTTCGATCCGCTCCTCGCCCGGCTGTTTCCCGAACTCGCGACCGGCCGGATCGATTCGGCCCTCCTGCCGCTCTCCGCCGACCTGGCCGCCCTGGTGTCGGGACGCCCGGGGGCCGCGGCCTGGGTGAAGGCCGACCACGATCTGCCGATCACCGGCTGCATCAAGGCGCGGGGCGGCGTCTACGAGGTGCTGGTCGAGGCCGAGCGGCTCGGCCTCGCCGCGGGCTGGCTCTCGGGCGCGTCCTCCTATGCCCGCCTCGCCGACCCGGATGTCCGGGCGGCCTTCGGCGTCCACACGATCGCGGTGGGAAGCACCGGCAACCTCGGGTTCAGCGTCGGGGTGATCGGCCGCGCCCTCGGCTTCCAGGTCGAGGTGCACATGTCCCACGACGCCAAGGCGTGGAAGAAGCGCCGCCTGCGCGACCTCGGCGCCCGGGTGGTGGAGCATGCGGGCGATTACGGCAGCGCCGTCGCCGCCGCGCGGATCGCCTTCGAGGGCCGCGCCGACGCGCACTTCGTCGATGACGAGAGCTCGGTGGACCTGTTCCTCGGCTACGCGGCGGCGGCCTTCGACCTGCGGCGCCAGCTCGACGCGGCGGGCGTGAGCGTGGACGCGGCCCATCCCTTGTGCGTCTACCTCCCCTGCGGCGTCGGCGGCGCCCCGGGCGGCGTCACCCTCGGCCTGAAACTGCTCTACGGAGACGCCGTGCGCTGCGTCTTCGTCGAGCCCGTCGCCGCGCCCTGCATGCTCGTGCAGCTCGCCGCAGGCCCGGCGCGGTCGGTGAGCGTCTACGAGGTCGGGCTCGACAACCGGACCGCGGCGGACGGCCTGGCCGTGGCCACGGCCTCGATGCTGGTGGCCGGCACCGTCGGGGGCCTCGTCGAGGCCGTGGTGACGGTGGGCGACGCCGACCTGTTCACCTGGCTGCGCGATCTCTGGGACCGGGCGGGCTTGCGCCTCGAGCCGTCGGCGGCGGCGGCCTTCGCGGCAGTGGGGCCGGCCTGCGGCGCCCTGCCCGACGTCGCCCACGCGATGCACGTCGTCTGGACCACCGGCGGGGCGCTGCTGCCGGAGGCGGAGTTCCAGGCCGCCCTCGCACAAGCGGCCTGAGGGGCGGCCGGCCGCCGATCCGGTCGGCGCGGCGCTTGTCTCGCCGCTCGGGCGATCTCACCTACGGCGCCATGGCCAGCGTGTTCGACGTCATCATCGTAGGCGGAGGCGCCGCCGGCATCGGGGCCGCGCGGCGGCTGGCGGCGCATGGCAAGGCGGCGCTGCTGCTCGAGGCCTCGTCGTGCCTCGGGGGACGCGCCTTCACGCAGGATCTCGGCGGCCATCCGCTCGATTTCGGCTGCGAATGGCTCCACTCCGGCGACCGCAACGCCTGGGTCGGCATCGCCGAGGCCTCGGGCTTTCCCGTCGACCGCGGCGAGCCGCCATGGGCGAAGGCGCATCCGTCGCTGGCCCAGGACGCGGACGGCCAGGCGGCGGCGCAGCGGGCCTACGGCGACTGGGAGGAGCGGCTTCGCCTTGTCGCGGCGGGCAGCGACCGGGCGAGCGACGCCCTGGAGCCCGGCGGTCCCTGGAACGCCTACGTGCGCGCCATCGCCGGCTTCATGAGCGGCGTCGCACCCGAGGCGATCTCGGCTACCGACTATCTCGCCTACGACGACGCCGCGACGGGCCGAAACTGGCACCTGCCGCTCGGCTACGGCACGCTGGTCGCGGCCAGCCTGCCGTCCGCGACGACTCTGCGGCTCGCCACCCCCGCCGAGCAGGTCGACCTGACCGCGGACGGCGTCGCCGTCACCACGCGCGCCGGCACCGTCCGCGCCGGGGCCGCCATTCTCACCGTCTCGACCGCGGTGCTGGCCGGCGACGCGATCCACCTGCCCTCCGGGGTCGAGCCCTGGCGCGAGGCCGCCGCCGACCTGCCGCTCGGCCGCAACGAGAAGGTCTTCCTCGAGATCGGGCGCGAGGCCGCGTTCGCGCCGGACACGCACGTCTACGGCAACCTGCACGACCGACGAGCCGCCGCCTATTCGATCCGCCCCAACGGCTGGCCGGTGATCGAGGCGTTCCTCGGAGGCGAGGGCGCCCGCATCGTGGCGGAGGACGGCCCGGCCGCCGGCTTCGCCCACGTCTCAGCCGAGCTGGCCGCGCTGTTCGGAGGCGACATCGCCTCGGCGATCCGGCCGCTGGCCGCGACGTCCTGGAGCCGGATGGCCTCCGTCGGCGGCGCGTATAGCTGCGCCCTGCCGGGCCGCTCGGGTGCGCGGGCGCGGCTCGCCCGGCCCTTCGAGGACAGGCTGTTCTTCGCCGGCGAGGCGACGCACCCGCACGATTTCACCACCGCCCACGGCGCCCACGACAGCGGGCAGCGGGCCGCCGACGAGGCCATGGCGGCGCTCGGGCGCAGGCGGGGCGAGGCGGCCTGACGGAAGGCTCCGGCGGCGTCCATAGGGCCGCAGGGGCCGGAACATCCGCGCACGGGGCCGATTGCCGAAGTTCCCGGACAGCATCACCCGACACGCGCGCCGCACGGTCTGTCCCGTTCGAACCCGGCGCGCCAGGACAGCTTCATGACCGACGCCGCTGACAAGCGCCTCACGATGCAGGATCCGCGCACCCAGTACCCGCAGCCGCCGTTCGAGCGCCAACCGCAGGAGGCGCCGGGCCTCGCCGGAGCGATGGACCCGCAGCCGGACCACGGCGAGACCAGCTACCGGGGCCACGGCCGCCTCGCCGGCCGCAAGGCCCTGGTGACCGGCGCCGATTCTGGCATCGGGCGCGCGGCCGTCATCGCCTTCGCCCGCGAGGGTGCCGACGTGGCGCTCAGCTTCGTCGAGGCCGAGATGCCGGACGCGCGGGCGGTGGCCGAGCTGATCGAGGCGGAGGGCCGTAAGGCGGTGCTGCTGCCGGGCGACATCACCGACAAGGCGTTCTGCGAGACGCTGGTGCACCGGGCTGTCACCGACCTCGGCGGGCTCGACATCCTGGTCAACAACGCCGGCAAGCAGACCAACCAGAAGGACGTCGGCGACATCACCGACGAGCAGTTCGACCGAACGCTGAAGACCAACCTCTACGCGATGTTCTGGATCACCAAGGCGGCGCTGCCGCACATGCCGCCGGGCGCGTCGATCATCAACACGGCCTCGGTCGTGGCCTACAACCCGCCGCAGATCCTCGTCGACTACGCCACCACCAAGGCTGGCATCGTCGCCTTCTCGAAGGCTCTGGCCAAGCAGCAGGTCGCGAAGGGCATCCGCGTGAACGCGGTGGCGCCTGGGCCGTTCTGGACCGCGCTGCAGCCCTCGGGCGGGCAGCCGCAGGAGGCGGTCGAGACGTTCGGCTCCGAGGTGCCGCTCGGCCGCCCCGGCCAGCCGGTGGAGCTCGCGCCGGTCTACGTCTTCCTGGCGAGCCAGGAGGCGAGCTACGTCACCGGCGAGGTCTACGGCGCGACGGGCGGCAACGGCACCGCCTGACCCCGCCGCGCCCGCAAGAGGACCGCTTTCCGCCGGCGCTCCCGCCCCGGCGACGGGGTGCACAAGGGAAAGGGCAGGCGCCGCCGGCACGAACAGGCCGGTGGCGTCTTTAAGACATTGGAACGGATAAGTTTCTCCCAAAGCCGCATCCCCGGGGTCACCGATGCCGCCTCGCGCCCGATGCCACGCCATGGTCGCGGAGCCGAATGCGACCTAGTTTGGTGTCCGGGTCCCGAGACGCGGCGGGGACGACCAGGCTCGGGAAGCAGCCCTCGATGTCACTGACGAAGCGGATCGTGGGCCTGGTCGTGCTGGCCCTGACTCCGGCGTTGGCCGTTCAAGGCTATAACGAATGGCGATTATATCGTTGACA